>NZ_LT607803.1:3622228-4307450 GCF_900090195.1 Variovorax sp. HW608
ATGCCGAAGCGCTCCTTGAGCTTGGCCACCTGTGAGGCCACCGTGGCCGGGTCAGCCGTGTTGCCCTTGAACACCTCCACCGCGATCGGGCAGCCTTCGCTCGTGCACACCAGCCCGAAGACGATCTGCGGATCGTCACGCTTGCCGTCGCGTGAATGGCCCCGGGCGGCCAGCTCGCAGCAGTGTCCCGTCAGCCAGGTCGAGGTGAGGTCGTACAGCACCAGCGTGCTGCCCACCAGGTGCTTGCGCGCCAAGGCCCGCTCCAGGGTGGGCTGCGCCTCGTGCAGCCAGTCCAGGGCGCGGTACAGGTCATCGGCCTGGCATTGACGCACGCCCAGCACGCGGCCCAGCGAGCTGGTGGCGGTGTCGTCGTGCAGCATGCGATGCGTGGCGAGCTTGGAAGCGGGTCCCAGCACGCGTGCGCACAGCATGGCCAGCAGCACCGATCGCAACTGCTCGGGCGCGCTGGCAAACCACTTCTCGGCCCCACAGGCGCGCGCCGCGCCGAGCACGGCGGCCACATGGCCGTGGGGCAAGCTGCGCTCGATGGTCATGACCGCGTCGAGCGACTCGACGGCCACGCCGCCCTTGAGCAGGAGGCGAAAGTGCTCGACCAGTTGCGCATCCCAGTGCGACAGGTTGGCCAGGGTGCGCTTGACGATCTTGCCGCCTTCGCGATAGCCCTCGCGCAGCAGCACGGCGGGCGGGGAGTTGCGGTTGGGGACGGTCTCGATGTACATGCGTTACATGGTATTCAATGAAGCCGTATTTACAAGGAAAACATACACCATTTACATGGGAACACAATCGGCCCAAAAAAAGGCGCGAACCCGCGCCAATGCTCGCTCTGCCGAGCTTCAGTCTTCAAAGCTCGGCCTAGTGCTGCGCGACAACTTTCAAATCGAGGAGCCCGAGGCCGAGCAGGCGTGTGTCGGCATTGATTCCGAGGTCCTTGGGTACGGCAGGGTGCGGAACTGTGATGACGATAGTGTCGGTACTCTCGTTTGTCGAAAAGGGCAGGTCGAATCGCTGGAATTGCGGACCCGGAACGAAGGAGCGAGTCACGTCGTCCACGGTGACAGTCGCAGGAGCACCCAGATTCGGACCAAAGCCCCTTGCCGTCAGCTGTAAGACAAAGTCCCGCGGTAACTGCTCCTTCAGTCTTACCGTCACTGTCGAGCCCATGGTCCAGGATCCCCAAGACTCGGCCTTGTAGAGTCCCGAGGAGGACCGGAACTGAGTCGCCACGGAACGGGTGAAATCAATGTCGAATGGTGAAGTGCCGTCGAAGGTGAGTTTCCCGCCCTCCCGGACAATGCCAAGAGTCTTCCTCGCTTTCTCGGCTTCTGGTGAGAGATGCACATGCTTGTCTCGTCGCGGAAGAGGGTAGAAGGCGAGCCCTACGCCCGGCTGCAGCATCGGTACCTCGCCTGTCGCCTTCCGGATTTCTGCATCCAGATCGATTCCGTGATCGGCATACCCCCTTCGATCGACATAGATTCCCTGAAAGCCCATGTAATTGAGCAGTTCGATCTGCGTGCTTATCGGCAGATGGGATAGCCCCTCAAAAACATCATCGCCGCGACGACCAGCGGTCGCACCGAAGCTCCATCGAAGGTTGTCAGCATGCAGGTAGCCTTTCGCCATATCGTAGCTACCTAACGACTGGACCGGTGGTGATTCTGGAAATGTCATATAGGGCAGTTGATAGATGGCACTGCCGGCGGCCAGATGCTTCTCAAGATTGGACATGAAGTCTTGATCGGCGCGAAATTCTTCCCGCCTTGCCTTGAGGCGGGCTAGGTCGACGGAGGCCGTCTGGTCCCACACGCCAAAGAGCGCTACCAACGTGGCTGCGACGAAAGTAGGGGCCGGTCTCCAGCGGCGGGCGAAGATCGAGTCGAACGCCAGCGCCATTGCAGTAAGTGACATGAAGGCGATGAATATGCTGACGCGGTTCCAGGCGCGGATCAACGGCGAAACGAACTGTGCAAAGAGCGATGAAAAGCCGCCAACGGTCGCGATCATCACGAGCGCGACAGCAATGAAAGCAAGTTGCCTCGAAGCGTGAGCTGAGCCCGCCTCGGTCCGACGTGGAGTCAATGCCACATAGACGAGGAGCAAGAACCCGAAGCTTCCGACGAAGCCGAATGAAGCGCTCAAATTCTCATTGACGAGCGGAAACGTGTCGGCATAGTTTTTGGCTACATCAGCGAGTAGAGGCAGCCTGTGGTCCTTCCGGGGAAGCAGAAATTGCACAATCTTCAGGCCATAGATCTCGGTTTCCATCGCGCTTCGCTGAGCGACGGCGGGGTTGCGCCCGTTCTCAATGATGTAGAACAGATTTGGGGCGATGTTGATCAGCACGCCGGCCATGACAAATGCGATCAGGACCGCTGCGTGCACCAAGGGCGATAGAACGCGGTCCCGCAAGTAGCCGTAGAGGCCGGAAAGCGCAACGATAATGGCGCCGAAGAATGCATAGTAGATACCCAGCGATGCACTCGCGGCGAGGACTGTGAAGTCAACTAGCCTGGATTTCCACGCACCACTTTTTGGCTAACGCTGCTCGATAGGGCAGACCAGTTCTTGCTCGCGCGCCCGAGTGGCCAGGAGCCCTCCAGCGTTAGCAATTTGTGCGCGCCCACCCATAGGCCAGACGGCCCCCATGCGGGGCCGTCTGCGCTTGTGCATGGCTCGCGCCAGCCACGGGCAGATCACCTGCCCAGCCGCATGCAGCTTGACTTTTTGAGCGATCTTCACTGGTTCGGGGGAGATTCTTGTTGACATGGCTGTATGTATGTACAACAATGCTTTTATGGGTATAGGCGTACCTAAAGACATAACAGATATCCGACGATTCTTCGCCGAGCCCTCCCATCCCCGCCAGCGACAGTACGAAGCCCTTCGCGCCTTCTTCGTCGAAGGTCACCCCTCCCACGAAGTCGCCCGCGCCTTCGGCTACACGCCAGGGTCCTTCCGTGTGCTGTGCCATCAGTTCCGCCGCGATCCCGATCCGCAGTTCTTCGCCTCTCCCAGCCATGGTCCGCGCACCCAGCCGCACAAGTCCAAGGCTCACGACTTGGCGGTCGCCCTGCGCAAGCAGAACCATTCGGTCTACGAGATCAGCCAGGCCCTCAAGGCGCACGGCACGCCCCTGAGTCCCACCGCCGTGCGCGAGGTGCTGCGCGAGGAGGGGTTCGCGCCGCTGCCGCGGCGCGGCGACGACGAGCGACTCGATCGGCTGGGGCCCATCGCCGAAGCCGTGGCCGATGTGCGCGAGTTCGCGCTACGCCCGGGCACGCAGTTCACCACGCGCTGCGGGGGCTTGCTCCTCTTCCTGCCCGATCTGGTGCGCCTGCAGTTCGAGGAGATCGCCGCGCGCGCCAAGCTGCCCGGCTCCAGGATGATCCCCTCGTCTCACGCACTGCGCTGCGCACTCGCGCTCAAGCTGTGGTCGATCGAGCGCAAGAGCCATGTCATGGCCTTCGTCACCGATCCGGGCCTGGCCCTGTTCTGCGGCCTGAACGTCGTGCCCAAGAAGAGCTACTTGTGCGAGTATTCCTCTCGCGTCGAACGTGAGCGCACCGTCTCGCTGCTGGGGGCCTGGCACCGCGCCGTCACCGAGGAGCATCTGTTCGATGCCCGCTCGTTCAACCTCGACTTCCACTCGGTGCCGTACTACGGCGACGATCCCCAGGTCCAGCGCCACTTCGTGTCCGCACGCAGTCGCGCGCAACCCAGCGTGCTGGCCTTCCTCGCGCAGGACGCCAGCGGTCGCGCCTTCTGCTACTCCAATGCCGATCTGCGCAAGGGCGAGGAGGCCGAAGAAATCTTCCGCTTCATCGAGTTCTGGAAGCGTCAGCACGGTGAGCTCCCGCGGCATCTGGTGTTCGATTCGCGCCTGACCACCTACGCCCACCTGGCGCGCCTGGACCAGATGGGCATCACCTTCATGACGCTGCGTCGCCGCTCTGCGGCGCTGCTGCAGGAGGTGGACGATCTTCCCGCCTCGGCCTGGCGCCGGGTCAGTCTCGATGTGCCCGCCCGCAAGTTCAAGAACCCTCGCGTGTTCGAGCAGTCGATCAGCCTGGCCGGCGCCACCTTGCGTCAGCTCTTCGTCGTCGATCTCGGCCACGAACAGCCCACGATCCTCCTGACCAACGACCGTGACACCTCTCACGCCAAGCTGCTCACCCGCTACGCCCAGCGCATGCTCATCGAGAACGCCCTGTCCGACGCCGTTCGCTTCTTTCACATGGATGCGTTGTCCTCGGCAGTCGGAATGAAAGTGGACTTCGACATGACCCTGCTGGTCATCGCCAGTGGCCTGTACCGGCTGCTGGCGCGTCGCATGCGCGGCTACGCCGATGCCCAGGCTCGCCACATCTTCCGTGACCTTATCGACACGCCCGCCGACGTCTCAGTCACCGACTCCGAGGTCCAGGTCCACTTCCACCGCCGCGCCCACTTGCCCATCATCCTCGCTTCCGGATTGCTCAATACTCCGGTTTCCATCCCCTGGTGGAACGGCCATTCCTTGCGCATGTCGGCGTAGCCTTGTGGAGCTCAGCAACAGGCCCCTCTGTTAGCCCAACTACCCCGCGTGGAAATCCAGGCTAGCCAAGTGCGGCGATTGCCAGCTAGCTTCCTTGACGCGACGAGGGTGCTACAGACTCGCAAGCCATACCAGACAAAGATCGGGATCGTGAAATACCACGTGAAGTAGAGATGCTCCAGTCGGAGGAAGTGAAACGGCGCTAGCGCGAACAGAAGCGAAAAGGCTGCCGACGTTGCTCTGGTGACGGATAACTTGCGAAAAACGAGATAGGCCGACATCGCGGCCAGCGGAAACCCCAGGACATAGTAGATGTTTAGCGCCATCGGTGCGCTTCCAGTCGCTCGTCCGAGTGCCCAGAGGGCAGCCAAACTCACTCCGTCCGATCCTGGAAAGTCATACAGTTCGGAGCCGACCGGAAATCCTTGGGCATCGTTCAAGAAATAGCCGTGCCCATCGATCAATCGCTTGATGAAGACCAAATGGAGAAGCGAGTCGCGTCCATACAAGAGAGGGACGTGCCAATCGAAGTGACTCCCGCCGATGAGTTGCCAGCCGAGCAGGGCGGACAGTACTGCGAGCGCGAGGGCAACAAACGCATCCCGACGATCGATCTCGACTTGCGTCAGACCGACGCGTAGCGATGCAGGACTAGTCATCTGCCGCCTTCCCGATATTGATCCTCTCCCGCTCCACCACGAGCGGCCTCTTCATGACCTGCGTCAAGATGGCCCCAACGTACTCACCCAAAAGCCCGATGAAGAACAACTGGACAGATGCAAAAAAGAACATCCCAATCAGAATCGGCGCCGTGCCTGCCGAAAACTCCTTCCAGAAGACCAGCTTGAGTACCAGATAGACCAGCGACACCATGAGGCTCAGTCCCGACAGCACGAATCCTGCCATCGTCGCGATCCGCAGCGGAACCCTCGAATGCGAGGTGATGCCGAGCATTGCGATGTCGTAGAGCGTATAGAAGTTGTTCTTCGTGATGCCGCGCTTGCGGCGCGGCTGGTTGTAGGAGATCTGTACCGGCTCGAACCCGACCTCCGAGATCAAACCGCGTAGATACGGATATGGATCGTCGATTTTTCGCAGCTGCTCGAGGACCGTCCGGTCGTAGAGACCGAAGCCAGTGAAATTCTGGATTAGCTTGACATCAGCGATGCGCGTCACCGTCCGGTAGTAGAGGCGACGAATAGCGAACATCATTCCCGACTCGTCTGCACTCGGCTTGACGCCGATGACCAGCTTAGCGCCAGCCGCCCACTCGGCAACGAACTGCTTCATCAACTCTGGCGGATCCTGCAGGTCGCACACCAGGAGGATGGCCGCGTCCCCGTCCGCTTGCAGAAGTCCATGGTAGGGAGATCGGATATGGCCGAAGTTGCGCGCGTTCAGAATGACCTGCACGTGCAGGTCTTGACCCGCCATGGCACGCAGCAAATCGGGCGTGCGGTCGGTCGAGCAGTTATCAATGAAGAGGTGGGAGTAGGTCACGCCGGAGATGTCGGCAAAGACAGCACGGGTCTGGCGATAGACCTCTTCCACGTTGTCTTCTTCGTTGTAGCAGGGCGTGACGACCGTGATGTGTTTCATGTGGCTCCAAAGACGAATCTGCGCTGCAGCAGGAAAGCCATGAGCGCCAGCGGCAGGATAACTATCGCGTTGGCCATGTAGACGTTCAGTCCCGCACGCAGCATTAGCGCGACCGCGCCGATGTTGACAAGGTACACAACTGCATAGGCGGCGACGAAGCGCAGGAGTTGTGACCAGCGGGCGCCGCCGAAGACAAGCCTTCCAGTGCTCTGGAAATTGAACGCGACACCCAGCACCGTCGCGAGGCCGATCGCGATCGGATACCGAAGCCCTGCCCAGATGAAGAGGGCGAAGATCGCGTAGCCGACGATGGTATTGAGCCCGCCAACCAAGAGGAAGCGGACCAGTTGCGAGTTCAGCACCTCAAGGTGCTTTCCAGCGTGCCGCGAAGGGCGATATGCGATCGCGCACCGAGCCAATGTCGATGCCGTGCTCGCGCGTCGCATGCGCGTAGCTGCCGCAGGTTTCGGAGAACCGCTCGCCAATGCCGATGCGCAGCACTGGCATCGGGTGGGTCTCCGCGATAGCCTCGAGTACCGCACCGCCGAGGCCGCCGGCCACCGAGTGCTCTTCGAGCGTGACGAAAGCTCGGGACGATGACGCAAGCAACGCGAGCTGACTGGCGTCAAGCGGCTTGATCCAAGGCGCGCTCCAGACCGGCGCGTCGATTTCGCTACCCAGTGTGCACGCCGTCTTGACCATCGAGCCGGTTGCAATGAGCGTCACCGGATGACGACCTTCGCGGACCTGAACCAGTCCACCGCGCGATAACGTCGGCTGGGTTGCATGCACCGCGCCGACATCGGCCTTGCCCATGCGCAAATAAACGGGTCCCGCCTGTTCGAGGGCCATACGCATACAGGCAGTCAGCTCGTGCGCATCGCACGGCGACATGATCTCGATGTTCGGAACAGAACGCAAGCACGCGATGTCCTCGAAACTCTGATGGCTCGTGCCCAGTGTGCTGTAGACCAAGCCAGCGCCGTCGCCAGTGAATATGACCGGTAGCTGCTCGTAGCAGACATCGATCTTGATTTGTTCCAGCACCCGAATCGGGACAAACGCGCTCAGTCCGTACACAATAGGCCGGAATCCGGCTTTCGCCAATCCCGCAGCCACGCCGACCATGTTCTGTTCCGCGATGCCCGCGTTGACGTACTGACTAGGACAGCGTTTGCGAAACTCGTCGAAAAGCGCATAGCCGTGATCGCCGGTGAGCAGTATGACGCGCTCGTCCTTCGTTGCAGCTTCCACCAGTGCATTGGAGAAAGCAGCCCTCATTCGCTTGCTCCTTCAAGTTCGGTCATTGCCTGCGCATAGAGCTCAGGATTGAGTCGCGAATAGTGCCAAGCGTTGACATTCTCCATGTACGAGACACCTTTGCCCTTCACCGTCGCCGCGATCAGTGCCTTTGGGTAGCCGTTCTTGCGCGACTCGAGCGCGTCGATGGCGTTGGATATTGCATCCATATCGTGTCCGTTCACCGACAGTACGTCGAAATCAAATGCGGCAAATTTCGCGCTCAGATCGCCGAGCTTCATCACCTCGTCGGTCGTGCCCATCGCTTGAAATCCATTGGCGTCCACGATGACCATCAAGTTGTCGAGCTGCGCATGGGCAGCAAACAGCATGGCTTCCCAGATCGGGCCTTCGTTGATTTCTCCATCGCCAATGATCACGTAGCATTTCTGACCAGACTTCTTGCGTTGCGCGGCCAAGGCCAGCCCGACGCCAACCGACAGCCCGTGCCCAAGAGTGCCGGAAGTGACCTCGCAACCAGGAACGTGTGCGTCGGAAAGGCCCTTGAGTCGCGACCCGTCATGGAAGTAGTTGTCAATGTCTGCTCGGGTCAGCCATCCAAGCTCGTACAGGCAAGCGTATTGCGCCATCACGCCGTGCCCTTTGCTCAGCACGAGATAGTCGCGCTGAGAGTGGTCTGGATTGCCCTCGTCATAGCGCATGTGCCGACGATAGAGGCAAGACAACAGCTCGACGATGGAGAACGCGCAGCCGAGATGTACGGCGTTTCCGGCGTAAGCCATCTCGATCACTGTCTTTCGTAGGCTGGAGGGGTTGAATCGAGGTTTCATGTGAGCTCTACGGGTACATGCAATTCGCTTTTCGCCATGCCAGGGTGCGTAGGATTGCATCTTGAAGATCCACCGAATTGTGCAAGCCCAGTTCGCGTTCCGCGCGGTGCACGTCCGGAAGGTAGCGGGCGCTGGCCAGGCCCGATGTCGCATGGCCCTCGATGCGCACGTCGGTCTCAAGGGCTGCCAGTCGCGTCACTTGGCATGCGAGCTGAGCGATAGTGACGCCGCTGGCGTGCCCGACGTTGTACGCGCGGCTCGGTCTGCCTAGTATTAGGCAGGTCAGAAGCCAGCGAGCCATGTCGCTCGCATATTGGTAGCTGCGAAGCGTTTCGCCGGTGCCGTGTACGACGATGCCCTGGCCAAGCGCAGCGCTTTCTATGAATTGGGCCGCCGCCGAACCGCTTGACGGCAACATGGCCGGACCAATGAAGGCGAAGCACCGCGCAATCACGACCTCGAACGGCCATTGTTCTCGTACAACAGTCTCTGCGAGACGCTTCGCCCGAGTGTATTCGTTCACCTGCGATTCGTTCCAGTGCGACTCTTCCATCAGCGGCAATTCATTCCGGGGGGGGCCATAGACCGCGCCCGAACTGATGTGAAGGAGACGGCCCGCACCGCTTGACGCTGCGACTTCGCAGACCCGCCGTGTACCGGCTTCGGCAAGTTGCGCCAGGTCGTCTCCTGACGCATTGGGCGCGCTCACCGGCAGCGCCGCATGAATGATCGAGGAGAAGGTTCGATTTGCAACCTCAAAATCGCAGACGTCGCCGCGGATCACGTCGACTGGTGCCGCGTGTGCGAGGTGCGCGCTCGAGCGTCCGAACCGGTTGGGGTCGCGCGTGAGTACGCTCAACGTTAGCCCGAGTTCGAATTCCCGGTCGGCATGCAGAAGAGCTTCGAGTAGCCACTTGCCAACGAAGCCCGTTCCACCGGTGATGAGCATCGATTGGTGGCGCAGGGCTTCCCATACCTGCGGCGAGGTTCCTCTCAACAATTCGTCGAGATCGGACCGCGGCACCGGTCCAACGGATTCAGTCGAATCGAAGGCCAAGGTAGGTCTCAATGCTCTCGATGGTGTGATCGAGCATCGGCTCCGTCAGACCAGGATAGACACCGACCCAGAAGGTATCGTTCATGATGCGATCGGTGTTCTTGAGTTCGCCGACCACACGGTAGTTGCGTCCGATCATGTACGGTTGGCGCAGGAGATTGCCGGCGAAGAGTAGCCGCGTCCCAACCTTCTGTTGGTCAAGGTAGGTCAGCAAGTCGACCCGTCGCGTATTGGCTGCCTCGCGCAGGGTGATAGGGAAGCCGAACCAGGACGGCTCCGAGCCAGGAGTGGCTTCGGGTAGCTCAAGGAACTCCTCGGCGCCCCGCAGACGCTCCTTCAGGTAATCGAAGTTCTTCTTGCGTGCTGCTATGAACCCCTCCAGTCGATCAAGCTGGGCTAGGGCGCATGCGGCCTGCATGTCGGTGATCTTCAAGTTGTAGCCAAGGTGGGAATAGGTGTACTTGTGATCGTAGCCCTCGGGGAGGTCGCCCAACTTCCAGCAGAAGCGTTTACCGCAGGTGTTGTCTTTGCCTGGAGCGCAGTAACAGTCGCGGCCCCAGTCGCGGACGGACTCGGCAATTAGCCGCAGTTCGTCGTTGTTGGTGAATACGGCCCCGCCCTCTCCCATGGTGATGTGATGGGCCGGATAGAAGCTCAAGGTGCCAATATCGCCGAAGGTGCCAACCAACTGGCCCTCGTAACGCGAACCCAGCGCGTCGCAGCAGTCTTCGACCAGCCACAGGCCGTGTTTCTCGCAGACAGCCTTGACGACCTTCAGGTTGTATGGATTGCCCAAGGTGTGTGCCAGCATGATGGCCTTGGTGCGCGGCCCGATGGCTGCCTCCAGCAGATCGGGGTCAATGTTGTAGGTTGGGATTTGGACGTCGACAAACACTGGCACCGCGCCGCACTGCAGGATCGGATTGACCGTGGTTGGAAAGCCTGCTGCGACTCCAATCACCTCGTCGCCGGGGCGGATTGCGCGGTCGCCGAGTTTAGGCGAAGTCAAGGTGGAGAAGGCCACCAGATTAGCCGAGGAGCCGGAGTTCACCGTGATTAGGTGCTTGACGCCAAGAAAGGCGGCGAGACGGCTTTCGAAGAGGGCGTTGAAGCGGCCGGTGGTGAGCCAGGCGTCTAGCGAGGCATCGACCATCAGCTGCATCTCGGGAGCGCCAATCACCTTTCCCGATGGCGGCACCAGCGTTTCACCGGGCACAAAGGGCTGAGGCTTACTATCCAGTTCGCCGTACTCGGCTACCAGTGCCAGGATCTTCTTGCGTAGTTCGTTCTTCTGGAATGAGATTTCAGTCATTGGCGCTGCTTTCATAGGTCGCTATCTGCTGCAGAGTGAAGTCGGTCATGGCATGGCCAACTGCCCAGGCGCGCTGCCATTCGACAATGGCAGACAAGCCCCGCTCAAGGTCCCAACGCGGAACCCAGCCCAGTGTCTGGCGGGCTTTGGAGCAATCGAGCTTCAGCCAGCGAGCCTCATGAGGTTGATCGGGGCCTGCGTCGGTGCGCCAAGTTGCGGTGCCACCCCATAGGTCGGCCAGCCGGTCCGCAATCCAGCTCACAGGCTTCGCGTCCGAGTCGTTTGGACCGAAATTCCAGGCCTGAGCCCAGGCCGGCCCATGCTGGTAAAGGTTCTCCGCAAGCATCATGTAGCCTCGGAGGGGTTCGAGCACGTGTTGCCACGGGCGGATCGCCGACGGGTTACGGATATCGGCAGCGCGATTTTGGCCGAAGGCACGCAGAAGATCGGGAAGCAATCGATCTTCGGACCAATCGCCGCCGCCAATGACGTTGCCCGCCCGCGCGGTAGCCAGTGCGACGCCATGCTCGTTATGGCGGTCCGGGTTGAAGAAGGACGAACGATAGGAGGCGCAGACTAGCTCTGCGCAACCCTTGCTGTTGCTATAGGGGTCGTAGCCCCCCATGGGTTCGTTCTCGCGGTAACCCCATTGCCATTCGCGGTTCTCGTAGCACTTGTCGCTCGTCACCACCAGCACGGCTCGGACCGAATCGCAGGAACGCACGGCCTCCAGCAGATGGACGGTTCCCATGACATTGGTCGAATATGTTTCGACGGGATCGGCATACGATCGACGCACGAGCGGTTGAGCGGCCAGATGGAAGACAACGTCGGGGTGAGAGCCGTGCATGGCCTTGCGCAGCCTTTCCAGATCGCGGATGTCCGCGATAATGGATTCGGCAGCGCCGGCTTCGCCCGTCAGTGCATGGAGACTAGGCCTCGTGTCAGCGGCGAGCGCGTAGCCCGTCACGTGTGCGCCCTGCTTCGCCAGCCACAGCGCCAGCCAGCAGCCTTTGAAACCTGTGTGGCCAGTCAGAAAGACGCGCTTGCCGGACCAGAACGAGCCGCTCATGTCCAAGCCTTCCATGGGGCCTTGCCGCTCTGCCACAGGTCTTCAAGGTAGGTCTTGTCGCGGAGAGTGTCCATGGGTTGCCAGAAGCCGTCGTGCTTGTAGGCTCCGAGTTGGTTTTCCGCGGCCAGTCGCTCCAGCGGTTCACGTTCCCAAATGGTACGGTCGTCAGTGACGTAGTCGATCACTGAGGGCGACAGCACGAAGAAACCACCGTTGATATGCCCGCCATCGCCCTTGGGCTTTTCTTGGAAGGCCACGACCTTCTCGTCGCGCAATTCCAGCGCGCCGAATCGTCCGGGCGGCAAGGTCGCGGTCAATGTTGCCTTGAGTTTGTTGGCACGATGGAACTCGATCAGCCGTGTGATGTCGATGTCGCTCACTCCATCGCCGTAGGTGAAGCAAAAATCCTGCTCGCCCTGAAGGTGTTCGGCGACTCGCCTAAGACGGCCGCCGGTCATCGTGTCCTCGCCCGTATCGACCAGCGTGACCTTCCAAGGCTCTGCATAGCGTTGGTGCACCTGCATCCTGTTCTCCTGCATGTCGAAGGTGACATCGGACATGTGCAGAAAATAGTTTGCGAAGTATTCCTTGATCACGTAGCCCTTGTAGCCGCAGCAGATGATGAAATCGTGGATTCCATGAGCGGAATAGATCTTCATGATGTGCCACAGCACCGGCTTGCCTCCGATCTCGATCATCGGCTTGGGCTTGAGGTGGGTTTCCTCTGAGATCCTGGTTCCGAGTCCCCCGGCAAGAATGACGGCTTTCAAGTAACTGCTCCTCTGAATCTTTGACGTCCCTGCGGTCTTGCGAAGACAAAGAGACGGTTTGGTCGAAACGATCGTCCTCAGGCGATCGATCTCGCGTAGACGAGCATCTGTTCAAGAGTGTCGTCGAGCGGCGGAGATCGCAACGTGGCGCCGTGCTGTGCCAGTAGTCGCTCGAGCTTGTCGGCACTCCCACACAGCCGGTGTACCTCGTTAGGCCGCACGAACCTCGCGTCTACCTCGATACGGATCTGGTGCCCCGTCAAACGCGCGAACATGTCAATCACATGCTGCAATGTGAACGGCCTGTTGGAGCAGACGTTGTAGACCTCACCGGTCTCGCCCCAACGCAACAGGTGCAGATAGGCATCGCAGACCATGCGGACGTCGTTGAATTCACGCTCGACATCGATGTTGCCGAGAGCAATGGATGGCGCCCGCGCCGCAAAATGCTGCGCAAGCTTGGGGATAACGAAGTTCGGGTCCTGGCCCGGCCCGGTGTAGTTGAATGGCCGGGTGATCACCACATTCAACCGGTCGGCATATGTACGTGCCATGTATTCCATGGCTAGTTTGCTCATCGCGTAGTGATTGACCGGCGCGGGTACTTGCGTCTCAACCAGTGGCGAGCACGCACTGTTGCCATAAATATTCGCGCTGCTGGCGAGGAGGACCCGCTCAGGGCGATGGGGCAACCGTAGCAATGCGTCGAGCAAATTGGTCGTGCCCACGACGTTGACGGCATAGAAGGCCTCCTCGTGTGCATGGCCGACGAAGCTGATGCCGGCGAGGTGCACGACCGCCTCAGGGTTCACTTCGAGAACTTCGCTATGTAAAGCCTCGCGATCGGTGAGGTCCGATCTGAGCGCGACGATCTCGTGCCCCGCCCTTGCAGCTTGTTCGGCGAAGGGCCGCCCAGTGAACCCGTCGGCACCTGTCAGTAGAAGTTTCAAAACGAGAAGCCCTGAGCGTTACGTCGCAGGTCGGCCTCGACCATCATCTGGCACAACTGCTCAAGTGAGGTCTTCGGCTCCCAGCCCAATTTGGCCTTAGCACGCGCCGGATCCCCGATGAGTAGATCCACTTCTGCTGGCCGATAGAACTTTGGGTTAATACGCATCACGGTCTTGCCGGTGGCAGCATCGACCGCCGATTCTTGCTCGCCGGAGCCTTGGAACTCAACGGCAATGCCGGCACCTTTGAATGCCATGCGCACGAAATCGCGTACCGTCTCGGTCCGATTGGTGGCGAGCACAAAGGTGTCTGGCTCCGCGGCCTGCAGCATCCGCCACATCCCCTCCACGTACTCCTTGGCAAAGCCCCAGTCGCGCTTCGCGTCGAGATTGCCCAGTTCCAGTACGTCAAGTTGGTTCAACTTGATCTTGGCTACAGAGTCCGTAATCTTACGCGTGACGAACTCCCTGCCCCGCAGAGGGCTCTCATGATTGAAGAGGATGCCGCTGCTCCCGAAGATGCCATAGCTTTCGCGGTAGTTCACCGTGATCCAGTGAGCATAGAGCTTCGCTACACCATAGGGGCTGCGCGGATAGAAGGGCGTGTCTTCTACTTGCGGCACCGCCTGTACCTTGCCAAACATTTCCGAAGTCGACGCTTGGTAGTAGCGAATCTTCGTATCGGTCAACCGGATAGCTTCCAGGAGGTGGAGCGCGCCAATGGCGGTAATTTGCGCCGTCGCCGCAGGTTGATTGAAGCTCACACCGACAAAGCTTTGGGCGGCAAGGTTGTACACCTCGTCCGGCTGAGTGTCCCGAATCAAGGCGAGAGAACTGCCCAAGTCCGTGAGGTCATATTCGACCAACTTGAGGTTGGGGTTGTCCTGGATTCCCAGTTCCTCGATGCGCCAGAAATTAACGGAACTGGTGCGGCGATAGGTGCCGTACACCGTGTACCCCTTACTCAGGAGGAGTTCGGCAAGATAGGCCCCGTCCTGACCGGTGATGCCTGTCACCACTGCACATTTCTTCATTTAGGATCCTCGTTCATTCATGGATTGTGGCAGAGGACGATCTGCCGCAAGCGTTCACTGTCAGCCGCGGGAGATCCGCTGCAATTCGGCCGCGTAGCGCCCGATCAATTCGTCGGAGCAGAAGTAGTCGAGCACCATCTTCTGCGCCACCGCCGCCCTGCGGTCCGCCTCGGCCGGATTCCGATAGACCTCAAGCAGTTGCGCCGCGATGGAAGCCACATCGGGGTCGGCCCAGACGAATCCGCGAGGGTACGGGATGTAGTCGTCCTCAAGCTCGATCAAGCGGTAGTCCACGGGGTATGCGGATTCCGCATTGACGAAAGCATCGACCCCGCCGAAGGCCGTGGAGATCACCGGGACCCCGGCACCCATCGCCTCGATCACCGTGAGGCCCAGCCCCTCCGACCGATGCGGGGAGACGTAGGCCGAGGCGCCGCTGATCAGCGAATGCAGCTCGGCGTCGGTGAGGAGATGGTCGATGATCTTGATCCGACTGTCCTTCTCGGCGGTCTGATAGAGGTAGTCGACCTCGGGGACCTTGCGGTTCGGATAGGTGATCTTGAAGGTCAGTCGCACCTTGGCCGAGGACCCCTTCGGAAAGGCCTGCAGGAAGGCATCGAGGAGCGCGCTCGGGTTCTTTCTCTCCAGGATGCTGTTGGCGTCGAAGCAATAGACGAAGGTCGTCTCGCCTGATTCGGACGCATGGTGCCGCTCCAATCCCGTCAGGTACGCCAGATAGGGCGGCAGCAAGTGCACGGGCTTCGCGGTCGACTGCCGGAGCATGCGGTAGATGAAGGGTGTCGGCGCCCAGAACTCGTGGAAGTACTTCATCGACACCTGCCACTCCGGGCGCAGGGTCGGCAGTTCCCAGTACCAGACCGCGATGTTGTACTTGTCGCGAAACAGTTCGTCGCCGCCGTGGGCCACCATGACCGGGAGCGTGTCGCCGTTCATGTGGACGAGGTTCACGTCCCCGTCGTCGAGGTAGGCCGGAAATTCAGGCGTACCCTCGATGCTCGACTGGATCGCAAATTCGCGCTGTTGGGCACGGCAGCCCAGGCGGGTGAGGCCGGCTCTTCGCAGACCATCCAGGTAGCCTCGCGCGCTGACCCCGAGCCCCGAGACCCGGTCGAGCGGTCCGATGACATTCAGGCCCCTGGCCGGATCGACGCGCTTCTGCGGCGGCGGCAGGTCCTCGCGCTCGAAGCGGACTTTCTGGGCGTCGGACAGCCGTGCCCGATGATTCACCATGAGGCCGATCTTGCGGCCGAGATTCACATAGTGCGTGAGTGGCCTGTCCAGCCACGGCTGCAATTCCGAGTTGGACTGCAGATACCGGCGCGGGGAGAACGAGCTGGAGGCCTTCAGCCCCAAGGCTTCGCCGATCACCGCGTAGTGATACAGGGCAGTGACGCTTCCCGGCTCGCCGCGATCGAACTGGCTGCGGTAGAAGTCCGGGTCGAAGACCGGATTGGGCTTCCTGCCTTCCGCGTCGCCGAGATTGATGTAGTGGGCGATCGGTTCAAAGCCTGCGGCCACGATGTCAGGGTAGCTCGACAGGTAGTACTCCTGATCGAAGAGGCCGAGTTCGAGCAGAACCAGCGCCTGCTTCGCAGGTGTGTGGCGATCGGCGCCGGGCTGCATCACCGCGTTCCAGTCGAGATCGAGCCGCTGCGCAACTTCCCTTGCGTTGGCGGCGAGACGTTGGCGCAGGTCTCGATAGGTCGATTCGGACAAGGGGTCCGCGTCCATCTGGGTGGGTTGGGGGGCGATGGCGCTCAAGATTCAGGCTCCCAGCAAAGGACGGTCGTGGGAGTCCTTTTGAAAGTGCTTGCTGAAATACGGGTCCCTGGCGATGAGGTGCTCCCACTTTTGCAGGAAGGCCTTCTTTTCCTTCGCATTGTCGTGGGCCCGATTCAGGCTCGAGTTGTGGAAGTGATAGAGCTTTGCCGCCGGCGTGTAGACCACGCGATAGCCGGCCTCGATGCACTTGAGGCAGAAATCGAGGTCGTTGTAGTCGGTGGAGAACTGCAGGTCGAAGCCGCCGACTTCATCGAACACTTCCTTCCGATAGGCCATCACGGCACCGGTGACCGCACTGTAGTTGCGGTCGATGGAGGCGAACCCTGCGTAGTCGCCGCCGTCGTCAGGGGCTCGATGGAACACGTGTCCGGCCGATCCGTGAAAGCCGAGCGCGATGCCGGCGTGCTGCAGGCTGCCGTCGGGGAACAGGAGCTTGCCGCCCACGGCGCCGATTTCGGGCCGGGCCGCCTGGGACGCCAGCGCCTGGATCCAGTCGGGTGCGATGACTTCCAGGTCGTCGTTGAGAAGGATCACGATCCCTTCGCGCACTTGCGCCGTGGCGAAGTTCGCCTTGTGGGCGAAGGAGAAGGTCTTCTGCTTCGGATACGACACCGAGGAATGGCCATGGGCCGCCAACAGCGCTTTCATCTCCTCGGGCACGAAGCCGTCGTCGACCAGCAGGATCTTGTAGTTGGCGCAGGTCGAACTCGAAATGATCGATTGGACGAAGTGCGTGGCAAGAACGATCTTTCCGCGTCCCGGGACGTCCCTTTCGTACATGCCGGTCAGGATGACGAGGGTCACTGGCGTGGTGGGCTCGGGCCACAGGATGCGAAGGCTTCCCTTGTCGGCCATCGCTTCGATCCTTGCGGCCGGGCATTGCCGGTGAATCTGGCGCTCGAGGGCGCTCCGGGCCTCTTGCAGAGCCTTTGGAGGGAAGAAGCCGCCAAGCGCCGACTCGGACTTCGCCGCGGTCCTGAAATAGAGCAGGTCGTCGATGTGCCCGATCGAGGCCGCGCTCGCGGACGCAGCAAGCGCCAGTTCGTATTCGGCGGCCGCATCCTCGCGCCCCTGGGGTTCGGGAAGCGAAAGCAGCAGCTTCTTGCGGATCGCGGTGAACCGTCCCAGCATGTTCACCGACTGTTGGTGCTCCGGCGACCAGTCCGGTTTGTAGAACTGCCGGCCGACCTTGTCGTCCTGAAGCCGGCTCGCCTCGTCGGTGTAGACGATGTCGAGATCCGGCGTGTTGCGCAGCTTGTCGCCGAGCATCTTGACGAGGTCGTCGTCCACGACGTCTCCCTGTGACAGCAGGCCAACGAAGACGGTGGTGGCCTCCTTCGCAGCGGCTTTCAGCCAATGACTTTCCGTCGGAATGCCGTCCATCTCGACGCGGCGCACGCGCCAGTCGGTCTCGAGCCAGTCCGGCACGAGCGGGGCGTGCTCTTCATCGCATCCGAGGAGCAATTCCCAGCACGGGTCCGTTTGCCGAAGTGCGGACTGCAGCGTGCGCTCCAGTGCCGCCATGTCGTTGCCACGCACTGGCACGATGAAGCAGACCGATGCCGGGCTCTGGCGCATCTGGTTCATCTCGACGACCGGTTCCAGGATCTCGCCCGTGGGCGCCCAATGAAAGCTTTCCGGGTCGAGGTATGCCGCCTTGGGGCGTGCCAGCGACAGCAGGTCCGGGTCGGACAGCACGGGATGCAGCGTCGAGGGCGAATGCATGCGGCCCAGCGTCATGGGGTGCGAGTCCAGCAGCAGCACGTTACTGCTGCCGCGCAGCTTGCGCTTCAGTCGGCCGTGCAGTTGCGGAAAGCGCTTGACCAGCAGCGCATTGAGCTTCTGCCGGACCGGGCTCTCGGGCGGCAGGAGCCGGCGGGCCGCGGCAAGGAGGGGAGCGACGATCGGATTGCTCAAGGCTAGGTTCCCACGATCCGGCCGTGCTCGAGGTGGATCACCCGGTTGCACTCCTTGGCGATCAGTTCCGGTGAATGCGATGCCAGCACCAGGATGCCCGACTTCGCCACCACGTCCTTCATTCGCTTCTCGGCCTTTTCGGTGAACTCGGCATCGCCGACCGACAACCATTCATCCATCAGCAGGATGTCGGCCTCGACGCTGGTCGAGATCGAGAAGGCCAGGCGCATCAGCATGCCGGTCGAATAGGTGCGCACCGGCATGTTGACGTATTCGCCCAGTCCGCTGAACTCGCAGATCTCGGGCGTGAGGGAGTCGATCTGCTTCTTGCTCATGCCCATTACCAGGCCGCGCAGCATGATGTTCTCGATGCCGGTGGCGTCCATCTCGATGCCCAGTGCAGGATCGATCAGGCTCGACACCGTTCCCTGGCGCACGAATTCGCCGGAGGACGGCTCGTACACGCCGGCCAGGGTGCGCAGCAAGGTCGACTTGCCGGCGCCGTTGTGGCCGATGAGGCCCAGGCGGTCGCCGGCGCGCAACTCGAGGTTGATGCCGCTGAGAGCCTGCACCACGTTGACGCCGGTCTCCTTGCCGAAGCGGCCGCCGGTGACGGATGCTGCGAGCGTCTTCTTGAATGAGGCGGCGCCGGCGCCGTAGATCGGGAAATTGACGGCGACGTCTTTGAGGGAAATGAGAGCCATCTTTTTTTACAGCCAATAGACGACGCGACGGCGGTACTTCGCGAAAAGGTAGCTCGACGCGATCAGCGTCGCCGCGGTCCAGGCCAGAATGCCCCACCAGTTGTGGCTTTCCGCCGCGCCGCCCATGAGCGGCGTACGCAGCAGATCCAGCATCTGCGCGAAAGGATTCCACAGGATGTACTGGGCGCGGCCGGGCAGGCTCGACGGCAGCCAGAACACCGGCGTCAGGAACATCAGCATCTGCATCACGCTGGTCACGATCTGGGTCACGTCGCGGAAGCGCGTGCAGACCAGTCCGAGCGCGATGCCCACTGCCTGCGCGTTCACAAGGACCAGCAGGAAGGCCGGGATGAAGAGCAACGCCGACCACGTCAGCGTGACGCCGGCCCAGATCGCCACCGGGATGTACAGCACGATATGGTGGGCGAACTGGATCAGGTTGCGCGCCATGCTGCGCCACACGAACAGGCTGATCGGAAAGTAGCCCTGCTTGAGGTAGTTGGCCGAGCCGATGAACGCGTTGCACGAGTCGGTCACCATGCTGGAGAAGAAGCCCCAGAAGATGATGCCGAGCGCAAGGTGAGGGAAGAACTTCGACAACTCGGTGCCGAACAGCGAGCTGTAGAGCGGCCCCATGCCGCCGATCATCGCGCCCATGCTCAGCGTGAGCCACAGCGGCCCCAGCATCGAGCGCCGGTACCGCAGCACGATGTCGAACCAGGCGAGCGTCCACCAGATGTCCGTTCGGCGGGTGCCTTCCCACCAGTCGCCCCAGGCGCTTCGATGAAGATTGGAATGCGCCTGGCTCATACGCGCCCGTACGTGTCGGCCAGTCGAACGATGTCGTCTTCGCCGAGGTAGGCGCCGCATTGCACTTCGACGAGCACCAGCTCGTCCTCACCAATATTCGTCAATCTGTGTTTTTCCTTGAGCGGGATGTAGCGGTATTCGCCGGGGAGCGTCTTGTACTCGGTATCGCCGACCTGGACCATGGCCGTGCCGCGGACGACCACCCAGTGCTCCGCGCGCTGGTGATGGTATTGAAGCGACAGGGCCTCGCCCGGCTTGACCGTGATGCGCTTGACCTTGTAGCCGTCCTCTTCCTTCAGCGAGGCGTAGGTGCCCCATGGGCGGTGCACCACGGCAGGCAGGTGGACCGTCTCGTGATTTCTTTCCTTGAGCGTGTCGACGACGCGCTTCACATCCTGGGCGTGGCTCTTGTGGGCGACCAGCAGGGCATCGGGCGTGTCCACGATCACGAGATCGTGCACGCCCAGCGCGGCGACAGTCTTCGGGCCGTGGCTGTCGATCTGCACGTGCGTGCCGGTGGTGTCGATGGCGACGGAATCCGCGGGCATGGTGTTCCCGCTCGCATCGGGCGTGTGGGCCTTGGCGACCGAAGGCCAGGAACCGACATCGCTCCAGCTGAATTTCGCGGGCACCACGTGGACGTTGTCCGCCTGCTCCATCACGGCGTAGTCGATGCTGATGTCCGGCTGCAGCCCGAATGCATGCAGGTCGAACTGGATCGCGTGGTCGGCCGCCTTGGACGAGTCGAGCGCGCGACGGGCGCTGGAGATGACCTCGGGGGCATGGCGTTCCAGGGCGCTGATGATGGTGTCTGCCGTGAAGCAGAACATGCCGCTGTTCCAGTAATAGCGCCCGGTTGCCAGGTACTCCTGCGCCGTCTGGAGATCCGGCTTCTCGACGAATCGTTTCGCACGCTGGCTCTCGCGGGATGCGTGTTCCACCTCGATGTAGCCGAAGCCGGTGTCGGGGCTCGTCGGGCTGATGCCGAACACGACGACGTTGCCCTGTAGAGCCAGCCTGAAGGCCTGGCTAGCGCTGGCCACGAAGGCCTCGACGTCCGGGACGAGGTGGTCGGCCGAGAGCACCAGCATCACGGTGTCGCCGCCGAACTGCTTGGCGCACTGGAGCGCCGCGAGCGCGATCGCGGGACCCGTATTGCGGCCCTTCGGTTCGAGCAGCAGCGTGGTATCGGGGGGATCGGCCATCTGCTTCAGCACATCCTTCGTCAGGAACTGATGGTCCTTGTTGGTGACGATCATCAGGTCGCCTGTGCCACAGGCTTGGCCCCGCTCGATCGCCTGCTGAAGCAGGGTCGAGCCCCCGATCTTCATGAAAGGCTTGGGGAAGGCTTGACGCGATGCGGGCCAAAGTCGGGAGCCGGCGCCTCCCGAGAGGACAACGGATAGCAAGCGCATTATTTTTTGCTGGTAACTGGACGGGCGATAATTTTACCGGCCGCCCCTGATGGGACCCGTGGCGGGTGGCCTCCTCACCTATCAGCGACTCGAATTCCGACCAAATGTCCAAACCCACGCTGCCGACGGCGCAGTTGTCCAGCAGCCGACGCACGTCAAGCGCGGGGCCCGAGCAGGCGCGATTGAACAGCGAAATCCGGGCGCTCCAGAATCGGGTGGCGAATTTGGAAGGGCAGATCGAGGCGCTTCGCAAGTCGACCAGTTGGCGCGTCTCGGCGCCCCTGCGCTGGCTGAGCCGCCGGCTGCGGCCGGTCGACGGCCTCGCGGACGCCGTAACCCTGCGGCGCGCAGAGACCTATGAGGAGTGGGTACGGCTCTACGACACCCCTGCCCCCGGCGTCGCGGACCGTCTTTGTTCGGAGATGAACGCTCGCCCGCGGCCGCCGTCGATTTCGGTCATCCTTGTCCCGGGGGCGGCGACTGCACCCATGATCGCGGCAACCTGTGCCTCCATCGGTGCCCAGGCCTATGCGCGCTTCGACGTCGTGGTCGCGGCGAACGCGGATTCCCTTTCTGCAATCGACGCGGATTGCGCGAGTGCGGGCGTCGAAAGCACGCGCCGCGTGCGGGTCCCGGTCGACCGCAATCAGCCCATCTCGCGCTCGCTGAACGCAGCGGTCGACGCGGCCAAGGGGGACTGGCTCCTCCTGCTGAAGCCAGGCGATGTCCTTGCGGCCCATGCGCTGTGCCACCTGGCCAGCGAGATCGAAGCGCATCCCGAAGGGCGGATCATCTACGCGGACGAGGATGACGTCGACTCCCAGGGCCGCCGCAGCAATCCGCGCTTCAAGCCCGACTGGAATCCTGAGCTTTTCTACTCGAGGGATTTCATCTCGAGCCATGTCGCGATCTCGAGGCTCGCGGCGCTCGAGGCTGGCGGCTTTCGCGAAGATTTCGATCCGGCTCCCGTCTATGACCTGGTGCTCCGGATGACCGAAGCCTGGGGCGGGGAACGGGTCCGCCACATCCCTCGCGTGCTTTGCCACCGTCTTCGAGAGCTATCCATCGTCGCGCCGGACGCAAGCACGGGCGAGGCGGAGAAACGCGCGCTGATCGATCATTTCTCTCGCGCCGGAACCGCTGCAGAGGTGGTCGATGCCGACGGTGGGCGCTGTATCCGCTACGGGCTGCCCGCCGAGCCGCCCCTGGTTTCGCTGATCATCCCGACGCGCAACGGGCTGGCCCTCGTCAGGCAGTGCATCGAAAGCATCGTCGCGGAGACCACCTATCCCAACTACGAGATCTTGCTGGTCGACAACGGCTCGGACGATCCGAACGCCCTGGCGTACTTCGAGGAGCTGCGCCGCCAGCCTGGCATCACCGTGATCCGCGACGACAGTCCGTTCAACTACTCGGCGCTGAACAACATGGCCGTGCGGCACGCCCGTGGCGAGGTGATCGGGTTGATCAACAACGACATCGAAGTCATCTCCCCCGGCTGGCTGGACGAGATGGTGTCGCTGGCACTCCAGCCAGGCGTCGGTGCGGTGGGCGCCAAGCTCCTCTATCCGGATGAGACGATCCAGCACGGCGGGGTCCTGCTCGGCGTAGGCGGCGCGACGAGCATCGCGGCCCACGCGAACAAGTTCCTCTCGGCCTGGGACGGCGGCTACATGGGCCGTTCCCTGGCGCTGCAGTCCTTCTCGGCGGTCACGGCGGCTTGCCTCGTGGTGCGCAAGGCACTCTATGAAAAAGTCGGCGGCCTGAACGAAGTCGAGCTCAAGGTGGCCTACAACGACGTCGATTTCTGCCTTCGCCTGGGCGAAGCCGGTTATCGCAACCTCTGGACGCCGCATGCCAAACTCTTCCATCATGAATCCGCGACCCGGGGATCCGATTTCTCCCCGGAGCATCGCCAGCGTTTTGACCAGGAGCAGGCCTACATGAGATCGCATTGGGGGGCCCTGATCGCCAGGGACCCGGCCTACAACCCGAACCTCACCGTCTACGCGGAAGATTTCGGCCTCGCATGGCCGCCGCGCGTGCCATGGCTGACCGGAGCGGCGAAACCATGACGCTCTCGATCTCGGTCGCCCTGTGCACCTACAACGGCGCGCGTTTCATCGCCGAACAGGTCCGCAGCATCTGCGCCCAGACCCGGCCGCCGTCGGAAATCGTGCTGTCGGACGATGCATCGACCGACGATTGCATCGAAGTGGCGCGCGCGACGCTGGAGGCCTGCCTCGCCGAACGCCCTGGCCATTCGATTGCGCTGCGCGTCATTCGCAACGCGACCGCCCTGCGGGTCACCAAGAACTTCGAGCAGGCGGTCGCTGCCTGCACGGGCGACCTGATCGCATTGAGCGACCAGGACGACGTCTGGCATCCGGAGCGCCTGGCGCGCATGGCGGCCGAGTTCGAGAAGCGCGCCGATCTGCTGCTGCTGCACTCCGATGCGCGGCTGGTCGATGGCGAGCGGCGCGATCTGGGCCAATCGCTTTTCCACGCGCTGGAAGTCAAGCAGTTCGAATTGGACTGGATTCATGGGGGGCAGGCCTTCGACGTCTTCTTGCGCCGCAACCTGGTCACCGGCGCGACGACGGTCTTCCGCCGCTCGCTGCTCGAACACGCCGTGCCGTTCCCGAAAGAGTGGATTCACGACGAGTGGCTGGCGATCGTCGCTTCCTCGATCGGCCGCGTCGACGTGCTGGAGCAGGAGCTCATCGAGTACCGCCAGCACGGCGGCAACCAGATCGGCGCGCGCCGCGATTCCTTCATGGGCAAGGTGCGCAAGGCGCTGGCTTCGCGCGGCGACACGCACGTCAAGCGTGCGCTCAAGGCCGAGCAACTGCTCGATCGGCTGTTGTCCCTGGGGGGGCTTGTCTCGCCGGATACCATCCAGAAGCTGCGCGACAAGCTCGAGCACCAGAGGTTCCGGGCGGCGCTTCCGCCCTCGCGGCTCGCCCGCTGCGTGCCCGTGCTGCGCGAGGCGATGACCGGCCGTTACAACAAGTTCGGCCGCGGCACGCGCGGCGTCGTGCGCGACCTTTTCGAATCCGTCTAGAAGAAACCCGATACTCGCACCCGGAATGTCCGATACCAACGCCATCCGCCGCGACGCCAGACCCACGGTCGTGGTCGTCATCCCGTTCTACAACGGTGCCGACTTCATCGAGCGCTCGGTCAAGAGCGTGTTCAACCAGACGGTTCCCGCCGACGAGGTGATCGTCGTCAACGACGGTTCGCGGCCCGAGGAGCGCGAAGCGCTGGGCGCGCTGAATGCACGCTTTCCGTTCAGGATCATCGACAAGGAGAACGGCGGCCAGGGTTCGGCGCGCAATGCCGGCGTTGCGGCGTCGAGCTCGGATTTCATCTGCTTCCTGGACCAGGACGACTTCTACCTTCCGAATCACATCGAGCTCCTGGTCAATGCGATTCCGGCGGACGACGCGCGCTTCGGGTACGTCTATGCGGACCTGTACGAAGCCGATGTCGATGGCAACGTGGTGCGCACCGAACTGGTCAAGCAGCACGCCAAGCACAACCCCAAGACGAGCATCTTCGACCTGCTGCGCTACGACATGTTCGTGCTGCCGTCGGCCACGCTGGTGAGCCGCGCGGCCTTCGAAGCCGTGGGCGGATTCGATGCGCAGTTCATGGGCTTCGAGGACGACGACCTGTTCCTTCGCATCTTCCGCAAGGGCTACAGCAACCACTATCTCGATCGCGCGGTGACGGTCTGGTGCATCCACACCGAGAGCACCTCGTTCGGCATTCGCATGATCCGCAGCCGTTACCGCTTCTTCAAGAAGCTGGCGGAGACCTTTCCCGACGAGCCCAAGCGCGGACGCTTCTACCTGCGCGACTACCTGATGCCGCGCTTCGGCAAGCTCTTCGTCGACCACGCGATCCAGGCCATCAAGCTCGACAACGAATACCGCGGCGAGATGTTCGAGCATCTCGACGACTACGTCCACATGGTGCTCACCAACCCCTACGTGGGCGTGCGCGCCAAGACCAAGCTGCGGATCACCCGCTTCCTGCTGGCCCACAGCTCGCCCGGGATGGTGCGCGCCGTCGGCGCCGCGACCAAGCTGCCGGTGTTCCGCGGCTTCCGCCGGATCTACCGCACCGAGGCTTGATTCTTTCGCATCGCCGCGCGAAAGCGCCAGAACGCGCGCGAGCTCCACACCTTGAGCAGGCTGGTCACGTGCCAGTACAGATGCTTCGCATCGGTGCGGCTGGCGCGCTGGGCGTCGTGGCGCGCGAGCAGGTCCTCGGCCACCTGGAGCCTCCAGCCCGCGAGCTGGGTGCGGGCGCAGATGTCGAAGTCCTCGCCGTACATGAAGAAGCGCTCGTCGAAGCCGCCGATCTCGCGGTACGTCTCGCTGCGAAACAGCATGAAGAGCCCGGGAATCCAGTGCGGCACGACCGGCCGGACGTAGTCGGGGCGCTTGCGCGTAAGGATCTCGCGCGGCGTGATGATCGCCCGATGCTGCTCGGGCGCGTCCTTGCCGGGCTCCAGGATGCGCGGCGTCAGCAGGCCGCTTCGGGGCCCGGCCTCACCGATCAGCGGCCCGAGCACGTCCGCGTCGAAGCGGATGTCCGGATTGAGCACCAGGAACCACGGCGTGCCGCAATGCCCGAAGGCCTGGTTGTGATTCGCCCCGAACCCCATCGGCGCCGCGTTGTCGATGCGCTCCAGCGCAAAGCGCCAGCTGGCGCCGGCGAGCACGTCGGGTTCCGGCACGTTGATGGTCAGCACCACCTTCCCGACCACCCCGTGGCTGAACCGGTCCAGCTGCTCCAGCAGCGGCTTGACCAGCGCCAGCTGACCGTGGCTCACGATCGATACGGTGATGGGTTTGTCCAGGGAGAGGGTGGGCGTCGGCATGGTCTAATTTCGCCCGGGGATTCTAGGGTTCCCGCTCCATACCCATGATTGCATTGATCGTCATCAGCTTCCTCATCTCCGCCCTGGGCGTGCAGATCTTCATGCGCCGGGCCCGCCGGCACGCGCGGCGCTACGCGGCCGACATGCCGCAGCGCTTTCACAAAGGCCATGTGCCGCGCCTCGGCGGCGCGGGCATTCTCATGGGGATGGGGGTGGCGTGGCTGGTCGCCGGGATCCCCTCCGATCCCTTCAATGTGTCGTGGCCGCTCAAGACCTCGCTTCTCACGCTGGTGTGCATTTCGCCGGCCGTGCTCGGCGGCATCATCGAGGACGTGACGCAGCAGGTGTCGGTCCGCTACCGGCTCAGCCTCACGATCGGCTGCGCGCTGGTGGTGTGCTGGGTGCTCAACATCGGCGTGTACCGCACCGGCCTCCCGGTCCTCGACGGCTGGCTGCAGGCGATGCCCTACATGGCGCTGCTGATCGCGGCGTTGGCGATCGGCGGCCTTCCGCATGCCTTCAACATCATCGACGGCTACAACGGGCTGGCCGGCACCGTGGCGGTGCTGGTGTGCCTCGCGATCTCGCACGTGGCGCTGCAAGTCGGCGACCGGCAGCTCGCGGCGATGGTGATCTGCCTGGTCGGCGCCACCGTGGGTTTCCTGATGTGGAACTACCCGCGTGGCAAGATCTTCGCCGGCGACGGCGGCGCCTACGTCTGGGGCATGGTGATCGCCATCGCGGCGGTCACGCTGGTGCAGCGGCACCGGGTCGTGTCGCCGTGGTTTCCGATGCTGCTGCTGATCTATCCGGTCTGGGAGACGGTGTTTTCGATCTACCGGAAGGTCGCGCGCGGCCAGTCGCCCGGCATGGCCGATGCGCTGCACTTCCACCAGCTGATCTTCCGCCGCATCGTCCGCGTGGCCTTTGCGGACGACGAGGCGCGCCAGCTGCTCGCGCGCAACAACCGGACCTCGCCGTACCTGTGGATCTTCGCCGCGCTGACCGTGGTGCCGGCGGTGCTGTTCTGGAACAACACCCTCGTGCTGGTCGCCTTCTGCATCCTGTTCATCGCGACCTACGTGGCCGCCTACCTCATGATCGTGCGCTTCAAGGTCCCGCGCTGGCTGCGGCCCTGAGTTCGGCGTCACAATTCCCGAATCCGGACTTCGTCTTTCGACCGCCCACCATGACCGATTCCTTCCTCAACATCTCCCCCCGCGACAAGGCCGAGATCCTGGCCCAGGCGCTGCCGTACATCCGCAAGTTCCACGGCAAGACCATCGTCATCAAGTACGGCGGCAACGCCATGACCGATCCCGAACTGCAGGCGGACTTCGCGGAGGACGTGGTGCTGCTCAAGCTGGTGGGCATGAATCCGGTGGTGGTGCATGGCGGCGGCCCGCAGATCGAGGCGGCGCTCAACCGGCTCGGCAAGAAGGGCCACTTCATCCAGGGCATGCGCGTGACGGACTCCGAGACCATGGAAGTCGTCGAGTGGGTGCTGGCCGGCGAAGTGCAGCAGGACATCGTGGGCCTCATCAACCAGGCCGGCGGCAAGGCGGTGGGCTTGACCGGTCGCGACGGCGGCCTGATCCGCGCCCAGAAGCTCAGGATGGCCGACCGGAACGATCCGAACCTGCATCACGACGTGGGACAGGTCGGCGACATCGTCTCGATCGACCCGAGCGTGGTCAAGGCGCTGCAGGACGACGCCTTCATCCCGGTCGTGAGCCCGATCGGCTTCGGCGAGGAGAACGAGAGCTACAACATCAATGCCGACGTCGTCGCCGGCAAGCTGGCCACGGTGCTCAAGGCCGAGAAGCTGATGATGCTGACCAACACGCCCGGCGTGCTCGACAAGAACGGCAAGCTCCTGACCGACCTGAGCGCGCGCGAGATCGACGAACTCTTTGCCGACGGCACGATCTCCGGCGGCATGCTGCCCAAGATCGAAGGTGCGCTCGATGCGGCCAAGAGCGGCGTGAACGCGGTGCACATCATCGACGGCCGCGTGCCGCACGCGATGCTGCTCGAAATCCTGACCGAGCAGGCCTTCGGGACGATGATCCGGGCCCGGTAGGCCCGTCGTCCTTTCAGCGTTCGTAGCCCTTGGGGTTGGCTTGCTGCCAGCGCCAGCTGTCGGCGCACATCTGGTCCAGGCCGCGGCGGGCGCGCCAGCCGAGGATCTCCTGGGCCAGTGACGGGTCGGCCCAGTAGGCCGGAACGTCGCCCGGCCGGCGGGGCCCGATTTCGTACTTCAGCGGGCGGCCGCTGGCGCGCTCGAAGGCCTTCACCACGTCGAGGACCGACGCCCCCTGGCCGGTACCGAGGTTGACCTTCAGCAGGCCCGGCTGCTTTTCCGCGTGACGCAGCGCCGCCACATGTCCCTCGGCGAGATCCATCACGTGCACGTAGTCGCGCACGCCGGTGCCGTCGGCGGTCGGGTAGTCGCCGCCGTGCACCGCCAGCTTTTCGCGCAATCCGACCGCCACCTGGCAGACGAAGGGCATCAGGTTGTTGGGCTTGCCCTGCGGGTGCTCGCCGATCAGGCCGCTTTCGTGGGCGCCGACCGGATTGAAATAGCGCAGCAGCGCGATCCGCCACTCCGGGCGGGCGTGCTGCAGATCGGACAAGGCCTCTTCGACCATCAGCTTCGACCGCCCGTACGGATTGGCCGGGCGCAGCGCCGCGTTCTCGGGAATCGGCGAGCGGTCGGGGTCGCCGTAGACGGTCGCCGACGACGAGAAGATCAGCGTATGCACGCCGGCGGCCTGCATCGCCGCCGCCAGCACCAGGGTGCCGTAGACGTTGTTGTCGTAATAGGTGATCGGGTCGGCCACGGAGTCGCCGACCGCCTTCAGCCCGGCGAAATGGATGACGCCGCCGATGGGCTGGTCGCGGAACAGCTTGTCGAGCAGCGCCCGGTCGCGGACATCGCCTTCGATGAACTGCGGCTTCTTGCCGATGATCCGTTCCAGCCGGTCGAGCACCCGCACATCGCTGTTGACGAGGTTGTCCAGGATCACCGGCGTGTAGCCGGCCTGCGCCAAGGCCACGCAGGTGTGGCTGCCGATAAAGCCGGCGCCGCCGGTGACAAGAATGCTTGTGCTCATCGAATTCGATCCAGGCCGGTTGAAAAGATGTGTCGATTCTGCGCGACAAGCAGGGCTTGCCCGCTTGGCAGGCGCTCACACCCCTGTGCGAGAATCATTTTTTTACATTTTGCGCGTGCCCATGCAGAACGACGAGCCTAGCGCCGTTGGCGCCCCCAGCGACAGTTCAGACACGGTGGCCGCACCGCCGGTGCGCAAGCGCCCCAAGCCGGGGGAACGGCGCGTGCAGATTCTCCAGGCGCTGGCCGCAATGCTCGAGCAGCCAGGTGCCGAACGTGTGACCACCGCGGCGCTGGCCGCGCGCCTCGACGTCAGTGAGGCCGCACTTTACCGACACTTCGCGAGCAAGGCGCAGATGTTCGAGGGCCTCATCGACTTCATCGAGCAGAGCGTGTTCACCCTCGTCAACCAGATCGTCGAACGCGAGGACGCAGGCCGCGATCGGGCCGCGCGCATTGTCGCGATGGTGGTGCAGTTCGCCGAAAAGAACCCCGGCATGACCCGCGTGATGGTCGGCGATGCGCTGGTGTTCGAGAACGAGCGCCTGCAGAACCGCATGAACCAGTTCTTCGACAAGATCGAGGCCACCCTCCGCCAGACCCTGCGCGATGCCGCGTCGGGTGAGGGCTCGGCCACGCCCACCGTCGATGCGCAGGTGCGGGCCTCCGCGCTCACCGCCTTCGTGGTGGGACGGCTCCAGCGCTTCGCGCGCTCGGGATTCCGGCGCGCGCCCTCCGAGAATCTGGATGCGGCGGTTGCGCTGATGCTCTGAGTTGCATCAGCGCGCTGTCCACCGTCTGAGTCGGCCGGACAACGCTCGCAAGGGGGCCGTGATGCGCCAGGAGGTCGAGGCCTCGATCGCGTCGGCATGGGCGACGCGTGCCTTCATCTTGTCCAGGGTCACTCGTGTCGCCGCCAGTTCGCGCACGAGAGCGATGCGATCCAGTGCCTCATGAGAAGGGAACTCGACACGCTGTGGTCCGCCGGGTCGCGCGAGGTGCTTCTTGACGTCGCCGTCCGCCGCGAGTTCCCTGCCGACCCGGACCTTCGCCGGCATGGCCAGGCGCTCGTGCGCGCGCTGCGCCGACACGCGGTCGACCCGGTGGCCGAGGACTGAGTCGAGCGACTCGTAAAGGTAGTCGTGGTCCTCGACGAAGCGAGGGAAGTCGAGAAGCACAACGGGAATGTTGCGTCGGATGAGGACATGCAACAGTTCATGGAAGCCGAGCGCGAGTAGGCGCGCCTGATCGATCGGGTTGAGGGAATAGACAACGCCGCCCGGAGTCGAGCCCCAGGATGCCCACTGCTTGCAGTCGTCCGGCATCGCGGTGGTGGCGTACCGGGCACGCATCTCGTTGACGACCCGGCTGGTGGACGCCTCCACGAGGCTGCGCATCGGAACGATGACCGCATCGATGATCACCTCGCCGTCCGCGAGCAGCCGCTCCACGAATTCGTAGAGCCACGGCGACTTGCATACATAGGGCGCATCGGGTTCGCCGATGAGCAGGTCTTCCAGACCCGCATTGGCGGCGTCGTCGTAGGCGTGGCGCCCCTTGCGCGCAAGCTGGGTATCCAATCCGCAGGCAGCGAGATATTCCACCAGGAAGGTGGTCCCGGCCCGGCCCGTGCCGGCGATCAGCAGATGGTTCTTCATGCCAGTTGCCTCACCGTCTGCCTCGCCTGGCATCTCTCGAGCAAGGCCATCAGGCTGCTCACCGCCACGTCGACGCCGTGGGTGGACGTATCGACGAGCAGGTCGGGATTCAGGGGCGGCTCGTAGGCGTCGGTCACGCCGGTGAACTTCGCCACCTCTCCGCGGCGCGCCCTGGCGTACAGGCCCTTGACGTCGCGGCGTTCGCAATCGGACAGCGAGGCCTTGACATAGACCTCGCGGTAAGGCGCTCCGATGATGCTGCGCGCCAACCCCCTGTGCCTGCTCAAGGGAGCGATGGCTGCCACGATCACGACGATCCCTTGAGTGCTCAACAGGCGAGCCATCTCGGCGATTCGCCGGATGTTCTCGCGCCGATCGACATCACTGAATCCCAGGCCCTGGCTCAGGCCACCGCGGATCTCGTCCCCGTCCAGGACGGCCACGGCGGCTCCGCGGCCCAGCAAACAAGCACGAAGATGGCGCGCAATCGTGGACTTGCCCGCACCGGAAAGCCCCGTCAACCACAAGACGGACGCTTCATCCATGGGAGGGGGTCGCAATCATCATCGTGTTGGCATTCTTGCTTTTGGCATGTTGAGCGCCTTGGGCGAATGGGCGCGGCGAACCCATCGAGCATGCGCGGGCAGCTTGAGTGCTTTGTGAGGGGCTTGCATCGCCCGTGCAAACGCATGAAACAAAATGTTTCTGGCGTCATCGAGAGCGCGATCGGCCGCTTCCGCCAGGCGGAGCCCGACGCGATGGCGCGCGTCGAAAAGGCCGTGCAGACGAAGAGCGGGGGCTCGCCCTTCGGCGGGGCCTTGTCAGATCATCGATTTCGCCTGGTTCAGGACGAAGTCGCAGGCCTTCTTGGTGAGCTCTGCCTTGAGCCCGCCGCCGGTCAGGTCCATCTTCTTGCCGTCGCTGCTCGTCAGGATGCCCTTGGAGCCGTCGACGTAGCCTGCGTCGGAGGCCGGCTGGCCTCCGGGGATCTTGCTCATGAGCTGGTCCTTGATCGACGAGGCACCGGCGCCGCTCAGGTAGTTGTTCTTCAGGCAGTACTCCAGCACGCCTGCGGCGTTGCCAAGGCTGCCCGAGGCCATCGAACCCGCGCCCGGACTCGCTCCTCCGGCGAGGCCCTTGAGAGCATCCAGGCCTTGCGCGTGCGCGCAGCCGAGCGCGCCCACGAGGACGAGCACCAATCCGTGCCGGGTGAAGTGATTCATGCGGACCTCCTTGAAATGGGAGAAAGCGCGCGAAGACTAGCGCAAGCCCGAGGCAGGAGCGCGACGACATTGAATGAAATGCGCCGCGTATCGCCGACTATAGCGGGTTGACCGCGTAGCCGACCCGTTTAGTCGCGGGTCAAGCGGCGCGATATTTCTGGTGTCGCGCTATTGCGACTGTACGTTCATCCAGTTGCTCGCCATAATCCCGAGCAATGACTTCCGGGGTCCGGTTCTCCTCTCCGCTGAGCGTGCAAGATCCTCTGAATGGTCATCTGCGCCAGTGGATCGGGCACCAGCGCTTCATGCGCAACGCCAAGACCCGGGAGCGCAATGCGGCCTATCTTGAGGGTCGACATCACGAAGACTCGCAGAAGTACGCGCACCTGGTCACCGAAGAGACCGCCTTCCTGTCGGATGTGCCCTCGCAGATCCTGCGCAACGGCGCCGTGCGGTTCTACGCCGGCCTGCAGCGATTCCGCGCTGGCTTGGGTGGCGCTCCCAAGATTAAACGACGCCACGGACGGCAGTCGGTTCTGATCACCAAGGAGCTCTTTCGCTTCCTGCCCATGCCCGTCACCGGGCGCAGCGATCGCGAGGGCTGGGTGATCGAACTCGGGACCAAGGCCAATCCGGTTGGCAGGCTCTCGTTCCATGCCCACCGCGCATGGAGCTTGCCTAACCAGATCATCATCTCGGTGGAGCCCTCGGGTCGCTGGTTCGTCAGCTTCTCGTACGAGGGTGAGGCCATCGAGGTCGATCGCAAAGGCGCCGCCCGCGACCTCAGCGCCGCAGACCATATCCGCACGGCGGAGGAGCTCCTCTACGAAATCCAGGGCCTCCCCGATCTCGAAGATCGAGTCTGGGCCGGCGACCGCGGCGTGCACACGCCGCTTGCAGGCTCCGACGGCAAGACCTGGGACTTCAGCGACGTGCACAAGGCGCGTCTCGCGCGCGCCGAGAGCGGCAAGCGCAAGTACCAGAAGCGCATGGCTCGAGCTCAGAAGGTCAAGGGCGCCGACGGCAAGAGCCGCGTGAGCCAAGGCTACCTCAAGCTCAAGCGCAAGGCAGCGAAGAAGGCCGAGTACGGCCGCAACGTGCGCCAGGAATTCGCGCATCAGACAAGCCATGCACTGGTCGCGTCCAACGCCGAGGTCTTCGCATTCGAAGACCTGAAGATCAAGAACATGACCGCCGCGCCAGCCCCGAAGCTGGATGCGGAAGGCCGCTGGGCCCGCAACGGCTCCGCCGCCAAGGCCGGACTCAATGCCGCGATTCTTCGCAGCGCCTGGGGTTCGGTCCAACGCTTCACGACCTACAAGGCGAAGAAGCGCAACAAGCTCGTCTACAAGCTGCCGCCGGCGTACTCGTCCCAGACGTGTTCGCGCTGCGGGCATCGCGACGCAGGCAATCGCAAAGGTCAACTCTTTGCGTGCCTGAGCTGCGGCCACCAGGCCGATGCCGACGTCAATGCCGCACGGGTGCTCAAGCTGTGGACGATCGAGAAAGTTCGTTCCGGCGATCTCCCGGCTGAGGAGCAACGACGGAAGAAGCGAGTGGCCTTCGCGCGCAAGCGAACCCGGGCCCTAGAGAAGGAACATCTCGAAGTTACGTCCGATCAGGAGCGTACTGGTCACTTGGAGGCCGGGGCCTCCAATGGCTCCGCGTTCCATGCTGTGGCTTAGGTTCACCATAAGCCATGGGGTATTCGGATGCCCCCACTACACAGCGGCTTGCCGTTTAGTGGGGGAGGTTCACACAGTTCGTGGGCAGAATGCTGGCATGCCAACGCGCGCCTGTTGAAGCATGAAGACTCCGGCGATGCCGACACTGCCCACCGGCCGACACCTCGCTCTCTGGCTTGCATTGATCGCCGTTGTTGCCCTGGCGATCTGGCTCGTCGTGCGCTATGTGAGCCCGCTGCCTCCTCGCACGATCGTGATGAGCACCGGCGCCACCGACGGCGCCTATCACCGCTTCGGCCTGCGCTATCAGGAGCTTCTGAAGGCCGAGGGCATCCGCCTCGAATTGCGGCCTTCGAGCGGCGGCGTCGAGAACCTGAAGCGACTGAATGACGGCACCGTCGAGGTCGCGTTCGTGCAAGGTGGAACGGGCGTCCTGGCGCTCGACCCCGATGCGCCGGCCGATTCGACGCCGCTTCGCTCGCTCGCGACGGTGGCCTTCGAGCCGGTCTGGATCTTCACGCGCTCGGTCGATGTCTCGAAAGGGCTGCAAGCGCTCGCCGGCAAGCGCATCGCGGTCGGGGTGCCTGGCAGCGGCAACTATCAGGTGGCGATCCAGTTGCTGGGCATCTACGGCGTGACCGCGCCGGAAGGGCAGCAGATTTCGTCCGACGGCACGACCTTCGTGAACGCCGGTGGCCTCGCCGTGGTCGACCTGCTCGCCAAGGGCGAGGTGGACGCCGCAATCATCATCGCGGCCCCGCAGGCGCCCGCGGTGCAGAAGCTTCTTGCCGATTCGAGCATGCGGCTGGCGTCGCTCGATCATGTCGAGGGGCTGGCACGCCGATACCCGTACTTCCAGCCGGTCAGCCTGAAACGGGGTTCTGTCGATCCGCGGCGCGATCTGCCGCCAACGGACATTCATCTGCTCGCAACGACGGCCAACCTCGTGGTGCGTGACGAGTTGCATCCGGCATTGGCCTACCTGCTGCTGGAAGCCGCCAGGAAGGTGCACCGGCAACCCAGTCTCATCAACCGGCCGGAGGATTTTCCGAGTCCGCAGGGCACCGACTTTCCCTTGTCGGACCAGGCCGAGCGGTACTTCAGGCAGGGCCGGCCCTTCCTCCAGAGCTACCTGCCGTTCTGGGCCGCCAACTATGTGCAGCGGCTGCTTCTGCTGGTGGTGCCGCTGGTGGCGATCCTGGTGCCGTTGGCGCGGGTGCTGCCGATGCTCATCGGATGGCGACGCCGCAGCCGGCTGTACCGCCGCTACGGCGAGCTCAAGTTTCTGGAGCAGGACCTCGCATCGCGCAAGCTTGGCAAGGGCGAGCTCGACGATGCCCTGTCGCGGCTCGATCGGATCGAGGACGAGATCGTGGAAACCCGGTTTCCACTGGACTTCTCCGACCGCGTCTATACCTTGCGGCAGCACGTGGACTACGTGCGCGCGCAACTCCACCGGCAGATGGACCCGGTGGGCGATCCCCTGAACGCCCGCTGACGACAGCGGACGAAAAAAAGCCGGAACCGCATTGCTGCGGTTCCGGCTCTTTCTTGCCCCGACGCGCTGATTACAGGGCGGCTTGGCGGGTGAACGAAACCTTCGGCTTGTTGTACGCCGAAGGCACTTGGTCGCGGTAGAAGGCGCGACGGTCGAGGCTTTGCAGCGGGTTGTGGGCGGTTGCGACGGCCTCTTCACGCACGATGGCGCGATTGGTCGTCGATGCCACGATTTCCACGCCCGCGTTGGCGGCGTCGCCGTACGCGTTGCCGGCGCGGGCCGCAGCCACGGCGCTGCCTTGCACGTCGGCGCGGCTCGCGCCGGTGGTCAGGGGATGCACGCCGTCATAGGTTTCGGCGTTGGCGCCAGCGACGGCGAGGAGGGAGAGGGCAGCCGCGGCGATGATCTTCGAGGTGTTCATGTCAGGTTCCTTCAATGCGTTTGGACGATTCCGAACCGGTCGCGGGGTGTGTCGCCATCCTTTCGGAGGCCAACAGCGCTCAGTGCCTGTTCGTCCAGATCAGCTGGTTGTCGGCTGGTCCGTGGGATGAAGTTTGCGCGATTTTTCTAGGTAAAAACCCTCAGAAAAGGAAGCGCGGCGTCACCAAATTGGAAACAATCGACTGGGCGCCGGCGTGGCCGCCGGGCGCCTGAACGCACCGGAAAACCCCTCAATCGACGCCGACGCCGACCTTTTTCCCGGCGTCGACGATCTCGCGCCAGGTGGCGTCGTCGAGCCAGATGCCGTCCTGCTCGCGCGCGGCGCGCGCCCTGCGTTCGGGTTCGCCGGCGATCTGCACCGCATCGAAGCCGGCGCCCGGAGGACTCTGGCGCAACCAGTCGATGAAGGCCCGGGCCTCCTGCTCGAAAGTGGCCTCGGTGCCGAGCTTCGCGGGGTCGATGAGGACCGTGAGCATCCCGTTGAGCACCGTGCGCGCGGTGTCGGCCGGGCGATGCCATGTGCCGCCGCCGGTCAGCGCCCCGCCGAGCAGCTCGCAGGCCACCGCCATGCCATAGCCCTTGTGCTCGCCGAAAGTCATGAGCGCGCCGAAGAGACCATTGCTTTGCGGCACCACGACCACGCCCGGATCGGTGGTCGGTGCGCCGTGCTCGTCGATCAGGTAGCCGGTGGGCACGCGCTCACCCTTGTTGTGCGCGACGCGCATCTTGCCCTGCGCCACGCGGCTGGTCGCGAAGTCGAGGATGAAGGGTTCTGCGCCCGCGAGCGGCACGCCGATGCAGCAGGGGTTGGTGCCGAAGCGGCCATCGCCGCCGCCCCAAGGCGCGACCACCGGGCGCGACAGCACGTTGACGAAGTGCATCGACACGAGGCCCTCTGCGGTCGCCATCTCGGCGAAGTGGCCGATGCGCCCCAGATGGTGCGATTCGGCGAGCGAGACGATGCAGCTTCCGTTCTGCTTCGCGCGCGCGATGCCGAGTTCCATCGCCTGCACGCCGACGATCTGCCCGTAGCCGTGCTGCCCGTCGAGCGCCAGGATCGCGCCTGCATCGAGCTTGACCGCGATCGATGCATTGGGCTTGAGCCCGCCCTCGGCCACCGCATCGACATAGCGCGGCACCATGCCGACACCGTGGGAATCGTGGCCGCTCAGATTGGCCAGCACGAGGTTGCCTGCGACCTGTTCGGCCTCCGCCGGGGAACTGCCCGCTGCTTGAACGATGGCCGCGACCTGCTTGCGGAGCGTGGATGCCTGGATGGTTCTGGACATGGGTCTCTCTTTCTCACATGACCGCGCCGACTTGCCAGGGCACGAACTCGTTCTGGCCGTAGCCGTGCTTCTCGCTTTTCGATTGCTCGCCGGACGCGGTCGCCAGCACCAGCTCAAAGATGCGCCGGCCCATCTCCTGGATCGACGCCGTGCCTTCGACGATCTCGCCGCAGTTGATGTCCATGTCCTCTTCCTGCCGCTGCCAGAGCGCGGAGTTGGTCGCGAGCTTGAGCGAAGGCGAGGGCGCGCATCCGTACGCCGACCCGCGGCCGGTGGTGAAGCAGATCATGTTCGCGCCGCCCGCGACCTGCCCGGTGGCGCTGACCGGGTCGTAGCCGGGCGTGTCCATGTAGACGAAGCCGTGCGCGGTCACCGGCTCGGCGTATTCGTAGACCGCCTCGAGGTTGCTGGTGCCGCCCTTGGCGACCGCGCCGAGCGACTTCTCGAGGATCGTCGTGAGCCCGCCGGCCTTGTTGCCCGGCGAGGGGTTGTTGTTCATCTCGCCTTCGTTGATGGCGGTGTAGTGCTCCCACCAGCGGATGCGCTCGACCAGCTTCTCGCCGACCTCGCGCCGCACGGCGCGGCGCGTGAGCAGGTGCTCGGCGCCATAGACCTCGGGCGTTTCGGAAAGGATCGCCGTGCCGCCATGCGCCACCAGCAGATCCACCGCCGCGCCGAGCGCGGGGTTGGCGCTGATGCCCGAGTAGCCATCCGAGCCGCCGCACTGCAGCCCGATCGTGATGTGCGAAGCGCTGCAGGGCTCGCGCTTCACCACATTGGCGCGCGGCAGCATCTCGTTGATCAGTGCGATGCCTTTCTCGACCGTCTTGCGCGTGCCGCCGGTGTCCTGGATGTTGAAGACGCGCAGGTTCTCGCCTTCCTGGAGATTGCCCGTTGCGAGCCATGCATTGATCTGGTTCGCCTCGCAGCCGAGGCCGACGACCAGCACGGCCGCGAAGTTGGCGTGCGTCGCATAACCGGTGAGCGTGCGCTCGAGGATCTGCATGCCGAGCCCGCCGGCGTCCATGCCGCAACCGGTGCCGTGCGTGAGCGCCACCACGCCGTCGACGTTCGGAAAGGCTGCGAGCGCGGCCGGATTGGTCTTGCGCGAGAAGTGATCCGCGATCGCGCGCGCCGCGGTGGCCGAGCAGTTCACGCTGGTGAGCACGCCGATGTAGTTGCGCGTCGCCACGCGGCCATCGGCGCGCCGGATGCCCATGAAGCTCGCTTCGCGGTGCGCGGGCGCCGGCTTCACGTCGGCGCCGAAGGCGTAGTCGCGCTCGAAGTGGCCCTTGTCCGGCCCCATGTCGAGGTTGTGCGTGTGCACGTGCTCGCCGGGCGCGATCGCCCGGCTCGCGAAGCCGATGATCTGGTTGTAGCGCCGCACCGGCTCGCCCTGCGCGATCGCGCGCACGGCGATCTTGTGGCCCGGTGGGATCAGGCCGCGGGCAGTCACGCCCTCGACGGGCGTGCCGCCGAGCAACTGGCCGCGTGCGATCACGACGTCATCGGCTGGGTGTAGACGGATAAAGGGGTTCATCGTGTGGGTCTCGGAATGGCGATCGGAGCCGCCTGGAGGAATATTTTGGGCAGCGGAAGTACCAGCGACGCCATGGAGGTGATCAGCATCAGCTTGCCTTCGCGCGGCGCCAGCTCGCGCTGAATCGCTGGTGCGACTTGTCCATGTGCTCGTGCATCGCGCGCCGCGCGCCGTCCGCATCGCGGGCCGCGATGGCGTCGCGGATCGCTTCGTGCTCGGCGATCGCGCAGCGCCATGACTTCACGGTCTCGAAGTAGCCGCCGAGGCGCGTGAAGATCGGCCCCTTGCGCGAATCCCAGAAGGCTTGCACCGTCTCCGACAGCACCACGTTGCCGCAGGCGTCGACGACCGCGAGGTGAAAGGCCCGGTCGCCTTCGAGCGGCATGACGTTGCGGTCGGCCATCTCGCGCATGGCGTCGATCGCGCGCGTCATCGCGTCGACGTCCTTGCGCTTGCCGAGCGTGGCCGCGAGCGCCGCGGTCTCGCCCTCGACCACGCGGCGCGCACGAATGAGTTCGAGCGGACCCCATTCCGCCGCAGCGATGGGTTCGGCAGTGCGATGCGAGCGATCGAGCACGTAGATGCCGGAGCCCGTGCGCACCTCGACCCAGCCTTCGACCTCGAGCGCGATGAGTGCCTCGCGCACCGAAGGGCGACTCACGCCGAGCTGGTGGGAGAGGTCGCGTTCTGCCGGCAAACGATCGCCGATCGCGAACTCGCCGTTCGCGATCAGCGCGCGAAGCTGATCGGCGATCTGACGGTACAGGCGGCGGGGCTCGACGGTCTGGAGAGGCACGGCGTTGGAGACTTTAGGGTTGTCCCTGAATTGGACAAGTGGTCAGGCCAATTCAGAATACGGAGCGCATCGTACGGCAGCCATCGGGCGAAACCCTGAACGTTGCGGCCGCTGCGGCCGAAGGCCATTCGAAAGCTTCAACGAGGACACTCCATGAGACTCCAGGGCAAGACCGCGCTCGTGACCGCGGCCGGGCAGGGCATAGGGCATGCAAGCGCGCTCGCGCTGGCGGCCGAGGGCGCGCAGGTCTGGGCGACCGACGTGAACGAGAAACTGCTCGAGCGCTATGCGGGCATCGCCAACATTCACGCCACGAGGCTCGACGTGCTCGACAAGGATGCGATCGCGGCGTTCGTCAAGGGCATTCCGGCATTGGACGTGCTCTTCAATTGCGCGGGCGTGGTGCACAACGGCGCCGCGTTGCAGGCGAGCGATGAGGATCTGGATTTCGCCTTCCATCTCAACGTGCGCGCCCAGTTCCGGCTGATCAAGGCGGTGCTGCCGGGCATGCTCGCCAAGGGGCAGGGCAGCATCATCAACATGGCCAGCGTGTGTTCGAGCATCAAGGGGCTGCCCAACCGCTGCGTGTACGGCACCACCAAGGCGGCCGTCATTGGATTGACGAAGAGCATCGCGGCGGACTACGTGGCGCAGGGCGTCCGCTGCAACGCGGTGTGCCCGGGCACGGTCGACACGCCGTCGCTCACCGACCGCATCAATGCCAATGCCGATCCGGTCGAAGCGCGCAAGGCCTTCATCGCGCGGCAGCCGATGGGTCGTCTCGCGCAGGCGGAGGAGATCGCGCCGCTCGTCGTGTTCCTCGCGAGCGACGAATCGCAGTTCGTCACCGGGCAGGCCTACGCGGTCGACGGCGGCATCACGATATGAACCAGCTCGATTTCTCCGGCCGGCATGCCGTCATCACCGGCGGCGCCACCGGGCTCGGCTACGGCATTGCGCAGCGCCTGCTGGCCTCGGGCGGCAGCGTGACCATCTGGGACAGCAACGGCGAAGCGGCGACCAAGGCTGCGTGGTCGCTCGGTGCGAAGACCTTCGCGCTCACGGTCGACGTGGCCCGGCAGCCTTCGGTCGCGAAGGCGGTCGCGGCCACGCTGGCGCAGGCGGGGCGCATCGATGCGCTCGTCAACAGCGCGGGCATCACCGGACCCAACACCCGGCTCTGGGACTACCCGGTGGACGCATGGCGCGAGGTGATGGAGGTGAATCTGAATGGCCCCTTCATCTGCTGCCGCGAAGTCGTCGGCCAGATGCGCTCGCAGGGCTACGGGCGCATCGTCAACATCGCATCGGTCGCGGGCAAGGACGGCAATCCCAACGCCAGCGCCTACAGCGCGAGCAAGGCGGGCCTGATCGCGCTCACCAAGTCGCTCGGCAAGGAGCTCGCCGACACCGGCGTGCGCGTCAATTGCGTGACGCCCGCCGCGGTGAAGACCGCGATCTTCGACCAGATGACGCCGGACCATATCGCCTTCATGTTGTCGAAAATCCCGATGGGCCGCTTTGGCAAGATCGAGGAGATCGCGGCGATGGTCGCGTGGCTCTGCACGGAAGAATGCTCGTTCTCGACCGGCGCCGTGTTCGACCTCTCCGGCGGCCGATCGACTTACTGACACTGAAATCAAGCACAACGAAAGGAAAGACTGATGAAACTCGTTCGCTATGGCAACCCGGGCAAGGAGAAGCCGGGCCTCATCGATGGCGACGGCAATCTGCGCGACCTGAGCGCGGTGGTTAAGGACATCGGACCCGAGCAGCTCAGCGACGCCGCGCTCGCCAAGCTGCGCAAGGTCAAGGTCGACAAGCTCCCGCTGGTCAAGGGCAAGCCGCGCTACGGCTCGCCGGTCGCGAACGTCGGCAAGTTCATCGCCATCGGTCTCAACTATGCAGACCACGCGGCGGAATCGGGGCTGCCCATTCCCGCCGAGCCGGTGGTCTTCATGAAGGCGACGAGTTGCATCCAGGGCCCGGACGATCCGGTCATGCTGCCCAAGGGCTCGGTCAAGAGCGACTGGGAAGTCGAGCTCGGCGTTGTGATCGGTGCGCGCGCACGCTACGTGTCGCAGAAGGACGCGCTGAACTACGTCGCCGGCTACTGCGTGGTTAACGACGTCAGCGAGCGCGAATACCAGATCGAGCGCGGCGGCACCTGGGACAAGGGCAAGGGCTGTGACACCTTCGGCCCGATCGGCCCGTGGCTGGTCACGCGCGACGACGTGCCCAATCCGCAGAAGCTCTCGATGTGGCTCGACCTCAACGGCAAGCGCATGCAGACCGGCAATACCAAGACCATGATCTTCAACGTCGCCAGGATCGTGAGCTACCTGAGCCAGTTCATGACGCTCTTGCCCGGCGACGTGATCACCACCGGCACGCCGCCCGGCGTCGGCCTCGGCATGAAGCCGCCCCTCTATCTCAAGAAGGGCGACGTAATGACGCTCGGCATCGAAGGCCTGGGCGAGCAGCGGCAGGAAGTGATTCCGTTCAAGCTCTGATGGGCGCGTCGGCGGTCCTTGCCAAGCGGCCGGTTCAGGCCGCCGACGGCGAAGAGCGCTGATCGAGACGGTTTTCGAGCTGCGCGATGCGCGCCAGGAGCGTGTCATGGCGCGCGCCTTGTCGGCCAGACCGCGCTTGGCCTGCATCTCCCTGGTATGGCGACGGGTCTCGAAAAGAATCGAGCCCTGCAGGAAGATCACGTAGGCGAAGAAGAGCCCCATCACGGCGGTCAGTGCGAGCATGACCAGTCCGAGCGGTGCGTGCACTTGGGTGAAGCCGAGTGAAATGGCGTGCCGGCGCGGCAAGGAGCGCCCAGTTCAGCGCGGCGAGTACCGACATCGACAGCACGACAACGAACAAGACAGCGGCGGCGACTCCCACGGGACCCTTCGCGATGTCTCGACCTACTCACAGGCCAAGCTCATTGCGCTGACACGCAGATTGAACGAACGACCCAGGAAGACTCTCGACTTCCAAACGCCGGCTGAAACGTTCAGCCAGATCGTTGCATCGACCGGTTGAATCAGCACGTCATCGACGACGATCCCGCCGTGCGCGGCAGCCTGCTGCGCCTGCTCGATGGCGCGGGGGTGGGCAAGCGCCGCATTTGCCTCGGCCGACGAGGTCATTGTCAATCCGCCCGCTGGCGACGTGGCCTGCATCCTGCTCGACGTTCAGATGCCGGGCGTTTCGGGGCCGCAGTTGCAGCAGCGCCTGCTCGAGCGGGGAGACGCGCCGCCGGTGATCTTCATCACCGGACGCGGCGACCTGAGCGCTGGCGTGGACGCCATGAAGCTGGGGGCGGGGGACTTCCTGGAAAAGCCAGTGGACGGCGAAGTCCCGTTGGCGGCAGTGCGGCGCCGGCCGCCCGCGCCCACCCCCGCCGCGAGAGAGAAGGCGATCGGGGTCGCCGAGCGGGGGGAAGCGCAACAACCCGTTCGAGCGGCGGAGCGCCGCCACCTGGATTTTATAATTCACTATAGTTTGCTATAATTGGCAATATTCTCCTATGCGAGGCGCACCATGAATGAGGCGATCGTCTTCCACCGAAGCGCTCTTGCCGCGAACATGGCAAGACAGATACTGTTGTCGGGGACTCCTTCTGCCTCCGGCTCCGGCCTCTTCCTTGCCGCGCCGCGGCGCACTGGCAAGTCCACGTTTCTACGCGAGGACCTGCGCCCCCAGCTTGAGGCAGAGGGCGCCCTGGTCTTGTACGTCGATCTCTGGGCCGACCGGAAGGCGAACCCTGGCCTCGCCATCGTTTCGGCGATCCGCGCTGAACTTGCCAAACACGAAGGCGTCATCACCCGCCTGGCCCGGTCGGCAGGAATGGAAAAGGTGAACGTCGGCGGCGTCACGTTCTCGCTGGATCGAGTTGGACTGGGTGCGCAGGTATCGCTCAGCTCAGCACTGGCCGCGTTGTCGGATGAGGTGAAGCGAACGATCGTCCTGATCATCGACGAAGCTCAACACGCGATCACTACCGAGGATGGCTACGATGCCCTCTTCGCTCTGAAGGCCGGGCGCGACGAGTTGAACGGCAGCGGCCATCACGGCCTTCGCATCGTTGCCACCGGATCCAACAGAGACAAGTTGGCCATGCTGCGAAACAGCAAGGACCAGGCCTTCTTCGGTGCGCCGCTGGTTCAGTTTCCTGCGTTGGGAGCGGACTTCATCGAATGGTTCTGCAGCCGTATCCAACTTCCGGCACCACTGTCTCCCCCAGACGTTGAGAAGCTTTTCGCGCGAGCAGCCTTCCGGCCCGAAGTGATCGGCGCAGCCGCGGACCTGCTTAGGTTCGACTTCTCCCTTGCGGCAAAGGACGTTCCCGCACGATTCGCCGCGGCCGTCGACGAGCAGATTCAGGCCGGGGACGCCCAGATGTTGAGAGTTGTGCATGGGCTCACGCCTCTGCAATCGGCGGTTCTTCGGGTCATGGCGGCACGGGGTGCCGACTTCGCCCCGTTCGAGGCCGACACTCTCGCCGCCTATCGCCAGGTGCTGAATGCCATCGCGCCGGAGGAGCGCATCGAGCCCGACACCTCCAATGTGCAGCAGGTCTTGGTTGCATTGCAGGACAAGGCACTGATCTGGAGGGAGCGCCGTGGCGTCTATGCCCTCGAAGAAGGCACGCTTGCGGACCTTCTGCAATCTCACGGCTTGCTCGACATGGTATCGCCTCCGCCGGCGAACCTGAAAGTTCAGGGTTAGATGAATTCGCGGTTCACCCTGCCGTGAGCCCAAGACGACGCACACCGTTGAAGCGCCAGGAGCCAGGCGAAGGAAGTGCCGATGTCAGGTTTAGCTGTCACATGACGTGTACGCACTGGGCAAGTAAAAACGCCCCAGCCGGTTCGGTCGGCGTGGGGCGGAAAAGGTCGATGGTCGACCTTGGGGAACTCAATGTTTTAGGGAGCGCCGGCCGCAACCGGGTTCCCACGTGCGGTCACGGCGCCCGGGAACCTCCCGATCCGTGTTGTTTCGCGGATCGTTTCGTGACGCAACAATGAGCGCAACAAACTTCATAGCTCGGCCTGCGCGTGATCAGTGGGACCGTCAGCTGCAGGCGCGTGACCGGATTCGGTCGAAGCCGACTGGATTAATAGTTCCGCTTGCCGATCCGCTGCCTGGTCGCGCTGGTTCTGTGCGTCCGCCAGGCCGGGGGCGAATCTGCCGGCGCGGCGGAACGCACGATCCGAACCTGCGTAGTTCTCGGCGATCGTGCGCTTGCGTTTCTTGTAGTGCCCCATGACCATCGCCGTGACCTCGGATCCGATGGTCGCCTGCATGTTTGCGGCAGCGGTCGAACGGGTGTCGTAGAGCGAATAGAGCCGGCCGTCAGGGAATGCGCGCAAGCAGGCCTTGCGCAAAGCCGCCCTGCAACCGTCGAAGTAGCGCTGGAAGCCCCACGCGTCACTGCCTTCTCCGGTCAGGTACTGGCGCAAGTTGGTCAGGCGAGCGTCCACAGCTCCAACCCAACGGGGCGGTACCTCAATGTCGCGCCACGCGAGTCCGGCATTTCGCAGTTCCCACGCCCGAAGGCGACGAAGGCTTTCGATGGCGGCAGCGTTGCTCGAAGCGGTCCCAGCTTCTGCTTGGTCGAAGAAGGCCAGATTCTTGGCGAGCGCATCCGAGTGGCGCTTGGCCGCCGAGATGACAGCGGAGACGTTCTCCAGATCGGCCTCGGCCATCATGGCCAAATCTGCATCTGCGCGATTCAGGAGTCGTTCGGGAATGTGCTGCCAGGCGAACACTGCCTGCTTCTTCAGCTTCGCATTCGGCAGTCGGAGGATCCGGCGATCGCGATCGAACCAGTACGCGGTCTCCCATTCACCTGGGCGGGCCCCAGTGGCAATGCCGGCATTCAATCAGGCCGTGGTCTTCGTGCCTCAGGACTGCGGGGAGGATCGGGCGGCGAGAAGGCCGTTGAGCAACGGCCCGAGATCCTGCTCAGGAATGGCCCGCGCTTTCACCCGGCCGTTGCGTTTGATTTCTTGAGCAGCGCCTTGTCGTGGATTGAATGCGCTGATGAGCTCGAGCCCCTTTTCGCGATCGGCAGGCAGAAAGTCGATGCTGGGTTGCTTCAGGGCCCACACGATGGCGGCTCGATAGGTGCTCTTGGTGCCATCGGTGAGTGTCGTGTCCGCGCGCAGTTGCTCGATCAAGTCTGCGACCGTTACGAAATCGGGATCCAGGTTGATTGCGGCGGCGGTGCGGTCCACCAGCATGAAGTAGTTCCGCCGATAGCTGACGGCGGTCTTGTCAGTGACGGGCTGCACAGCGGATTCGTACCAGCTGCTGAGACGCTCCGTCGGAGCGTCGGCCTGCGAGAGAGGGTCCTGGATGGGAGGCGCGATCTGCGGGCTTTCCGGGGACGGGTGTCCGTTGTGGGTCGGCTCCCCAACGGAGTCGTTCGCTTGCGAGCTGCGGTTCAAGTCTTGATTGCTGTTCATCTGGTGCATGGTCCGGGCGCCAGGCCGGCGCTCGGAGGGTCTGGTTCAAGCGGTCGATTGGTTCTGGTGTGGACTTAGGCCATCTCTCGACCATGGCTCGCAAGGGACGGGGCCGACGGCCAGCTGGGTCCGCTCGGGACTGCAGGTTCCTCAGGGGCGCTCCCCCCCGATTCCCCCAAAATGGCCGATAAATGTGACGAGTTTTGGAAACAACTGCCAGAAATCGGCCGAAAACGGGTCCGAATCGGTCCTTGCGAGCAACTGGAGCTAAACATGCTTAGCTCCAGTTGCCTGTAACCTCGCCCCCCGCGCCGGGTCCCGTTGAAAAATCGGGAGGTCGGCGACTGCCGGCGCCACGGGCGCGCTCGACTGGCACTAAGCGCGCTTAGCTCCAGTTGCCCGCAGCTGCCCTTGCGCGACGAGCCGGGCCCATTCGCCAAGCAACTGGAGCTAAGCATGTTTAGCTCCAGTTGCGCGCAACGTGGAAAGCCGCCAAAACCTGACAGGCAACTGGGCCTAAGCATGGTTAGCACCAGTTCGTTTGCATGATTTCCGAACAACGCGGGCGCCAGCAGACAGCCAACTGGAGCTAAGCATGCTTAGCTCCAGTTCCGTGCTGTTCATTTGGGCTCCGCGGCTCGGCGGTTTCATTCGTACGACTCGCCGGCCAGCATTCGGCGGCCTGCGAAGCCGGGGACGCGCGGAGGAGGGCGGTCGTCGTCGCGCGCAGCTGTCGCGGCCGGTGGTTCGGCGTTCGAGGGGGTGCTTTGCTCGGGCCGCGCTACGGGCGCCGGCTCCTGCTTCACCGCGGGCACGGCGAACGAGGTCGCAGACATCGGATCGACGCGAGCGGGCGACAGGCTCGCTGGAGCCTGTTCGGACGTAACCGAACTCTCGGTCGCAGTTATCGGAGCGAGCGGAGCCTGCGAGTCTGCCGCTGGCGTGGCCGGCGTCGGTGCGCGCTGGACGTTCGAAACCGTGCCGATCACCTCATCGACCAGGCCTCCGGAGATCCGGGTCGAGAGGCCGTCCATGCGTCCATGCGGCGCAGGCGCTCCTCTTGGACGACCAGGCCCATCTCCATGAGCTGGCGGATGAAGCCGTTTCGTGCGCGGTCGCCGGGGCGCCCACTGAACTGCTCGATGGCACGAAACAGCATCGGGCTCTCACGCCGAAGGAACCGAATCCGAATGTCGAGGACGTCGTCGTTGGTGGCTTGGTCTCCGATTTTCTTCATCGCCAATTGCCCTTCAAGCCGCTTCGGCCCCGGCCAGAGCCTCGGCTTTCGCGATGCCTTCGCCGATGAGCTGTAGGCCCTCAACGTTGGCGAAGACCGAGTGCTTGGGCACGTAGATCGGCATGTCGGGCATGCGCTCGGCGATCTCTTCGGCGTAGTGCGCCGGGTGGCCACCGACCATCACGACCGTGTCGATGATGTCCCAGGCGCCCTTGATGCCGTTCATCATGATGCCCACCGGGTCGCGTACGGCGCGGCGCGCTGCGGCCAAGATCTCAGGATCTGCCATGTCGATCGCGCGGCCGTCGAGCTTGAAGACGGCGCCGGTACGCAGCGAGTTGTTCAAGCGGTTCAGGTTCGACGGGGCGATCGTGCGGCCGATCTTCGACTCCAGGTGCTCCTTGACCGTGGTCATGACGCGGTGGCGGCCCGCATCGGCCGCAGCTCCCGACACGTCGGTATTGGGCCGGCCGCGGTTCACGAGGAGCCAGTCCAGCGTGTACTCGCCCGGGTCGACCGTCACGATCGTCATGGTGTCGACCAGCTGGTTCCAGTCCGCCAGGGGTTTCAGGCCCGATTGCGGGTACTTGGCGATGACCTTGTTGATGCCGTCGATGTGCCGATTGAGGCTGTAGAAGCCACCCATGGGCTGCGGGCGCACGACGACCTTGTCGATGACCACGCTGCGCACGCCATCCAGATCGATGGTGCCCGTGTAGGCCTTCTTGAGCGCCGCCGGCTTGCTCGGATCGCGGAAGTGGCTGACGGGCAGGCCCAGGACGAGCACGTCGATGTGGTCCTCGTCCATATAAGAGAGAGCACCCCGATGAGAGCGTGGTACGGGGCGCCAACGTAGTACTTTTCGTCCAGGTGGCGCCCGAGTCCGAGCTGGAGGCGGCGCGGCTCATCACGTCCAGCCCGACGACGAAGGATTCGCCGTTGTACGTCACGCCTTGACGTTCTCGCTGTGGCGCTCCTCGAGTTCATAGCGGCGGCGATCGACGCCAAACGCGACGGACGGGAAGAGGGTCGTATTCGACCACTCCAACGTCGCCATCCTTGGTGGCGCAGCGCTCAACCAAGTAGGCGCTAGGCCAGCGCTAGTTCAATGTTGGTCGAGCGCTCGACCAGCGGAAATGAGCGGACCCTGCGAGGCCTGGCGAGGGAACAGACTTCGACCAGGATTGGCCTAACGATGGGATAAGTCTGGAAGCGTGCCGGTCCGATGCTCCGTGCTGGTCGAACGTTCAACCAGACTTCAACCAATTTTTCCGATGAATAGTGGGGCCGCAAGATCATGGTCTAGCAATCAACCAGACTTCGACCAACCCCGCTTGGGGCGCGTGACACGCCTACTTGGTCGAATGTTCGACCAACTCCGGGCGCGGCCAACATGCGAGCGCCGGCGGGTTCCACGTGGCCAGGCCCCCAGAGGGAGCAAGAAAAATGTAGTGCTTTGAAGTAGTTGGCCGCCGTATTCCCTTTGCCTCAGGAGCTTGTGCAGCAACTTCGATCTCGTTGACCCAAAACAAAGTCGTTGTAGTTGAGAACTTCCTCAGTCAATTGCGGAGTTTGTGGAACGCGCGATGCCTACACGTTCGGGAGATCGCGGTGGGTGAACGGCCCGTCTGCCAAGCGCTTTCCAGTCTGCCGGCGACCTTAATCTTTTGTGTTGGCCCATCGCGACATGAGCACTTGCGGATGAACCGATGAGGCTCTTAAGATGTGTCCATCCTTCAAGACTTTTTGGAATCGACATGCTGAACCACGCAACCACCATCGAGCAGGCCGCCATCGGCATGCGCGTGGGCGCGTGCATGTCCATGGGCTCGCGCACCTCGGAACGAAATTCCAAGCAAGCAGTGATCGAACGCCCACCGATGTCCAACTTCATTTCCCAGTCTTAAGGAGCTGATCCATCCGGCTCCGCCAGGAGCCCAGAATGGTCAGCAAGAAGAAGCCCAACAGGATCCCGCCCGGTTACGGCGTCCACCGGAACGCAGTCGGTCCGCAAGATCTCCCCAAGGATGTTCATCTCCTCGTGCCGGCTGTGCTGGTCGAGCAACTGGAACTCGAAGCTCTCGAGAGAGAGCGACTGGAGTACGAGGAAGCGGCTCGTGCTCGCGCCGCAGCCGATGCTGCCTACAAGGCGAGGCGGCTGGCCGAGGAGGAAAGAATCGAGGCGGAGATTGCTGCAAAGCCACCACCTCCACCGGCCCATCGGCCGTCCTTGACGCCGTACCAGGCTGCGCAGGCATTGACGGTGCCCGCGGAACTGCCTTCCGCGCCGCCCGGCGCCGTTGCGGTGTTCGACTGGGAGGCTGCGCGCGAGCGCTTTGATGCCCTGAAAAACAACCCTGCGAGTGGCGACAGGGATGTTGTGGCGCGGGATCTGAGACACTTCGCCAAGGCCATGGCCGAAGGACCTTGGCGCTCGATCGCTCGACCGCTTGCCTGGCGCGAGGATCTTGCGCAACTGGCCTCCGAGATGCCGAACTTCGCCCCTGTCGTGGACGCGATCGGCCGCGCGCTTGCGCTCGCAGACCTGACGGGTCGCCCACCGGCGCTGCCGCCCATCCTGTTGCTTGGCGAGCCCGGCGTCGGCAAGACCCATTTCACCCATCGGCTGGCAGAGGTTCTGCAGACCGCGATACATCGGCAGGCCTTCGACAACCCCCAGTCGAACTCGGGCCTACGCGGTGCCGAAAGATATTGGGCCAATACGTCTGTGGGCGCGTTGTGGGAACTCATCGTTCTCGGCAAGCAGGCAAACCCGATCGTCTTGCTGGACGAGATCGACAAGGGCGCCCAGGGCGGCAACAACTATCGCCCTGTCGATGCGCTGCTCACCTTGCTCGAGCCGGTCACGGCTTCAAAGGTGAAGGACATGAGCGCCGATTTCGAGTTCGACGCGAGCTACGTGATCTACGTGGCGACTGCCAATGATGCGGAACGCATCAGCGCGCCGGTGCGTTCTCGCTTCGTCGAGTTCTTCATTGAAGAGCCCGACATCGATGGGCGCCTCGTTCTGGCTCACAGCATCTTCCGAGCGACCCTGGAGCGCATGGTGCCAGTCGAAAGCGTTCGCGCGACTTTCGAGCACGCGACGAACCTGCAGATGTGCCGGCTCGCCTGGCTCACGCCGCGCCAGATCCGCATGGCCTGCGAGCGGGCTTTGGGGGCGGCCGCGTACGAGGGACGTCGCCACTTCGAGGATGCGGATTTCGATCTGCCGGCTCGCACGGCGTCGGCCCCTCCGAAGCCGAAGGAGGGCGGTGACGACGAGGTCTTCATATTTGTGGTCGGGAGTTGAACCGGTATGAACGACATCACGCCAGCCTCTCTCCATGCGCGCTTCCCCTACATGTTTCCGCTCGAAGGGGAGGCGCGCCGCCGCGCTTACACGTTCTTCCGAGGGTGGTTGCCGGCCTTGGTACAGGCCCGCGAAGACATCGATGCGCGACTCGGTGCAGACAAGCGTGGCTTTCACTGGACGAGGATGCGGGAGAAGTTCGGCTCGCCAAGCTTCGCCTATCAGATGGTCGGCAAGGCGCGCGTGGCGATCAATATCCATCGGCCGACCGAAGTTCATCGTCACGAATGCGAGCCCGCCCAGGGACATGATCCGGTCGCTCTCGCGATCAATGAGATCGTTCTGCGGCTGGAGCTCAGGCTGAGATGCCGGTGCATCGTCTGCGGCGCGCCGGCGGAGATCAACAACGACCGAGGTCCTTGGGCATCGCTCTGCCCAGAGCATCGTGCGGACACGTTCGATGAGGGCCACAAGGACTGGAAGGGTTCTATCTGGATGTCTGCCAGTGACTGGGGGTGGCCGAACAAAGAGGAGGAGCGGAAGTGATCCTGTTCCTCGATTTCGATGGCGTCCTGCACCTCGAAGGCGAGGGCCATCTCCCGGTGGAGTCGCCTTTCTGCTTCTTGCCGCGACTGGAAGCATTGCTGCGCGAGTTCGCGGAGGTGCGAATCGTCATCAGTTCCATGTGGCGAGAGCGCCATACGCTCGACCAGCTTCGAGAGTTCTTCTCCGACGATCTCCGGCATCGCATCGTTGGCGTGACGCCGTTGCCTGTTCGCGGTCCTGGGGGTTACGCGCCGGCACGACGTGAGGGCGAAATCCTGGCCTGGCTGGAGACCCACGGCGGCGTCGAGCAGCCTTGGGTCGCGCCTGATGACGCCGAGTGGCAATTCGACCGATACCTCCACCGCTTGGTGGTCTGCGGATCGTTCGTCGGCTTTGATGAAGCCGCGGAATTGGCTCTGCGCGCTCACTTTGAAGGCTTGGCGAAATGAAATTGCTGATCATCTCCGACCTGCATCTGGAGTTCGCACCGTTCGAGCCACCAGGTGACCTGGACTTCGACGTAGCAATCCTCGCCGGCGATATCCATTGCCCTGCGGTCAAGGCCGCTCGTTGGGCTGGCGATGTCGCGCGCTTCGGCGGCAAGCCGGTGGTCTATGTCCCGGGCAACCATGAGTTCTACGACACACGAATGGACCAGACGCTCGCAGAGGCTCGGACCGCTGCATCGTCCCTCGGTGTCCATCTGCTTGACGGCGACCAGGTCGTGATAAACGGAGTGCGCTTTCTCGGCGCGACGCTTTGGACGGATTTCGAGCTCGCAATTGACACGCCAGACGGCCGGCGCAGCGACGCATCCGTGAGCATGAGGAAGGCAAGCAACCTCATGAACGACTATGCCCTGATTCGCGCTGCCGATGAAAGCGCCGAGCCCGACACCTGGCGCGCTCGCCACGGGCGGAAGCTGGAGGCCGCAGACACGCGCCAGATTCATCTGAGGCAGCACAGATGGCTGAGCGCCATGCTTTCCGTGCCCTTTGAGGGGCCCACTGTCGTCGTCACGCATCACGCGCCGCATCGCGGCTCCCTTTCCGAGCGATACGCGCGGGATTGGGTGTCGGCCGCTTTCGTAAGTGAACTACCGGAGGTGTACTTCGACGTGCCCGCGCTCTGGGTGCACGGCCACTGTCACCAGAGCTTTGACTATCGGGTGCGCTCTTGCCGCGTCGTTTGCAACCCCCGCGCCTACGTCAACTGGAGCGGCAGGACAGAAAACGGCAACTTCGATCCAGGCTTGGTGCTCCACGTGCCGGATCGGAAGGATGGGCATCGCACATGACCAGAGATATCTATGTGTCAGCGGCCGAGGCCGCCGCCTTGCTACGCGAAGGACAGCAGTACCGTCATGATCGCTTGCGGGCGGCTGACATGATCACAGTTGAGGAGGCCGGGTTGATCATGGGTGTGGACGACTCGACGATCGCGGCTTGGATCGTCGCCGGCAAGTGCATCGGGCTTGGAGACCCGGACGGCGCGATGAAGCTGCCTCGATGGCAGTTTGAGCCTTCGGCGTGGTCGTCGATTCAGCGAATCGGTCGATCGCTGGGCACGAGGGACTGCTGGCAGATCTTCGACTTTCTTGAAACCCCGGCATCGGCGCTGGGCGGCTTGACGCCGCGAGTGGCGCTCGAGCAGGGGATGCCGGTCCAGCGCGTTCTGGCCGCCGCAACCGCCTACGCCCACTGACCGACCATGAAGCTTCTGATACTTTCCGACCTGCACGCTGAATTCGAGACGTTCGAGGTCCCGACGGGGCTGGACTATGACGTGGCCATCTTGGCGGGTGACATCGTCGCGCCTGGGCGCGTGGCTGCGCGCTGGTTGCGGCACCCCGCGCGCTTTGGCGACAAGCCGATCGTGCAGGTCGCTGGCAACCATGAGTACTACGAGACCGTGCTCGATCAGGAAGAGGCTGAGATGCGCAGACAGGCGCAAGAGCACGACGTTCACTTCCTCAATTGCGACGAGGTGGTGATTGGCGGCGTGCGATTCCTGGGGTGCACTTTGTGGACCGACTTCCGGCTGCGAATCGACAACCCGGGCTTCGCGGGGCAGCCGGTGCGTCTGCTGTCGGATCGATGCCGCGCGATGGTGGAGAGCTCCCGCTACCTGGCTGACTATTCAGCCATCCGGATCGAGGACCCTGGAACTTCAAACTCGCGCGGCTCGCGGCGCCTGGTACCGATGGACACCCTGCGGATCCATAGGCGGCACCGATCCTGGCTTCGCAGACGGGTGGCTGAGCCATTCGACGGGCCGACGGTCGTTGTGACCCACCATGCCCCGCATCGGAACTCGCTTGCGGCGCGCTACGCGCAGGACTGGTCTTCCGGCGGCTTCGTCAACGAAATGTTGAGCGAGTTCTTCGAGGTGCCCGTCCTTTGGGTTCATGGACACACCCACGACAGTTTCGACTATGAAGTCGGCGGCTGCCGCGTCGTGAGCAATCCGCGCGGCTATCTGAACTGGCACGGCGAGTTCGAGAACGCGCGGTTCAATCCCGGCTTGGTGTTGGAGGTCTGACCTATGAGGTTGCTGATCCTCTCGGACCTGCACCTTGAGTTCGGTGCCTTCCAGGTACCGGACGTCGAGTTCGATGTCGCCATCCTGGCGGGTGATATCGCTGTGCCGGCGACCAAGGCGATTGCTTGGATCCGTCGGGCAACAAACTTCGGAGAGACGAAGCCCGTGATCTTCGTGCCAGGAAATCATGAGTTCTATGCCGACGTGTTGTCCAGTGGATTGGCCAACATGCAGCGCGCCGCTGCCGGAACGAATGTCTATGCCCTCGATTGCGGCGAGGCAATCATTGGCGGCGTTCGCTTCCTCGGATGCACTTTATGGACCGACTTCGCACTTCGGATCGATACGCCCGATGGTCTCAAGGTGGATGTCGAGCGCGCGGCCGGCGAATCGGGAACCGTGATGTCGGACTACAGGGCAATCCGGATCTTGCAGAGCAGAGGAACCGAAGCGATGCCCAGCAAGGAAAAGCCGTTCAAGCGCGCGCTGCGCCCCGCTGACACGATCGCCCTGCATCAAGCACATCGCAAGTGGCTCCGTCAAAAGTTGAACGACCCGTTTGAGGGACCAACGGTCGTGGTCACGCACCACGCACCCCATCGCGGCTCATTGTCTGCACTCTACGCATCCGACTGGGTGTCCGGTGCGTTCGTGAGCGAGTTGCGGGATCACTTTTTCGAGGTGCCGGTGCTCTGGGTGCATGGCCATACGCATACCAGCTTTGATTACAAGGTGGACAACTGCCGGGTGGTATGCAACCCCCGCGGCTACATGCTCGGGCGAAGCAGGGCATCCAACGAGAATGAGGGCTTCAATCCTGCGCTTGTCGTCGAAGTTTCTTAACGGGCGGAAAGGGGCGCGGCGGCTTTTCGCAGTGGGCGAGTGGGAGGGGCCATTTGTCTCGCTCGGTCTGCTCGTCGTGTGAATGCCACGCGGCCAATAGGGGCTTCCTTTGGGCCAGAGTTCCGCAACCCGGAAAGACCAAGCGGACTTCAAGGTCTTTCGACTTTCTGAAGGCGGAAAACTCCTGCAAAATAGAACGATCGTTCGTTTTATTTTCCCGCTCGATGCCACCTCGCCCCGCCGCCACCGCCAAGACAGCCCGCGCGCCCCAGAAAGGGCAGCAGACCAAGGCCGTGATCATCGACGCGGCCCTGAACCTCGCGGCCCAGATCGGCCTGGAAGGGCTGTCGATCGGCGCGATCGCGGAAGTCACGCAGATGAGCAAGTCGGGCGTCTTCGCCCACTTCGGTTCGCGCGAGGAACTGCAGATCTCGGTGGTGCGCGAATACCACACCCGCTTCGAGCAGGAAGTCTTCTACCCGGCGCTCGACGAGCCGCGCGGGTTGCCGCGCCTTCGCGCCATGTTCGCGAACTGGATGAAGCGCACCTCCGCCGAGATCGATTCGGGCTGCATCTACATCAGCGGTGCGGTGGAATTCGACGACCGGCCCGGCCCGGTGCGCGATGCGCTCGCCGATTCGGTCAACACCTGGCTCGCCGCCATGTACCGTGCGGTGGTGCAGGCCAAGGCCGAAGGCCATCTGCAGGAGGATGCGGACGAGAAGCAGATCGCCTTCGAGATCCACGCGCTGATCCTCGCCCTGCACTACGAAGCGCGCTTCCTGCGCTCGCCCGATTCGCTGGCCCGCGCCAATGCGGGCTTCGACAACATCCTCGCGCGCTCGGCTTCGCCGGACGCCCCCGGCATGGCCCTCGACGCCGCGCGGCGCCGCCTCAAGACCGTCCGCTGATCGCGCCGGTCCGACCCATTTTCTTTTCAACCTTTCAGTTTCACTTTCCGGAGATCTCCACATGCCCGCCTACAACCCTCCTCTTCGCGACATGCAGTTTGTGATGCACGAGGTCCTGAATGTCACCGCGGAGCTCAAGGCCATCCCCCGGCATGCGGAGGTCGACGTCGACACCATCAACGCGGTGCTTGAAGAAGGCGGCAAGTTCGCCTCCGAAGTGACCTTCCCGCTCAACATCAGCGGCGACGAGGAAGGCTGCGTGCTCGACAAGACCACGCATGAAGTGAAGACGCCCAAGGGCTTCAAGGAAGCCTACGCGCAGTACATCGAAGGCGGCTGGGCGGCGCTGTCGTGCGATCCGGCCTTCGGCGGCCAGGGCTTGCCGTTCGTCGTCAACCAGCAGTTCTTCGAGATGCTGAATTCGGCCAACCAGGCCTGGACCATGTACCCGGGCCTCTCGCACGGCGCCTACGAAGCCCTCGCCGCGCATGGCACCGACGAACAGAAGAAGACATACCTGCCCAAGCTCGTCACCGGCGAATGGACCGGCACCATGTGCCTGACCGAACCCCATTGCGGCACCGACCTCGGCATGCTGCGCACCAAGGCCGAACCGCAGGCCGACGGCAGCTACAAGCTGACCGGCAACAAGATCTTCATCTCGGCCGGCGAGCACGACATGGCCCAGAACATCATCCACCTGGTGCTCGCGCGCCTGCCGGATGCGCCGAAGGGCAGCAAGGGCATCAGCCTGTTCGTGGTGCCCAAGTTCAACGTCAAGGCCGACGGTTCGCTCGGCAGCCGCAACGGCATCTACTGCGGCGGCCTCGAGCACAAGATGGGCATCCACGGCAACGCCACCGCGCAGATGGTTCTGGAGAACGCTGTCGGCACGCTGGTCGGCGAACCCAACAAGGGACTGGCCGCGATGTTCGTGATGATGAACGCCGCGCGCCTCGGCGTCGGCAACCAGTCGCTGGGCCTGACCGAAGTCGCGTTCCAGAACGCGCTGGCCTATGCCAAGGACCGCATCCAGATGCGCTCCCTCTCTGGCGTGAAGGCCAAGGACAAGGAAGCCGATCCGATCATCGTCCACCCCGACGTGCGCAAGATGCTCATGACCGCCAAGGCCTACGCCGAAGGCGGCCGCGCGCTCGCCACGTTCTGCGCGCTGCTGCTCGACAAGGAGCATGGCCACCCCGACGAGAAGGTCCGCAAGGACAGCGGCGAACTCGTCGCGCTGCTGACGCCGATCGTGAAGGCCTTCATCACCGACAACGGTCACATCTCGACCAACGCCTGCATGCAGGTCTTCGGCGGCCACGGCTTCGTCAAGGAATGGGGCATGGAGCAGTTCGTGCGCGACAACCGCATCAACATGATCTACGAAGGCACCAACACCATTCAGTCGCTCGACCTGCTGGGCCGCAAGGTGCTGGGCAACAACGGCGCGACGCTCAAGAAGTTCGGCAAGCTCGTCGGAAAGCTGGTGGAAGAAGAAGGCGTGAACGAGAAGATGAGCGAGTTCATCACCCCGATCGCGGTCCTCGGCGACCAGCTCACCAAGTTCACGACCGAGATCGGCTTCAAGGGCTTCCAGAACCCCGATGAAGTCGGCGCCGCCGCGGTCGACTACCTGCGCGTCGCGGGCCACTTCGTGTTCGGCTACCTGTTCGCGCTGATGGCGCGCACCGCGCTGCGCGAGATCGCGGCCGGCAACACCGATCCGTTCTACCAGGCCAAGCTGCAGACCGCGCGCTTCTACTTCGCGAAGCTGTTCCCCGAGACCGCGACCTTGATGCGCACCGCGCGCGCCGGCGCCGCGCCGCTCATGAACACCGACGCCGCCTTGGCCTGAACGCCATGAAGTCCTTGCTCGCATCGATCCTCCTGCTCGCCGGCAGCGCGTCGGCGATGGCGCAGATGAGCCCCGTGGGGCTCTGGCGCAGCGTCGACGACAAGACCGGCGAATCGAAGGCCGAGATCCGCATCGCCGAATCGGGCGGCGGGTTGCAGGGCCGCATCGAGAAGACGCTCCGCAAGGACGCGAAGCCCGATGCAGCCTGCGACGAGTGCACCGACGACCGCAAGGGCAAGCCGATGGTTGGCCTCGACATCATCCGCGGCGGCAAGAAGGCCGAGGGCAAGGACGTCTGGGAAGGCGGAAAGATCCTCGACCCTGAGAACGGCAAGGAATACCGCGCCAGCTTCACGCCGATCGATGGTGGCAAGAAGCTGGAAGTTCGCGGCTATCTGGGCCCCTTCTGGCGTACCCAAACCTGGACCCGCGCGCAGTGAGCGCGGCCACTCAATCAAGTAGCAAACACACCATGTCCAGATTCCAAGTGAAAAAGGTCGCCGTGCTCGGCGCCGGCGTGATGGGCGCGCAGATCGCGGCGCATCTCGTCAACGTGCGCGTGCCGGTCGTGCTGTTCGATTTGCCGGCGAAGGACGCGACAGGCAATGTCGCTCAAGGTGCCGCGAAGAACGGCATCGTGAGTCGCGCGATCGACAACCTCAAGAAGCTCAAGCCCGCACCGCTCGGCGACCTCGCCGATGCCGCGCTGATCGAGCAGGCCAACTACGAAGACGACCTCGCCAAGCTCGGCGAATGCGACCTGGTGATCGAAGCGATCGCCGAACGCATGGACTGGAAGCTCGATCTCTACAAGAAGATCGCGCCGCATGTCGCAAGCCACGCGATCCTGGCTTCGAACACCTCGGGCCTGTCGATCACCAAGCTCAGCGAGGCGCTGCCGGAGGCGCTCAAGCCGCGCTTCTGCGGCATCCACTTCTTCAACCCGCCGCGCTACATGTTCCTGGTCGAGCTGATCAACACGCCGACCACCGAGCCGCAGGTGCTCGACCAGCTCGAAGCCTTCGTGACCAGCACGCTCGGCAAGGGCGTGGTGCGCGCGCACGACACGCCCAACTTCATCGCCAACCGCGTGGGCATCGCCGGCATGCTGGCGACACTGAAGGAAGTCGAGAAGTTCGGCCTCACACAAGACGTGGTGGACGACCTCACCGGCAAGAAGCTCGGCCGCGCGAGCTCGGGCACCTTCCGCACCGCGGACGTGGTCGGCCTCGACACGATGGCCCACGTCATCAAGACCTTGCAGGACAACCTCGACGAGAAGAGCGATCCGTTCTATCCCAACTTCGCGACGCCGCCGGTGCTTGCGAAGCTGCTCGAACTCGGCAACCTCGGCCAGAAGACCAAGGCCGGTTTCTTCAAGAAGGCCGGGCGCGACATCCTGCGCTTCGACTTGGCGAAGGGCGAGTACGTGCCCTCGGGCGAGAAGGCCGACGAGGTCTACGGCCGCATGCTCAAGAAGCCGGCCGGCGAACGCCTGAAGCTGCTGCGCGAGAGCGAAGGCGCGCAAGGGCAGTTCCTGTGGGCGATCCTGCGCGACAGCTTCCACTACGCGGCGCTGCATCTGGCGACCATCGCCGAAAGCGCGCGCGACATCGACTTCGCGATGCGCTGGGGCTTCGGCATGAAGCAGGGCCCGTTCGAGCTCTGGCAGGAAGCCGGCTGGAAGCAGGTCGCGACCTGGATCCAGGAAGACATCGAAAGCGGCAAGGCCCTGTCGAGCGCGCCGCTGCCGAAGTGGGTCTTCGAGGGCCCGGTGGCCGAGGCCGGTGGCGTGCACACGCCGCAGGGCTCGTGGAGCGCATCGGCCAATGCCTTCGTGCCGCAGCGCCGCCTGCCGGTGCACGAGCGCCAGCTCTTCCCCGAAAGCGTGCTCGGCGCGAACGCACCCGACGCGAACCAGGCCGGCACCACGATCCAGGATGAAGGCGACGTGCGCATCTGGACGCTCGATGGCGAAGTGCTGATCGCGAGCATCCACTCGAAGATGCACGCCATCAGCCCCGACGTGGCCGAAGGCCTCTCGGCAGCGGTCGATCTGGCCGAGAAGGACTACAAGGGCCTCGTGATCTGGTCGCCCGACGAGATGTTCTCGGTCGGTGCGGACCTGCAGGCGATGCTGCCGGCCTTCGTCGTTGCCGGTATCGGCGCGGTCGAAGCGGCCGAAGAAGAGCTGCAGAAGGTCATGCTCAAGATCCGCTACGCCAACGTGCCGGTGATCTCCGCCGTGCGCGGCATGGCGCTGGGCGGCGGCTGCGAGCTTGCGATCCATTCCGCGAAGCGCGTTGCGGCGATGGAAAGCTACATCGGCCTCGTCGAAGTCGGCGTGGGGCTGGTCCCCGGCGCGGGCGGCCTGACCTACATCGCACGTCGTGCCGCCGAGAACGCCTCGGCTTCGACCGGCACCGACATCCTTCCTTTCCTCACCGAGGGCTTCACCGCCGCCGCGATGGCAAAGGTTGGCACCGGTGCACTGGATTCGAAGAAGCTCGGCTATCTGCTCGAAAGCGATGTGATCGTTCCGAACAAGGACGAGCTGCTCTATGTCGCGCTGCAGCAGGCCAAGGCGATGGCCGACGCCGGCTGGCGTCCGCCGCTGCGCCGGCAGTTCAAGGTCGCGGGCCGCAGCGGCGCCGCGACCATCAAGGGCCAGCTCGTGAACATGCGCGACGGCGGCTTCATCAGCCAGCACGACTTCCACATCGCGAGCCTGATCGCCCACGTGGTGACCGGCGGCGATGTCGATGCCGGCAGTCTCGTCACCGAGGAGTACCTGATGACCCTCGAACGCAAGGCCTTCTGCTCGCTGATCGTCCATCCGAAAACGCAAGAGCGAATCATGGGCATGCTCTCCACGGGCAAGCCCGTCCGCAACTGATACGCGGCAGGAACACTCATGAAACAGATTCAAGACGCCTACATCGTTTCCGCGACCCGCACGCCGATCGGCAAGTCGCATCGCGGTTACTTCCGCAACTACCGGCCGGACGACCTGCTCGCCACCACGCTGAAATCGGCGCTCGCGGCGGTGCCGAACCTCGATCCGAAGGTGATCGAGGACATCATCTGCGGCTGCGCGATCCCCGAGGCGCAGCAGGGCCTGAACGTCGCGCGCATCGGCGCGGTGCTGGCGGGCCTGCCGACCAGCGTCGGCGGCATCACGGTCAACCGCTTCTGCGCTTCCGGCCTGTCGGCGGTGCAGATGGCGGCCGATCGCATCCGCGTCGGCGAAGCCGAGGTGATGATCGCGGCCGGCGTGGAGAGCATGAGCATGGTGCCGATGATGGGCAACTCGCCCTCGCTGTCGCCATCGATCTTCGAGCGCGACGGCGACGTGGGCATCGCCTACGGCATGGGCCTCACGGCCGAGAAGGTCGCGCAGCAGTGGAAGGTCAGCCGCGACGCGCAGGACGCCTTCGCGCTGCAATCGCACCAGCGTGCGCTCGCCGCGCAGCAGGCCGGCGAATTCGCCGCCGAGATCACGCCGATCGAGGTGACGGACCGCATCCCCGATCTCGCGACCGGCGAAGTGATCACCAAGAAGCGCACCGTCAATCTCGACGAGGGCGCGCGCCCCGACACCACGATCGAAGGCCTCGCCAAGCTGCGCACCGTGTTCGCCGCGCGTGGCACAGTGACCGCCGGCAACAGCTCGCAGACCTCGGACGGCGCGGGCGCGCTGATCCTGGCGAGCGAGAAGGCCTGCAAGCAGTTCGACTTGAAGCCGCTCGCGCGCTTCGTGAGCTTCGCGAGCAAGGGTGTTCCGCCGCACATCATGGGCATCGGCCCGATCGAGGCGATCCCGGCCGCGCTGCGCTACGCCGGCCTCACGCAGGACCAGATCGATTGGTTCGAGCTCAACGAAGCCTTCGCCGCGCAGTCGCTCGCGGTGATGAACACGCTGGGCCTCGATCCGGCCAAGGTCAATCCGATGGGCGGCGCGATCGCGCTGGGCCATCCGCTGGGTGCGACCGGCGCGATCCGCTCGGCCACCGTGGTCCATGCATTGCAGCGCAAGAAGCTCAAGTACGGCATGGTCACGATGTGCGTGGGCATGGGCCAGGGCGCCGCGGGGATCTTCGAGAGAGTCTGATCGTTCAGGGTTTGTGAGGAGGCGCGGCGTCCCCGAGACGACTGCGCCGCTCTTTGTCACGGAGGCACACTGGCGCCATGAAGACAACGCATCCCCTCGACAAGACCCTCGCGCTGGCGCACAGCGACATCCGGGCGGGGCATTTCACCGGCACCATGGGCCAGGACTACTGGAACATGGTCGGCCCCTTCGGCGGCACGACGGCGGCGATCATGCTGCAGTCGGTGCTGAAGCACCCCGACCTGCTCGGCGACCCGGTGGCGCTCACCGTGAACTACGCCGCCGCGGTCGGCCCCGGCGCGTTCGAGATCCAGGCGTTGCCGGTTCGCACCAACCGCTCGACGCAGCACTGGACCATCGCGATGTCGCAGGCCGACGCCGAGGGCCGCTTGCACGTCACGACCACCGGCACCGTGGTGACCGCGGTGCGCCGCGAGACCTGGAGCGCCAACGATCTGCCGATGCCCGATGTGCCCGCGCCCGAAGCGGTGCCGCGCCTCGCGATCGGGCCCAAGGGCGTCGCGTGGCTGCAGCGCTACGAGATGCGCCCGGTCAGCGGCACGCTGCCGACGCAATGGGACGGCGGCGGCGACCACAGCGAGACGCTCATGTGGCTGCGCGATGATCCGGTCCGTCCGCTGGACTTCGCGTCGCTCGCGGCGCTGAGCGATACCTTCTATCCGCGCGTGTGGCTGCGGCGCGCCACGCCGGTGCCGATCGGCACGGTGTCGATCACGACCTATTTCCATACCGACGCATCGCTGCTCGCGCAGGTGGGCAGCGGCTACCTGCTCGGCCGAGCCACGGGGCAGCAGTTCCGCAACGGCTATTTCGACCAGGCGGCGCAGCTCTGGAGCGAAACCGGCGCGCTGCTCGCGACCAGCAACCAGATCGTCTACTTCAAGGAATGAAGCGATGGCATCCACCAAGGCCGCACTGATCGTCGGCGCCGGCGACGCGACCGGCGGCGCGATCGCCCGCCGGTTCGCCCGCGAGGGCTATGCCACCTGCGTCACGCGCCGCAGCCTCGACAAGCTCCAGCCGCTGGTCGCGCAGATCGAAGCCGAGGGCGGCAGGGCGCATGCCTTCGCGAGCGATGCGCGCAAGGAAGAGGAGGTCGTCGCGCTCGTCGAGCAGATCGAATCCACCATCGGTCCGATCGAGGTGCTGGTGTTCAACATCGGGGCCAACGTGCCGGAGAGCATCCTCACCGAAACCGCGCGCAAGTACTTCAAGGTGTGGGAGATGGCCTGCTTCGCGGGCTTCCTCAACGCCCGGGAGGTCGCCAGGCGCATGGTGGCGCGCGAGCTGGCCGCCGCCGGGCCGCCCCAAGGCGGCCGAGCCTCCCCCGCGGGGGGTGGCGAAGCACACGAAGTGGCAAGCCAGGGGGGCCTGGTGACAGCGGAGGGCGCGCACCGGGGGACGATCCTGTTCACCGGCGCGACCGCCTCGTTGCGCGGCGGCGCCAACTTCGGCGCCTTCTCCGGCGCGAAGATGGCGCTGCGCGCGCTCGCCCAGAGCATGGCGCGCGAACTCGGCCCGCGCGGCATCCACGTCGCGCACACGATCATCGACGGCGCGATCGACACCGAGTTCATCCGCACCAACTTCCCCGAGCGCTATGCATTGAAGGCGCAGGATGGCATCCTCAACCCCGAGCACATCGCCGATGCCTACTGGATGCTGCATTCGCAGCCGCGCGATGCCTGGACCCACGAGCTCGACCTGCGCCCGTGGTCCGAAAAGTTCTGAGGAGACGATACGCATGACGAAATCCGTCGAGTTCTATTTCGACCTCGGCAGCCCCGCTTCGTATCTGGCCGCGACGCAACTGCCGGGCCTGTGCGCCGAGGCGAATGCCGAACTGGTGTGGAAGCCGATGCTTCTCGGCGGCGTGTTCCAGGCCACCGGCAACCACTCGCCGGCGACGATCCCGGCCAAGGCGCCCTACATGGTCGCGGACCTGGCGCGCTTCGCCCGCCGCTACGGCGTGCCGTTCAGCTTCAACCCGCATTTCCCGGTCAACACGCTGCTGCTGATGCGCGGCGCGACCGGCCTGCAGATGCGCGAGCCGGAGCGCTTCGCAGCCTACGTCGATGCGATGTACCGCGCCATGTGGGCCGTGCCGCGCAACCTGAACGATCCCGCGACGGTCGGCGCGGTGCTGCAGGAAGCCGGCTTCGATGCCGCGAAAATACTGGCCCTGGCCAATGCCCAGGACGTGAAGGACCGCCTCAAGGCGGTCACGCAGGAGGCGGTGGAGCGCGGCGTGTTCGGCGCGCCCACCATGTTCGTTGGCCGGCAGATGTTCTGGGGCCAGGACCGGCTCGATTTCGTGCGCGAGGCGCTCGACGCCTGATCATTTTTTGCAAGGACTCACCATGAGCGACATCCTCGTCCACACCGAAGCCGGTGTGATGACCATCACCTTCAACCGTCTCGACAAGAAGAACTCGATCACGAGCGCGATGTACGCCGAGCTCGCCGATGCGCTGGCAAAGGCCGAGCAGGACAGCGCGGTCCGCACCGTGCTGATCCAGGGCGACGCCACCGTCTTCAGCGCCGGCAACGACATCGGCGACTTCCTCAACGCCCCGCCCTCCACGCAGGAATCGCCGGTGTTCCGCTTCCTGCGCGGCATCGCGGGCTTTCCGAAGCCGATCGTGGCAGCGGTCTGCGGCCCGGCGGTGGGCATCGGGACCACGATGCTGTTCCATTGCGACCTCGTCTATGCGGGGGACAACGCCGCCTTCTCGATGCCCTTCGTGAACCTGGGCCTCTGCCCCGAGGCGGCTTCGAGCTTGCTGGTGCCGCAGATGTTCGGCTATCACCGTGCCGCCGAGGCTCTGCTGCTGGGCGACCCCTTCATGGCCGAAGCGGCGCTGGAAATCGGCTTCGTCAACCGCGTGGTGCCGCCGACCGAATGCAATGCGATCGCCCAGGCGCAGGCGCGCAAGCTGGCGGCCAAGCCGCTGAGCGCGCTCGTCGAGACCAAGCGCCTGATGAAGAAGTCGCAGCAATCCACAGTGCTGGAACGCATGGGCGAGGAAGGCCAGAGCTTCGGCCGCATGCTGCGCGAACCGGCCGCACGCGAGGCCTTCACGGCCTTCATGGAAAAGCGCAAGCCAGACTTCTCGAAGGTCTGACCGCGCCCGCGCTCACTCGCTGGCGATCGGCCGAGGGCGGCCGTTGTCGTCGATCGCCACGTAGGTAAAGGTGGCCTCGGTCACCTTGATGTACTCGCCCTGCGCCCGGAAGCGCTCGGCGAAGACCTCGACCGTGACCGTGATCGAGGTGCGCCCGATCTTCACCAGCTTCGAGTAGAACGACAGGATGTCGCCCAGCCGGACCGGCTGCTTGAAGACGAATTCATTGACTGCGACCGTCGCCATGCGGCCCTTGGCGTAGCGCGCCGGGATGACGGAGCCGGCCAGGTCGCACTGCGCCATCACCCAGCCGCCGAAGATGTCGCCGTTGGCGTTGCAGTCGGCCGGCATCGGGATGACCTTGAGCACCAGCTCCATGTCGGCGGGCAGGCTCTTGAGCGTGGCGGCCACGTTGGCACTGGGAGAAGCGGACATGGGCACAATCGGGTGAAACAAAACCCCACGATTGTCTCCCATGCGCCGCGGCGGCGAAGCCCTTTCATCCCCCCATCACGTGTCGGCCAGCGAGCCTGCGCGGAGCGACCGCTCCGACTGGGCCACCTTGCGCCGGCTGTTTCCCTATCTCTGGCGCTACAAGTGGCGCGTGCTGGCGGCGCTGGCCTTCATGGTCGGCGCCAAGGTCGCGAACGTCGGCGTGCCGCTCCTGCTCAAGAACCTGGTCGATGCCATGTCGATCAAGCCCGGCAGCGCGGCGTCGCTGCTGGTGGTGCCGATCGGGCTGCTGCTGGCGTACGGCCTGCTGCGGCTTTCGACCTCGGTCTTCAACGAGCTGCGCGAACTGGTTTTCGCCAAGGCGACCGAGGGCGCGGCGCGCAGCATCTCGCTGGAGGTGTTCCGCCACCTGCATTCGCTGAGCCTGCGCTTCCACCTGGAGCGCCAGACGGGCGGCATGACCCGCGACATCGAACGCGGCACGCGCGGCGTGCATTCGCTGATCTCGATGTCGCTCTACAGCATCGTGCCGACGATCATCGAGCTGACGCTGGTGCTCTCGGTGCTCGGCGTGAAGTTCGACGCGCTCTTCGTCTGGATCACGCTGGCCGCGCTGGTGTTCTACATCACCTTCACCGTGACGGTGACCGAGTGGCGCACCCAGTTCCGCAAGACGATGAACGAGCTCGACACGATGGCGCAGAGCCGCGCGGTCGATTCGCTGCTCAACTACGAGACGGTCAAGTACTTCAACAACGAGGACTTCGAGGCCGGACGCTACGACGCGAGCCTGGAGCGCTACCGCCGCGCCGCCGTCAAGAGCCAGACCACGCTGAGCATGCTCAACGCGGGCCAGCAGTTCATCATCGCGATCAGCCTCGTCGCGATGCTCTATCGCGCGACGCAGGGCGTGGTCGACGGGCGCATGACGCTCGGCGATCTCGTGATGGTCAACGCCTTCATGATCCAGCTCTACATCCCGCTGAACTTCCTTGGCGTGATCTACCGCGAGATCAAGCAGAGCCTGACCGACCTCGACAAGATGTTCGTGCTGCTCGAAAGAGAGCGCGAGGTGCGCGATGCGCCGGGCGCGCTCCCGCTGGCGGGCATGGATTCGACGGTGCGCTTCGAGCACGTGCACTTTGCCTATGAAGCCGCGCGGCCGATCCTCAAGAACGTGAGCTTCGAGATCCCCGCCGGCAAGACCGTCGCGGTGGTCGGGCCGTCGGGCTCGGGCAAGTCCACGCTCGCGCGACTGCTCTACCGCTTCTACGATGTCCAGCAGGGCCACATCACCATCGGCGGCGAAGACATCCGCGGCGTGACGCAGGCCAGCGTGCGGCAGTCGATCGGCATCGTGCCGCAGGACACGGTGCTCTTCAACGACACCATCGAGTTCAACATCGCCTACGGCCGTCCCGGTGCCAGCCGCGCCGAGGTCGAAGAGGCGGCGCGCGCCGCGCGGATCCACGACTTCATCGCGCACACGCCCAAGGGCTACGAGACGATGGTCGGCGAGCGCGGGCTGAAGCTCTCGGGCGGCGAGAAGCAGCGCGTGGCGATCGCGCGCACGCTGCTGAAGAACCCGCCGATCGTGATCTTCGATGAAGCGACTTCGGCGCTCGATTCCGCCAACGAGCGCGCGATCCAGGCCGAACTCAAGAGCGCGGCTCGCAACAAGACCACGCTGGTGATCGCGCACCGCCTGTCGACGGTGGTCGATGCGCACGAGATCCTCGTGCTCGAGGGCGGCGTGATCGTCGAGCGCGGCACGCACGCCGAACTGCTGGCCAGCCAGGGCAAGTACGCGCAGATGTGGAGATTGCAGAAGCTCGAGGCCGAGCCCGTGCTTTGATTTCTTTTGGAGTTGCCTGAATGTCCGGGAAGATCCCCCTCTTGGTATTGAACAGTCTTTCGAGCGCGCACCAGGCGCGGATCGCGGCGGTCTACGACCTGACCTACGCGCCCACGCCGGCCGAGCGCACGGCGGCCATTGCCGCGCATGGCGCGAAATACCGCGCGGTGCTGACGATCGGCGTCATCGGCCTCACGTCGGAAGAAATCGCGGCGATGCCGAAGCTCGAACTCGTGTGCGCGATGGGCGCGGGCTATGAGCGCATCGCGGTGGAAGCGGCGCGTTCGCGCGGCATCGTGGTCGCGAACGGCGCCGGAACCAACGACGACTGTGTGGCGGACCATGCCTTCGGCCTGCTGATCGGCATCGTGCGACGCATCCGCACGCTCGACCGCTTGTGCCGCGACGGGGTCTGGCGCGAGGAGATCCCGCAGCCACCCAATGTCTCGGGCAAGAAGCTCGGCATCCTCGGGCTCGGCACCATCGGGCAGAAGATCGCCAGGCGCGCCGCGGGTTTCGACATGGCGGTCGGCTATCACAACCGCAAGCCGCGCGAGGGCGCGCCGCATCGCTATTTCGACAGCCTGGAAGCGCTGGCCCAATGGGCCGACGTGCTGGTCGTGGCGACGCCCGGCGGCCCCGGCACGCGGCATCTGGTCAATGCCAGGGTGCTCGATGCGATCGGGCCGGAGGGCTACCTGGTGAACATCTCGCGCGGCAGCGTCGTCGACACCGAGGCGCTGGCGGCCGCGCTGCGCTCGGGGCGCATCGCCGGCGCGGGGCTCGATGTGTACGAGAGCGAGCCCCGGCGTCCCGAGCCGCTGATCGGCCTCGACAACGTGCTGCTGACGCCGCACATGGCCGGCTGGTCTCCCGAGGCGACGCAGGCGTCGGTCGACCGGTTCATGGCGAACGCCGACGGGCACTTCGCCGGCCGGGGCGTCGTGTCGCCGGTCTAGGCCGGACGGGCGGTTGTCGCAGCGCTCGCATAATCGGCCTTCATGGAAACCAAGTGGCTTGAAGACTTCGTCAGCCTTGCCGAGACGCGCAGTTTCAGCCGCTCGGCGCAGTTGCGTCACGTGACGCAGCCGGCCTTCTCGCGGCGCATCCAGGCGCTCGAGGGATGGGCCGGCACCGATCTGGTCGACCGCAGTTCGTATCCGACGCGCCTCACGCCCGCGGGGCAGACGCTCTACGGGCAGGCCATCGAAATGCTCCAGGCGCTGCAAAGCACGCGCGCCATGCTGCGGGGCCATTCGGCCGCGGGGCAGGACGTGATCGAGTTCGCCGTTCCGCACACGCTGGCCTTCACCTTCTTCCCGTCGTGGGTGACCAGCCTGCGCGAGCAGTTCGGGCCGATGAAGAGCCGGCTCATCGCGCTCAACGTGCACGATGCCGTGCTGCGCCTGGTCGAAGGCAGCTGCGACCTGCTCATCGCGTACCACCATCCCTCCCAGCCGCTGCCGCTCGATGCCAACCGCTACGAGATGGTGAGCCTCGGCGAGGAAGTCGTGGCGCCCTGGGTCAAGCCCGATGCCGATGGCGCGCCGCGCTTCCGGCTGCCCGGTCGTCCGGGGCAGCCGCTGCCATATCTCGGCTATGCGCCGGGGGCGTACCTCGGGCGCGTGGTCGACCAATTGCTCAGGGAATCGGGCACCGCCATCCATCTGGACCGGGTCTACGAGACCGACATGGCCGAGGGCCTCAAGGTCATGGCGCTGGAAGGGCATGGCATCGCCTTCCTGCCCCAGAGCGCGGTGCGCAAGGAAGCCCGCGCCCGCACGCTCGTGAGCGCGCTGCCGCCGGAGATCGACCGGCTCGAAGCGACCATGGAGATCCGTGCCTATCGCGAGCGCCCGGCCGCGTCGGCCAAGGGTGCCGGCCGCGCCGGCAAGGGCGAGTCCGCGCCGGCGCAGGCCAAGGGCACGGTCGAAGCGCTGTGGGCCTACCTCGTCCAGACGCAGCCGGTCCGCTGAGCGCGTCCCTGCGTTCCCTTGTGCATTGCACAAATCTATGTATGCCGCGCATGCCATGCGCCGCATACGGCATTGGCGCTCGCGATGCGTCTTGCTTAAAGTGCGCGCAGTTCGCTGTCACACAGACTTGTGCAGGGAGGCGGCCTCGTGAGCAGGTCGACGCACCGGGCACAAAGGCTGCTTAGTGAGCTTGGGCCAGGCGTCATGCGTCGGTCGCACCAGTGCGGAGCTCCTGCGCACTGAATGCGGCAGGGCACCGGTGCGTAACGCACCGGGTTGGTCCCGGTTTCCCAAAGAATGTGAATGTCTAGAATCCCGACCTACCTTTCAGTCACTCAGGAGTCCCTATGAAGAAGCAGGTATTGGCATTGGCCGTCTTGGCGCTGGCCGCGAGCGCAGCATTCGCCCAGGCCAATGACACCCTCGCCAAGATCAAAGCGAGCGGCAGCGTCACCATGGGTGTGCGCGATTCGTCCGGCGCATTGGCCTACACGATTGGCGACGGCAAGTACGTCGGCTTCCATACCGAGATGTCCGAGCGCATCCTGGCCGACATCCAGAAGCAGCTCGGCCTGCCCAAGCTCGACATCAAGCGCCAGCTGGTGACTTCGCAGAACCGCATCCCGCTCGTGCAGAACGGCACCGTCGATCTCGAGTGCGGCTCCACCACCAACAACCTGACCCGCCAGAAGGACGTGTCCTTCGCCGTGACCACCTACGTCGAGGAAGTGCGCATCGCCGTCAAGGCCGACTCGGGCATCAACTCGATCAAGGACCTGAACAACAAGACGGTCGCGACCACCACCGGCACGACCTCGGTGCAGACGCTGCGCAAGAACGAGCGCGCGCAAGGCATCGACTTCAAGGAAGTCATGGGCAAGGACCACGCCGACAGCTTCCTGCTGCTCGAATCGGGCCGTGCCGACGCCTTCGTGATGGATGGCCAGATCCTCGCGGGCAACATCTCCAAGTCGAAGAACCCGAGCGGCTTCAAGATCGTCGGCGAGCCGCTGTCGATCGAGCCGATCGCCTGCATGGTGCGCAAGGACGACCCGGCCTTCCTGAAGTCGGTGGACGACAGCATCAAGCGCCAGATCGCCGACGGCTCGCTGGCCAAGCTCTACGACAAGTGGTTCATGCAGCCGATCCCGCCGACCAACACCAAGGTCGGCCTGCCGATGTCCGAAGCGACCAAGGCGGCATGGGCGAACCCCAACAACCGGCCGATGGAAGACTTCAACAAGAAGTGATCGGCATGGCCTGAAACTCAAACGCCCGCCCTTGCGGCGGGCGTTTGTTTTCGGAAATCAACCAACCAACAACATAGCTTGAGGAGATCCCGATGGGGAATTGGGATTGGCAGGTCTTCCTGCAGGATCCGGGAGGAAAGATCCCGACCTATTGGCAATGGCTCTTGTCGGCCTGGGGCTGGACCATTTCGGTGGCCCTGACCGCACTGGTGATCGCGCTCGTTCTCGGATCGGTCATCGGCGTCATCCGCACCTTGCCGAACAGCCCGCTGTGGGTGCGCTTCGGCAATGCCTGGGTCGAGCTGTTCCGCAACATCCCGCTCCTGGTCCAGATCTTCCTCTGGTACCACGTGGTGCCCGCCATCTTCCCGGCCATGCGCGACGTGCCGCCGTTCATCCTCGTGGTGCTGGCGCTGGGCTTTTTCACCTCCGCGCGGATCGCCGAACAGCTGCGCTCCGGCATCCAGGCCCTGCCGCGCGGCCAGCGCTATGCGGGCATGGCGGTGGGCTTCACGACCCCGCAGTACTACCGCTACGTGATCCTGCCGATGGCCTACCGGATCATCATTCCGCCGCTGACCAGCGAGTCGATGAACATCTTCAAGAACTCGTCCGTGGCCTTCGCGGTGTCGATCGCGGAGATGACGCAGTTCGCGATGCAGGCCGGCGAAGAGACGGCGCGGCCGATGGAGATGTACCTCGCAGTCACCGTGCTCTACGTGATCTCGGCCTTCGCGATCAACCGCATCATGGCCTCCATCGAGAAGAGGACGCGGGTGCCCGGCTTCATTGCCTCCGCCGGCGGGGGAGGACACTGACATGCATCTGGACTTCTCGTTCTACAACTGGGACGTCATCACCGGCTTCCTGATGAAGGGGCTGTACTTCAGCCTGTTCCTCACTGTCGTGGCAACGCTGGGCGGCGTGTTCTTCGGCACCTTGCTCGCGCTGATGCGCCTGTCGGGCAAGAAATGGCTGGACGCGCCCGCGGCCATCTACGTCAACGGCATGCGAAGCATTCCGCTGGTGATGGTGATCCTGTGGTTCTTCCTGCTGGTGCCCTTCATCATCGGGCGGCCGATCGGCGCCGAGGTGTCGGCGATCGTCACCTTCATCGCCTTCGAGGCGGCGTACTTCAGTGAGATCATGCGTGCGGGCATCCAGTCGATTCCGCGCGGCCAGGTCTTCGCCGGCCAGGCCATGGGCATGACCTACAGGCAGAACATGACGCTGGTGGTGCTGCCCCAGGCCTTCCGAAACATGCTGCCGGTGCTGCTCACGCAGACCATCATCCTGTTCCAGGACACGTCGCTGGTGTATGCCATCGGCGCCTACGACCTGCTCAAGGGCTTCGAGACCGCCGGCAAGAATTTCGGCCGGCCCATCGAGTCCTACCTGCTCGCGGCGGTGCTGTACTTCATCATCTGCTACGCGCTCTCGTACCTGGTCAAGCGTCTTCACAAGAAGATCGCCATCATTCGCTGAACACCGAAAGGGAAAGTCATGGCTGAGAACATGATCGAAATCAAGAACGTTTCCAAGTGGTACGGGCCCGTGCAGGTGCTCAATGACTGCTCGGTGAGCATCGCCAAGGGCGATGTGGTGGTGGTGTGCGGACCGTCCGGCTCGGGCAAGTCCACGCTCATCAAGACCGTCAACGCGCTGGAGCCGATCCAGAAGGGCGACATCACCGTCAACGGCGTGCGGGTCAGCGACCCCAAGACCGATCTGCCGAAGCTGCGCTCGAAGGTGGGCATGGTGTTCCAGCATTTCGAGCTGTTCCCGCACCTGTCAGTGACCGAGAACCTCACGATCGCGCAGGTCAAGGTGCTGGGCCGCAGCCTCGACGAGGCCAAGGCCCGGGGCCTCAAGATGCTCGACCGCGTGGGCCTGATGGCGCACAAGGACAAGTTCCCGGGCCAGCTCTCCGGCGGCCAGCAGCAGCGCGTGGCGATCGCGCGTGCGCTGTCGATGGACCCGATCGTGATGCTGTTCGACGAGCCGACCTCGGCGCTCGATCCCGAGATGGTCGGCGAAGTGCTCGACGTGATGGTGTCGCTCGCCAAGGAAGGCATGACGATGATGGTCGTCACGCACGAAATGGGCTTCGCGCGCAAGGTCGCGAGCCGCGTGATCTTCATCGACGTCGGCGGCCGCATCCTGGAGGACTGCTCGAAAGAAGAGTTCTTCGGGCATCCCGAAAACCGTCAGCCTCGCACCAAGGACTTCCTCAACAAGATCCTCCAGCACTGAACTGCTGCGATCCCAACGAGAGCCCCGCGATGCGGGGCTTTTGTTTTTGGGCGTCAGCCGATCTCGAAGGTCGTGATGCCGTAGACCCGCTCCAGCTCGCAGGCCGGCGCCGGGCCCGCATACATGCGGGCGGTCTCGAACACGCTTTGCATGCCGTGCGCTTCGACCAGTGTCACCGCATCGGCATTGGGCAGCGGAATGTCGAGGTAGACCGTTTCACCGGCCGGCACGCTCGCACGAAGCGCTTCGAAAAGCGCGTTCGCGACTTCGGGGCTTTCGGCCACGAGCGGACCGATCTTGCGGCCCTCTCGGCAGCGCCGGATCACTCCCCAGCCGGCGAGCCGGTTCCGATCCATCCATGCGAGCCCGGTGGATTCGGGCATCGAGATCCAGATGCGCAGAAAGGCCTCGCGCGGGGCGGGAAACACGCGCCGGTCGTCGGCGCACAGCAGGTCGAAATCGATCGTCCTGAGAGGAACGATCTGCGGCGGCCTGGCGCCGCTCGCACTCTGCGCGACGCCGGCGAATCGCACGTTGTTCCATGCCAGCTCGAAGCCGCTTCGCCGGTAGTTGTCCTGCTGCGCCGGCACGCCGTCGAGGCCGACGACGTGGCCCTTGAGCCTTGCCATGCCGGCCTTCCAGAGCTGCATGCCGATGCCCCGGCCGCGCCAGGTCGGCGCGACGATGTACAGGCCGATGAAGCCGAAGCGCCCGCCATACGACACCGCGCTGATGAAGCCCACGGGCAGTCCGTCGTGCTCGGCCACGAGGAAGCCGTCCGCATCGGCCGCATGGAAGCAGCGCGCATCGTGCAGGCCCGGATTCCAGCCTTCGAGCGCCGCGGCATCGATCGCGAGCTGGATCTCATCGCCTCGCAGCGTTCGTATCGCAACGTTCATGGGCAGATTGTTCCGGGACAAGCGGCCATGGTGTGACCGAATTTCCTGAATGTCATCTGGAAGTGCAACTAAATCAGTAACTCGATGACACAATTTGCCGACTTCTGGAGGAGTTGGCATGTTGGATGGAATACGCCGCGCAGCCGGCATGGGGGTGTTCTCGGTCTTGGCCTCGCTGGCGGCAGTCACCGCCGCCGCGCAGGCGGGTCCGCCGGGCGAGGGCATCGAAGTCGTCACGCATCCCTGGGTGGTGCCGCCGCCGAACTGGTCGCCGGAGGCCTACTTCACGAACCTCAAGGACGGCGTCACGCTGGAATCGCCTTTCGTCGCGCGATTCGGCCTGTCGATGCGCGGGATCGTTCCGGCCGGCAAGACGGCGGGCACCGCGGGCCATCACCACCTGTTGATCGACCAGCCGCTGCCGCTCGACTTTACGAAGCCGCTGCCGTTCACCGAGCACTACATCCACTTCGGCAAGGGCCAGATGGAAGCGGTGGTGAATCTGCCCCCGGGCACGTACACGATGCGGCTGGTGCTGGCGGACCAGGGGCATATCCCGTACTTCGTTTACAGCAAGCCGCTGAAGTTCACGGTGAGCCGGCAGAACCAGGGCGTGACGGCGGCCAGCCTGCAGGGTCCGCCGCGCATCGAGGTACTGAGCCCGGGCGACCGCGCGACGGTGCAGACGCCGCTGCGCGTGCAGATGCATGCGACGGGCTTCAACATCTCGCACGCCGGGCCCAAGGTGCCGGACACCGGCCACTTCCGGCTGGTGCTGGAGCGCTCGGGCCAGAAGGCGGAGATCATCGAGCTCGACGGCGGACAGACCGAGTTGTGGCTGAACCCGCCGAAGGGCGACTACAGCGCGCGGCTCGAACTCATGAGCAACACCGCCACCGGCAACGTGATCGCGCGCGCGAAGACCGTTGCCTTCAGCGTGCGCTGAGGCTTTTCGCCGCGAGCACGGCGGCGGCCGCTTCCGCGAAGCCCGCACCGCGCTCGTGCTTCGAGACGTAGCGCGGAAGGTGCGGCAGCGCGCTCTCGAAGCGGCGGACGTTGGCCACGCCGATGCTGTGCGCGAAGTGCTCGAACATCAGCGCGTCGTTGGTCGAGTCGCCGACGTAGGCCCAGAGATCCGTTTCGTCTTCGAGATTGCGCGCCCAGAGCTCGCGCACGATCCAGCGCGCGCCGGCCAGCTTGTTGTGATCGCCCCACCAGCCGTTGACGTGGATGCTGCTGACGGTGGCGTGCATGCCTTCGCTGCGCATCGTGGCGACCACCTCGGCGATCGTCTCGTCGCCGAGAGTCGTGAATTCGCTGTGATCGATCGCGATGTCGCATTCGCGACCCGCCGAATCGGTGGCGCGGCGCGCGCCGGGGATGTTCTTCTCGATGCGCTCGAGCATCGCCTGCATGCGCCCGAAATTGCGTTCGCGCGTCGCTGCATCCTGCTGGTAGCGCTTCTCGAGGCGGCCGTCGCCGGTCGGCACCAGCGCGACCGCGCCGTTCTCGGCCACGATCGCATCGATCGGCCAGACGGCCGCGAAGGGCTCGCTCCAGCCGACGGGGCGGCCGGTCACCGCCACGACGTGGAGGCCGGCCGCCTTCAACGCAGCCATGGCTTCCAGCGCATCGGGCGTGATCGCGCGTTCGGTCGTCAGCGTGTCGTCGATGTCGGTGAAGACGCCGACCAGCCGCCGCCGCGCCGGAAGCGGCCAGTCCGCGAGCGGCTGCATCAGACGCCCGTTGGCCTCGCCCGTGGAGCTGCTCATCCGCCGGCGGACTGCAATGCCAGGCCCGCGTGTTCGCGCAGCGGATGGAAGTGGATCTTCGGAAAACGCTCCTGCGCCAGCCGCACGTCGTACGGCGAGGTGCACAGGAACGCCAGCGTGTCGGCCGCGTCGCGCGCCATGCGCTGCGGATAGGCATCGACGAAGGTGCGCAGCTCCGCGGGCGTATCGGCGGTGATCCAGCGCGCGCCGGTGTACTGGCAGCCCTCGAGGCGGATGTCGGCGTCGTACTCGGTCTTGAGGCGGTGCTGCACGACTTCGAACTGGAGCTGCCCGACCGCGCCGAGCAGCATCGGGCCGCCGATCTCGGGGCGGAAGACCTGGATCGCGCCCTCCTCGCCGAGCTGCGCGAGCCCCTGCTGGAGCTGCTTGGTGCGCAGCGGGTTCTTGAGGATCACCGTCATGAACAGCTCGGGCGCGAAGAAGGGCAGGCCGGTGAACTGCAGCGAGGCGCCGTCGGTGATCGTGTCGCCGAGCTGCACGCCGCCGTGCGTGGTGAAGCCGACGATGTCGCCCGCGTAGGCCTCCTCGACCGCCTCGCGCCGCTGGCTCATGAAGGTCACGACGCTGGTCGGGCGAAGCTCCTTGCTGGTGCGCTGCACCTTGAGCTTCATGCCCGGCGTGTAGCGGCCGGAGGCCATGCGCACGAAGGCGATGCGGTCGCGGTGGTTGGCGTCCATGTTGGCCTGCACCTTGAAGACCACGCCGGCGAAGTCCTTGTCGTCCGGCTGGATCTCCTGGGTCACCGGCTGGCGGTTGACCAGCGTGGTGCTCACGCGCGGCTGCGGCGGCGGTGCGAGGTCGACCAGCGCATCGAGCACCTCCATCACGCCGAAGTTGTTGACGCCGGAGCCGAAGAACACCGGCGTCTGCTTGCCGGCGAGGAAGGCCTCGCGGTCCCAGGTGGGCGACGCGCCGGTGGCGAGTTCCATGCTCTCCATCGCGGTGTCGAACTCGTGGCCGAAGCGCTTCTGGAGCTGCTGGCGCTCGGTCAGCGGGATGGTCTCGAAGTCCTGCGGCAGGCGCTCGCTGCCCGATTCGAACACCGTCATCGCCTGCGTGCGCAGGTTGACGATGCCGCCGAAGGCCTTGCCCTGGCCCACCGGCCAGGTCATCGGCACGCAGGGCATGCCGAGCTCGCGCTCGATCTCGTCGAGCAGTTCGAGCGGCTCGCGCACCTCGCGGTCCATCTTGTTGACGAAGGTGAGGATCGGCGTATCGCGCTGGCGGCAGACCTCGATCAGGCGGCGCGTCTGGGCTTCGACACCGTTCGCCGCATCGATCACCATGAGCGCCGAATCGACCGCGGTCAGCACGCGGTAGGTGTCTTCCGAGAAGTCCTTGTGGCCGGGTGTGTCGAGCAGGTTGATGACGTGCTCGCGGTACGCCATCTGCATCACCGAGGACGCCACCGAGATGCCGCGCTGCTTCTCGATTTCCATCCAGTCCGAGGTGGCATGCCGCGATGCCTTGCGCGCCTTGACCGAGCCCGCGATCTGGATCGCGCCGGAGAAGAGCAGTAGCTTTTCCGTCAGCGTGGTCTTGCCCGCGTCGGGGTGGGAAATGATCGCGAAGGTGCGTCTGCGCCGCGTCTCTGCTTGGAAGTTGCCGTTCTGCATGAGGAGAAATTCTTGAATATGTACGCAGCTATGTACGCAGGTCGGGCGGATGCTTCTGGAACCCTGGCGCGCTGGTGATCCCCGTATTTTCGCTTATGGCTGGCGCTGCCCGGCTTGAGAGCTAAAGCCCACAGGCGACCTGTCGCGCCTCTATCCTGTGTGGATAGGTTTCATGCGGCAGTTGATCGATAGGATCAAGAGCTGCATATTTTTTAATCATCAATTCGAGATTCAATCTGCTCTTAAGAGCTGATTAACATGGTTAATACACCCTTAAGAGCGTATTTTGTTTTGGGAGGGCGAACGTGCTACCTTGAAGACTGACCTGCAGACGGTGACGCCATGACAGCCCGCAATAAGCTCCTGACCGCGCCTCCCTATGCCGTTGAGCAATCGCTCAAGCGGCTGGGCACCGACCTGCGCACGGCGCGGGTCCGTCGCAACATGACCATCGAGGACATGGCCGGAAGGATCGGGACCGGTCCCCGGGCGATCAGCGATGCCGAAAAGGGGAAGCCCTCTACGAGCATGGCAGTCTACGCCGCGATGCTGTGGGCGCTTGACCTCCTGCCTCAGCTCGACGAGGTCGCCCTCCCGGAAAAGGACCAGGAAGGCCAGACCCTCGCCCTTGCCCGTGACCCTGGCCGCGCCAGAACAAAGCCGGGGTTGAGCAATGACTTCTGAAACCCCGCGCGAATGCTTCGTCTACATCACCCTGCCGGGACAGACCGCGCCGGTAACAGCGGGCCGCTTTCAGCTTCAGCCCAACAGGCGCGGTGTGTCGGAGGGCCGCTTCGTCTACGGTCGCAGCTACCTCGCCCGCCAGGATGCTGTTCCGCTTGACCCGATTGAGCTGAAGCTTGCCGACCGGACCTATTCAACCAACGCCCTGAACGGCGTCTTCGGTGCGTTGCGCGACGCAAGTCCCGACTATTGGGGACGCCGCGTCATTCAAAAGCACCTCGGCGTGGCACAGCCCGGCGAACTCGACTATCTGCTGTACTCGCCGGACGACCGTGCGGGTGCACTTGGTTTTGGCCTCAACCAGGTGCCGCCAGCACCAAAACGCAGCTTCAACCAGACCCTTGAACTTGCGAAGGTGCAGGCGACCGCCGACGCCATCATTGCCGAGGACGAAGTCCCGCCAGATGCCGTCATTGAACATGTCGGCAATCTGCTGCTAGTCGGCACGTCTATGGGGGGCGCGCGCCCCAAGGCCGTCGTCGAAGATGCCTATGGCCTGTGGATTGCGAAGTTCAATGTCGCGACCGACCCATGGAACAGCGCGCGTGTTGAACACGCCATGCTGCTCCTGGCCCGCGCCTGCGGCCTTACGACGGCGGAAAGCCGCGTTGTCGAAGTCGCGGGCCGCGACGTTTTGTTGGTCAAACGCTTCGACCGCGAAAAGACTGACGCCGGATATCTGCGCGCCCGCATGATCAGCGCGCTCACTTTGCTCCGCGCCGAAGACAACTATCAATCGCGTGACCGCTGGTCCTATGTGCAGCTTGCCGAAGAGGTTCGCCGCGTCTGCGCCGAACCGGCAGCCAACGCGGCGGAAGTGTTCCGCCGCATGTGCTTCAACGCGCTGATCTCGAACATCGACGATCACCCGCGCAACCATGCCCTGATTGCGCAAGAAAGGGACTGGAAGGTTTCGCCAGCGTACGACCTGACCCCTGCTGTACCGGTGAGCATCGAGCGGCGCGATCTGGCGATGGAATGCGGCGACGCAGGCAGGTTCGCGAATGCCTCGAACCTGCTGTCGCAAAGCGCGCGCTTTTTGCTGGAGCGCGATGAAGCCACGGCGATCATCGACACGATGGAAGCGCAGGTCCGCGATCTGTGGTTTTCAACCGCGCGCGGTGCCGGGGTATCGCCTGCCGATTGCGACAAGATTGCCGGAGCGTTTGCCTACGACGGCTTCCGGCTGTTGGCGGCGGTGTAGACCCGCTTCTATATGGTGGTGAGGACGCGGTTTTGAGGGGCGGATTCGGCCCAGCGGCTGTTTGAGGTCGGGCCATGAACGACAATGGCGGCCTCATTGAAGCTGGAGCTGGCCCGTGTCGCGCACTGACGCCCTTCAAATCTCGTTGAACAAGTCCGGGCCTGCATTGACGCCGCCGCAAAAGCGGTTCAACAGCCTCATCCGGCAGATCGCGCAGGCGCGGCGGACGCTGGCGGCGTGGCACGAGAACATTGCGGCGTATCGCCAAGCGCATGCCCAGGTGCTCAGGCCGCTGCAGGCCGAGCTGATTGCGGGACGCAGGCAATGGGTCGTTGCGTTGGATGCGCTGCTTGACCAGCGCAGCTGGACCCAGGCGGAGCGCGGCACGCTGCGCGAGCTGCTGTGCGACGCCGCGGGGGAGCTGCTGGCCGCGCGCGGCGAGGACGCAGCGCTGAAGGCGCTGTTCGACAAGCATGCCGAGGTGGACTTCGATACCGAGCAGCGCGAGATGATGCGGGCGATGAAGGACCTGACAGAGGCGATGACCGGGCTGGACCTGGGTGACGAGGAAGGGATCGATACGGATGCGGATCTGTTCGCGCGCATGCAGCAAGGCCTGCAGGACCGCGCGGCGGCCGAGGAAGCTGAGCGCGAGGCGAAGTCTGCGCGCCGCCGCAAGGGCGCGGCACAACAGCGGCGCGAGGCCGAGGCGCAACAGGCCACGCAGTCGGTGCGCGAGATCTATCGCAAGCTTGCCAGCGCCTTGCACCCGGATCGCGAGACGGATGAGCGGCAACGCGCAGAGAAGACCGCGCTGATGCAACGGGTCAACCAGGCCTATGCGGGCAACGACCTGCTCGCGCTGCTGGAGCTGCAACTGGAGATCGAGCAGATCGATGCGAGCCACGCCGCGACTGCCAGCGCCCAGCGCTTGAAGCACTACAACAAGGTGCTGAGCGAGCAGTTGGCCGAACTCAGGTCACAGGTGGACGGCGTGGAGATGGGGTTCTGCATGGAGTTCGGCCTGGAGCCGGGTCGGGGAATGAACCCGGGCAGGCTGGGCGAGGTGCTTGAGCAGACGAGCCGCCAGTGGCGAGCCGAACTGAGCGAGCAACAACGCGACATGCGCATGCTGGGCGATGTGGCGGCGACCAAGCGCTGGCTGAAGCGACAGAGGCACCTGCTTGACGATGCCGAGTTCGGCTTCGAGCCATTCTGAGCGAGGCTCTCGCGGCGATCAAAAGGGCTGGTCAGGATCGAACTCGGGCAGGGGCAAGAGCGGCGCGAGCTGATCGCGCCAGGCTTGTTGTGCGGCCGATCCGTACATCGACCACAGCTGCTCGCGCAGCGCGTGCAGGCACTCGAAGACGGCCAGCGCCTGCTCGGGCGTCCAGTGCGTGGGCAGCTTGGGCGGTGCGGCGTCGCGCGAGCTCACGGCTTGCTCCTGGCTGGCTTGCCCGAGCGCTGCCTGGCGCGTGCGGCCAGCCGCTCCTGAGCTTCCTTGGCGCGATAGGACTCGCCCTCGATGCGCACGACCTCGGCGCGGTGCATGAGGCGGTCCACGAGCGAGACGACGCACGCCGCGTTGGGGAACACCTCGCCCCAGTCGGCGAACGCTCGTCGGACCCTCGGCGTCACAGGGGCGGCGTGAACCCGTTGCGGCCGACGAGCATCCGCGTCGCGGTCGGCTTGCCGTCCTTCACCTGGGCGGTGACCACCACCTTCGCGCCCGGGACCACCAGCGCCGCCTGATCGGCATTGCCCGGCTTGACGGTCACGACGGGTGTGCCCGGCGGGACGATGACGGTCTGCTCGCCGTCCTTGTAGCGCAGCACCATCTTCTGGCCGCCCGGCGTCGACGACGGGGCCTCGGCGAGCGTGGCGACGGTGGCATTGGTCATCGTGCTGTCCGGCATGTAGTCCCAGGGGCGGAAGCCTTCGCCGGTGCCGCGCCCGGCTTCGGGGAACACCAGCACTTCCAATGCGCGCTGGGTGCCGTCCGGCTGTGGCATGGCGCCCGCGCCGACGAAGCTGTCGGGCTTGATGTCGGCCATGCTGAGCGGCACCACTTCCGACACATTCATGTCGGCCGGACGAACGAGCGTCACGACTTCGCCGCTCCGGTCCTTGACCGTCAGGGATTTCGAATCGACCTGTTCGATGACGCCGCGCACCCGCACAGCGGGTTCCGGCGCCTGTGCGGAACTGATGAGCGGTGCTGCCGCCGAAGCGGCGACGAACAAAGATGCTGCAAGAAGTCGAACTCTGGACATGCCAACCTTCCCGGAAGATGCGGTGCCCGGCAGTCTAGGGCGAACCGGAAACCGCCGCTCGCAGCGTTCCGGCGGCAACGCGGTAAAATCCGCCGCTTATCCGAGGAGCGTTGCAGCGCCGGCAGGCGTGAGGCTCGGATCCACATCGCAACCACGCTCACCCGCTCGTCTCGCGGTGAGTCCTTCCCCGAACGCAGTGGCATCTTTCAAACTTGCTTTGGAGCCGACATGAGCGCCGTTCTCAAATCCCCCGCCGATCAGGCCATCGCCGATATTTCGCTCGCTGCCTGGGGCCGCAAGGAAATCCGCATCGCCGAAACCGAAATGCCCGGCCTGATGGCCATCCGCGAAGAATTCGCCAAGAGCCAGCCGCTGAAGGGCGCGCGCATCACCGGCTCGCTGCACATGACGATCCAGACCGCGGTGCTGATCGAAACCCTGCAGGCGCTGGGCGCGACCGTGCGCTGGGCTTCGTGCAACATCTTCTCGACGCAGGACCACGCGGCCGCCGCCATCGCCGCCGCCGGCACGCCGGTGTTCGCGGTCAAGGGCGAATCGCTCGCCGATTACTGGGACTACACCCATCGCATCTTCGACTTCGGCCCCAAGGGCTCGGCCGGCGAAGGCCCGAACATGATCCTCGACGACGGCGGCGACGCCACGCTGCTGATGCACCTGGGCCAGCGCGCCGAGAAGGACCAGGGCGTGCTCGCCAACCCGACGAGCGAGGAAGAACGCATCCTCTACGCTGCGATCAAGGCCAAGCTGGCCGTCGATCCGAGCTGGTACACCCGCAAGTCGGCCGAGATCATCGGCGTGACCGAGGAAACGACCACCGGCGTGCACCGCCTGAACGAGATGAGCGCCAAGGGCACGCTGCTGTTCCGCGCGATCAACGTCAACGACTCGGTCACCAAGAGCAAGTTCGACAACCTCTACGGCTGCCGCGAATCGCTGGTGGACGGCATCAAGCGCGCCACCGACGTGATGGTCGCCGGCAAGGTCGCCTGCGTGGCCGGCTACGGCGACGTGGGCAAGGGCTCGGCCCAGGCGCTGCGTGCGTTGAGCGCGCAGGTGTGGGTGACCGAGATCGACCCGATCAACGCGCTGCAGGCCGCGATGGAAGGCTACAAGGTCGTGACGATGGAATACGCGGCCGACAAGGCCGACATCTTCGTGACCACCACCGGCAACCGCGACGTGATCCGCCACGAGCACATGGCCGCGATGAAGGACCAGGCGATCGTCTGCAACATCGGCCACTTCGACAACGAGATCGACGTCGCCTCGCTCGAGAAGTACGAGTGGGAAGAGATCAAGCCGCAGGTCGACCACATCACCTTCCCGGACGGCAAGAAGATCATCCTCCTGGCCAAGGGCCGCCTCGTGAACCTCGGCTGCGGCACCGGCCACCCGAGCTTCGTGATGTCCTCGTCGTTCGCGAACCAGACGATCGCGCAGATCGAGCTCTTCACCAAGCCCGGCGCCTACCAGGCCGGCAAGGTCTACGTGCTGCCCAAGCACCTCGACGAGAAGGTCGCGCGCCTGCACCTGAAGAAGGTCGGCGCAATGCTGACCGAACTCACCGATGCGCAGGCCGCCTACATCGGCGTCGACAAGAACGGCCCTTACAAGCCGGACACCTACCGCTATTGAGCGGGGCGGGCGTAGCGTCTTGCGCGCCGATCAGTTGCTCGTCGAACGCGGCCTCGCCGCGTCGCGCTCGCAGGCGGCGCGGCTCATCGCGGCCGGATTGCGTTGGCGTGATGGCGCCGACTGGCGCACCGTGGCCAAGAACGGCGACGAGGTGCCGGAGACGGCCGAGCTCGAGCTGCTCGATGCGGCCGAGGCACGCTACGTGTCGCGCGGCGGGCTGAAGCTCGAAGGCGCGCTGGCCTCCAGCGGCGTCGATGCCAAGGGCAAGCGCTGCCTCGATGTGGGGCAGTCGACCGGTGGCTTCACCGACTGCCTGCTGCAGCACGGCGCCGAGCATGTGGTGGGCGTCGACGTGGGCCATGGGCAGTTGCATCCGCGCCTACGGGCGGACGCGCGCGTGACGGCGGTCGAGGGCGTCAACGCCCGATCGCTCGGTCGCGATGCATGGGCGTCGCGCTCGCCCGAGGATTCGAGCTTCGACCTCGTTGTCGGCGATCTGTCCTTCATTTCGCTGACCCTCGTCCTGCCGGCGCTGGCGCCGCTGCTCAAGCGTGGTGGCGACCTGCTGATGCTCGTCAAGCCGCAGTTCGAGCTGCAGCCCGGCCAGATCGGCAAGGGCGGCATCGTGCGCGACCCTGCGCTCTACGCCGTGGTCGAGCAGCGCTTGCGCGATGCCTGTGCATCGCTGGGCCTGCGCGTGGCGCAATGGCTCGCGAGCCCGATCGTGGGCGGCGATGGCAATCGTGAGTTTTTCATTCATGCCGTTCACGCGAACGGCGAACCAGTGAACAAGGAGTAGGCCGTGCGCCTTCCGCTCAGTTTTGAGTTCTTTCCGCCCAAGACCCCCGAAGGCGCGGCCAAGCTGCGCGCCGTGCGCCAGCAGCTCTATGCGATGAGCCCCGAGTTCTGCTCGGTGACCTACGGTGCGGGCGGCTCCACGCACGACGGCACCTTCGGCACCGTGCGCGAAATCCTCGGCGAGGGCGTGTCCGCGGCCTGCCACTTCTCGTGCATCGGCGCGACGAAGGCGACGGTGCGTACGCAGCTGGCCGAGCTGAAGGCGATGGGCGTCAAGCGCCTGGTCGCGCTGCGCGGCGACCTGCCGAGCGGCTACGGCATCGGCGGCGAATTCCTCTACGCGAGCGACCTCGTCGCCTTCATCCGCGCGGAGACCGGGCGCGATTTCCACATCGAGGTGGCGTGCTATCCCGAAGTGCATCCACAGGCCAAATCGCCCGAGGCGGATCTGAAGGCCTTTGTGGCCAAGGTCCGCGCGGGCGCGGATTCGGCCATCACGCAGTACTTCTTCAGCCCCGAGGCGTACTGGCGCTTCGTCGATGAAGTGCGGGCGCTGGGCATCGACACGCCGATCGTGCCGGGCATCATGCCGATCACCAGTTCGACGCAGCTCATGCGCTTCTCGGATGCCTGCGGCGCGGAGATCCCGCGCTGGATCCGTCTGCGGCTGCAGAGCTTCGGCGACGACACTGCATCGATCAAATCGTTCGGGCTCGACGTGGTGTCCGCGCTCTGCGCGCGGCTTCGCGAGGGCGGCGCTCCGGCGCTGCACTTCTACACGATGAACCAGTCGGCGGCGACGCTGGGCGTGCTGGAGCGCCTCGGCTGGAGCGCATGAGGTCGGGCGCCCGTCTCGCCAGGCTTGTCGCGGCGGCTGCGGTGGCGGTGCTGCTCGCCGCCTGTTCGACGCCGCCGACCGATGGTTCGGGTGCTGCCAAGCAGGGCGGGCTGCGGCCGCTGGTCAAGCAACCGGCGCTGCCGCCCGGTGCGCCGCCGCGCTCCCACGTGCCCTCGGTGCGCTACGACCTCGCGGTGTCGGGCGCCGGCGAGCAGGACGACGGGCTGCCGGAGGACCCCAACCGCGAGATCTTCGAGCGCGGCGGCGCGTCCTGGTACGGCATCCAGTTCCACCAGCGCAAGACCGCCAGCGGCGAGCGCTTCGACATGACCGCGTTCACTGCCGCGCACAGGACGCTGCCCTTCAATACCCGCGTGTGCGTGCGCAGTCTGGTGAACGGGCGTGAGGTGCTGGTCCGCATCAACGACCGGGGGCCTTACGCCATGGGACGGATCATCGACCTGAGCCGTGCCGCGGCCGAGTCCATCGGGCTGGTGGGGCTCGGGATCAAGCAGGTCGCCCTGTCGGTCGTCGACAAGGAGGACAACTGCGCGGGCACCCCCGTCGGCGAAGCCGAATCACCGGTGCAGGACGCGCCGGAAACGCCGGCCCGGGCGAAGCGCAAGGTCCCGCCCCGCAAGCGGCGCTGAGGCGCGCCGCCTCGTGCCTCTTCAGTTGCCGCCGCTGTCGAGCGAGAAGGCGGCGTTGCGGTCCTGCGCCAGCCTCTCGGCCATCTGGGGCAGCGCGGCCTGCAGCTGGGCCTTCAGCGTGTAGGGCGGGTTGATGAGGAACATGCCGCTCGCCGGCAGGCCGGGGCGGTGCTTGGCGCCGGACGAATCCGTGACGATCTTGCTCGACTTGACCGTCAGCGTTGCATGCAGCCACGGCTTGCCGGCCTTGGTCGCGAGCGTCTTGAGGCGGCGCGGCAAGTCATGCGCCTCGGGCCGCGGGATGATCGGATACCAGACGGCGTAGGTCCCGGTGGCGAAGCGCTTGAGCGCGCCGGTGACGAAGTCGAGCACGCGCGCGTAGTCGCTCTTGATCTCGTAGCTCGGATCGCAGAGCACCAGCGCGCGGCGCGAGGGGGGCGGCAGGAATTTGGTCGCGCTGCCGAAGCCGTCTTCCCGCAGCACCGCGATCTGCCGTCCGGCGTCGAGCTGGGCGATGTTGGCGTCGAGCGAGCGGGCATCGGTGGGGTGCAGCTCGAACAGCTTGAGCTTGTCGTGGTCGCGCAGCAGGTGATGGGTGATGAACGGCGAGCCGGGGTAGATCCGCACATGGCCCTTGGCATTGAAGTCGCGGACGACCTCCACGTAGCGCGCGAGCGCATCGGCGAGCGGGGCGTCGGCTTCAGGGCCCGCGAAGAGCCGCAGCACGCCGTCGACCGCCTCGCCGCTGGTGCCCGCGTAGTCGCCGTCGAGGCGGTACAGGCCGGCGCCGGCATGCGTGTCGACGACGGTCAGCGCCGCGTCCTTTTCGAGCAGGTGGTCGAGCGTGGCAATCAGCACCGTGTGCTTGAGCACGTCGGCGTGGTTGCCGGCGTGGAATGCGTGGCGGTAGCTGAACATATCCCTCGATGGTAACCATCCGGCGCCTTTGGGCCGGGCCGATTGCGGCCTCCCGGCTGTTTTTCGTATAATGGCAGGCTTCGCAGCGTTTTTGTGGCCCCGCGGCGAGGTATTTTCACCCACCTAAGAGATTCCCGTCAGAGGAACACCGACCGTGGAAAAGGGCCTCCCAAACCCTCTTTTGAAAGAGAAAACTCATGTCTACGTTCAGCGCCAAGCCCGCTGACGTGAAGCACGAGTGGTTTGTGATTGACGCGACCGACAAGGTCCTCGGACGAGTAGCCAGCGAAGTTGCTCTCCGTCTGCGCGGCAAACACAAGGCCATTTATACGCCTCACGTCGATACCGGCGACTTCATCGTCATCATCAACGCATCGCAACTGCGTGTCACCGGCGCCAAGCCGCTTGACAAGGTGTACTACCGCCACTCGGGCTATCCGGGCGGCATCACGGCCACCAGCTTCCGCGACATGCAAGCCAAGCACCCGGGCCGCGCCCTGGAAAAGGCCGTCAAGGGCATGCTGCCCAAGGGCCCGCTCGGTTACGCCATGATCAAGAAACTCAAGGTGTACGGTGGCGCAGAGCACCCGCATACCGCCCAACAGCCCAAAGTGCTGGAACTGTAAGGAGCCTTGAGAATGATTGGTGAATGGAACAACGGCACCGGCCGTCGCAAATCCAGCGTCGCCCGCGTGTTTCTGAAAAAGGGCACCGGCAAGATCACGGTGAACGGCAAGGACATCCAGGATTTCTTTGGCCGCGAAACCTCGATCATGATCGCCAAGCAGCCCCTGTACCTGACCAACAATGTCGAAACCTTCGACATCCTGGTCAACGTGGCGGGCGGTGGCGAATCGGGCCAGGCCGGCGCAACGCGCCACGGCATCACCCGCGCCCTGATCGACTACGACGCCTCGCTGAAGCCCGTGCTGAGCCAGGCCGGCTTCGTCACCCGCGATGCGCGTGAAGTCGAGCGTAAGAAGGTCGGTCTGCATTCCGCACGCCGCCGCAAGCAGTTCTCGAAGCGCTAAATCCGAAGCGTTTTTGGGCTTACCGCCCGAGCTGTCAAAAAAGCCGCCTTCGGGCGGCTTTTTGCTGATTGAAGTAGCATTCATTTATTCGGCCGCTCGACCGGCCCCACAGGAGTTCTCTCGATGAGTGCCGTTGCAGAAAATGTTCAGACCCAGATGCCCGACCCGATCGTCTTCACGGACAGCGCGGCGGCCAAGGTGGCCGACCTGATCGCCGAGGAAGGCAATCCCGACCTCAAGCTGCGCGTGTTCGTGCAGGGTGGCGGTTGCTCCGGTTTCCAGTACGGTTTCACCTTCGATGAAATCACCAACGAAGACGACACGACGATGACCAAGAACGGCGTGTCACTTCTGATCGACGCGATGAGCTATCAATACCTCGTCGGCGCCGAGATCGACTACAAGGAAGATCTCCAGGGCGCGCAGTTCGTGATCAAGAACCCGAACGCCACCAGCACCTGCGGCTGCGGATCGAGCTTCTCGGCTTGATGCGACCGGCCGGTTCGTGCCGTTTGACAAAGCCGCCTCCGGGCGGCTTTTTGCTGCCTGTCCCTTTTCCGAACTTCTGCGCGGCGGCGGTTCAGCCGGCGCAGCCGGAAGTCTCGGGGCAGGGCTGAGGGGCGGCGCTCGCCCCGCTCACGCAGGGTAGACGGCGCCGAGAACGCGCGGACCGCGGGCGCCGGTCACGCTCGCGAGATTGCCGGGCTCGCCGCGCAGCGCACCGCGCGCCAGCCAGGCGAAGGCGGCGGCCTCCACTTCCTGGGGCGGCAGGCCGCGTTCGCCGGACGACACGACCTCGACGGTCGGCAGCAGGGCGCGCAGCCGTGAGAGGAGGTGATCGTTGAGCGCGCCACCGCCGCACACGATCAGCAGCTGGCTGCCGGCACCATACCGCTTCAGATGCTCGGCACAGACGCAGGCCGTCAGTTCCGTCAACGTGGCCTGCACGTCCGCGGGGTCGGCTTCGGAGGTGGAGAGGTGTGCGGCCAGCCAGTCCGGGTTGAACAGGTCGCGGCCGGTGCTCTTGGGCGGGCTCTTGGCGAAATAGGCGTCGCCTAGCAGCCGCGCCAACAGTTCGGGCACCACGCGGCCGCTCGCCGCCCATTGGCCGCCGACGTCGTAGGGCTGGCCGATGTGCGTCTGGCACCAGTGGTCGATCAGTGCATTGCCCGGTCCGCAGTCGAAGCCGAGCACCGTGCCTTCACCCGCCGGAAGGATGCTGAGATTGGAAATGCCGCCGATGTTCAGCACCGCGACCGCCTGGTCGCTGCGCGCGAACAGCGCCCGGTGAAAGCCGGGAACGAGCGGCGCCCCCTGCCCGCCGGCAGCGACATCCCGGCTGCGGAAATCCGCGACGACCGGGATGCCGGTCAGCTCGGCAAGCAGGGAAGGGTTGTTGATCTGCAGCGTGTAGCCGACGTCGTCGAACTCTCCGGGCCGGTGCCGCACGGTCTGGCCGTGCGCACCGATCGCCGTCACGGCGCCGGGCGACAGGCTGGCATCGGCCATCAGTTGATGCACCACCCCCGCATAGGCGTGGGCGAGGCGGTTGCCGGCCAGGGCCGCCCGATGCAACTCGTTGTCGCCGGGGGTGTTGAGTGCCATGAGCTCGGCGCGCAGTGCGGCCGGGAACGGCGCCGCCGCGTAGCCTCGTACCGCAATGCGTCCGGCCGAGAAATCCGCGAGCACGCCATCGACGCCGTCCATCGACGTCCCCGACATCAGGCCGATGAAGAGTTCAGCCATCTTTCGGGTCGAGCCGATCCGGCGCTGCGGGGCCCGCGTCAGTCCGCGCTTGCCTGAACCACCGAGAAGGCGGCGGACAACTCGGCGCGCGTCGCGACCGCGAGCCGCTCGAAAGCGGGGCGCGACGCAACGCTGATCGGGGCGCCGCCATTCTGGGCAATCGTGGACGGATCGCGATACTCGCCGTCGACGCGGAATTCGAAGTGCAGGTGAGGGCCGGTGGCCCAGCCGGTCATGCCGACCGCACCCAGGGTCTGGCTCTGGCTCACGCTCTGGCCGACCCTGACGTCGATGCGGCTCAGGTGCGCATAGGCGGTTTCCTGGGTGCTGCTGTGCTTCAGGATCACGATGTTTCCGTAGCCGCTCTGGGTGCCGGCGAATTCGACGGTGCCGTCACCGACGGCACGAACCGGCGTTCCGGTGGGTGCCGCGAAATCGATGCCGTGATGCTGGCGCCAGCTGTTCAGGATCGGGTGCAGCCGCATCGCGAAGCCGCTGCTCACCCGGGTGAACTCGACCGGCGAGGCCAGATAGGCGTGACGCAGGCTGTCGCCGTTCGGGCGGTAGTAGCTTCCTTTTTGCCCGGGCGCCTGGAACCACAGCGCCTGATGCAGCTTGCCGCCGCTTTCGAATTCGGCGGACAGGACGCGGCCCGTGCGCAGCGTCTGGCCGTCTGCATCGAAGGTCTCGTAGACGACGGCGAAGCGGTCGCCCTTGCGCAGTGACCGGAAGTCGACGTCGCCGGAAAAAACGTCCGCCAGCTGGCTCGCGACCGCGTCGGGAATGCCGGCGTCGTCCGTTGCCGCGAACAGCGAACTGCGAACGATGCCGCTCGCAAGCCGGGTGCCCGGCGTCAGGACGTCGGTTTCGGACCGCGCCCGAAAGCCCGCGGGCGTCTTTTCGATGACGACGCGCTTGAAGTTGCCGTCGCCGTCCGGGATCCAGCGCGCGCTGAGCTTTTGCAGGGTGTTCTCCTGCGTGGCTTCGGCGGTCACGGTCCGTCCGGCGCGGCTCAGGAATGCGCTGCGCGCCTCGGGATTGCCGCGCACGAAGGCAGCCGCGGAGGGATCGGCGAGCCCCAGTCGCTGCAGGAGCGCTTCGGCCGTGTCACTCGAGCGCGTGATCTCGGTGCGGAAAAGGGTAAAGCTGTGGTTGTCGAGCGCTTGGACCTGCTCAGCGAAGGACAGCGGGGTGACCGATTCGAACACCTGCTTGACGGGGAGGTCGGCCGCATCGGGAGCGAGGGAGGCGACGGCAAAGGCGCCGCCGCCCGCGGACAGAAGCAGCACGGCAACGGCAGCCGTGATCTGCTTCGGATAGGTCCGGAATATGTGGGCCACGCGGGAAGCAATCAGCTCCTCGGCAGCAAGAATGCCGTTGATCAAAACTTCGAATTCCAGCTCAGGTTCGGCGAAACCGCGCTGCGGGGGCCGTGTCGAACGGGCGGCAGGACGGTGCGGGGAGCAGCGCCGCTTAGAATCCGGCGCTTGAGAGAAACGGGCAAAGTATAGCCGTGGCATGACTTATGCCATAGAAGCACTGCCCTAAAGCCCAATGAAATCCGGTTTTGTTACATCCGCAAGTCTGTCCGAAGGCGTAGGAAGAGCGCTCGAAATTTCACTTCGTGGGACTGACGAGCTTCTTCCCCAGGACGAGTGGATACGAAAGCTCCAGCGGTCCGAGGCGATGGGGACGCCGCTGCGAATCAAGCTCGGCCTCGACCCCACGGCCCCGGACATCCACATCGGCCATACCGTGGTGCTCAACAAGATGCGCCAGCTCCAGGATCTCGGGCACACCGTGATCTTCCTGATCGGCGATTTCACGACCACCATCGGCGATCCCTCGGGCCGCAACTCGACCCGGCCGCCGCTGACCCGCGAGCAGATCGAGGCCAACGCCCAGACCTACTACCGGCAGGCCAGCCTGGTGCTCGATCCGGCCAGGACCGAGATCCGCTACAACTCCGAGTGGAGCGATCCGCTCGGCGCGCGCGGCATGATCCAGCTCGCGGCGAAGTACACCGTGGCCCGCATGATGGAGCGCGAGGATTTCAGCAAGCGCTTCAAGGCCGGCCAGTCGATCTCGGTGCACGAGTTCCTCTACCCGCTGATGCAGGGCTACGACTCGGTCGCGCTGCGGTCGGACCTCGAACTGGGCGGCACCGACCAGAAGTTCAACCTGCTGATGGGCAGGCACCTCCAGCAGGAGTACGGTCAGGAGCCGCAGTGCATACTCACTATGCCGCTCCTCGAGGGACTCGACGGCGTTGAGAAGATGTCGAAGAGCAAGAACAACTACATCGGCATCAGCGAAGACCCGAACACCATGTTCGCCAAGGTCCTGTCGATCTCGGACACCCTGATGTGGCGCTGGTACACGCTGCTGAGCTTCAAGTCGATCGCCGAGATCGAGGCGCTCAAGGCCGAGGTCGAGGCCGGCCGCAATCCCAAGGACGCCAAGGTGGGGCTCGCCAAGGAGATCACCGCGCGCTTCCACAGCGCGGCGCTCGCGGATGCCGCCGAGCAGGATTTCATCAACCGGAGCAAGGGCGGTGTGCCTGACGAGATTCCGGAAGTGAGCCTGTCAGGCGCCCCGCTGGGCATCGCCCAGCTGCTCAAGCAGGCGGGCCTCGCGCCGTCGGCGTCCGAGGGCAACCGGCTCATCGACGGCGGCGGCGTGCGCGTCGACTCCAGCGTGGTCAGCGACAAGGGCATGAAGCTGTCCGCCGGAAGCTACGTGGTGCAGGTCGGCAAGCGCAAGTTCGCGCGCGTCCATCTGAGCTGAGCGACCGGACACCAGGGGGCGTCCTTCCAGCACCGGGTCAGCGGACTTCGATGTTGACGTCCTCCCCGCCCTGAAGGACGGGGATTCCTGCTGCGCGGGCGTTGGCCTGAGGTGAGCTCATGCCAACGCCTTTGCTTCGGTGGGTTCCTGCTTCGCAGGAGCTGCGCGAGGCGGCCTTGCGGCCGCTTTGCGACTGACGTCTCCTCCACAGGCATGGCTGCGCGCGCCTTGCCGCTCGCTGAGCCAGGTCGCGCGCCCCGCGGCCAGAATGTTCTTCGCGGCGTGCACGTCCGCGTTTTCCGTGTGGCCACAGGCCGCACAGCTGAAGACGGCCTGCGTCTTCCGGTTCTCCGCGCGCTCATGGCCGCAACAGCGGCACGTCCGGCTTGTGTACGCGGGGTTGACTAGGATGACCCGGCCGCCTCGCCACTGCACCTTGTACGCGAGCTGCCGCGCGAACTCGCCCCACGCGGCATCGAGGATGCCGCGGTTGAGGCCCGCCTTCGCGCGAACGTTCTTCCCTGGCGCCTCGACCGTGCCGCGCGCCGAGGCGCTCATGCTGGCGATGCGAAGGTCCTCCAGAGCGATCACCGCGTGCCGATCGGCCAACTCGGTCGTGAGCTTGTGCAGCCAGTCGCTGCGCTGTCGGGCGATCCTGCGATACAGGTTACCCAGCCGCACCACCGCCTTGCGGCGGTTGGTCGAGCCCTTCTTCTTGCGCGCCACGGCGCGCTGATAGCGCGCGAGTCGCCGCTGCTGGCGCTCCAGCGCCTTCAGGGGCTCGACCGACGTCTCGTCACTCAGCGCCGCGAACTTGGCGAGCCCCAGGTCGATGCCGAGAGTCGGCGCGACATCGAGCGCCGGCGCAACCTCCTTCGACTCGACCTGCAGCGAGACGAACCAGCGCTCACCCTCGCGGGTGACGCTGACGTTGCGCACCACCCCATCGAGCGGCTGGCTCATGCGCAGGCGCACCCAACCGAGCTTGGGGAGCTTGAGGCGGCCATTAGCCGCGTCCAAGACGAACTGCTTTGGATCGGGAAAGCGGATGCCTGGCTCTTCGCCGTAGCGCTTGAACCTCGGCGGCCCTGCGCGCCCGCCGCCAGCCTTCACGGTCGCGAAGAATCGCTTGTACGCCTCGTCCAGCCGCCGCAGCACCTGCTGCTGCGGGTGGACCGGCCCGTCGGCCAGCCAGCCGGTCTTCGGGTCGTTGCGCCAGTCCGTGAGCCAGGTGCACATCTGCGCATAGCCGGCGTACTTCTCGCCTCGCGCGTGCCGCGCGCGCTGCTCGGCAAGCGCCCGGCACCACACCCAGCGCCCCATGCCGGCGAACCGGCGCAGCTGCGCCTCGACCTTCGGTCGAGTACGCATCTGGAAGCGGTATGCCTTGATGTCCTGCATGATCAATTCAGCATACGCAGGCGACTCGGGTTTGCGCTAGGGCAGGGTTGCGCAAATTTCTGTCGTCGCCGCCCAGCCCGCCCAGCCCGTCCAGCCCGTCCAGCCCGTCCAGCCCATCGTCGGACGGCGCCGTCCGCGCTTTCCTTCCCCGCCCTGGAGGACGGGGCTTGTCGCGCACCTGGGTCACGCGGCGGTTCCGGGGCTCCGCGACCTCGTCGCCCGTCTGGATGGCGGGCTCGCGCGCACCTCGGCCGACCGCCTCGACGCGATCGGGCTGGAGCCTCTGTCCACGAAGATCTGTCGCACCAGTGCCGCGCGCACGCGCGAGAGTTCGTCGTTGTGCGCGACCGTCCCGACGGTGTCGGTATGGCCGGTCACGACGATCTCGCCGCCGCTGCGCGCCCGTGCAGCGGCAAAGGCTTCGTTGAGCGCCCACTGCAATGCCGGCGTCAGCGCGGTTTCGGACCTGGGGCTTGCCAAGTTCGCGGCGCTGAGCGACGAGACGTCGGTCGAGCCGCTGCAGGCGCTGTCGCGCCAGCAGCGCCGCCTCGCGCGCTATCAGCGCGCGGTGGCGCGCAAGAAGAAGGGCTCGGCCAATCGCCGCAAGGCGGTGGCGCGTCTCGGCAACCTGCACCGTAAGATCGCCCGCCAGCGCAGCGACTGGCTGCACAAGCTCACGACCGACCTGGCAGACAGGCACGCCGTCATTGCGCTGGAAGACCTTCGCATCGTCAACATGACCGCTTCGGCGCGCGGCACGGCCCAGGCGCGGGGGCGAAACGTTCGAGCGAAGGCCGGCCTCAATCGCGGCATCCTCGATGCCGCGTGGGGCGAGTTCGCGCGGCAACTCGTGTACAAGGTGCAGTGGCGAGGCGGCCGGGTCATCCTGGTCAATCCCGCATACACGAGCCGCACGTGCCGCTGTTGCGGGCACGAGAGTGCAGAAAATCGGAAAAGTCAGGCGAATTTCGCCTGCGTGGCCTGTGGCCACACGGAAAACGCGGATGTGCACGCCGCGAAGAACGTTCTAGCCGCGGGGCGCGCGGCTTGGCTGAGTGAGCGGCAAGGCGCGCTCGGCGATGCCTGTGGAGGAGATGTCAGTCGCGAAGCGGCCGAAAGGCCGTCTCGCGCTGCTCCGGCGAAGCAGGAACCCACCGAAGCAAAGGCGTTGGCAGGAGCTCACCTCAGGCCAACGCCCGCGCAGTAGGAATCCCCATCCTTCAGGGCGGGGTGGACGTCAAGATGACGGCGGACGGCTTGCCGTCCGGCTCCGGCAGCAGCACCACGCGCGCCCCAGGAGTCGAGCACGCCGTGATGGCTAGCGTCGCCGCGAGGCCGCGCGAGCAGAAATGCGAGATAGCGGTGTCAAGGTTGCGGGTCGGCTTGAACGATGAAATCGGTGCCGCGAATACTGATGACCGCGGTGGGCGTCTCGACGCGAACCGCATCGGGATGCGTCTTGCCGATCAGGCCGGTGATCATCCGCGCAGAGCCCTGCAGCAGGGCGATCAGCATGCCGCCGTCCTGCGTGGTCGGGCCGGTCACGATGCGGTCGATGGGCGCGACGACGTCGCCGGATTGGGCGGTCCGCATCGATCCGTCCGTCGCGAGCAGGCGCACGTCCCCGCGCACGGACTTGAGGACGCCCGCCTGCACGCCGGCTTGCGCGCTGGGGGAATTGGGCGCGGTCTGTACCAGTGTGCTCGCGCTGGCACAGACGAGAACAAGGCCGCATAGGGCCCGTGCGATGCTTCGTTGGATCACAAGAGAATCTGCTGTGGCTTCCGGTGTGTAGTAAATAGTACGTGAATCGTGCCGAAAGCCCTCGGAGGTGCGGTGCGTCTCGCGATAATTCAGCGGCTTTTTGAGACTTTGCTCAGCCCTTGTACTCTCTCCTCCGCTTCTCCAGGCTCTCCACATTGAGCCCGCGGGCGCTGCTGCGCGTCTCGATCGCGGTCGCCCTCATCACCATCGTGCTGAAGGGGTGGGCGGGGTACATCACGAACTCGATGGGCCTGATCTCGGACGCGATGGAGTCCTTCGTGAACCTCGCGAGCGCGACCTTCGCCCTGGTCATGGTCACGATCGCCATGCGTCCGGCGGACGAGGACCACCCCTATGGGCATCACAAGGCCGAATACTTCTCGTCGGGATTCGAAGGCGTCCTGATCGTCGCCGCCGCAGTCGCGATCATCTGGGCGGCGGTCGCGCGTCTCTTGTCGCCCCAGCCGCTCGAACAGCTCGGATGGGGGCTGGCGCTCTCGGTCCTGAGCTCGGTCTTCAACGGCCTGCTCGCCTTCGTGCTGTTTCGGGCGGCCGAGGTGCACCGTTCCATCGCGCTGGAGGCCGATGCGCGCCATCTGCTCAGCGACGTCTGGACGTCGGTCGGGGTGCTGGTCGGCGTCGCCGCGGTTGCACTGACGGGCTGGCTCTGGCTCGATCCCGTGCTGGGCATCGGCGTGGCGCTGAACATCCTGCGCGAAGGCGTGAAGCTGGTCTGGCGGTCATCGCAAGGGCTGATGGACGAGGCGCTGGATGCGAAGACCCAGTCCGTTCTGCGCGCCACCCTCGAGCGGTTCGCCGCCGGCGTCCCGGAAGGCGCACAGCTGCGCTTCGACGACATGGTCACCCGGCGCGCCGGACAGCGGCGCTTTGCCGATCTGCACATGCACGTGCCGGGCGCGTGGTCGCTGGAGCGCGCAGCCGGTCTGCGCGATGCGCTCGAGCAGGACCTGATGGACGCCGTGCCTGGTCTGCGCGTCACCATCCAGCTCCTGCCGCTCGGGATGGAGGCGCGCGCCACCCAAAAGGAACACTCGCCATGAAAGCACTCCTGCAGCGCGTCAGCAGTGCGCGCGTCGACATCGACGGCCGCATCGCCGGTGCCATCGATTCGGGCCTGCTCGTCCTCTTGTGCGCGGAGCGCGGCGACACCGATGCGCAGGCCGACCGCATGCTCGCCAAGATCCTGAAGCTGCGCATCTTCTCGGACGACGCTGGCAAGATGAACCTGAGCCTCGAGGACGTGGCCGGCGGCTTGCTGGTCGTGAGCCAGTTCACGCTCGCGGCCGATGCGAGCGCAGGCAATCGGCCGAGCTTCACGCAGGCGGCCGCGCCCGATGAAGGCCGGCGGCTTTACGAGCATTTCGTTTCGAAGGCCCGGGCGGCGCATCCGGTGGTCGCGACCGGCGAATTCGGCGCCGACATGAAGGTGCATCTGGTCAACGATGGCCCGGTGACCATTCTGCTGCAGATGGCGCCATGAGCCCCCGCCCGGCCGTTCCGAAGGGGGCTCGCACCGCACTGCGGAGCACGGAGGTTACCCAATGAGCGCGGCAGCAGCGCGCTTCAGTAGTTGGCCATCGGGTGGACCCGACCCCGGCGCATGAAGCGGGGGACGTGGACGACGGATGGCGCGTGGTTGTAGGATGAATTTGGGCGCTGCTGACGAGGTCGGCTTCCCCTTGGTGCGACAAGCCCGTTCAGTAGTTGGACCCGCAGTCCTGCGAGCACCCCGGAATGTGGCAGAGGGCGGCAACGCCCCGAAGCACGCTTAGTAGAGTCCGATGACGAGGACTGCCTGCGGTGCCCATCAACCGCCAGGAGGTTCTCATGCAAGTGCTTTACACGCGCTGTGCGGGCCTGGACGTGCACAAGGACACCATCGTGGCCTGCGTGCGATGCGTCTCGCCGCCCATGCATCAGGAGGTGCGCAGCTTCGGCACCACGACGGCCCAGTTGCTCGAACTGGCCGATTGGCTGGCCGAGCACGACTGCACCCATGTGGCCATGGAAGCCACCGGCGTGTACTGGAAGCCGGTGTGGCACGTGCTGGAAGCGGAGTTCGAGTTGGTGCTGGCCAACGCTGCGCATATCCGCAACGTGCCGGGTCGCAAGACCGACGTGAACGACGCGATGTGGATTGCCGATCTCTTGGCGCACGGCCTCATCCGCTCCAGCTTCGTGCCGCCGCAGGCGATCCAGCAGTTGCGCGACCTCACGCGCACCCGCAAGCAACTCGTGCGGGAGGTCTCCCAGCACTCGCTGCGTATCCAGAAGGTGCTGGAGGACGCCAACCTCAAGTTGGGCAGCGTCCTGTCGGATGTACTGGGCAAGAGCGGCCGTGCGATGCTCGATGCCATCGTGGCCGGCCAGAGTGATCCGGCGCACCTGGCCGCGCTGGCGCAGGGCACGGCGCGCAGCAAGAGCGCCGAATTGCGCGAGGCGCTGCGCGGGCGCATCACCGAGCACCACCGCACGATGCTCAGGCTGCACCTGCAGGTGATCGACGCTTTGCAGCGCACGCTGGCCGAACTGGATGCGGCCGTGGGAAAAGCGCTGGCGCCGATCCGGCAGCGCGCCCGCCTGCTCGCGACGATGCCGGGGGTCAGTGACCTGACGGCCAGCGTCGTGGTGGCGGAGATCGGCGTGGACATGTCGCGCTTCCCCAGTGCCGGCCATCTGATCTCGTGGGCCGGATTGTGTCCGCGCAGCGACGAGAGCGCCGGCAAGCGCCGCTCCACCCGCGTGCGCAAGAGCGGCACCTGGATCAAGACGGCACTGGTCACCGCCGCCTGGGCCGCGGTGCGCGTGAAGACCAGCTACCTGCGTGCGCAGTTCCTGCGTATCAAGGCACGTCGCGGAGCCAAGAAGGCCATCCTCGCCGTGGCCGCCTCGATGCTCACCGCCGCGTACCACATGCTTCGCGACGGCACCGAATACAACGACCTGGGCAGCGACCACTTCGATCGCCAGGATCGATCCAAGACCATCCGTCGCCTCATGAAACGACTTCAGGATCTCGGCTGCGATGTTCCTGTCTTGGTTCATACGGGATAACGCTTCTTAGAGCTTATCCGTAAATTATGTTGACGTCGGCAGGTACCTTGCGGAAGGCGATGATGGCGGCGGCGAGATGGTTGAGCGCGACAAAGCTGCGCTCGAGTTTCTCGTAGCGCACGAGCAGTTTTCGGAAGCGGTTGAACCAGCTATGGCAGACCTCGACAACCCAGCGGCGGGCTTTCTTGTTCGGATCGCGCCGCTTGATGTCGGCTTCGGTACGTCGACCAACGACGTGAGGGATGTAGCCGTGGCCCTCGATGGTGCGACGGTGTTCGGCTCCACGGTAGCCCGCGTCGGCGCACAGATGTTTGCTTCGCCGATGTGGCGGATCCTGGCGCGTGACGACGATGGTGCTGAGCACATCGTCAAGGCGCTTGCAGTCATGGACGTTGGCCCCGGTCACGACGAGCGACAACGGGACGCCACGGCCGTCCACCAACAGGTGGCGCTTGCTGCCCTTTTTTCCCCCGATCCGTCGGATTGCGGCCGACGGCTTGCTGAGCCAGCGGCGCCTTCATCATCGCGCCGTCGACACTCTGCCAGCGCTAGGCAATGCCCTGCATCTGGTCGTACTCGGCCAAGCCCGCCTTCCACAGAGCTTCGAAGAATCCCGCGGCTTCCCACTCAAGGAATCGCTTGTGGATGGCGCTCGCGCTGCCGAAGCGCTCCTTGGGCAGCGCCTTCCACTGGCAGCCCGTGCGCAGCACGTAGACGATTGCCTCGAACACCAGTCGAGCCGGCTTTGGCGGTCGACCGGCCCCGGGCTTGCGCACGTAGACCTTGTCTGCCGCCGAGCGCGCAGGAATCAGCGGCTCCACCCGCTGCCAGAACTCATCGGTCACCACCCACGACTCAACACGTTTCGCCAAGATCTCGATCCAGCGCCGCGCCCAATGCGGCTCGGATCGACAGTTTACCTAATTACGGATAAGGTCTTAGTAGGGGTTCTTGATGCCGAGCCGCGCCAGGATCTCGATCTCGCGCGCCTCCATCGCCTCGGCGTCTGCGTCGCTGGTCTCGTGGTCCCAGCCCTGCGCGTGAAGCGTGCCGTGCACCAGCAGGTGCGCGTAGTGCGCGGCGAGCGTCTTGCGCTGTTCCTTCGCCTCCCTGGCGACGACCGGCGCGCACAGCACGAGGTCGGCCATCACGACCGGCGCCTCTGCATAGTCGAAAGTCAGCACGTTGGTCGCATAGTCCTTGCCCCGGAACTCGCGATTCAGCCGCTGGCCTTCGTCGGCGTCGACGATGCGCACCGTGATCTCGGCGTCGGCATCGAGCGCATGGCGGATCCAGCGCGCGACGCTGTGCCGCGGCAGCGCGCCGCGATGACGCTCCACGCCCTTGAAGCGGCCGAACTGAAGCGAAAGGGAGAGTGCCGGCAACGCCATCTCAGGCGACCCTCTTCCTGGCGCTGTCGTAGGCGTCGACGATCCGCGCCACCAGCGGATGGCGCACCACGTCCGCGCTCGTGAAGTGCGTGATCGCGATGCCGTTGACGCGCTTGAGGATGCGCTCGGCGTCGATCAGCCCGCTGAGCTGCCCCTTCGGCAGGTCGATCTGGCTGACGTCGCCGGTGACCACCGCCTTGGCGCCGAAGCCGATGCGCGTGAGGAACATCTTCATCTGCTCCGGCGTGGTGTTCTGGGCCTCGTCGAGGATCACGAAGGCGTTGTTCAGCGTGCGGCCGCGCATGAAGGCCAGCGGCGCGATCTCGAGCGCATTGCGCTCGAAGGCCTTCTGCACGCGGTCGAAGCCCATCAGGTCGTAGAGCGCGTCGTACAGCGGCCGAAGATAGGGATCGACCTTCTGCGTCAGGTCGCCCGGCAGAAAGCCGAGCCGCTCGCCGGCCTCGACCGCGGGGCGCGTGAGCACGATGCGCTGGACCGCGCTGCGTTCGAGCGCATCCACCGCGCTCGCGACGGCAAGGTAGGTCTTGCCGGTGCCGGCGGGGCCGATGCCGAGCGTGATGTCGTGGCCCGCGATGTTCTGCAGGTAGACGCTCTGGTTCGGCGTGCGTGCGCGCAGATCGGCGCGCCGGGTGGCGAGGACGATGGCGCCGTCCTCCGCCTCGGTCATCGAGCCGTCGCCGGCCAGCGTGAGCTGCACCACTGCCGCATCGATCGGCCGCTGCGCGATCTCGTAGAGCGCCTGCAGCACGTCCATCGCGCGCTCGGCGTTCGCCTTGGCGCCTTCGACCTTGAACTGCTCGTGCCGGTGCGCGATCTTGACGTTGAGCGCTTCCTCGATGCGCCGCAGGTTCGCGTCGAGCGGACCGCAAAGATGCCCCAGGCGTGTGTTGTTGGGCGGGGCGAAGGTGTGTCGCAGAATCACGCGAGTTTCATTTCCAAAAGCGAGAAGGGCACCCATGATAGGCAAACTCACCGGCATCCTGGCCGAACGCAATCCTCCGCAGATCGTGGTGGACTGCCATGGCGTCGGCTACGAGGTGGATGTGCCCATGAGCACCTTCTACAACCTGCCGGCCGCGGGCGAGCGGGTGTCGCTGCTCACGCATTTCGTGGTGCGCGAGGACGCGCAGATCCTCTATGGCTTCGGCACCGCCGCCGAGCGCGCGGCCTTCCGGCAGTTGATCAAGATCTCCGGCGTCGGGCCGCGCACCGCGCTGGGCGTGCTCAGCGGCATGAGCGTGAGCGAGTTGTCGCAGGCGATCACGCTGCAGGAGGCGGGCCGCCTGGTCAGGATCCCCGGCATCGGCAAGAAGACGGCCGAGCGGTTGCTGCTGGAGCTCAAGGGCAAGCTCGGCGCCGAGATCGCGCTGCCCGCGCATGCGGCCACCGACAACCAGGCCGACATCCTGCAGGCGCTGGTCGCGCTCGGCTACAGCGACAAGGAAGCCGCTGCCGCGCTCAAGGCCCTGCCCAAGGATGTGGCGGTGGGCGAGGGGATCAAGCTGGCGCTGCGGGCCCTGGCCAAGTAGCGGCCGGCGTTCAACGCCAGTCCTGCACCGCGAGCGCCAGCGCGAACATCACGGTCTGCACGGCCACCGCGATGCCGTGCCGCTGCATCAGCTGGCGGGCCAGAAGGACCCGGTCGGCCAGCGGGCGCGAGGCATCGGCGGCGCGCCGCAGTCCCAGTCGTTCGAGGGTGCCGTCCAGGCTGGCCAGCGAGCCGACGGCGCCTTGCGCGAGCGCCTCGTACGTGCCCGCGTCGAGCCGCAGGCGCAGCGCCAGGTAGCGTTCGAGCAAGCCGACCAGCGCCACCACCGCGTAGGCGCCCCACGAGACCGATGGGAGCGATCGGCCTGTCAGCGAGAGCACCAGCCCGGCGATGCACGAAAGCGCCAGCCCCCAGGCCGCCAGCATCCCGCTGGCGCGCAGCAGGCCGGCCGTGGCAGCGCACAGCGCGCGATCGTTGTCATTCATGCTGGTGATCGACAAGGTTCTCGCCCCTTCCCGGTGGCGCATTCTGCCGTATGGCGCGTCGCCGCGGCCGCCCGACTAAACTGCTCGCTCAGCCCGCAAGCCCATGACCATCCAGACCGACGATTTCGCCCCGGCGCCGCAACGCGTGGTGTCCGCCGCGCCCGCCTCGCCCAATGAAGAAGCGATCGAACGCGCGCTGCGTCCCAAGCTGCTCGACGAATACGTCGGCCAGGCGAAGGTGCGCGAACAGCTCGAAATCTTTATCGGTGCGGCACGCCACCGGAAGGAAGCGCTGGACCATGTGCTGCTCTTCGGTCCGCCGGGGCTCGGCAAGACCACGCTGTCGCACATCATCGCGGCCGAGCTCGGCGTCAACCTGCGGCAGACCTCCGGCCCGGTGCTCGAAAAACCCAAGGACCTCGCGGCGCTGCTCACCAATCTCGAGCGCAACGACGTGCTCTTCATCGACGAGATCCATCGCCTCTCGCCGGTGGTCGAGGAAATCCTCTACCCCGCGCTGGAGGACTACCAGATCGACATCATGATCGGCGAAGGCCCCGCGGCGCGCAGCATCAAGCTCGACCTGCAGCCTTTCACGCTCGTCGGCGCGACCACCCGCGCCGGCATGCTGACCAATCCGCTGCGCGATCGCTTCGGCATCGTCGCGCGGCTCGAGTTCTATACGGCGGAGGAACTGGCGCGCATCGTCCATCGCAGCGCGGGCCTGCTCGGGGTGCCGGCGGACGAGGCCGGCGGCCTGGAGATCGCGCGCCGTTCGCGTGGCACGCCGCGCATCGCGAATCGCCTGCTGCGCCGGGTGCGCGACTATGCGCAGGTCAAGAGCGACGGCCGCATCACGGCCGACGTCGCGCACAAGGCGCTGGCGATGCTCGACGTCGATCCGCAGGGCTTCGACCTGATGGACCGCAAGCTGCTCGAAGCCGTCATCCACCGCTTCGACGGCGGCCCGGTCGGGCTCGACAACATCGCCGCGAGCATCGGCGAGGAGGCCGGCACGATCGAGGACGTGATCGAGCCCTATCTGATCCAGCAGGGCTACCTGCAGCGCACGCCGCGCGGGCGCATCGCGACCCTCGCCGCGTACCGGCATCTCGGCGTCGCCGCGCCTCAGCGCGAGGGCGACATGTTCGGAAGCTGATCGGCCGCCGCTTCGCCGGCCGGCCGCACATGGGCCGCGATCAGCCACTGCGCCGCGTAGTAGGTCGCCAGCACCCACAGCGACGCCACCGGCAGCGTCAGGACGAAGCGGTTGGTCGCCAGCAGCGAATCGCTCAGCATGAAGAAAGAGGCGCCGACCGCGACCTTGAGCGATGCCCGATCGCCCGCGACCGCGGCGCGCCCGATGGCCTGCGCCGCCATGCAGGCGATCACCACCACGTAGAGACCGACCGGAATGCGCAGGCCGCCCGGCAGCCCGCCCCACCACAGGAAGGCATACATGACCGCGCCGATGCCGAGCGTCGCGGCGAGGGCATTCGGCCGCGGAAACAGCCCGACGCCTTGCGCGAACAGCCCGATGTAGGCCAGGTGGGCGAGCAGGAAGCACACGAGCCCCGGCACGAAGAACTGCGGCCACATCAGCAGCACGTCGCCGGCCAGCGAGGCGACGAGGCCGGCGATCAGCAGCCGCGCGAAGCGTCCCGGCACCTCGGGCGCGCGATGGCGCGTCAGCGCAAAGCCGATGAGCACCGCGAGCGCGAGCGGCTTGAACACCCCATGAAGCTGCCCGATGCCCAGCGCGCCGCTGGCCGTCGCCAGCGCCGCCGCGTCGATGAAGAGGACTTCCGCCACCGTCAGCCGACCCTGCAGCGCCGCGCCGGTCGCCCACAGCCCCGCGGTCAGCGCCGCGAGCCACACCAGCGAAGTGGCCAAAGGCAGCGTGTCCGAGAACCACAGGAAGGCGATGGCGCCCGCCAGCAGCAGGGCGAACTGCGCGGCGGCGAAAGCCCGTACGCTGCCGGACGCCTGCGGCTCGTAGCGCTGCACCTGACGGATGTCGAAGGCCGGCTTGGGGTCGATCGCCGCCACATCCGCCGGCCGCCAGCCGGGCGGCTTGATCCACACGCGCAGCTTGTCGCTCCAGCGGCGGGTGCGCCAGCTGTCGCGCGCGAGGGCCCAGTACACCTCGGCATTGGCCCAGATCGGGTCCCAGCTGCGCAGCGGGCTGCGCGTGCCGTAGACGCAGGGCTCGTCTTCTTCCTTGAAAGTGCCGAAGAGCCGGTCCCACACGATGAGGACCCCGCCGTAGTTGCGATCGATGTAGCGGTCGTTGACCGCGTGGTGCACGCGGTGGTTCGACGGCGAACAGAACCAGCGGTCGAACCAGCCGAGCCGGCCGACCTGCTCGGTGTGCACCCAGAACTGGTAGAGCAGGTCGACGAGCGCGACCACGCCGAAGACCAGCGGCGGCACGCCCGCGATCGCCATCGGCAGGTAGAAGATCCAGCCGAGCAGCGCACCGCTCGAGGTCTGCCGCAGCGCGGTCGACAGGTTGTAGTGCTGGCTCTGGTGATGCACCACGTGCGCGGCCCACAGCACCGCACTCTCGTGACCGAAGCGGTGCAGCCAGTAGTAGCAGAGGTCGTAGAAGACCAGCGCCAGCAGCCAGCCGTGCCACTGCGTCCAGAAATGTTCGTTCGGGAACAGGGCGAACGCCGACCAGCAGGCGGTGTAGAGGCCGATGCGCAGCAGCCCGGTGAGGACTGCGCTGATCTGGCTCAGGATGCCGAGGCCGAGGCTGTTGATCGTGTCGGGCAGGCGGTAGGTGTCATGGCCGGTCCCGAGCTTCGCGCGCCGGCGGCCGACGAGGAATTCGATCCCGATCAGCAGGAAGAAGACAGGCGTTGCGAGGACGATGATCTGGCCGGGGCGCATGAGGTCGATTGTCCCGGCCCGCGCTCTTGTCGCCGTCACTGCAGCGTCATGGTTTGCCCCAGGGCGGCGCCCCGGCGGCGGTGTCGTCGGCGCGTCATCGTGCTGCCATGACCCCGTCATGCGCGGCTGCGAACGTGCTGGGCCATGCAAAGAGATGACGCTTTTCTTCGCGCATGGAGCGAAAGGGTGCCGCAGATCCCGGAGGCGGAGGAGGCCGATTTCACGCGGCCGGTGCAGCGCTTTCGCGCCCTGTGGATCTCGGACCTGCACCTGGGCACGCCCGGCTGCCAGGCGCGGATGCTGCTCGACTTCCTCAAGCACACCGAGTGCGAGACGCTGTTCCTGGTCGGCGACATCATCGACGGCTGGCAGCTCAAGCGCCATTGGTACTGGCCGCAGGCGCACAACGACGTGATCCAGAAGCTGCTTCGCAAGGCGCGCAAGGGCTCGCGGGTGATCTTCATCCCGGGCAACCACGACGAGTTCGCGCGCAAGTACCTCAACCACAACTTCGGCGGCATCGACGTCGCCGATGAGTGGATCCACGAGACCGCCGACGGCCGCAAGCTCTGGATCATGCACGGCGACCTGTTCGACGGCGTGATCCAGTGCGCCAAGTGGCTGGCGCATGTCGGCGACTCGCTCTACGAATTCACCCTCAAGCTCAACCGCCACCTCAATTCGATGCGGGCGCGGATGGGCTTGCCGTACTGGTCGCTGTCCAAGTACCTCAAGCTGAAGGTCAAGCGCGCCGTCAGCTATGTCGGCGATTTCGAGAACGCGGTGGCCCGCGAAGCACGCCGGCGCGGCGTGCACGGCGTGGTGTGCGGCCACATCCATCACGCCGAACTGCGCGACATCGACGGCATCCTGTACGCCAACGATGGCGACTGGGTCGAGAGCCTGACCGCGCTCGCCGAGCATGCGGACGGAAGGCTGGAGATCCTGCACTGGGCCGATCACATGCCGGTGGCGACGCAGGCCGGGCGTGCGTCCTCGCGGCGGGAGCCGGTGCACGCATGAGCCGCCCGGCCGTTCCGAATGCGAATCCCGAAGCGCTGCTGCGCGAGGGTAGTCCAGTGAGTCGCCGGGCCGCCCCAAGACGAATACCGCAGCGCTGCTGCGCGGAGGTTGGGCAATGAGGGCTGGGCGTACCGTCGACCTCGTCTACTTCAACGCCGGCGGCGGCCACCGCGCCTCCGCGCTGGCGCTCGAATCGGCGATCCAGCGCGCCGGTCTGCCGTGGACGGTGCGGCTGGTCAACCTGCGCGAAGTGCTCGACCCCAAGGACGGCTTCCGCCGCCTGACCGGCATGGACCCGGAGGATGTCTACAACAAGCGCTTGGCGCGCGGATGGACGCTCGGCCTCGCACAGGAACTCAAGCTGCTGCAGGGAATGATCCGCTGGTGCCACGCCACGCTGGTGCGGCAGTTGCAGCAGCACTGGCTGGCCACCGAGCCGGACATGGTCGTGTCCCTGATCCCGAACTTCAACCGCGCGCTCTGCGAGGCGCTGTCGTCGACCTTGCCGGGCGTGCCCTATGTGACGGTCCTGACCGACCTCGCCGACCATCCGCCGAATTTCTGGATCGAGGAAGGCCTGGACCAGGACCTGGTCTGCGGCTCGGCCAAGGCGGTGGCGCAGGCGCTCGCCGCCGGCCATGCACCGCAGCGGGTCCACGCCAGCTCCGGAATGATCATCCGCGCGTCCTTCTACGACGAGCGTTCGGTCGACCGCAAGGCGGAGCGCGCGCGCCTGGGGCTCGACCCGGATCGGCCGACCGGCATCGTGCTCTTCGGCGGTCAGGGCTCGAAGGCGATGCTCGGCATCGCGCGCAGCCTGCCCGATACGCAGCTCATCCTGGCCTGCGGCCACAACGCGAAGCTCGCCGACGCCCTGCGCGAGCTGCCTGCGCGCGCGCCGCGGCTGGTGCTGGGCTTCACGCCCGACGTCCCCCGCTACATGGCGCTGGCCGATTTCTTCATCGGCAAGCCCGGTCCCGGCAGCCTGAGCGAGGCGGTCCACATGGGCCTGCCGGTGATCGTGGTCCGCAACCGCTGGACGCTGCCTCAGGAGCGCTACAACACCCAGTGGATCCGGGAGCACGGCCTGGGCCTGGTGTGCCGCAGCTTTGCCCGGGTGGACGAGGCGGCCGCCGAGCTCATCCGGCATCTGGATCGCTACCAGGCGGCGACGCGCAAGGTGCAGAACCGGGCGGTGTTCGAACTGCCCGTCATGCTCGAAGGGATCCTGTCGCGCGCCGAGCGGCCGGTGTCGGGCTCGACCGTGGCTCCGATCGATTCGTAGGCTATAGAGTCGATCTTTGCGACGGCCGCCGCCGCGGCGTGCCGCGCCAGCCTCGGCGCCGGAACTTGCCCGCGGGCGCGTCGATCCGATGGCCATGCGCCCAACCAACCCACCTCCCCGTTTCCGCTTGCAGCGCCGCGCAGTGGCGGCCGCACTGATCGGCATGCCGGCCCTGTGGCTCGGCGCGCGGGCCCAGACACCGCCGACGCGGCGGATGCTGACGCCGGCACAGACCGAAGGCCCGTTCTACCCCGTCGAGATCCCGAAGGACTCGGACTACGACCTGCTGCGCAACGGGGACCGCCCGCCTTACGCGACCGGGCACCCGGCCTGGGTCGAAGGCACCGTGACCGACATCGCAGGACGGCCGGTCGCTGGCGCGCAGGTCGAGATCTGGCAGTGCGACGAAGCGGGGCACTATCACCATCCGGGCGACGGCAATCGGGCGGATGCGGCGTTCCAGGGTTTCGGCCGCGTGACGGTCGGGGCCGACGGCCGCTACCGCTTCCATACGATCCGGCCTGTTCCGTACAGCGGCCGCACGGCGCACATCCACGTGAAAGTGAAGCTCGACCGGCGCGAGCTCCTCACGACGCAGCTCTACGTGGCGGGCGATCCCGGCAACGCGCGCGACGGGATATGGCGCAGCCTCGACGAGAGCGCCCGTGCCGCGGTGACTGTGCCGTTCACACCCGGGCCGGACGGCCTCCAGGCGCGTTTCCCGATCATCGTCGAGGCCTGAACACCCGGGTCGGCATTCGGCCGGTATTCGGCCGGCAATTTCGCCAAAAGGAAAAGCCCCGCAAGTCATTGACCTGCGGGGCTTTTTTCGTTTTTTGGTGGCTCTTCACGGACTCGAACCGCGGACCTGTGGATTATGATTCCATCGCTCTAACCGACTGAGCTAAAGAGCCGAGCCCACAATTATAACCGTTCGGAAGCGGACTTCGGCGCCGCGCCAAAGTTTTCTGAACGTCCGGCCTCACCGCGGGAAACCGGCCTGCATCGCCAGCCGCACGAGCTGCGGTAAAAATCCGCCGATGTCCGCGACCGCCGACGCCCCAGATCGCCCCGATGCCACGGCCGACGACCAGCTCATGCTGGCCTACGTCGGCGGCGACGCGTCCGCATTCGATGTGCTGTATGCGCGCCACGAGAGCGGGATCTTCCGCTTCGTGCGGCGTCTACTCGGCGTGCGTCTCGCCGCGGAGGTCGGCGAGCTGTTCCAGGCAACCTGGGCACGCATCGTCTCGGCCCGCGACACCTTCGCGCCCGAGGAAAGCAACTGGCGCGTCTGGGCCTACGCCATCGGCTACGAGCTGGCCACGGAAGAGCTCCGTCTGAGCGGCCGGGAAGCGGCGTTCTACGCGCACGACGAGGACGGCGATGGCCTCGAGGCCGCGCACCTCTTCGGCCTCGGTGTGCTGCGCGGCGGCCCGGCTGACGCGCATCCCTCGGTGGAGGAACTGGCCTTCTGGCGCGCAGCGGGACGCCGGCTGCAGGCCTGCCTCGACGAGCTGTCCGACGCGCAGCGCGCGGCCTTCCTGCTGCATCACGAAGAAGGCTTCACGCTCGAGGTGGTGGGCCGCACACTGGGCGTCGATGCCGAAACCGCCGCTGACCGCCTGCGCATCGGTCTCGACAGATTGCAGGACTGCATGGAGCGCTACCTGTCGGCGGCAGCGTCAGGCATGAGCTCCGACTACGCCGGCACGGGCGATCTGCACGACCCGCGCCTGTGGCGGGCGCTGGAACACGCGCCGGACCAGGGCGCGGTGCCCGACTGGCGGGTGCGCAAGGAGATCCTGAGAAGCGCGCACGCCGCGATCGGCGAGCCTGATCCCGAGGACGCCGAGGCCGAACTGGAGCGCGCCGCGCAATCCTGGTGGCAGCGCCTCGCCGAGGGGCGCGCAGGCCGCGAGAAGTCGAAGCGGCGCTGGCCCGTGGCCGTCGCGGCGATGATGGTCGCCTTCGTGGCGATCATGCTCTGGCGGCGCGAGCCTGCTCCGTCGCCCGCGCCGCCGCTCGACGACAAGACGCCGGTGGCCTCGAACGCGCGCACGACCGAAGAGCCAACGCCGATGCCGGCGCCCTCGGCATCCCGGCCGCCGCCGAGCGATCCCTCATCCATTCCGCTGTTGCCGCCGAGCTTCTTTGCAAAGCCGGAGCTGCCCGCGCCGGAGCCGGAACCGGAATCGGCGCCTGCCCCGGCCCCGACACCACCCGCGCCGCCGACCAGGAAGACCGCGGTCGCGCCGCCTGCAGAGGCGCCATCGCCGCCGCCGAAGGCCCAGAAGGCGCCGCAGCCGCCCGTGCCGTCCTTGCCGCCGGCTGCATCACCGCCGCCGCCACGCGAAGCAGTGGCATCCGCCAGACCTGCGACAGCGCAGGCTCCCCCGGCTTCATCGTCCGTTCGCACGGATGAGACCGAGCCGCCGAGCTTCGAGGCGCTCGGGCGGTGGAACCAGATCACGATCTCGAAGCGTGGCGGCGAAAGCCGCAGCCTGCAGCGCGCCGATGCGCGCGAGATCAGTGCGCTGATGGGCTCGGCCGCGCTTTCCGCGGTGGGGCCCCAGCCGCTCAGGGGCACGCCGGAGTGGCGCGTGACCTTGGAGCGCGGCGCCGATGTGCTGGCCGTCTTCGAAGTCTCGGGGCCGCAGGTGCGTTGGCGCGAGGGCCGTACGCCGGCGGCAACGGGCACGCCGTCGGCCGGCGCGCTCTCCGCGCTGCGAGACGCGCTCGGGCGTGCGGTGCAGGCGCCACAGCCCGCGCCGGGCGAGCCGTCGCGCAGCCCCTGAGCCGCCTTGCCTATTGGTGCTTGAAGTCCGGCGCCCGCTTGGTCAGGAAGGCGTCCATGCCTTCCTTCTGGTCGGCGGTCGCAAACAGCGAGTGGAACAGGCGCCGCTCGAACATCACGCCGTCCGCGAGGCCGCTTTCGAATGCCCGATTGACCGATTCCTTGGCCGCCATCACCGACAGCTGCGAGAAGCCCGAGATCACGAGCGCGGCGCCGAGCGTTTCTTCCATCAGCTTGTCCAGCGGCACGACGCGGCTCACCAGTCCGGCGCGCTCGGCTTCGGCGGCGTCCATCATGCGGGCGGTGAGGACCATGTCCATCGCCTTGGACTTGCCGACCGCGCGCGGCAGGCGCTGCGTGCCGCCGGCGCCGGGGATGACGCCGATCTTGATCTCGGGCTGGCCGAACTTCGCGTTGTCGCCCGCGATGATGAAGTCGCACATCATCGCCAGCTCGCAGCCGCCGCCGAGCGCGAAGCCCGCGACCGCGGCGATCACCGGCTTGCGGATGGAGCGGATGGTTTCCCAGTTGCGGGTGATGAAGTCGCCCTTGTACGCATCGAGAAAGGTGTACTTGGCCATGGCGGCGATGTCGGCCCCGGCGGCAAACGCCTTTTCGCTGCCGGTGACGATGATGCAGCCGATGGCCTCGTCGGCGTCGAAGGCCTTCAGCGCCTGGCCGAGCTCGGTCATCAGCTGGTCGTTGAGCGCATTGAGCGCCTTCGGGCGGTTGAGCGTGATGATGCCGACCTTCTCGGCTTCGACCCGTACTTCGATGGTTTCGTAGCTCATGCGTATCTCCTTGGTCTTGGAAACTGAATGATCGGGCGCGAGGCGCCGCGCTAGGTCCGGGCGAGCCACCGCGCCAGCTTCGCGGCATCCTGCGCGAACAGGCGCCACGTCGTCACGCCGGTCGGCAGGGCCACCGGCAGCCGCAGCAGACGCCGGTCGCGCGCAACCAGCGCGGTGAATTTCTTCAGCGGGCCGAGATAGAGCGCCAGATCGTCGAGCCGCGCAATCCGCCAGCCCTGCGCGGGGCGGCTCCTGGCGGCCGGCAGTTCGATGCCGATCCATTCGTCGTTGGCCGAGAAGCCGGCCTGCTCGCCCGCGCCGCCGCGAAGGACCGCCTTGATCTGCACGGCGCCGTTCGATTCGGCCACGCGAAGGCCCAGCTCCTGCGCGCGCTGCGCCGGATCGTCGAGCGTGGCGACGCCGTGGGCGCGCAGCAGGTCGGCCAGCGGCAACTCGTCCGTCGAATGCACCCAGCGCGCGATCTCCTTCGAGAACGAGCGGCCGCCTGCCGCTTCGAGCGCGGCGGCGAAATCGGCCTCGTCGACCGGACCGCCTTCGCTGCGGTTCCACAGCCCGCGCATGGCCTCGTCGAGCGTGCCCTTGCCTTCGGCGCGCAGCGTGAGGTCGAGGCACAGCGCGACCAGCGCGCCCTTGGTGTAGTAGCTCACCGTGGTGTTGGGCGTCTGCTCGTCCTGCCGGTAGTACTTGACCCAGGCGTCGAAGCTGGCCTCGGCCACCGACTGCACGAGCCGGCCCGGTGTCTGCAGCACCTGGTTGATCGTCTTGTTGAGCAGCTTGAGGTAGTTCGCGTCGTCGACGAGCCCCGCGCGGCGCAGCAGCAGGTCGTCGTAGTAGCTCGTGAAGCCTTCGAACAGCCAGAGAAGCTGCGTGTAGTTCTCCCGGCTGTAGTCGTAGCGTGCGAATTCGGCCGGCCGCAGGCGCTTCACGTTCCAGGTGTGGAAGTACTCGTGGCTGATCAGGCCGAGCAGCGTCGTGTAGCCGTCCGGCTGCTTGCGCGCGCCCTCTTGCGGCAGGTCGCGGCGCGTGCAGATGAGCGCGGTCGAATGGCGATGCTCGAGGCCTCCGTAGCCGTCGTCCACCGCATTGAGCATGAAGACGTACCGGTCGTGCGGCGGCTTGGGTCCATGGCGCTTGCCGACCTTGTCGCCGTGCCAGAAACGCATCTGCGCCTCGCAGATGGCGCGCGTGTCGGACAAAAGCCGGTCGCCGTCGAAGGACGCCGTCGCACCCGCGACGACGAAGCGATGCGGCACGCCGCAGGCTTCGAATTCGCCGCTCCAGAAGGCGCCCATCTCGACGGGGCTGTCGGCCAGTTCGTCGTAGCCGGAGGCCACGTACTTGCCGAAGCCGTGGCGGTCGGCGTGCGCCGCCTCGAGCGCGGTGGCGCAGGACCAGCGCGGGCCTTCCTTCGGCTCGGCGGGCGCGACGATCTCGATGTGATGCGGCGCATCGGCCAGGCCTTCGACCCGCAGGCAGAGGCTGGTGCCGTTGAAGAAGCCGCGCTCCTCGTCGAGCCATGCCGTGCGCACCGAGTTGTCGTAGGCGCACACCTCGTAGCGAAGCGCCAGCGGCTTGCCCGGCAAGCACTCGATTTCCCAGGTGCACTTGTCGAGCTGCCGGACGGCGAGCTTGCGGCGGCCCTGGGTCGCGCGCAGGTTCTGCAGATTCTTCGAGAACTCGCGCACCAGGTAGCTGCCCGGGATCCAGATCGGCAACGTGACCCGCTGGATGGCCGCGGGTTCATCGACGACGAGCGAGACGCCGAAGAGGTGCGCCTTGCGATCCGCGCACTCGACGCGGTAATGGACGGCCGGCGCGGCCATCAATTGAGCGCGGCGAGTTGTTTCTCGACCTGTGCCGCGGGAATGGCGCCCGGCGCGCGCGTGCCGTCGCTGAAGAACAGCGTCGGCGTGCCGGTGACGTTGTATTTCTGGCCGAACTCGCGATTGCGCGTCAGCGCGGCCGTGTCGCACTCCCCGGTCTCCGGCACCACGCCGCGCTGCATCCAGTCGTTCCAGGCCTTGGCCTTGTCCTTGGCGCACCAGATGTTGCGCGCCTTGACCACCGAATCGGGGCCCAGCACCGGATAGAGGAAGAGCTGGATGGTCACGTTGTCGACCTTCGTCATGTCGCGCTCGAACTGCTTGCAATAGCCGCAGTTCGGATCGGCGAACACCGCGAGCTGCCGCTTGCCGTTGCCGCGCACGATCTTGATGGCGTCCTTGAAGGGCAGCTTGTCGAAGGCCACTTCGCTGAGCTTCTCGATGCGTTCCTCGGTGAGGTTGCGCCGCGCCTTGACGTCGATCAGGTTGCCCTGCAGCAGGTAGTTGCCCTGCTCGTCGGTGTAGAAGATCTCGAAGCCGTTGATACGCACTTCATACAGGCCCGGCACCGGCGACTTCGTGATCTCGTCGATCTTGGCGAACTGCGGGATGCGCGCGGCCAGGTTCTTGCGGATCTCGGCTTCGCCGGCCGAAGCGGTCAGGGCATGGCCCAGCGTGAGTGCAAGCAGCGAGGCGAGAAGGGGGCGTGCGAGTTTCTTCATGATGGTGTTCCCGGCATTCAGTGCAGGCCCATGGCCTGCCGCGCGATCCAGTTCTTGACGAGCCGTGTGCGGTCGAAACCGCGCATGCCCCAGTTGCGCAACGCCGGCAGAGGATCGGCGCTGTGCGCGAAGAGTTGCTGAAGCCCGTCGGTGGCGAGGCTCATCGACAGCACGCCGGTGCGGCGGGTGCGCTCGTAGCGGCGCAGCAGCCGCGGGTCGCCGACGCTGCGCCAGTAGTCGCGCGACTTGATGATCTCCGCCAGTGCCGCCGCGTCGCCGAGGCCCAGGTTCAATCCCTGGCCCGCGAGCGGATGCACCGAGTGGGCGGCGTCGCCGGCCAGCGCCCACGCGGCGCCGTTGTCGAAGCGGCCGGTCCAGCGCTCGGCAATGGCGCGCTGCAGCGGCCAGGCCGCGCGCTCGCTGGTCAGCCTGAGCGCGCCGAGCGCGTCGTGCGTGGCGTCGCGCAGGCTGGCGCAGAACACCTCGGCACTCTGCGCCAGCAGTTCCGGCGCGCGATGCTGGTCGACCGACCAGACCAGCGCGAGCGAACGGTCCAGCGCATGGGCATCGGCGGGCCGGTTCGCATCGGCGAGCGGCAGCAGCGCCAGCACCTCGCCCTTGTCGTTGAACCACTGCCGCGCGGTGCCATCGTGCGGACGCTCGGCTTCGAGCCGCGCCGCGATCGCATGCTGGGGATAGCGCGTGACTTCATGGCCGACGCCGAGCGTTTCGCGGGTGGCGGAGAGGCGCCCTTCGCAGATGACGGTCAGCGGCGCCGCGACCGGCGCGCTCACCAGCTCGATGCGCGGCTGGAAGCGCACCGCGTCGCTCAGTTGCCTCTCGAGCGCCGGAACATCGACGATCCACGCCAGCGCCTCGACCTTCTGGCGGGCGGCGCTGAACTGGACGCGGCCGCCTTCGTCGCCGTAGATCAGCATCTCGCGCACCGGCGTCGCGTAGGCGATGTCGGGCCAGGCGCGCAGCGACTCGAGTAGCTGCTTGGAGGCGGCATTGAGCGCGTAGGCGCGTACGTCCTCCGCGGCGGGTTGGGTGTCCGGCGCCACGAGCGCGACGCGCACGCGCTCGCGTGCCAGCAGCAGGGCCAGGGTGCGTCCGACGATGCCGGCGCCGCGAATGCAAACCTCGGGGGGGAGAGCCATCCTGGCATTGTAGGAGCGAGCTCCCGGCGCGGCGGCATGCGGGAGAATCGCCGCTTCTCATATTTGGATGCGCGTTGCCGTGAAAACCTCCGAATTCGACCTCGAGGCCACGATCGCCCGGCTTTTCGTCTACCCCGTCAAATCGTGCGCCGGCGTCGAGGTGCCGGAAGCGCTGCTCATCGAGACCGGCCTCGAATTCGACCGCGCATGGATGGTGGTCGACGAGGCGGGCGAGTTCGTCTCCCAGCGCGAGTTGCCGCGCATGGCGCTCATCCGCCCGCAGCTCAAGCATGCCGAAATGGTGCTCCGGGCGCCCGGCATGCTGGCCCTGCACATCGCCTTCGACCGCGTCGAGGCGCCGACGCGCGTGCGCGTGTGGCAGGACGAGGTGGCGGCCTACGACATGGGCGACCTGGCGGCGCAGTGGTTCAGCGACTTTCTTTCAGAGCCGGGCAAGCCCAGGAAGCTGCGCATGGTGCGCTTCGATCCCGAGGTGCGGCGGCTGTCGAGCCTCAAATGGACCGCCGGCGTGGAGGCGCCCAACCAGTTCGCGGATGGCTTTCCGGTGCTCGTCGCCAGCGAGGGATCGATCGCCGAGCTCAATGCGCGCCTCGCGGCGGCGGGCCACGAGGCGGTGGGCATCGAGCGCTTCCGCCCCAATGTGGTTCTCGCCGGCATCGAGGCGCATGACGAAGACCGCGTCGATACGCTTCACATCGCGACCGAGGAGGGCGAGGCCAGCCTGAAGCCGGTCAAGCCCTGCGCGCGCTGCCCGATCCCCGACATCGATCCCGCGACCGGCACGAGCAGTCCCGAAGTCGGCGACCTGCTCCGCACCTACCGTGCCGATCCGCGCGTCGATGGCGCGATCACTTTCGGGATGAATGCGATCGTGCTCACGGGCGTGGATCATGCTTTGCGGGTCGGCCAGCGCGTGGGCGCCAACCTGCGCTTCGAGTGACGCGGACGCCCCGGGGGCCGGGCGCCTAAAATCGCCGGTTCCCCCCAAGATTTCTGAAAGCACCCGCCATGAGCCTCCAGTGCGGCATCGTCGGCCTGCCCAACGTCGGCAAGTCCACCCTCTTCAATGCATTGACCAAGGCGGGCATCGCCGCCGAGAACTATCCCTTCTGCACGATCGAGCCGAACGTCGGCGTGGTCGAGGTGCCGGATCCGCGGCTCGATCAGCTGGCCGAGATCGTCAAGCCCGAGCGCACCGTTCCGGCGATCGTCGAATTCGTCGACATCGCGGGCCTCGTGGCCGGCGCGAGCCAGGGCGAGGGCCTCGGCAACCAGTTCCTCGCGCACATCCGCGAAACCGACGCGATCGTGAACGTGGTGCGCTGCTTCGAGGACGACAACGTGGTGCACGTGGCCGGCAAGGTCGATCCGATCTCCGACATCGAGGTCATCCAGACCGAGCTGTGCCTCGCCGACCTCTCGACGGTCGAGAAGGCGCTCGCGCGCCACACCAAGACGGCGCGCTCGGGCGACAAGGAGGCGATCAAGCTCGTCGGCCTGCTCGAGAAGTGCCAGGCCGCGCTCAACGACAGCAAGCCCGTGCGCTCGGTCGAATTCAGCAAGGAAGACCGGCCGCTGATCAAGCAGTTCTCGCTCATCACCGCCAAGCCCGCGATGTTCGTCGGCAACGTGGCCGAGGACGGCTTCGAGAACAACCCCTTCCTCGACCGCCTGCGCGAATACGCCGCGGCGCAGAACGCGCCCGTGGTGGCCATCTGCGCCAAGATCGAAGCCGAACTGGCGGACATGGACGACGAGGACCGCCAGATGTTCCTCGCCGAGATCGGCCAGGAAGAGCCGGGCCTGAATCGCCTGATCCGCGCCGCTTACTCGCTGCTGGGCCTGCAGACCTACTTCACCGCCGGCGTGAAGGAAGTGCGCGCCTGGACCATCCACATCGGCGACACCGGCCCGCAGGCGGCCGGCGTGATCCACACCGATTTCGAGAAGGGCTACATCCGCGCCCAGACCATCAGCTTCAATGACTTCATCGCCTACAAGGGCGAGCAGGGCGCGAAGGATGCGGGCAAGATGCGCGCCGAAGGCAAGGACTATGTCGTCAAGGATGGCGACGTGATGAACTTCCTTTTCAGCTCCTGAGCACGATTCCTGCTTCGGGAAAGCGCATCGATGATCACCGTCCACCACCTCGACAACTCCCGTTCCCAGCGTGTGCTCTGGCTCCTCGAAGAGCTGGGCGTGCCCTACGAGATCGTGCGCTATCAGCGCGACCCGAAGACGATGCTCGCGCCGACCTCGTTGCGCGCGGTGCATCCGCTGGGCAAGTCGCCGGTGGTGACGACCGATGACGGGATCACGCTGGCCGAGTCGGGCGCGATCGTCGAGACATTGATCGAGCGCTACGGGCAGGGCCGCCTCATTCCGCCGGCCGGCACGCCGGAGGCGGTCCGCTATCGCTACTGGCTGCACTTCGCCGAAGGCTCGGCGATGTCGCCGCTGCTGCTCAAGCTGGTGTTCGACCGGATCGAGAAGGCGCGCATGCCCTTCTTCGCGAAGCCCATCGCGAAGTCGATCGCGCAGAAGGCCAAGTCCAGCTTCGTCATGCCCAACATCCGGGCCCACCTGGACTTCATGGAAGCGGAGCTGGGCAAGAGCCTGTGGTTCGCGGGCGATGCGTTCACCGGCGCCGACATCCAGATGAGCTTTCCGGTCGAAGCCGCCGCGGCGCGCGGCGGGCTCGATGCGTCGCGGCCGAAGTTGATGGCCTATCTCGAACGCATCCACGCACGGCCCGCCTATCGGCGTGCACTGGAGCGCGGCGGGCCTTATGGCCTTTTGGCCTGAACGGGCACGGCTTCAGTTCGGCCAGATATAGAGCAGCGCCACCGTCATCGTGACGTAGCGCAGGAACTTGCCGATCGCCATGTAGGCCACGCAGGGCCAGAAGGGAAGTTTCAGCCACCCGGCCACTGCGCACAGCGGATCGCCGACGACCGGCAACCAGGCCAGGAGGCATGCCTTGGGCCCGAGGCGTTCGAGCCACGCGAGGGCGCGCAGATGCGTCTTCGAATGGGCGTACTTGTCCGCGACCTTGTGGGCGCCCCAGCCCATCCACCAGGTGACGGCGCCACCCAGCGTGTTGCCCGCGGTGGCGACGAAGATCGCCGGCCAGAACAGTTCGGGATTGAGCTTGAGCAGTCCGAACAGCGCCGGCTCCGAGCCCACGGGGATCAGCGTTGCCGACACGAATGCGGCGATGAAGAGCGTGCTCAGGCCGTAGTGTGGCAGGGCGAGAAGCGCGAGAAGTGAGTCGAGCCAGGCTTGCATGAGCGCCGGAGTATAGAAAGGCGCCCGCGCGATGGCGTGTAGGTGCAAGTATGGATACCGACTGTCGCTGACTTGCCATCAGGATGCGCAAAGAGTGCAAATCGTTGCAGCCGGGGCATGCCCGCCCCGCTACAATCGTGCCTCATTTTTCAGCAGGCCCGGCGCGCGCCACTCTCCTCTTCATGACCTTGCACATCGGCAACATCGCGCTGGAAAACCGCCTGTTCGTCGCACCCATGGCGGGTGTCACGGACCGGCCGTTTCGCATGTTGTGCCGCGAACTCGGTGCGGGCTATGCAGTGAGCGAGATGGTCACTTCGCGCAAGGAGCTGTGGAACAGCCTCAAGACCTCGCGACGCGCCAATCACGATGGCGAGCCCGGCCCCATTTCGGTGCAGATCGCCGGCACCGATGCGGACATGATGTCCGAGGCCACGCAATACAACATCGATCGCGGCGCGCAGATCATCGACATCAACATGGGCTGCCCGGCCAAGAAGGTCTGCAACAAATGGGCCGGCTCCGCGTTGATGCGCGACGAGCCGCTGGCGCTGGAGATCGTGGAGGCGGTGGTCAGGTCCGCTGCGCCGCACAACGTTCCGGTCACGCTCAAGATGCGCACCGGCTGGAGCGAAGACCATCGCAATGCCGTCACGCTGGCGCGACGCTTCGAGGCCGCCGGCGTGCAAATGCTGACCGTGCACGGACGCACGCGCGAGCAGGGCTACAAGGGCCATGCCGAATACGACACGATCGCGGCGGTCAAGGCCGCGGTCCGGATTCCGGTTGTCGCCAACGGCGACATCACTTCACCAGAGAAAGCACGCGACGTTCTGGCATCGACCGGCGCGGACGCCATCATGGTCGGCCGTGCCGCGCAGGGCCGGCCGTGGATCTTCCGCGAGATCGCGCATTTCCTCGACACGGGTACGCATCTGGCCCCGCCGCTGGTGGCCGAAGTGCGTCGTCTCATGCTCGATCACCTGAAGGAGCACTACGCCCTCTACGGCGAATACAGCGGCGTGCGAACGGCGCGCAAGCACATCGGCTGGTATGTGCGCGCGCTTCCCGGTGGCGAGGCGTTCCGCTTCGCGATGAATGCGATCGAGGATTGCGATGCGCAATGGCGTGCGGTCGCGGCGTTCTTCGACCTGCTTGCCGGGCAGATGGATCGCATTCCTGCCGCAGCCGAGGGCTCGCTCGATCCGGTGGACGAGCAGATGGTCGATGCACTGGCGTAAGAAGAGCAGAACAAGGAGAAGAAGAGAAAGCCATGAGCAAGAAACACATCGAAGACTGCGTACGCAGCAGCCTGGACAGTTATTTCCGTGACCTCCGAGGCACCGAGCCCGACGGCATGTACGACATGCTGGTTCGCGTCGTCGAAAAGCCTTTGCTCGATGTCGTCATGACGCGGGCCGAAGGCAACCAATCCAAGGCCGCGCAATGGCTCGGCCTCAACCGCAACACGCTGCGCAAGAAGCTGGTCGAACACAAACTGCTGAAGTAACTCCCGATGAATGCACTGATTTCCGTTTCCGACAAGACCGGTATCCTCGAATTTGCCCAGGCGCTGCATGCGCTGGGGATCAAGCTCCTTTCGACCGGCGGAACGGCCAAGCTCCTGGCCGACGCCGGCCTGCCGGTGACCGAGGTGGCCGAAGTCACGGGCTTCCCCGAAATGCTCGACGGCCGCGTGAAGACGCTGCACCCCAAGGTGCACGGCGGCCTGCTGGCCCGCCGCGACCTGCCGGCGCACATGGCCGCGCTGAAGGAACACGGCATCGACACCATCGACTTGCTGGTGGTCAATCTCTATCCGTTCGAAGCCACGGTGGCCAAGCCCGGCTGCACGCTGGAAGACGCGATCGAGAACATCGACATCGGCGGCCCCGCGATGGTGCGCAGCGCAGCCAAGAACTGGAAGGATGTCGGCGTTCTGACCGACGCCTCGCAGTACCCGGTGGCCCTCGCCGAACTGAAGGCCGGCGGCAAGCTCAGCGACAAGACCAAGTTCGCCTTCTCGGTCGCGGCGTTCAACCGCATCAGCCAGTACGACGGCGCGATCAGCGACTACCTCTCGGCGCTTCAGGAAGACGGCACGCATGCGCTGTTCCCGGCGCAGAGCAATGGCCGCTTCGTCAAGCTGCAGGACCTGCGCTATGGCGAGAACCCGCACCAGCAGGCCGCCTTCTACCGCGACCTGTATCCGGCGCCGGGCTCGCTGGTCACGGCGAAGCAGTTGCAGGGCAAGGAGCTGAGCTACAACAACATCGCCGACGCCGATGCGGCGTGGGAATGCGTGAAGAGCTTCGATGCCCCGGCCTGCGTGATCGTGAAGCATGCCAACCCCTGCGGCGTCGCCGTGGGCAAGGATGCGCTGGAGGCCTACGGCAAGGCCTTCAAGACCGATCCGACCTCGGCCTTCGGCGGCATCATCGCCTTCAACCGTCCGCTGGACCGCGCCGCCGCCGAAGCGGTGAGCAAGCAGTTCGTCGAAGTGCTGATGGCGCCGGGCTATGCGCCCGAAGCGCTCGAAGTGTTCAAGAGCAAGGTCAACGTGCGCATCCTCGAGATCGCGCTGCCGCCGGGCGGCAAGACCGATTGGGAGAACGGCCGCAATGCGGTCGACGTCAAGCGCATCGGCTCGGGTCTCCTGATGCAGACCGCCGACAACCGCGAGCTGTCGGCGGGCGAGCTCAAGGTCGTGAGCAAGAAGCAGCCGACGCCGCAGCAGCTCCAGGACCTGCTGTTCGCGTGGAAGGTTGCCAAGTACGTCAAGAGCAACGCGATCGTGTTCTGCGCCGACGGCATGACGATGGGCGTCGGCGCCGGCCAGATGAGCCGACTCGACTCAGCGCGCATCGCGAGCATCAAGGCGCAGCACGCGAATCTCACGCTGTCGGGTACGGCAGTGGCGAGCGATGCGTTCTTCCCGTTCCGCGACGGGCTGGACGTCGTGGTCGATGCGGGTGCGACCTCGGTGATCCAGCCGGGCGGCTCGATGCGCGACCAGGAAGTCATCGATGCCGCGGATGAGCGCGGCGTCGTGATGGTGTTCTCGGGCGTGCGCCATTTCAGACACTGAGCCGGCGCGGCGAAGGCCAGGCCGGACGGTGATCAGAAGCTCGCGAAGATCTGGCGTGCCGCTTCGATGGTCGCGGCGATGTCTTCGTCGCTGTGGGCCGCGCTGACGAAGCCGGCCTCGTACAGCGCGGGCGCGATGTAGACGCCGCGGTCCAGCAGGCCGTGGAAGAGGGTGTTGAATTTGCTGCCGTCGCTCTTCATGACGGCGGTGTAGTTCTGCGGCAGCGCATCGAGCAGGAAGAAGCCGAACATGCCGCCTTCGCAGTCCGCGCTGAAGGGCACGCCTTGGGCAGCCGCTGCCGCTTGGAGGCCGTCGACCAGCGCGCGCGTCTTCTTCGAGAGCGCCTCGAAGAATCCGGGCCTGGCCACTTCCTTGAGCGTGGCGAGTCCGCAGGCGGTCGCCACCGGGTTGCCTGACAGCGTGCCGGCCTGGTAGACCGGCCCGAGGGGCGCGAGCTGCTCCATGATCGCGCGCGGCCCGCCGAATGCCGCGAGCGGCATGCCGCCGCCGATCACCTTGCCGAGCACCGTGAGATCGGGCGTGATGCCCAGCACGCCCTGCGCGCCGCGCGCGCCGACGCGAAAGCCGGTCATGACCTCGTCGAAGATGAGCAGCGCGCCGTTCTGCGTGCAGAGCTCGCGGCAGCGCTTGGCAAATTCGCCGCTCGCGCGCACGAAATTCATGTTGCCTGCGATGGCCTCGATCATGAGGCCTGCGATTTCATGGCCATGCAGCGCGAAGGCTTCCTCGAGCTGGGCGATGTTGTTGTATTCGAGCACCAGCGTGTGCTGCACCACCTCGGGCGGCACGCCGGCGGAGGTCGGGTTGCCGAAGGTCGCGAGGCCCGAGCCCGCCTTGACCAGCAATGCATCGGCATGGCCGTGGTAGCAGCCCTCGAACTTGATGATGTACTTGCGGCCGGTCGCGCCGCGCGCGAGGCGCAGCGCGCTCATCGCCGCTTCGGTGCCCGAGCTGACGAGGCGCACCATTTCCATCGAAGGCACGAGCGCGAGGATCGCTTCCGCGAGCTCGATCTCGCGCTCGGTCGGCGCACCGAACGAAAAACCCTCGGTGACGGCACGCTGCACCGCCTCGACCACCGCGGGGTGCCCGTGGCCCAGGATCATCGGGCCCCAGGAACCGATGTAGTCGATGTAGCGCTTGTCCGTCGCGTCCCAGAAGTACGCGCCCTGCGCGCGCTTCACGAATCGCGGCGTGCCGCCGACGGCCCGGAAGGCGCGCACCGGCGAGTTGACGCCCCCGGGGATGACAGCGCGGGCGCGCTCGAAAAGGACTTCGTTCTGATCAGTGTGTGGCATCGGCCGAGTATCTTTCATATGGCCGCCCGGAAACTCAGTGCCGGGTGTCGTGCGGCGGGAGCGCGAAATCCGGCGGCGAACCCGCATCGCCGTTGTCTTCCTCTTCGGGCTGGGCCCAGAAGAGCCTGTCCGGCAGCACGTGGCCCATGCCCGGCCGGAAGCCGGCGTCCAGGCAGCGGTCCATGTAGCTCAAGGCCTCGGTCGCGGCGGCCGCGAGATCGGTGCCGCTCGCGAGCAGCGCGGCGAGCGCGGCGGACAGCGTGTCGCCGGCGCCGGCGAAAACCGCATCGAGGCGTTCGTACTTCTCGCTGGCGAGCACCGATTGCGGCGACGCCAGCACGTTGTCGATGTACTGCTCGGGCAGGACGATCCCGGTGACCAGCGTGTAGGGCACGCCGAATTCGCCGGCCGCCTTGGCGATGTCGCGCGCGCTGGGCGGGCGCTCGCCGCCCCAGTCGGGCAGAAGCCATCGCCACAGCGTGCTGTGATTGCCGACCAGCACCGTGGTCTGCGGCAGCACGAGGTCGCGGAAGGCGTCGAGGTAGGCGTCGATCTGGGTCTCGTCCCACCACGACAGGTTGGGCATGTAGGCCACGACCGGGACTTCGGGATAGTCGGTCGCGGCCTCGGCCACGTTGCTCAGGCTCTCGGGCGAGCCGACGAAGCCGATCTTGATGAGCTGCACCTCCACGTCCTCGAGGATCGAGCGCGCCTGCTCCGACACCGCTTCCTCGTCGAACGCAAAGAAGTCGAAGATTTCGGCCGTGTCACGCGCGTAGGCGCCCGTGACGACGGGTAGCATGTGGGCCCCCACGGAGGCCATTGCCACCGCGTCCGCGGCCAAGCCGCCCGCGCCGCTCGGATCGTTTGCATTGAAGACGAGCACGCAGGGCGGATTCGGGCCACCTTCCGCGGTGTCTTCGTCGTTCTGGGGGTCGGTAAGATCGCTCACTTTGTGATCGTGCTCTGTTGGTAGTAGGGAAGTTTTCATACCCAATCAGGGCTCACCGGCATGGTGGCATATCTGAGACGCTTGTCACGAGATTTATTGATACGTTTGGATACGATCGTTGCATTTGATGTACAGGGACTTTAAGCTGCGATGAATACGAAAACCTGGATGTGCCTGATTTGCGGGTGGATCTACGACGAGTCGGTCGGAGTACCGGAAGATGGTATTGCGCCCGGGACGGCGTGGGCAGATGTTCCGATGAACTGGACCTGCCCGGAATGCGGGGCACGCAAGGAAGATTTCGAGATGGTTGAGATCTGAAGCATGGCATAGGGCCGCGCTTCCTGTGCTCCCCGGGGGGGCACAGCGGTCCCATCCCAAAGCGTCACAAGGAGCGGTGCATATGAGCGCGAATGGATCCGGCTACAAGGTGCTTGTCATCGACGACAGCAACACCATTCGGCGCAGCGCCGAGATCTTCCTCAAGCAGGGCGGGCATGAAGTTCTCCTCGCCGAAGACGGCTTCGATGCCCTGTCCAAGGTCAACGACCACAAGCCCCACCTCATTTTTTGCGACATCCTGATGCCGCGCCTGGACGGCTATCAGACTTGCGCCATCATCAAGCGCAATTCGCACTTCTCCAATGTTCCCGTCGTGATGCTCTCGTCCAAGGACGGTGTGTTCGACAAGGCCCGCGGCCGCATGGTCGGTTCGCAGGACTACCTCACCAAACCCTTCACCAAAGACCAATTGCTCAACGCCGTGCAGCAGTTCGGCACCCTTCAGGAAGCGTAGTAAATGCCCATTCGCAAAGTGCTCGTGGTCGACGACTCGAAGACCGAGCTGGTTTTTCTCTCCGAGCTCCTCCAGAAGAACGGCTTTTCGGTGAAGACCGCGGAGAACGCGGACGACGCCATGCGCCGCCTCGAGGAAGAGCAGCCCGACCTGATCCTGATGGATGTCGTGATGCCCGGCCAGAACGGCTTCCAGCTCACCCGCGCGATCGCTCGCCATCCCCAGTACGCAACGGTGCCGATCATCCTGTGCACCAGCAAGAACCAGGAAACCGACCGCGTGTGGGGCATGCGTCAGGGGGCGAAGGACTACATCGTCAAGCCGGTGAATCCGGCAGAGTTGATGGCCAAGATCAGTGCGCTGGCCTGATTCCCGCTAGCTTTCGATTCTCATGGCCAATCGAGATGCCCTCCGTGCATTCCAGTCCCGGCTTGCCGGCCGCTTGCAGGCTGCGCGCACGTCGGGTGTTTCCGCATCGTGGCTCGCGGTCGAGGCCGGCGATGCCAACTACCTGTTCCCGCTCGGGCACGCGGGCGAAATCTTTCCCTGGGTCCCGCCGCAGCATGTGCCCTACACCGAGCCGTGGTTCCTCGGTGTGGCCAATCTTCGCGGCGGCCTGTACGGCGTCGTCGAGCTCGCCGGCTTCCTGACCGGTGCACAGGCTGCGCCGGCGACCAGCGAGGCGGCGCATGCACAGTCCCGCCTGGTCGCGCTCAACGAGATGCTCGAAGTCAACTGCGCCTTGCGGATCGACCGGCTGGTCGGCTTGCGGGGCGTGGACGCCTTCGTTGCCTCCGAGGCCCCGGACGCCGATGCGCCGGCCTGGCTCGGCCACACATACACCGATTCCACCGGGGGGCGTTGGCAGGAGGTCAATCTCCAGGCGCTTTCCCAGCAACCCCGTTTTTTGAGCATCGGCGCCTGAGCGCTCCGCCCTGCACCGACCCCAACCTGAAGGACTCACCGTGAGCTCGATCGCCGACAAGTTCAAGAAGTTCATGCCCGTGAGCGGCGGCAACGTCCGCGTGGGCGCCGACAGCGCCGCCACGCTGTCGATGGACAACATCGAAACCGTGCAGAACGCGGACGAGCCCACCGTGGCGGTGCCGCGCGATGCCGCGAAGGCATCGGCGGCGCAGTCCGCCGATGCGTCCACGTCGGGCGATGGCGTGTCTGGCCCCACGGATCAGGCGCCCCAGATCGAGGACGCGATTCCGGCCGCGTCGTCCAGCTCGGCAAGGTCGCGTTCCAGGCGCTCGCAACGCTCCAGCCCGGCCCGGCAGCAGCGGATCCTTGCGCTCGCGCTGGCCGGCGTGGTGCTGTTGCTGATGCTGGTCGCCGGTTCCGCCATTCTTCGCGCCGAGCGTCTTGCCCAGCAGGTGGCTGCCACCGGCCAGTCGCTGATGCAGTCGCAGCGTCTTGCCAAATCGGTTTCGCAGGCGCTGGTCGGCAATGTGAGCGCCTTCACCGAAGTCAAGGAAAGCTCGGACGACCTGAGCCGCCGCGTGCAGGGCCTGGCGAGCGGTGACGATGCGCTCAAGCTGGAGCGCGTCGGCACCCAGTACGACATCGAACTCGGCAAGATCACGCCGCTGGTCGAGCGCGCGGACAAGAGCGCCAAGGCGGTCCTGGCCCAGCAGAAGATCCTCACGCAGGTGGGCAACGCGCTGCGCGACATCAATCGCCAGTCGTCCGACCTGCTCGAAATGACCGAGACCGTCGCCTCGCTCAAGATGCAGCAGAACGCGACCCTGCCCGAGATCTCCGCGGCCGGCCAGCTCGTGATGCTGACCCAGCGCATCGGCAAGTCGGCCAACGAATTCCTGACGGTCGAAGGCGTTAGCCCGGACGCGGTGTTCCTGCTCGGCAAGGACCTGAACTCGTTCCAGGAAATCACGCGCGGCCTGCTCGACGGCAGCAGCCAGCAGCGCCTGCCCGGCACGCGTGACGCGCAGACCCGCCAGCAACTCGACGCCATCCTCAAGACCTACGAGCAGACCCGCACGCAGGCCAGCGCCATCCTGGGCAACCTGCAGGGCCTGGTCGCCGCGCGCGAAGCGCAGGCCGCGATCCTGGCCGACAGCGAACCCCTGCGGAACGCGCTCGGCGACCTGCAGGAAAAGCTCTCGGCCCGCACCGGCCTGGGCGCCGGCACCGTCGTGATGCTGTTCGTGCTGTCGCTGGCCGCGCTGGCGCTGGCCGGCGCGATCGGCTTCGTGCAGGTCCGCGAAGGGCGCGAGCGTGCCGCATCCGCCGAGCGCGAGCGTGTCGAAGCCGAGCGCGCCAGTGAAGACGCTGCGCGCGTCAACGCCGCCAACCAGGCCGCGATCTTGCGACTCATGAACGAACTGCAGACCGTCGCCGAAGGCGATCTGACGCAGGAGGCGACCGTGACCGAGGACATCACCGGCGCCATCGCCGACTCGGTGAACTACACGGTGGAAGAACTGCGCCTCCTGGTGGGCAACGTGCAGAACACGGCGACCCGCGTGGCCCACACCACGTCGCAGGTGGAAAACACCTCGACCGAACTGCTCGCCGCATCGACCGAACAGCTTCGCGAGATCCGCGAAACCGGCCAGTCGGTGCTCACGATGGCCGAGCGGATCAACGGTGTGTCCTCGCAGGCGCAGGAATCGGCAACGGTGGCGCGCCAGTCGCTGCAGGCCGCTTCGTCGGGCCTGCAGGCGGTGCAGAACGCCATTGGCGGCATGAACGCCATCCGCGACCAGATCCAGGAAACCTCCAAGCGGATCAAGCGCCTGGGCGAATCGTCGCAGGAGATCGGTGAAATCACCGAGCTGATCTCGGATATTACCGAACAGACGAACGTGCTGGCGCTCAACGCCGCCATCCAGGCCGCATCCGCCGGCGAGGCCGGCCGCGGCTTCTCGGTGGTGGCGGAAGAAGTCCAGCGACTGGCCGAACGCTCCGCGGACGCGACGCGCCAGATCTCGGCGCTGGTGAAGGCGATTCAGACCGACACGCAGGATGCGGTGGGCGCCATGGAGCGTTCCACGCAGGGTGTGGTCGAGGGCGCGAAGCTGTCCGACAACGCCGGTACGGCGCTCTCCGAGATCGACCGCGTGTCGCGCCGTCTGGCGGACCTGATCGAGCAGATCTCGCTCTCGGCATCCCGCGAAGCGGATTCCGCCAACGTGGTGGCCGCCAACATCCAGCACATCTTCGCCGTGACCGAGCAGACCGGCGAAGGCACGCGCACCACGGCCCAGCAGGTGCGCGAGCTCTCGCACATGGCCGAGGAGCTGCGTCAGTCGGTGGCTCGTTTCAAGATTTCCTGAACGCCGAGCGTCCAACGTGTCGATGCAAAGTCCCGCAGCCCACATCGCCGGCAATGCGCCGGCAACGGAGGATCTTGGGCCGCTGGCCTGGGTTCTCGGAGAAATCCAGAAGTCGCTCGATGCCGTGGGCAAGACCCTGCGGCGCTTCTCGCGCGACGCCGCGTCGGCCCTGCCGGGTTCGGAGATCGACACCTTGCCGGTGCGACAGGCCCGGCAGCAGCTGCATCAGGCCGTCGGCGCGCTGCAGATGGTGGGCCACACGGCGCCCGCCCTGGTGCTGGGCGCGATGGAGTTCGCGGTCCAGAGCTTCGTTACCGAGCCGCTGCGCTGCAACGACGCCGCAGTCCAGAAGATCGAGCGGGCCGGCTTCGCCGTCGCCGATTTCCTGAACGCGGTGGTCGCAGGCAAGGCGGTTTCGTCCGTCGCGCTGTTCCCGCAGTACCGCGAAGTGCTCGAACTGGTCGGCAACGAGCGCGTCCACCCGGCCGATCTGTGGAACATGACCTGGCGCTGGGTCGAGATCAAGCCCGCGCCGACCCAGGCCGCGCTGGTGTACGACCCCGCCGTCCGCTCGAAGCTCGATCGCGAGGTCTTGCAGGTCGTCAAGAGCGGCGACGACCATGCGGCACGCCGGCTGCAGGCCTTGTGCCTCGGCCTCGGCCGTGGCGCCTCGGTGCCGCGGGTGGCGAGCTTCTGGACGCTTGCCGCCGGCTTCTTCGAGGCGCTGGCGCTGGCGCTGATTCCGGCCGATTCGCACGTCAAGCGCGCCGCATCGCGCGTGCTGCTGCAGTACGCGACGCTGGCACGCGGCGACAACACAGTGTCCGACCGCCTCGGCCGGGACCTGCTCTTCTTCTGCGCCCAGGCCGTTCCGGGAGCGAACGACGAAGCCGCCACCTTGCGCGCGGTGCGCGCGGCCTGGGGCGTCGCCAACGAGCAGAAGGTCGACTACACCGTCGAGCAGTTCGGCCGCTTCGACCCGGTGGTCCTCGCGCAGGCGCGCAAGCGCATCGAGACCGCGAAGGAAATGTGGTCGGCGCTGTCCGGCGGCGAGGTGAGCCGCATGCGGCAGGTCGTGGACACCTTCGCGCAGCTCGGCGAGTCGCTGCAGAAACTGCATCCGCCCAGCCTGCCGATGGTGCAGGCACTGAACAACGCGGTCGACGCCTCGGTCCGTTCCAGCAAGGCGCCCGGCACCGAGCTCGCGATGGAAGTCGCCACCTCGGTGCTGTATCTCGAAGCCGCTTTCGAGGATCTCGATCCGCAGGACCGGCAGCTCACCGCCCGCACCGTCCAGCTGGCCGGGCGCATCGACCGCGCGCGCGACGGCGGGCGCTCGGAGCCGCTCGAGCCCTGGATGGAGGAGCTCTATCGCCGCGTGAGCGACCGCCAGACCATGGGCACCGTGGTCGGCGAGCTGCGCAGCCACCTGGGCGAGCTCGAAAAATCGCTCGATCAGTTCTTCCGCCGCCCGACCGAGAAGAGCCTGCTGCGCAACGTGCCCTCGCAGCTGCTGCAGATGCGCGGGGTGTTCTCGGTGCTCGGCCTCGATCAGGCCGCGCAGACCGTGCAGCGCATGCGCGAGAACGTCGACCAGCTGCTGACCGAAGAGTCGCCGGCCGACGAGATCCGCGCCTTCGATTCGCTCGGCAACAACCTGGGCGCACTCGGTTTCCTGATCGACATGCTCAGCTACCAGCCGGCGCTGGCCAAGCGGCTGTTCGTGTTCGATGCGGACATTGGCGAACTCAAGCCGCTCATGGGGCGCCAGGCCGGCGATGCCTCCTCCGAGGCGGCTGCGCCCGCGGCTTTCGCAGCGGCATCCGGCCCGGTCGCGGTGACCGAGGCGGTCATGAGCGTCGAGCAAGTCGACGCGCAGATCGCCGCCAAGCTGGCCGCGCTCGCGACCCCCGGCGCGCGCAAGCCGGCGCCGTCGCCGATCGAGGAATTCAGCCAGGCGGCCACGAGCTGGACCTCCAAGATCACCGGCCCCGCGCCGCTCGAGGCGCTGCCCGACACCGAGGTGACCGAACTGGAGGAAGACGACCTCCAGAACATCTTCCTCGACGAAGCCCGCGAAGTCCTGCACAACGGCCTGGCGGCGGTGTCGGCGCTCGGGACGCGCCCGGACGATGAAGGCGAGCTGACCATCCTGCGGCGTGCCTTCCATACGCTCAAGGGCAGCTCGCGCATGGTCGGGCTGATGGATTTCGGCGAGGCCGCATGGTCCCTCGAACAGGTGCTGAACACCTGGCTGGCCGACCAGCGCCCGGCGACGCCGGAACTGCTCACCGGCACACGCAATGCGCTCCAGGACTTCGCCAAGTGGGTGGAAGCGATCGCCGCGGGCGGGTCGCACCCCTGGAAGTCGGCGCCTTTCCTGGCGATCGCCGAATCGCTGCGCACCGGCGAGCCGCTGCAGATCCCGGCCCGTGTCGCCGACGCCGAGGCGCTCGTTGCCGCCGCGCGCCACATCGCGGCGGAGTCCGCCGCCGAAGTGCCGCCGCCCGCGCTGGAGCCCGTGCCGCTGCCGGAGCTGCCCGATCTTCGCGATCTGGAACTCGAAATCGACCTGAAGGGCGAGGAGGACCAGCCGCCTTCCGAGGAGGCGGCAGTCGCGCCGGCCTCGGAGGCTCCGCGTTCCGACGACGGATTTGCATCGACGGACTTCCTCGACTTCGATGGCAAGCCCGAGCCGCCGCCCGAACAGTCCGTGGCGCTGGGCGACTACGAGGACGTCGATTTCCTCGAAACCGTCCATACCGCGCTCGAGCCCTCGCTCGTGGCGGCCGCGTCGCGGCCGCAGCCTGAGCCCGAACCCGAGCCCGCAGAACTGCCCGCGCTGGCGCTGGAGCCCGAGGTCGCCGCAGCCCCGCAGCCCGAGGCGGAGCCCGAACCCGAGCCGGCAGCAGAAGAGCTTCTGCCCGAGCCGCAAGTGGCATCCGCCCCCGAGCCCGAGCTTGCATTTGCGTTGAGCCTCGAGCCCGAAGTCGAGGCTGCCGCCGTGGCCGAAACGCCCGTCATCGAGGAGCCGCCGGCTGTTCATGACGAAGCGCCGCTCGAGTTCGCGACCGCAGAGCTCCCGCCCGCGGTCGTCTCAGAGCCGCCCGTCGAGGCAGCGCCCGTCGAAGCCCTTGCGGCAGCGCCCGAGGCGCCCCAGCCGGAACCCACGCCAGCGCCGAGTGCCGAGGAGCAGGTCAAGGTCATCGGCCCGCTGCGCATCGGCATCGCGCTCTACAACGTCTATCTGAACGAAGCCGACGAATGGTCGCGCCAGCTCGCGACCGAGGTGGGCGAATGGGCGCTCGAAACCCACGAGCGGGTCCCGATGTCGGCGATCAGCCTGGCGCATTCGCTGGCCGGCAGCTCCGCCACCGTGGGGTTCCAGAGCCTCTCGGGCATGGCGCGGCTGTTCGAGACCGCGCTCGACCATCTGCACACGCTGGGCCGCGGCACGCCGGAACAGGGCGCGATCCTCGTCGCCGCCGCGGAGGAACAACGGCGCCTGCTGCACCAGTTCGCGGCCGGATTCCTGCGCGACCCGGCTGAAGACACGCTGGAGGCGCTGCGCAACGTCGCCGCCTCGCAACTGCCGCCCCCGGAAGCGGTCGTCGAGCCTGCCGCCGCGCCGCTTCACCTGGTGCGCGATGCCGGGTCGGATGTGTTGCTCGACGATGCCGACGAAGGCTCCGACGTCGTCGATGCGGTCGACATGGACCTGTTCCCGATCTTCGAGGAAGAGGCGGGCGACCTGCTGCCGCAGCTCGGCGCCGCGTTGCGCGATTGGGCGCAGAACCCCGACAACAGGGCTGCGCGCAGCAGCGCGCTGCGCACGCTGCACACGCTGAAGGGCAGTGCGCGCCTGGCCGGCGCCATGCGCCTGGGCGAGCGCGCCCATCGCATGGAATCGGACATCGAGGCGATCGGTTCCGAGGGCGCCGACCGGCAGGCGATCGAGCAGCTGCTCACGCGCTTCGACGCCCTGCAGGCCAACTTCGATGCGCTGCGGGCCGCGGACGATGCGACGCAGGCCGAGCTGGTCCAGCTTGCCGCCACGCCCGTCACGTCTGTCACGCCGGTCGTCACCGTGGCCGCGCCGGAAGCGGAAGCCCCGGCGACCCCACCGGTGGTCGAGGCGGCCGCGCCCGAGCACGATGCGGTGCCGGCTGCCGCCGAGCCGATACCGGTCGAGCAAGCGACCCCCGCAGAGCCGCTCGTGGCGCGCGCGGCGGTCGCGATGCCTTCGCCCTCGGTGCTCACGCCGCTGCGCGCGGTGTCGAGCCAGGCGGTGCGCATCCGCACGCACCTGCTCGATCGCCTGGTGGCCCAGGCGGGCGAAGTCATCATCACGCGCTCGCGCCTCGAGGCCGAACTGGGGCAGTTGCGCAGTTCGCTCGCGGATCTCACGGGCAACCTCGACCGCCTGCGCCAGCAGCTGCGCGACATCGAGCTGCAGGCCGAAAGCCAGATGCAGTCCCGCCTCGCGCAGGCCAAGGATTCGCAGCAGGGCTTCGATCCGCTCGAGTTCGATCGCTTCACCCGCGTGCAGGAACTCACCCGCATGATGGCCGAGTCGGTCAACGACGTGGCGACCGTGCAGCGCACGCTCCAGAAGACCGTGCAGGCGACCGAGGACGACCTGAGCGCGCAGGCGCGCCAGACGCGCGAACTGCAGCGCGGCCTGCTGCGCACGCGCATGGTGGAATTCGAGGGCATTTCCGACCGCCTGTATCGCGTGGTGCGCCAGGCCTCGAAGGACACCGGCAAGCAGGTACGGCTCGACATCACTGGCGGCTCGATCGAGATGGATCGCGGCGTCCTCGAACGGATGACGCCGGCCTTCGAGCATCTGCTGCGCAACTGCGTGGCGCACGGCATCGAGGATGCGGCGGTGCGCGAAAAGGCCGGCAAGGATCCGAGCGGCCTGATCGTCATCGAGCTGCACCAGGAAGGCAATGACGTCTCGGTGAGCTTCCAGGACGACGGCGGCGGCCTCAAGTACGACCGGATCGTCGCCCGTGCGCGCTCGCTCGGCCTCGTCGCCGAGGGCCAGCAGATCAGCGACCAGGAGGCGGCGGAGCTGATCTATCAGCCCGGCTTCTCGACCGCCGAGCAGGTCTCCGAACTGGCGGGCCGCGGCATCGGCATGGACGTGGTGCGCGCGCAGGTCGCCGGCCTCGGCGGCCGCATCGAGACCCACAGCAAGCCGGGGCAGGGGACCACCTTCAAGCTGGTGCTGCCGCTCACGACGGCGGTGACGCACGTGGTGATGATGCGCGCCGGCGCGGTCAACATCGGCGTGCCTTCCAACCTCGTCGAACTGGTGCTGCGCGCCGGTGCATCGGAGCTCGAGAAGGCCTATCTGGACAGCCACTACCCGTTCGGCGGTGAGGAAGTGCCGTTCTACTGGGCCGGTGCGCTGCTGCAGTCGTCTCCGGGCAGCGAACGCGCGCCGGGCAAGGCGAACACGATCGTCGTCGTCCGAAGCGCGGCGCAGCGCGTGGCGCTGCACGTGGACGAAGTGCTGGGCAACCAGGAAGTCGTGGTCAAGAACCTCGGTCCGCAGCTTTCGCGGCTGCCGGGCATGGCGGCGATCTCGGTGCTCGCATCGGGTGCGGTCGCGCTGATCTACAACCCGGTGGCGCTGGCCTCGGTCCATGGCGAGAAGGCGCGCAGCTTCCAGGCTGCAGCGGGCCGCGCCGTCGCGACCCGGGACACGGGCGGTGCCCAGCCGACGGCACCGGTCGCCCACGCGCCGTCGCAGGTGCCGCTGGTGCTGGTGGTGGACGACTCGATCACCGTGCGGCGCGTCACGCAGCGTCTGCTGCAGCGCGAAGGCTATCGGGTCGCGCTGGCGGCGGATGGCCTGCAGGCACTCGAACGGCTGCAGCAGGAGCGCCCCGCGGTCGTGCTGTCGGACATCGAGATGCCGCGCATGGATGGCTTCGACCTCGCGCGCAACATCCGCGCGGACGCTTCGCTGGCCGACCTGCCGATCATCATGATCACCTCGCGCATCGCCGAGAAGCACCACGACCACGCGCGTGCGCTGGGCGTGAATCACTACCTCGGCAAGCCGTATTCGGAAGAGGAGCTGCTGCGACTGGTGCGCAGCTACACGGGCGTGGAGCTGCCCGTGGCGCTCGTGGCCTGATCGACGTGGCGGGGGGCGCTAGCGCGAATCGCGCTGCGCCTCCTTCACCACCGCATAGCGCAGGAGCGTGCGCTCCCGCGCTTCGGCGTGGTCGACGATCGGCTTGGGGTAGTTCTCGCCGAGTCTGACGCCGGCCGCTTCCAGCTCCAGCGGCGCTGCCGTCCAGGGCGCATGGATCGCCGCATTGGACAGGTTGGAAAGCTGCGGCAGATAGCGCCGGATGAACCTGCCTTCGGGGTCGAACTTCTCGCTCTGCGTGACGGGGTTGAAGATCCTGAAGTACGGCTGGGCGACGCAGCCGCTCGAACTCGCCCATTGCCAGTTGCCGTTGTTCGACGACAGCTCGAAGTCGTTGAGATGGAGCTCGAAGTAGCGCTCGCCGCGCCGCCAGTCGAGCCCGAGGTCCTTGCACAGGAAACTCGCGACCACCATGCGCAGCCGGTTGTGCATGTAGCCGGTCTGGTTGATCTGCGCCATCGCGGCATCGACGAGCGGGTAGCCGGTCCGGCCCTCGCACCAGGCGTGAAAGAGCAGGTCGGCGTGCTTGCCGTGGTGCCACTGGATCCGGTCGAACTCGGGCCTGAAGCTGCGCCGCTTGCCGCCTTCCACCATGTGGGGATGGTGCGCCAGGATCTGGAAGTAGAAGTCGCGCCAGATCAGTTCGCCGAGCCAGCTCGCGCCACCCGGGTCGCCCTGTTGCGCCAACTGGTGCGCCGCGCCCGCGAGTTGCCGGATCGACACGGTGCCGAAGCGCAGGTGGATGCCCAGGTAGCTCGGCCCGCGCACCGAGGGGAAGTCGCGCGCGTCGTGGTAGCGGTCGATGCGCCGGGAGAAGTCGTCGAACAGCGCCGAGCCGCCCTGGCTGCCGGTGGGAATCTCCAGTTCGGCGAGATTGGTTTTCTCGAAGCCGAGCTGCGCCAGCTCCGGGACCGGTGCCCGGTACTTCTCGGGCGCAGGGGCCAGCGCCTCCGCGTAGCTGCGCACCGGATAGGCCTTCAGGTAGAACCCATCGACCTTGGCGAGCCACGCGCGCTTGTAGGCGGTGAAGACGGTGTAGGGCTGCCCGAGCTGCGTCACCACCTCGTCGCGGTCGAAGACGGCCTGGTCCTTGTAGGTGTGCAAGGCGATCCCGGCATTCGCCAGTGCGCCCAGCACCTTGGCGTCGCGGTCCGTCGCCTCGGGCTCGTCGTCGCGGTTCGCGAACACCGCCTGCACGTCCAGTGCGCGGGCGAGCGCTGCGATCTCGTCTTCGGCGACCGCGTGCCGCACGATCAGCCCGCCGCCGAGCGTGCGCAGCTCTGCGTCGAGCTCGACCAGCGATTCGCGGATGAATTCCACCCGCCGGTCCGCGCGCGGCAGCGCATCGAGGATCGCGCGATCGAAGACGAACACGCAAACCACCTGCCGGCAGGCCCGCAGCGCCTGGTAGAGCGCCGCGTTGTCGTCGACCCGGAGATCGCGACGAAACCACATAAGCCCCTTGGGATAGATCTTGTCGACGGCAAGTAAAATCGGCGGCATGGCCTCTGATTCTGCCCCGATGAACTTGACGCATCATTTCCTGATTGCGATGCCGGGTCTGGAAGACAAGGCGTTCAGCCGCAGCGTGGTCTACCTCTGCGAACACAGCGAGCGCGGCGCGCTCGGCCTGGTGATCAACAAGCCCAGCGACATCAACCTCGGCGCGCTGTTCGAGAAGATCGAACTGCACCTCGCCAGCCCCGAACTCGGCAAGGCGCCGGTCTTCCAGGGCGGCCCCGTGCAGACCGAGCGCGGCTTCGTGCTCCACGAGCCGGTCTTCGCGCGCTCCGACAAGCCGAATGAATCCGTCTACGCCTCGACCATGACCATCCCCGGCGGGCTGGAAATGACCACTTCCAAGGATGTGCTGGAGGCGCTCGCCACCGGCGCCGGTCCGCGCAAGGTGCTTGTTTCGCTCGGTTACTCCGCCTGGGGCGAAGGCCAGCTCGAATCCGAACTGGCCGAGAACAGCTGGCTGACCGTCGGCGCCGATCCGGTCGTGATCTTCGACACCCCCGTCGAGCAGCGCTACGACAAGGCGTTGTCGCTGCTGGGCCTTCAGGCCTGGACGCTCTCGCCCGACGCGGGGCATGCATGAGCGCAGCGCTGATGCCTGACCGCGCAGCCCCTCCGCTTTCCGTTCCTTCCCACTTCCAAAGTTTTCTGGCCTTCGACTTCGGCCAGAAGCGGACGGGTGTCGCGAGCGGCAACCGCCTGCTGAAAACCGCGACGCCGCAGGCCACCATCAAGGCCGAAGGCGACGCCCGCTTCGCGAAGGTGGAAGCCCGCATCCGCGAGTGGCAACCCGACGCGCTCGTCGTCGGCGTGCCGCGCCATCCCGACGGTGCGCCGCACGACAACACCCGCGCGGCGCAGCGCTTCGCGCGCCAGTTGCACGGCCGCTTCAAGCTGCCCGTGTACGAGGTCGACGAGCGCTACAGCACCACCGAGGCGCTCGCCTCGGGCGCACGCGACGCCGACGCCGCGTCGGCCTGCATCATCCTTGAACAGTTCCTGAGGAGCCTTCCGTGAACTCCATCCCTGACGCCGAAGCGCTCTACCTCGAGTTGTTGCGCGGCGTGAAATCCCTGATGCGCGATGACACCCACCTCGTCGGCGTGACCTCCGGCGGCGCCTGGCTGGTCGAGCGGCTGCAGAAAGACCTGGGCCTGGCCGGTGCGCCCGGCGTGATCTCGTCCGCGATGCACCGCGACGATTTCGCGCGCCGCGGCCTCGCCGCGAGCGCGCAGACTTCGCTGCCCTTCGACGTCGAAGGCGCCGACGTGCTGCTGCTCGACGACGTGCTCTACACCGGCCGGACGATCCGCGCCGTGCTCAACGAGCTGTTCGACTTCGGCCGTCCGGCGTGCGTGCGCCTCGCCGTCATGATCGATCGCGGCGGACGCGAGCTGCCGGTGGCCGCGGACTTCGCGGCGCAGAAGCTCGAATTGCCCGCAACCCAGCTGCTCGCGCTCGCGCGATCGGATTCGGGCGCGTTCAGCTTCAAAGTGGAGGAGACCTGATGGACCCCCACGCTCATCACTTCGTGTATTCGCGGAGGCCTGATTAATGCTCTACAAGCGAAACCCGCAGCTCAACAAGAACGGCGAGCTGATCCATCTGCTCTCGATCGAGGGCCTGCCCAAGGACATCCTCACCCACATCCTCGACACCGCGGCCAACTTCACCAGCGTGAGCGACCGCGAGGTCAAGAAGGTGCCGCTCCTGCGTGGCAAGAGCGTGTTCAACCTGTTCTTCGAGAACTCCACGCGCACCCGCACCACCTTCGAGATCGCGGCCAAGCGGCTGTCGGCCGACGTGATCAACCTCGACATCTCGCGCTCGTCGGCGTCCAAGGGCGAATCGCTGCTCGACACCATCGCGAACCTGAGCGCGATGGCCGCCGATCTCTTCGTGGTGCGCCACAGCGAATCGGGTGCACCCTACCTGATCGCGCAGCACGTCGCGCCGCACGTGCACGTCGTGAATGCGGGCGACGGACGCCATGCGCATCCGACGCAGGGCCTGCTCGACATGTACACGATCCGCCACTACAAGAAGGACTTCGCGAACCTCACCGTCGCGATCGTCGGCGACGTGCTGCATTCGCGCGTGGCACGCTCCGACATCCATGCGCTGACCACGCTGGGCTGCGCCGAGGTGCGCGTGGTCGGCCCGAAGACGCTGGTGCCGGGCGATCTCGCGCAGATGGGCGTGCGCGTGTGCCACACGCTGGAGGAAGGCATCAAGGACTGCGACGTGGTCATCATGCTGCGCCTGCAGAACGAACGGATGAGCGGCGCGCTGCTGCCGTCCTCGCAGGAATTCTTCAAGACCTACGGCCTCACGCCGGACAAGCTGCAGCTCGCCAAGCCGGATGCGATCGTCATGCATCCGGGGCCGATCAACCGCGGCGTGGAGATCGACTCCGCCGTGGTCGATGGACGGCAGAGCGTGATCCTGCCGCAGGTCACTTTCGGCATCGCGGTGCGCATGGCCGTGATGAGCATCGTCGCAGGGAACGAGTCATGAGCAGCAGCACAGTCCTGATCACCAACGGGCGCGTCGTCGACCCGGCATCCAGGCTCGATCGACAGGCCGACGTGGCGATCGCCGACGGAAAGATCGTCGCGATCGGCAACGTCGGCAGCGACTTCCGCGCGGACCGCACACTCGATGCGCAGGGCTGCCTCGTCGTGCCGGGGCTCGTCGATCTCTCGGCGCGGCTGCGCGAGCCCGGCTACGAGCACGAGCGCATGCTCGAAAGCGAAATGGCCGCGGCCGTGGCCGGCGGCGTCACGAGCCTCGTGTGCCCGCCCGACACCGACCCGGTGCTCGACGAGCCGGGCCTCGTCGAGATGCTCAAGTTCCGCGCCGAGAAGCTCCAGCGCGCGCGCCTGTTTCCGCAAGGCGCGTTGACGCGCGCTCTGGCGGGCGAGGTGCTGACCGAAATGGCCGAGCTGACCGAGGCCGGCTGCGTGGCCTTCGGGCAGGCCGATGTTCCGCTCGGCAACACGCAGGTGCTGCAACGTGCGCTGCAGTACGCGAGCACCTTCGGCTACGCCGTGTGGCTGCGCCCCCAGGATCGCGACCTGGGCAAGGGCGTGGCGGCGAGCGGTCCGCTCGCGACGCGCCTCGGCCTCGCCGGCGTGCCGGCGGCGGCGGAGACGATCGCCATCTTCACCATCGTCGAGCTCATGCGCGCGACCGGTGCGCGCGTGCATCTGTGCCGGCTCTCGAGCGCGGCCGGCGTGGCGCAGGTGCGCGCCGCCAAGGCGGAAGGGCTGCCGCTGACCTGCGACGTCAGCATCAACTCGCTGCACCTGGTCGATACCGACATCGGCTATTTCGACAGCCGCGCACGGCTCAGTCCTCCATTGCGGCAGCAGCGCGACCGCGATGCGCTCTCGGCCGCGCTGGCCGACGGCACCATCGATGCACTGGTGTCCGACCACACACCGGTCGAAGCCGATGCCAAGACGCTGCCCTTCGCTGAAAGCGAAGCGGGCGCGACCGGTCTCGAACTGCTGTTGCCGCTCGCGCTGCAATGGGGCGAGCACAGCGGCGCCGGCCTGATGCGCGCGATCGAGGTGGTCACCGCCGCGCCTGCCGGCCTGATCGGCACCGACGGTATCGGCCGCCTGGCGCAAGGCGGTGCGGCGGACCTGTGCGTGGTCGACCCGGCGCACGAGTGGCAGGTCACGCCCGAAGCGCTCAAGAGCCAGGGCAAGCACACCCCCTTCGGCGGCTATGCGCTGCACGGCCGCGCGCGCTTCACGCTGGTCGGCGGCCGTGTCGTCCACGACTGAACCACGACTGAAAGAGCCAGCTCGCCCGATGCACGCACTCTCCGCCAGCCTGAAGCTGCTGCGCGCCATCGCGCATATCTCCCGGGGCTGGTGGATCATCCGCACGAGGTTTCCGGCGCTTTCGGTTGCCGAGCGCCAGGCGCACGTGCAGCGCTGGGCCGAGCGCATGCTCAACCTCTTGGGCATCCGGCTCAGCGTGCAGGGCACGCCGCCGGCGCACGGGCCGGTGCTGCTGATCTGCAACCACCTGTCGTGGCTGGACATCCTCACCATTCACGCGGCGCGGCATGTGCGCTTCGTGTCGAAGTCCAATGTGCGGCACTGGCCGGTGATCGGCACGCTGTCGGACGGTGCCGGCTCGCTCTACATCGAGCGCGAGCGGCGGCGCGACGCGATGCGGGTGGTGCACCACATGGCGGAAGCGCTGCAGGACGGCGATGTGATCGCGGTCTTCCCCGAAGGCACGACCAGCGATGGCCACACCTTGTTGCCGTTCCATGCCAATTTGCTGCAGGCGGCGATTTCCTGCGGCGCCCCGGTGCAGCCGGCCGCGCTGCGCTTTGCCGATGCGGAGTCCGGCGAGACGAGCTACGCGCCGCGCTACATCGGCGAGGACAACCTGCTCTCGTCCGTCTGGAACACGCTGAAGGCGCCGCCGCTGCTCGCGATCGTGCGCTTCGGCGAGCCCCAGTCCTCGCATGGCCGAGAACGGCGCGCCTGGGCCAAGAGCCTGCACGACGACGTCCAGGAACTGCGCCGCGAGCTGAAGTAGGCACGCGCTCGGTGCACCCAAAAAACAGCGCCCCGGGGGGCGCTGTAGAACGGCGCAGGGAAGCGCCGGGAGGAGGAATCGTCGCTCAGTGGATATTGCCCTTCATCGGCAAGAGTTCGGTATGCGTTTGAAAACAAGATAGGCGCTGCTCGTCGCGCCCGCTGCCGGAGAAGACTGGGGGACGGCGTCGGCGGGTGCCTACAGGGCGGCCTGGCGCGGCAGCAGCACGAGGTAGTGGTCGAGCATCTGGAAATGGTCGTCCAGAAAGCGATCCTCGCTCGCACAGAGCTGGTCGATCGGCGTCCAGCTCGCCGCCGCGGCATCGTCGTCCGCGCGGATCGGCGGCGGTTCGCGATCGCCCAGATCGAAGAAGAAGCCGTGCGTGATGGTGCGGCCGCGCTGGCTCCGGTCGGGGCGGTCGAACACGTCGTTACCTTTGAGGCAGGCTTGTAGCATCGCGTGCGGCACCGCGAGGTGCGTTTCCTCGTCGAGTTCGCGCAGGGCCGCCTGAAAAGTGCTTTCGCGCTGCTCCAGGAATCCGCCCGGCACCGCGAGCAGGCCCTTGCCGGGCGAGTGGCCGCGCTGGATCAGCAGCACCCTGTCGCGGCACTTCACCACGCAGTCGACGGTGACCAGGATCGGCGGATAGGGCGCGACGGACCACGCGATGTCGTACTCGCGCAGGATGGCCGCTTCCTGCCGCAAGGCCTCGAAGGAGGGGCGGGCGCTCCATTCGCGCAGGAAGCGGACGGTGCTCGCCGGCACCTCGCCGGAAATGCCGGCCAGCCCTTTCTCGGGGTGCTCGAACACGGCGCCGCGCAGGGCGCTCGCGCGCCGGATGGGCGTCTCTTCGGCCAGGTGCAGCGTCCAGTCCGGAAAGGCACGCAGGTAATCGCGCGTCGGATCGCGAAAGTGGCCGACCAGCACCGTCGATGCGGGGGGTGCCGCGTGGTGCTCCGCCAGGACCTGCGCGACCGCGCCGCGCACCGCGGCCACCCAGCGCGCCTCGTCGAAGTGATCGCGCACCGGTACGCAGAGGATGCGCGCGCGTTCGGATTCAGGGGCCGCGTCGCGCATCATGCGTGCGCACTCCTGCCAGTCGAAAGGCACTTTCGGCGAGCGCGCACCGAACGCCGAGCCGATCACGACGACGATGCGCGGCGCCAGATCGAGCGCCTGCGTGAGGAGCGAGAGATGACCGTTGTGAAAAGGCTGAAAGCGGCCGATGAGGACCGCGAGATCGTGAGGGCGGGAAATGGAAGCGGTCATGAGGATGCCAAGCATAGGCGCTCGGCCCATGCCAGTCCCGTGCCGGCCATCGGATGCGCGTCCCCGGCGCCGCCGTGCCGCGTCAGGAACGTTTCGCGAGCATCGCGCCCAGCGCGAAGACTGAGTTCGGCGCATTGACCGGTTGGGGCTTGACGCGCGTCGTAGGGAGCGGCAGGCGCCGCGCGCTGCGTTCGCGTTCGACCTCGACGCCGCGCGCGATCTGCTCGTCCACCAGGCTCTGCAGCGTGACGGTGTCGAGGAATTCCAGCGCGCGCCGGCTGACCGAGGCCCACAGCTCGTCGGTGGCGTGGCGGTTCACCGCACCCGGGAGCGCGGGTTGCAGGGGCCGGGTCTTTTCCTGGCCGTCGCCGTCGATCGCCTGGATGATGTTCGCCACGGTGATCTCGGCGGGCTTGCGGCTGAGCGAATAGCCACCGCCCGGGCCGCGCGTGGATTCGACCAGATCGTGGCGGCGCAGCCTGGCGAAGAGCTGTTCGAGATGCGACAGCGAAATCCGCTGGCGCCGGCTGATGGAGCCCAGGTTGACGGGCCCTGCCGAGCCCTGCAGCGCCACGTCGATCATGGCCGTGACGGCAAAACGGCCTTTGGTGGTGAGACGCATCGTTGATTCCTTCCTACTTGTTCCTGACGGGGTCGGCGGTCGGTCGCCGGATCGATCGCATCGCGCGCGCCGGCGCCGCGATGCAGGGGCTCGCATCGAGAAGACGAAGGCCCAAGGCCTTCGAGCTTGCGAGCTAGACGAGGAAGACGCTGCCGCGAGGCGGCCGCTTGGGCCGCTCGAGCGGGGGCAGGGGCGCGCCGAGCGGTGTCAGGCGGGGTGGCCACACCGCGGCGACCGCCGGGACGAGGAGCGGGCGAATGCCCGTGAGGAATTCGTTGAAGTCCCCGGGTTCGTCGAGATCCGCGACCTCGTCGCTCGTGTCCGCCGAGGATGCATCGTCGGCCGGGGCCTTGTCTTGCTGGATCGATGCCACCGTCGCCTTGCAGTCGTCCGCAGGGTGGACTTCGCCCGTCCTGGCTTGCGCGGCGGCAGCGAAGCCGAAGCAGCAAAGCACGAAAGCGATGAAAGAGGCGATGAGCCAGCGGGGCATGAGCCCCGGATTCTAGCCGCGCCTCCAGGTCGGGGCCGCCGCCGGGCGATTGCCTAATTCGTGGGCATCGTGTTCGGAGCCGCTCCAGAGGTCGATCCGATGCGAATCCAGTGCTGTTGTCCCCAAGCTTGTCCCCAGAGGAGAGGGAAAACCCAGGGCATTGGGGTTCGAGCGGACAAAAAGAAACCCGCCGAAGCGGGTTGAAACAGCCGGATGGTGGAGGGAGTGGAGGGGTCTGTGAAGACTTCCGGCTGCAGGACGGAGTTTGCGGGCCCATCTGGGAGAAATCTCGGAGTTCAGCCATGCGCCAGCAGCATCTTCAGGAAGGTGATGCCATTGCGCTGGCCTTTGTCCTCGTCGCAGTTGTTGAAGATGACGTGCTTGTTGCGCACCTTGTAGGCGATGCGCACCAGTTCGGCCGCGAGCTCTCCGAGTTCACGATCGGGGTAGTCATAGTCGAAGCGTTCGGCCGCGGTCTGCGCCGGCGCGTTGTAGGCCTCCATGTTCCGGCCATGCAGCCGCAGCAGCAGGTAGTCCGGATGCGTGGTCTCCCAGACGGCCGGAACGCTGTTGTCCGCGCCCTGGGGGCCATCGACGATGGTGTGCACCAGGCCATGCTCCCGCAGGAAGGCCAGGGTGCTCGCGATGCGCGCCGGACCCTCCCACCACGACCTGTGCCGGAACTCGATGCTCAGGGTGCAGTTGGGCATCCATGCGATGCAACGTTCGATATGCGCCATCGCTTCCCGGCTGAACTTCAGCCGCGGGGGAAACTGGAAGTGGACCAGCCCCAGCTTGCCCGCCAGCCGCAGCGGCTCAAGGGCTTCGACGAAGCGCTTCCAGAGCTCGGCCCGGATGTCTTCCGGCACGTCCTTGTAGTAGAGCTTCCGGTCCACCCCAAGCGCCTGCTGCAGGTCCTTGTGCATCACCCGCGTCTCGGTGAAGTGTCCGGTGAACAGGCGAAAGGCCTTGATGTTGAAGACGAAGTGATCGGGCGTGCGCAGGGCCCATTGCTGCGCCGTCATCGGCGTCGGGATGGCGTAGTAGCTGCTGTCGACCTCGACCAGCGGGAAGACCGACGCGTAGTAGCGCAGGCGCGCTTCGGGCGTCCTGCAGGCCGGAGGGTAGAAGCGCCCGCACTCGATCAGCGTCTTGTCAGTCCACGAGGCGGTGCCGACGAGGAAACTCATCCCGGCATGCTAGCGGCGGGGAGCGCCAGAGGGAACTCAGGCCCCGGTCAGGCCCGTCTGCGATGCTCGGCAATGACAGCCTTCCATGTCTCGGCTGTTTTGAACCCGCTTCGGCGGGTTTTCTTTTTGTGCGCCCAGCATGGGCGCGATCTTCGGGGTGGAAGTCCCCGGCCGAGCTGACCACAGTGAGGCAAGCGAAGCGCAACTGCGTGAGGGCGACCGAGCGTGGAAAGGAAGCGTGGAGCGTAAACCGTGAGTCGAGGTACACGAACCTCATCTGAGGCGCTGCCGAGCAGGGCGAGCAGGCAAAAGGCTGCGAAGCTCTTGTGGTCAAGGCGAGGTGGCGTAAATGGGGCGACTGTGCGGTGAAGGATCGCGTTCTTACCTGGGGAGATCTCGCCTTATGCCTGAAAGGGCGACGGGCTTGTCCGGAGCGAGAAGTCAGCAGCGGTCGTAGTAGTCGGGGCGACCTGACGAAGGGCCAAACGAGAAGGACAGTGACGAGACATGTCGCTCGGAAGTGAATCGCATCAGAAGCCCGCTGGTTCAGCGGGGCGCGTAGGCCGCGCACAGGGTGAAGCCCGGTGTGAGCCCGCACGTGATGAATCGCGACCGGCGCGGGATGAACAAACGCACTGGGGGCCAGAGGACCTGCTTGGGCAGGCGCTGGCGAAGCGCAACATGGCGGCGGCGTGGAAACGCGTCAAAGCCAACAAGGGAAGCGCCGGCGTCGATGGGCGCACGGTAGAGCAGACCGAGGGGTACCTCAAGCGCCACTGGCCTGACATCCGGCAAAGTCTTCTGCTTGGAACGTACCGGCCCAGTCCGGTGCGCCGCGTGCAGATTCCGAAACTGGGCGGTGAGTACAGGGAGTTGGGTATCCCTACGGTTGTTGATCGACTGATCCAGCAGGCCCTGCTGCAAGTGTTGCAACCGGTGATCGACCCTACATTCAGCGAGCACAGCTTCGGGTTCCGGCCCGGGCGCAGCGCGCACGGGGCCGTATTGCTGGCGCACAGCTATGTCCAGCAGGGATGCACGGTAGTGGTGGACGTGGACCTAGAGAAATTCTTCGACCGCGTGAACCACGACATCCTGATGGAGCGACTGGCCCGACGCATCGCCGACAAGGCGGTGCTGTGGCTGATCCGCAAATATCTTCAGGCCGGGATCATGGACGGCGGGCTTCAACTGGAGCGCCACGAGGGCACGCCGCAAGGCGGGCCTCTGTCGCCTCTGCTGGCCAACGTGATGCTCGACGAAGTGGACCGCGAACTCGAACGCAGGGGGCACAACTTCGTGCGCTATGCCGACGACTGCAATGTCTACGTCAAGAGCATCGCGGCGGGTAAGCGGGTGCTGGCAGGACTGCGGCGCTGCTACGCGAAACTGCGCCTGTCGGTCAACGAGGCCAAGACGGCAGTGGCGCTGGTTTGGAAACGCAAGTTTCTGGGCTACTGCTTCTGGCTCTCGAAGACCACAGGCAAAGTCCATAGGGATGTGGCGGCGGCAGCGCTACAGCGCTACCGTCAGCGGGTGAGGCAACTCACCCGGCGGCAGACCGGCCGCAGCTTTGATCAGATCGCCAAGGACTTGCAGGCATTCATGCCCGGCTGGAAGGCCTACTTCCGGTTGACGCAGACGCCCAGCACGTTCCGCGAACTGGACAGTTGGCTGCGCCATCGGCTCAGAGCGATCCAGTTGAAGTTCTGGTGCCGTGGAACGACCGTATTCCGGGAACTTCGCGCCTTGGGCGCTTCTGTCGATCTGGCCGCGCAAGTGGCTGCCCACGCCCGTCGCTGGTGGTATTGCAGCGCCAACCTCGTCAATCGGGTGCTGACCAACGCGTACTTCGACAACTTCGGCATTCCCCGGCTATGCTGACCTCAACTTCTCGAACCGCCCGGTGCGGACCCGCATGCCGGGTGGTGTGGGAGGGGTCCGGTCTTCGTGACCGGCCCCTATCCCGATTCGCGGTCCGCACGGGCCGTGTTCGGGCGGCCTTCAAGCTGCTGTCACACGCTTGCAGCAAGATGCCGGCCTTCGGCCCAGGCGACGGGCCTTGGCCTGGAGGATTCATGCGACGCGTCTTGCCTTTCCTGCTCTGCATTCTTGTCTTCTCGAACCCTGCCGAAGCCAGTCAACCGGCATGCAGCATCGAGTCCCAGACCTTCGATTCGAAGGACGTGCTTTGCATCATTCCGGCCGGCGAAGCGATGCAGCGACGCTTCGAGTTCATCGCGCGCTTCTCGGGCAGCCACGACGACACGAGGGTCAGCATCCGCCCGGCGCTGGGCGGTCAGCCGCTGACCTGCGAGGAGGGCAGCCGAAACGAGCTGTTCGGCGAGGACGGCGACGTGAGCCTCAACTGTCGCTTTGCCGTGCCCGCTGCGCAGCCGACCGAGGCCAGGCTCAAGGTCACGATCCGCTGGAGCCACGCCGAGTACACGGACTACGCGCTCGTGGGCCGCTGAGGATGGCGGTGCGGGCTGGTGCCCTCGACAGGAATCGAACCTGTATCTGAGTCTTAGGAGGACCCCGTTCTATCCATTGAACTACGAGGACGAAGGCCCGCAACTGTACCAGTTCAGTCGAACTTCAATGTGTAGATCAGGTCGATCCCGCTCGGTTGGCCGGCCTGTGCGCGCAGCGTGAGGTTGCGCGTGAGGTCATAGAAGACGAACAGCGTGCCGAGCGTGCCCGCGAGGCTGCGTTCGTAGGTGACGTAGAAGTCGCGCGCGATGCGCTTGCCGACGGTGACGGACGAGTCGCGCACCTCGCTGCCGTTGCTCGGGCCGCGGAAGCCGATTTCGTCGAGTCCGAAGCGGCTCGCCAGCCCGCCCCCGGTGCCGCCGCTGCCCAGGCCGCCGAGCAGCGCCAGCGCGGCCTGCTGCAGGACGGCCGACTCGTTGCCGCTGGTCGCGGAGCCGCGTCCCAGCACCAGCCATGAAAGCGTTTCCTGATCGGAGAGCTGGGGCTCCGAGTACAGGCGCACGCGCGGCGATTGCGCCGTGCCGGTGATGGCGACGCCGACGCGCTGCTGGATGTTCGGCCGGATCGCCAGGATGTCGAGCTGCGGGTTGTCGATGGGCCCGTTGAACCGGGCGATGCCGGTCTCGATGTTGAGTTGCTGCCCGTAGGCGCGGTACTGCCCGGCGACGGTGCGCACTTCGCCGGTCACGCGCGGCGGGGCGTCCAGTGCGGTGCCCTGGATGTTGAGCTTGCCGGCCAGGCGCGTGGTGATGCCGCGGCCCTGGACCGCGAAGTCCTCGCCGAGGTCGAAGCTCACCATCACGTCCGGCGGCTTCGCGGTCTGCGGCCGGGCGCCGAGGCGTTCGGTCGCTTCGGCGGCGCGTTCGGCATCTTCCTTCGCTTCGCGGTCGCGCACCGCCGAGCGGACCACGACGTCGCTGCCGAGGCTGGGCGCGGTCTGGTCCGGGAGGATGATGACGGCGCGATCGGTGCGCAGATCGCCGCGCACGGTGAACTGGCCGTTGTCGAGCCGCGCCTGCACGTCGCCCGAGAGCGTCAGCTGCCGGTCGGATCGCACCAGGGTGCGCAGCGAGCGCAGTTGCGCCTGCATCGCCATCCGGATCCCGCTGCCGGCGCCCGGGGCCGGCGCCGGACCCCAGGACATGTCGCCGCGCACGGTGAGCGTGCCGCCGCCCCTCGCGGCTTCGCTCGCGGCGGTGCTGAGGTTGCCGCCCTGTCCGGGGATGCGGGTCTGGCTGCCGAGGCCGCCCTGGAGGGTGAACTCGTTGACCTCGACGTGGTTGCCGGCCAGCGTCGTGCGCAGGCGGCCATCACGCAGGTCGAGGCCGTCGACCAGCGCGCGCACGGCGAGCTGGTCGGCGGCGAGCGTGCCGTTCCAGCGCGGGTCGTTGCGGTTGCCTGAGAGGGTGGCATCCGCCTGCAGCGTGCCGGCGATGCGCCAGCCCGGCGGCGCGAGCATCGACCACACGCCGAGGTTGGGCATCTTCGCGCTGACGCGGCCCGCGAGCGGCGCGTCGGCGGCCCACTGCCAGCCGCCGGGCCGTTGCAGCAGGCGCGTGCTCGCCTCCACGCGGATCTGGCCGGCGCGCTCGCTCTCCCACGCCAGAAGGCCCCGGACCGTGTCGCCCTCGGCATCGAGGCGGAACTCGGCCTGCCGCAATCCGGCCGGCGTGCTGACGCCCGCGCCCGCCGCGTCCATGGTGATCTCGCTGCGCGCGCCGGTGCCGGTGCTGTGGACGCGCGTGACCAGCGCCGCCTCGCCGGCCTGCACGCGAAGGTCGCCGCTCTGGCGATTGATGCGCACATGGCCGCGCAGCGTGTCGGCGGCGTCGATGTCCCATTCGCCGTTGAACAGCAGGTCGCCGCTGAAGCCGATGCGTTCGAGCGTGTCGGTCTCGCCGAAGGCCTCGGCCCAGGCCATGGGCAGGCCCTGGAACTGGCCCTTGGATTGAAGCCGCGTCGAACGGGTCGCGCCCGAGCCGCTCTGGCTGAAGCGCAGCGGCTGCCAGTCGATCTTCAGCATGCCCGGCACAGGGCCGGTCACTTCCGCGCCGGCTGCCGATGCCTCGACTTCGAGGCGCGGCGCGCCGCCGTCGACCGAGCGGATGGTGGCGCTGAAGGCGCGGTTCAGCGCCAGCGTCCACGGGCCCGGCCGCGTGCTGTCCGTGTACTGGGCGCGGAAGGTGGCGAGCGCGGCGCGCCATTGGTTGGCGCGATCGATGCCGCCGCCGCCGCGCGCGTCGAGCGTGAGCTTGTGCGTGCCCGTGCTGGCTTCGCCCTTGAGCGCCACGGTGGATTGCGCAAGGCTGCCCGCCAGCTCGGCGCGGACATTGGCGAGGGCGATGCGGGTCGCCTCGCCCGTTTCGGTCGGCGCGAGCGCGACGTCGAGCTGGGGCACGGTCAGCGTGGCGTCGATCGTCGGTTCGGCGGTGCCGCGCGGGGCCGGCTCGTTCGCGGCCTGCAGGCGCCGCTGCACCGCCTGCCAGCCGCCTTTCCAGCTCGCTTCGAGCCGTGCGCTGCCCTGCACGAGCGAACCGCCGAAGCGCCTTTCCATTTCCGGCAGGGATTCGATCCAGCGCTGCAGCGCGGCGGCGTCATCGATCTGCGCGCGAATCTGCCCGCTGCCGCTCGCCGGAGCGATGCGCCCCTGCGCCTGGAGCTTGCCGCCCGGCACCACGAGGCGGAGGTCGCCGCTGCCGCCCTGTTCGGCCACCTGCACCTGCACGCGGCCCTCGAGCGTGGCGTGGCGGACTTCGACGCGCAGCGTCTTGAGGTCCAGCACCTGGTTCTGCCACTGGCCCTGCGCGATGGCCCGTTCGACGAGCACACCCTGCACGCCGGCGCCGCCTTCGGCACGCAGCGCGACGTCGAAGCGGATCGTGTCGCCCGCCTGATCGGCCTGGATGGTTCCGCCCAGCGGCGCGCCGCCGAGCTCCGAATGCAGTTGTCCGAGCTGTACGCCGAGCACCGTGGCGCGCGCCTGCCAGGGTTCGGGCGCGGGGCTCCAGCTCCCTTGGGCTTCGATGCGTCCGCCGCCGAGGTGCACGGTGGCTTCGGGCACCATCCATGTGGTGCCATCGTAGGCGGCTTGCGCCTCGACCTGCTCGACGGGCAGCTTGCCGGCATCCCACGGCCCGGCGATCGCGTTGCGGATGTCGGCGCTGGCTTTCCAGCTCGTGTTGTTCGCGCTGCCTTGGGGGCCGGCCTCGACGTGGCCGGTGAGGAGCGTGGCCGGCGCGTCGGGCCACAGCCGGGCGAGATCCACGTTCTCCAGTTCCGCCTCGGCGTCGATCACGGGCTGCGGCTGCCAGGGGGCGATGTGGGCCCGCAGCTGCGCGCGCATCGGCGCTTCGGCGCTTTCGTCGACGGGCTGCAGATCCGCGGCGACCGCGAGGCGGGCCTCCGCGCCGGACAGCGTGCCCGTCACGCTGGCATTGGCGAGCACGTCGAGCGGGGGGTTCTCCTGGGTGAGCGAGGCGCGTATCCGGCCGTTCATCCTGGCGTCGATCGCCATCGGCGCCGGCCCTTGCAGATCGACCTGCGCGCCGTAGTGGCCTTCGGCCACGTCCACGCCGGTGATCTCGAGGACGTGATGGTGCTCGCTGGTGTACCGGTAGCTGCCGGCCAGCCGGGTGGCCTGCAATGCCGGCGGACCGGTCCAGCGCAGGTCGTCGATCGAGAAGGGCAGCTCGATCTGCACCGGCAGCACGATCTGCTCGAGCGGCTCGACCGGCTTCTCCTCGGGCGTGCCGCGCCGCTCGATCACCACCTGGCCGGCGTGCACTTCGCCCAGTTGCACGCGGCGCTGCAACAGCGGCGCGAGCCGCCAGCCGATGCGCGCGTCGCTCACTTCGACCGCCAGCGTCGGGCCTTGCCAGCGCAGCCAGCCGATGCGGCCGCCTGCGCGCAGCGACCCCGAGACGTCGCGGCTTTCCAGCGTCTGGTCCGCAGGCAGCAAGCGTGCGGTGCGCGACAGCGCGAAGGCCAGCGATTCGTCCGTTCCCAGCCACCACCAGGCGCCGGCGGCCAGCGCGATCACCAGCGTCACCAGTCCGCCGATGAACCAGGCGAACCCGCGCAGCACGCGGCGCATGCGCGAGCGCTTCGGCGCTGCGGGCGGTGTTGCGGGCGTTTCGTCGGCCATGGTCAGAAAGTGAAGCCGAAGCGGAAATGCAGCCTGAATGCCTTCACGTCGACGCCATACGCGAGGTCCATCTGAATAGGCCCGATGGGGCTGCGCCAGCGCGCGCCGACACCGACGCCGACCTTGGCTTCGAGGTTGCCGACCTTGTCCGCGACCGAGCCGGCGTCGACGAACACCGTGCTTTCCCAGTCGCTGAGCTTTCCGTTGTAGACGAAGGGGCGCTGCCACTCGACGCTCGCGACACCCATGTAGCGGCCGGCGATGACGGTGCCGCCCGGCCGCACCGTGCCGATGGAGCGGAAACTGTAGCCGCGCACCGTGGTGTCGCCGCCGGTCAGGAAGGCGAGCGTGCTGGGGATCTGCGCGCTGTCCTTGGCGACCAGCGCGCCGAGCTCGGCGCGCAACTGGATGCGGGCACTGCGCGATTGCGTCCGGTCGTCGCTGTAGACGGTGCCCGCGGGCACGAAGCCCACCCAGCGCGCATAGGTGCGCGTGAAGGGCAGGCGCTCGCCGGTCAGCGTGTAGCCCGCGGCGAGCTCCAGCGCGACGCCCTGGCCGCGGGTCGGCGCATTGGCGTTGTCGAAGTAGCGGCCGGTCCAGTTCCAGTTCAGGCTCAGCGCCGAAGCCGTCGGCGGCGGATTGAAGCCGCGGCTCCTCGCGTAGTCGTACTGCACGAAGAGGCTGCGGTCGATGTGGTCGCTGGCCTTGCTCTCGCCGCCGCGCAGCCGGCCGCTGTCGACCTTGTAGTCGCCCGACACCTCGCTCTTGAGCTGTGCCGCCGTGAAGGTGCGCCAGCCGCTGTCGCGCGGAATGGCGCTCCATTCCGTGCCGAGCGATTGCGTGTCGCGATCGAGATAGAGCCTGGACACCGCGCGCCATCCGAGCAGCGGCATCTGGTTGTGGATGTGGTCGAGCGAAAGCCGCGGCCCGCTGTCGGTGGTGTAGCCCACGCCGGCGACGATCTTCTGCAGCGGTGCCTCCTGCACCTGCGCGATGACGGGCGCGGTTTGCGGGTCGTTGTGGGTGGTGTCGAGCGTGAGGAACACCGAATTGAAGTAGCCGCTGCTCGCGAGCCGCTGCTGGGCATCGAGCAGTTGCTGCTGGTCGTAGTCGGACCCGGTCGGGATGCGCGCGATGCGGCGCATCGCATCGGGGTCGTAGCGCTGCAAGCCGCGCACCATCAGCGGGCCGAAGCGGTAGGCCGGTCCGGAATCGTAGGTCGCGCTGAGGCGGGCTTCGCTGCGATCGGCATCGACCTCGGCGCGGCTGGTGACGATGCTGCCGGTGGGGTAGCGCCTGGCCGTGAGGCTGCGCAGCGTGGTGGACTTGGCGTTGTCCCAGGCCTGCTGGCTGAAGGGCTGGCCCCTGCGCAGCGGCCAGTCGGTGCGGATCGCATTGCGCCTGGCCTCCGATTCCGACGTCTCTGCGATCGGGCCGGTGAAGTCGACCTGCACATCGCTCACGTGCGTGATCTCGCCGGGCACGACGGTGATCCTGACTTCGCGCGGCGCCTTGCCGCCGGGCGTTTCGCGCAGCTCCAGCGTGAGCGTGGGCGTGAAGAAGCCCATGGTGTTGAGCAGCTCGCGCGCGTTCGACTCGGCCGCGACCATCAGGCGCGAAAGCTCGATCGCGCCGAGATCCTCGAGTCCGCGGTAACGCTGGATCTCCAGGTTGCGCGTGAGGAAGTCGCGCACCGAGTCGGGCGCCTGCACGTCGACGGTGAAGGCTTCGCGCCCCGAGGCGCTCGATTCGCCAGCGATGGGACTGGCGGCCGCGTCGCGTTCCTCGGGTTCCTTTTGCGGCAGCAGGCTGCATCCCTGCAGAAGAAGGATGCCTGCAAACAACAACGCCGGCATCCAAGCCGGCGTGAGAGATGAAACAACCCGACGCACGCTGCCGATTCTGACAGCATGGGGCGCCGCTTCGGGCGCGAACTATTTGGACAAGAGCCGCATCGCGTCCTCGAGTCCGCGCAGGGTCAGCGGGAACATGCGGTTCGACACCAGTTGCTGGATCACCGCGATGCTCTGGCGGTATTGCCAGACGCCCTGCGGCTCGGGGTTGATCCACGCGAATTTCGGGAAGGCGTGCGTGAGGCGCTGGAGCCACTCCGCGCCGGCTTCCTCGTTGTTGTATTCGACGCTGCCGCCGGGCTGGAGGATCTCGTAGGGGCTCATGGTGGCGTCGCCGACGAAGACCAGCTTGTAGTCCTTGTTGTACTTGCGGATGATGTCCCAGGTCGGGAACTTCTCGGAGTAGCGCCGGCGGTTGTTCTTCCACATGAAGTCGTAGACGCAGTTGTGGAAGTAGTAGAACTCCAGGTGCTTGAACTCGGTCTTGACGGCCGAGAACAGCTCCTCGACGCGCTGGATGTGCTCGTCCATCGTGCCGCCCACGTCCATCAGCAGCAGCACCTTCACGTTGTTGTGGCGCTCGGGCCGCATCTTGATGTCGAGGTAGCCCGCATTGGCGGCGGTCTTGCTGATGGTTTCTTCGAGATCCAGCTCGTCCTCGTGGCCTTCACGCGCGAACTTGCGAAGCTTGCGCAAGGCCATCTTGATGTTGCGCGTGCCGAGTTCCTGGCTGTCGTCGTAGTCCTTGTAGGCGCGCTGTTCCCACACCTTCACCGCGCTTCGGTTCTTGCCCGCGCCGCCGATGCGCACGCCCTGCGGGTTGTAGCCGCCATGGCCGAAGGGCGAGGTGCCGCCGGTGCCGATCCACTTGCTGCCGCCCTCGTGGCGTTCCTTCTGCTCCTCGAAGCGCTTCTTCAGCGTCTCCATGAGCTCGTCCCAGCCCATCTTCTCGATCTTGGCCTTTTCCTCGGCGGTGAACTCGCGCTCCAGTGTCTTGCGCAGCCAGTCGAGCGGCACGTCCTTGGTGAAGTCGGTCAGCATCTCCACGCCCTTGAAGTAGGCGGCGAAGGCGCGGTCGAACTTGTCGAAGTGCTTCTCGTCCTTCACCAGCGCGGTGCGCGAGAGGTAGTAGAAGTCGTCGAGACTGAACGCATCATCGGAATTGGGACCGACGACATCGGCCTGCAGCGCTTCGAGCAGGGTCAGGTATTCCTTGACCGACACCGGCAGCTTGGCCGAACGCAGGGTGTAGAAGAAGTCGATCAGCATGGCGAATCACTCCTCTCCCTGCGGCCGGGGCTTGTCCAGCAGGTAATTCAGCTGGGCGCGCACCTCGGGCCATTCGCCCGAGCGCAGGCTGTACATCACGGTGTCGCGGATCGTGCCGTCCCGGCGCAGCGCGTGGCCGCGGATCACGCCGTCCTTCCTGGCGCCGAGGCGCTCGATGGCGCGCTGCGATGCATGGTTGAAGTTGTCGGTGCGCCAGCCCACCACATGGCAGCCGAGCGCATCGAAGGCATGCGTGAGCATCAGCAGCTTGCAGGTGGTGTTGACGTGCGTGCGCTGGCAGCGCCTGGCGTACCAGGTGTAGCCGATCTCGACGCGCTTCACGGCCGGCAGGATGTCGTGGTAGCTCGTGCTGCCGAGCACCGTGCCGGTGGCCTCGTCGGTCACTGCGAAGGCGAAGCGGTTGCCGTCCTCGCGCATCTTCAGTGCGCTCTCGATGTAGGCGCGCGTTTCGTGCGGCTCTGGCACCGAGGTCACGCGGATGTTCCACAGCTCGCCGTCGGCCGCCGCTGCGCGCAGGCCTTCTTCGTGGTCGAGCGAGAGCGGCACCAGCGCGATGCCGCGCGCCTTGAGGGTGACAGGTTCGACGAAGGCCATCGCAGCCTTCAGCGGTTGTGGCGCTGCATGAAGACGAGCTTCTCGAACAGCGTCACGTCCTGCTCGTTCTTGAGCAGCGCGCCCACCAGCGGCGGCACGGCGACCTTGTCGTCCTTGCTTTGCAGCGCCTCGAGCGGGATGTCCTCGGCGACCAGCAGCTTGAGCCAGTCGAGCAGCTCGGAGGTCGAGGGCTTCTTCTTCAGGCCGGGCAGGTTGCGCACGTCGTAGAAGGTCTTCATCGCCGCCGCGAGCAGCTCGTGCTTGAGGTCGGGGAAGTGCACCGCGACGATGCTCTTCATCGTCTCCGCGTCGGGGAACTTGATGTAGTGGAAGAAGCAGCGGCGCAGGAAGGCGTCGGGCAGTTCCTTCTCGTTGTTGGAGGTGATGAAGACCACCGGCCGGTGTTTGGCGCGAACCAGCTCGTGCGTCTCGTAGCAGTAGAACTCCATGCGGTCGAGCTCGCGCAGCAGGTCGTTGGGGAATTCGATGTCGGCCTTGTCGATCTCGTCGATCAGCAGCGCCACCGGCTCGTCGGCCGTGAACGCCTGCCACAGCACGCCCTTGACGATGTAGTTGTGGATGTCCTTCACGCGCGCGTCGCCGAGCTGCGAATCGCGCAGGCGGCTCACCGCGTCGTATTCATAGAGGCCCTGCTGCGCCTTGGTGGTGGACTTGATGTGCCACTGCAGGAGCGGCAGGTTGAGCGCCTGCGACACTTCTTCCGCGAGCATCGTCTTGCCGGTGCCCGGCTCACCCTTGACGAGCAGCGGTCGTTTGAGCGTGATGGCCGCGTTGACCGCGAGCATCAGATCCTGTGTGGCGACGTAGTTGTCTGAACCCTTGAATTTCATGGATGGCTTCGAGCGGGATGGTTGGTTGGTGGAACACAACATCGATTCGCGATGCGAGCCGCTCGGGGAGGCCGCCGCATGGGTTCCGACAAGGGCGACCCATATAATCAAACGTTGATTTGCCCTAAAACTCCACGAGATTGTGCGCGCAAAATGAAGAAGTTGTTGACCACGATGTTTGCCTTCACTGTCGCTTGCGTGACGGTCTCGGCCCAGGCACAGAAGATCACCGGCAACGCGGAAGCAGGCGCCAAGAAGGTTGCCATGTGCACCGGCTGCCACGGCATCATCGGCTACCAGGCCAGCTTCCCCGAGATCCACAAGGTCCCGATGATTGCGGGCCAGAGCGCCACCTACATCGTTTCCGCGCTCACCCAGTACAAGGGCGGCGAGCGCAAGCACCCCACCATGCACGCCATCGCGGACACCCTGAGCGAGCAGGACATCGCCGATCTGGCCGCCTATTACAGCCAGCTCGGTCTCAAGGAAGGCGACGCGCCGCCGCCGGCCACCGCCGCCGCGCCGAGCCCGCGCGTTGCGGACCTGATCGCGCGCGACAAGGACAACTCCTGCACCAAGTGCCACGGCGCCAACTTCAACACGCCGAACGACGGCTCGGTCCCGAAGCTGGCCGGCCAGCATGCCGACTATCTCTATGTCGCGCTGAAGTCGTACAAGGTCCAGAACCGCATGCAGATCGGCCGCGCGCACCCCGTGATGGGCAGCCAGGCGAAGAAGTTCACCAATGCGGAAATCAAGGAGCTCACGAGCTACATCAGCGCGCTGCCCGGCGACCTGAAGACGGTGCCGGAATCGCGTTTCCACGAAGCCAAGTAAGCCTCGCGCATCGCTTCACCAGAATCAAAGCCCGCCGAAATGCGGGCTTTGTCGTTTGTGTGGCGACCGCGGCGGATCAGTCCCGTGTCGCCCGCCGCTGGACGCAGGCCACGTAGCCCTCGCCATCGGGCGCGCGGCCGGCGCGCTGGCTCTCCCACATCATCTGGCCGAGGCATTCCATGGCCTCGTGATGGGCGTCCATCAGCGAATCGCGCCGCTTGGCCAAGAGCTCGACGGCCTGCCGGATGCCGCGCGGCTGGTCGATCGAGCACTGCTCGCTGATCGACAGGTGCATCGACAGATGCAGGAACGGGTTCTCGCGCCCGTCCTTGCCGTCGTAGACGCGCAGGGCGGCCGCATCGGCATCGGCGAGGTCGGCGTGGTATTCGGGGTGCTCGTCGATCCAGCGGGCGGCGATGATCTCGAGCGCTTCCATCGGCTCGCCGCGCCGGCTCTTGGCGAAGACGTCGCAGAAGAAGCGGCGGACTTCTTCCTGGGTGGGATTGAACATGGGCAGAGGTTAGCACCGACCCTCACTGCGCACAGGCCGGCCCGCGGCTACATTGCCGGTTCATGGATCGCCTGGAAAACATCGAGACCTTCGTGCGCGTCGCGCAGACCCAGAGCTTCGCCGAGGCCGCGCGGCAGATGCGCGTCGCCAAGTCGGTGGTCACCACTCGCGTGAAGCAGCTCGAGGACCACGTCGGCGCACCCCTTTTTCACCGCAGCACGCGCGTGGTGCGGCTCAGTGACGTGGGCCAGGCGTTCCTGCGCGACTGCACCGAACTGGTCGGGCGGGCCAACGACCTCATGGACCAGATGCGCGACGCACGCGCCGGTCCGACCGGCACCCTGCGCATCCATGCGCTGACGGGCTTCGTGCTCGGCCACTTCGCGACGCTGCTGCGCGCGTTCCAGGTCGGCTTCCCGGACATCCACCTCGAGCTGATCGTGAGCGATGCCGTGGTCGATCCGGTCAAGGCCGGCGTCGATTGCGCGCTGCAGATCTTCCCGGCCGCCTCGACCGAACTCGTGTCGCGTCCGCTCTTCCCGGTGCGCCGCGTGTTCTGCGCCACGCCCGAGTACCTGCGCGCGCACGGCGTGCCGGAAAGCCCGCGCGACCTGCACAAGCACACGCTCGGGCTCTATTCGGGCTACCCGACACGCGACCGCTGGACCTTCCATCACGCGGGCGAGCAGGTCACGCTCTACATGAGCGCCGCGCTCCTGACCAACAGCGTGCACCTGCTGCGCGAGTACGCCATGGAGCACGCCGGCATCGTGTGCCTGCCCACGCTGGTGGCGGGCGACGCGATCCTGCGCGGCGAGCTGCAGGTGGTGCTGGCCGAGCACCAGCTGTCGTCTTTCTCGCTCAATGCGGTCTACGCGGGGACCTCGCGCAATGCGTTCAAGCTGCGGCTCTTCATCGAGCATCTCACGGCTGCATTCACGAAGGTGCCGCCTTGGGATGCGGCCATGATCGATCGCGGAATGATCCCCGAGGGGCTGATTGCGGACTGACGCCGATCACTCGATCCGGCTCTGCAACGCCGCGGGCTGGACGGTCGCTATGCCGGACATCCTTGGTCCGTGTGAGTCCCTTGTAGTTCGGCCTTGTTGCGCGCTCTGAGTTCGATCTCGAATTGAATGATCTTGGCCGGCGGTGTGGTGCGGCACATCACCAAACCCGGCGAGGATTGATGCGCACCACCTCGTCCACGGCGGGCGTTGCGAGCGCCGATTTGACGTCACCTACTTGATACGCATCGGGCGTGATGCGTACCTCCACGGTCTGCGTCGAGGCGAAGCAGCCGGCAAGCGCCAACGATGCAGCCAAGGTCAAACTACCAGCGAGTCTCATACGCCTCTAGAGACAAAACTATGAAAATTATGGAAGCCGCATCAAAGATGAGAGCGATAGCTTCAAAGATGAGAGCGATAGCGTGTCTCTTTCTTTTATGAAACTCGTATGCGGCCACTGTGCAGATGATTATTAACAGTACGCTCATATTCCTTTCATCGGCTGGTAAATCAAGAACGGCGTCGGAAGCCTGGAGCGAGTAACGCCAAGCCTTTCAAAAATGTGAGATTTCATCCTAATTACGAGTCATTCCTCCGCGGGTAGAAATGGGCGGAAGAAATTTCTCCTGAAATAGACGAATTCGCTTGGCTCAAAGCCGGGCAGAAAAGCGGCAATTGGCAGTAGAGGTATCCCGGGTAAACCCTGCCGATTGATCGGATCCACCGAACAATGCGGCCCGCATTTGATCCCTACCAAAGGCGGGTTCCGTTTCCTAAAGTTCCTTCACCGCAGCCCGATCGCTGCACCGTTGGCACCCCAGGAGACCCACATGACCGCTGCCTACCAGACCCGTTTCGGGTCGCTCAAGCATTACGACAAGGGCCACGTCGAGCCGATCGCCGACGACGTGCGCCACTACGCGTTTTCGAACTGCTTCGACATCGCGAACAAGAGCAAGCCCTACGAGAAGGTGGTGTTCGGCCAGAACCAGATCTATGTGCTGGAGACGCTGCGCGCCGAAGGCACGTCGCCCTGGTACACCAGCGCGCATGACGAGTTCGCGCTGGTGATGGACGGCGAGGTCGAGGTGCACCTCGTGAAGCTCGACGCCGGCCAGACCGTGCAGGACACCGAGAAGAACGGCGCCGTGCTCGTGAAGGGCGAGCCCAAGGGCCAGACGATGGGCTGGATGAAGCTCACGCGCGGGCACCAGGGCCTGCTGCCCAAGAACACCGCCTACCAGTTCCGCGTCGCCGGCGAGCCCGGCGTCATCGTCCTTCAGACGTGCAAGGGCGACCTCTCCGTAGAGAAGTGGGCCGACATCTGCCAGACGCATTGACCAGGAGACAAACATGAACGCACCCGCTGAACTCGCCAAGGTCATCGCGTCCAAGCCGGACGCCACGCTCGGCTACAAGGATTTCACGCTTGGCAGCTTCGGCTTCCACCGCGACGAGTACTTCGCCCACATCACCTGGAAGACCCGCGACGGCCGGCCGATGAGTCACACGATGGACGTCGGCAACTACCTGCGCGCATTGATGCGCGACGTGGCCTGGGGCTTCTTCTACGGCTGGGTCAATTTCGACGACGTGGTCGGCACGGTCAACCACTACCAGTCGGTGGACCTCTACGCCGGCAGCTACAACGGCACGATGAAGGAGGCCGGCATCGACCTCTTGGAGAACTTCCCGACCGCGCAGATCCGCGCCACCTTCGAGGCGATGCTCGACGACTGGACCAACCAGACCTTCGACCCCTTCGCCGCGCCGCAGGAAACCGGCACGCCCTACGGCCGCAAGAACGGCAACAACACCGCGAAGATCACCCGCGCCCGCGAACTGGCCAAGCGCTGCGTCGGCCTGAAGGGCGACCTCGACCTGCGCAGCGACGAGCGCGGCGCCCCGATCAACCGCGCCTTCGCCGACGTGCCGCAGAGCCAGCCCGAACTGCATCCCGAGCCCGGTTTCGAGAACGAGGTGCATGCCTTCAACCTCTTCGGCTTCCTGAGCCGCTCGCAGGTGACGTGGAACCCGAGCTTCACCTCGGTCGTGAAGTACAGCTACATGTGCCCGACCACCGAGGAGCACATCCTGCCGATCATCCACGGCAACGACCGCGTCGAGTGGTTCTTCCAGATGACCGACGAGATCCACTGGGACTGCGGCGACAAGAACACCGGCAAGCCCATGGCGCGCGTGATCATGAAGGCCGGCGACATGGCCGCCATGCCCGCCTACTGCCGCCATCAGGGCTACAGCCCGAAGCGCTCGATGCTGCTGGTCTGGGAGAACGGGTCGCCCAGCCTCGTCTACGAGATCCAGAAGGGCGAGAGCCCGGAGATCCCGGTCCAGTTCTAGTTCGCCCCGGCCCGCGCGCGGCCCGGCCGCGCGGCGCCACCACAAGGAGACATCGACATGGCAGACCCCATCCGGTCAGGTGCCGGCGCAGCCTCGCGCCGACTTTTCATGCAACAGGCAGGCATTGGCTCGGCGGCCGTCGCTGCCGCATCGCTGGGGCTGTCGGCAGCCCCCGCCGAAGCGGCACAGGCCTTCGACGCAAGCTACGACATGGTGGTCTGCGGCAGCGGCTGCGGCGGCCTGGCCTCGGCGCTCTTCTCGCGCTGGCAAGGCAACACCGCCGTGATCCTCGAGAAGGCGGGCAGCATCGGCGGCACCACCGCGAAGGCGGCCTTCTGGTACTGGGTTCCGAACAACGAGGCCATGAAGAAGGCCGGCATCGCCGATCCGAAGCCGGACTTCCTGAAGTACGTGGCGCGGCTGTCGAATCCGCAGGGCTTCGATCCCGCACATCCGCGCTACGGCCTGACGCAGTGGGAATACGACATGTGCGGCGCCATTTACGACAGCGCCTCGCCGGCGGCCGAGCTGCTCGCCGCCAAGGGCGCGCTGCCCTACCGCCACGTGCCCGACGTGCCGGACTACTTCGCCGAACTGCCCGAGGACAAGGCGCCCAAGGGCCGTGTGCTGGTGCCGGCCGAGGCCATTCCCAGCATGTCCGACGGCGGCCTGGTCGCGGTGCGCACCATGTCGAGCAAGGCGCGCCAGGAAGGCATCCCGATCCGCACCGGCATGCGGGTGAAAAAGATCCTGCAGAACCCGGCCGGCCGCGTGATCGGCGTCGAGGCCGAGGACGAGCTCGGTGCCGTGACGCGCATCCGCGCCCGCAAGGCCGTGATCTTCGCGACCGGCGGATTCACGCACAACGTGGAACTGCGCAAGAACTTCCTGAGCGGCCCGATCTACGGTGGCTGCGCCGCACCCAGCAACGAAGGCGATTTCGTCCAGATGGCGGGTGCGCTGGGCGCCCAGCTGCGCAACATGAACTACGCCTGGAGCTGCCCCGTGCCGCTCGAGAAGGCGGTGGCCCGCGACGGATCGATGTCGGGCATGTTCTCGGTGGCCGGGGACTCGATGATCTTCGTCAACAAGTACGGCCGGCGCACCGCCAACGAGAAGCTGCAGTACAACGAGCTGGCCCAGACCTTCTTCGAATGGGACGGCGCCAGGGCCGAGTACCCCAACCTGGTCCGCGTCGCGGTGTGGGACCAGCGTTCGCAGGACCATTCGGCGAGCGCCGAGTACGGCCGGCTGATTGTTCCGCCGGGCACCGACGACCGCCACGTGATCAAGGGCGCCACGCTCGCGGAGCTGGCCCGGGCGATCGACGAACGCATGGCCAAGTACGCAGGCGTGACCGGCGGTGCGAAGCTCTCGGCAGACTTCCTGCCGAACCTGCAGGCCGCGATCGCGCGCTTCAACGGATTCGCCAAGACCGGCAAGGACCTGGACTTCAAGCGCGGCGAGCGCGTGGTCGAGCTGCTGTTCAATGGCGACGTGAAAGAGGAGCCGGGCCGCAGCAACCCCACCATGTGGCCGATCTCGGACGCGGGGCCGTACTACGCCGCGCTGGTCGTGCCGGGCACCCTGGACACCAAGGGCGGCCCGAAGACGGACACGCACGGCCGCGTGCTCGATGCGCGCGACCAGCCGATCCCGGGGCTCTACGGCGTCGGCAACTGCGTGGCCTCGGCCTCGGGCCGCGCCTACTGGGCGGGCGGCGCCACGCTGGGTCCGATCATCGCCTTCTCGTACCGTGCCGCCAACGCGGCGCACGCCGAAACCGCGAGCGCAGCATGATGAAACGCCGACTTGCCTCCACCCTCGCGCTCGGCCTGCTGGCCTTCTGGGCGATCGCGGCGCATGCCCAGTCGCCGGGCGAGCGCCTCGCGCAGGCCGCCTGCACCCAGTGCCATACCTTCGGCAAGGGCGAACCGAACGGCGTCGGGCCGAACCTGTTCGGCCTGCTCGGCCGCCAGGCGGCGGCGAGCCCGGGCTTCACCTATTCGAAGCAGTACGTCGCGGCCATGAAGGACAAGACCTGGGATCGCGCCCTGCTCGAACGCTGGCTGACGGACTCCCAGGCCGTCGCTCCGGGCAGCACGATGGCCTATTTCCAGGACGACCCGAAGAAGCGCGCCGCGCTGGTCGACTACATCCAATCGCTCAAGTGACTCAACCCAAGCAAGGAGACGCACCATGGCACTCACACGTCAAACCATGACCGACGAGCAGCGCAAGTCGGTGGCCCTCGAATACCTCAAGGCCTATGACAACGGCGGCGTCACGTCCTCCGGCGGATCGATCCTCGATCTGTTCGCGGACGACGCGCAGGTGTACTTCCCCAAGTGGGGCCTCGCGAACGGCAAGGAGCAGATCGGCAAGCTGTTCGGCGAGGTCGGCAGCCGCGGCAAGTCCATCCGGCACGACTACGCGGGCTTCAACTGGATCATGACGCACACCGACCTCTTCGCCTGCGAAGGCACGAGCTACGGCGAGCACGCGGACGGCCCCTGGCGCGCCGGCGTGCCCGAGTGGGGCGCGGGCCGCTGGTGCGACGTGTTCGAGGTGCGCGATTGGCTGATCCAGCGCTGCTTCATCTATCTCGACCCCGACTATGCGGGCAAGGACACGGCCCGTTATCCCTGGCTTGCCGGCAAGACCGAATGAACACCTGACGCCATGAACCTCGCAGACATCCAGCAGGCCGCGGGCCTGAAGACACCGATCCGCCACCAGCTCTTCATCGACGGCCGCTTCGTCGATGCCGAGTCGGGCGAGACGCTCGCGACGCTGAATCCGCACGACAACTCGACCATTGCCGATGTCGCGCTGGCCGGCAAGGCCGACGTCGACAAGGCGGTGACGGCTGCGAAGCGCGCGTTTCCGGCCTGGAGCCGCATGGCGGCGGCGGACCGCGGGCGCATCCTGCTGAAGCTGGCCGACCTGATCGAAGCCAACACCGAAGAGCTCGCGCGCCTCGAATCGCTCGACACCGGCCACCCGGTGCGCGATTCGCGCAAGCTCGACGTGCCGCGCACGGCTGCGTGCTTCCGCTACTTCGGCGGCATGGCCGACAAGTTCCAGGGCGAGACCATTCCGGTCGAGGCGGGCTTCCTCAACTACACGCTGCGCGAGCCGGTCGGCATCGTCGGGCAGGTGGTGCCGTGGAACTTCCCGCTGATGTTCACGAGCTGGAAGATGGGCCCGGCGCTCGCGGCCGGCAACTGCATCGTGATGAAGCCGGCGGAAATCACGCCGCTGAGTTCGCTCAAGATCGTCGAGCTGATGGCCGAGGCCGGCATGCCCGACGGCGTGGTCAACATGGTGCCGGGGCTCGGCCATGTGGTCGGGCAGTACATCGCCGAGCATCCGGAGATCGCGAAGATCGCCTTCACCGGCAGCACCGCGACCGGAAGGCGCGTGGTGCAGGCCAGCGCGGGCAACCTGAAGAAGGTGCAGCTCGAACTCGGCGGCAAGGGGCCGAACATCGTGTTCGAGGATGCCTTCCTGCCCGCCGCGGTCAACGGCAGCGCCTGGGCCATCTTCCACAACCAGGGGCAGGCCTGCATCGCGGGCTCGCGGCTGATGCTGCACGAGAAGATCGCCGACGAATTCCTGGACAGGTTCCTGCCGCTCGCGAAGTCGATCCGCCTCGGCAATCCGCTCGACGATGCGACCGAGATGGGCCCGCTCACCAGCGCACAGCACCAGGAGCGCGTGCTGAGCTACGTCGAGGTCGCCAAGGGCGAGGGCGGCGACGTGCTCGCCGGCGGCAAGGCGCCGGGCGGCGAGCTGCAGGGCGGCTGCTATGTCGAGCCGACCATCGTGCGCGCGAAGTCGTTTCGCGACCGGGTGGCGCAGGAAGAAGTCTTCGGCCCCTTCGTCACCGTGCTCACTTTCAGCAACGACGAGGAGGCGATGGAGATCGCCAACGGCACCGACTACGGCCTCGGCAGCGGCCTGTGGACCAGCAACCTGCAGCGCGCCCACAAGGTGGCGCGCGACCTGCACGCGGGCATGGTCTGGATCAACAGCTACAAGCGCGTGAACCCCGGCTCGCCTTTCGGCGGCGTCGGCCAGAGCGGCTATGGCCGCGAGATGGGCTTCGATGCGATGCGGGAGTACACGCAGGTCAAGAGCGTGTGGGTGAACATCGACGCGCAGGTCCCGCCGCACTTCGTGCGCTGAAGAAGAACGCCATGCGCGACTTCGTCTACACCAGCCATCCGCAACGAGTCGTCTTCGGCGCGGGCTCGCTGCGTCACCTGGCACGCGAGATCGATGCGCTGGGCGCGAAACGTGCGCTCGTGCTGTCGACGCCCGAGCAGCGCGGCCAGGCCGAGCGCGTGGCCGACATGCTCGGCGCGCATGCGGCTGGCGTTTTCGATCGCGCGGTGATGCATGTGCCGATCGAGACGGCGCGTGAGGCGCGCGAGGTCGCAAGACGGCTCGGTGCGGACTGCGCGGTGGCGATCGGCGGCGGCTCGACCACCGGGCTCGGCAAGGCGATCGCGCTCGATTCGGGCCTGCCGATCCTCGCGATACCGACCACCTACGCGGGCAGCGAGATGACGCCGATCTACGGCCTCACCGAAGCCGGCCTCAAGAAGACCGGCAAGGACCCGCGCGTGCTGCCGCGCACCGTGATCTACGACCCCGAGCTCTCGCGCAGCCTGCCGGTGGGCCTGAGCGTGACCAGCGGCATCAACGCGATCGCGCATGCGGCCGAGGGGCTCTACGCGCAGGACAGCAATCCGGTGATGGACCTGATGGCCGAGGAAGGCATCGCCGCGATCGCCCGCGCGCTGCCGCTGATCCGCCGGCAGCCCGACGACATCGAGGCGCGCGCCGATGCGCTCTACGGCGCCTGGCTCTGCGGCACGGTGCTCGGTAGCGTCGGCATGGCGCTGCATCACAAGCTCTGCCACACGCTCGGCGGCAGCTTCAACCTGCCGCATGCCGAAGTGCACACCGTGGTGCTGCCGCATGCGATCGCCTTCAACGCCGAGGCCGCGCCGCGCGCGATGGCGCGCATCGCAAAGGCGCTCGGCGCCGCAGCCGCCCCGGCGGGCCTGCAGGCGCTGGCGCGCGACAACGGCGCCCCCATCGCGCTCAAGGACATCGGCATGAAGGCCGAGGACCTCGACCGCGCCGCCGACATTGCCGTCGGCAACCCCTACTGGAACCCGCGGCCCTTCGGGGCCGCCGAGCGCGATGCGATCCGCGCGCTGCTGCAGCGCGCCTTCGACGGCGATCCGCCGCGCTGAATCCCCGCGATTTTTTGTGCTGGAAGAGAAAGAAGAGAAAAGGAGACGACCATGACATTGAATCGCAGACAGTTCACCCAGGCCGCCGCTGCGCTGGCCGCCACCAGTGCCGTGCCGCGCGCCTTCGCTGCCGACACCATCAAGATCGGCTACGTGTCGCCGCAGACCGGGCCGCTCGCGCCCTTCGGCGAGGCCGACAAGTGGGTCATCGACCAGATGAAGGCCGCCTTCAAGGACGGCATCCCGATCGGCGGCAAGAAGTACGCGGTGCAGATCGTGCTCAAGGACAGCCAGTCCAACCCGAACCGCGCGGGCGAAGTGGCCAACGACCTGATCCTCAAGGACAAGGTGGCGCTGGTGCTCACCGCAGGCACCCCCGAGACCGCCAATCCGGTCAGCGATGCCTGCGAGCTCAACGAGCTGCCGTGCATCTCCAGCGTGGTGCCCTGGCAGCCGTGGTTCTTCGGCCGCAAGGGCAATCCGGCCAAGGGCTTCGACTGGACGTACCACCTGTTCTGGGGGCTGGAGGACGTCATCGCGAACTTCACCAACGGCTGGAAGACGGTGCCGACCAACAAGAAGGTCGGCGGCCTGTTCCCGAACGACGGCGACGGCAACGCCTGGGGCGACAAGGAGCTGGGCTTTCCGAAGCCCCTGTCGCAGATGGGCTTCACGCTCATCGATCCGGGCCGTTTCCAGAACGGCACGCAGGACTTCAGCGCCCAGATCGCAGCCTTCAAGAGCGGCGGCGTCGAGATCGTCACCGGCGTGGTGATCCCGCCCGATGCCAAGACCTTCCTCACGCAGGCCAGGCAGCAAGGCTTCCGCCCGAAAGTCATCACGCTCGGCAAGGCGCTGCTGTTCCCGGGCGCGATCGAGGCGCTCGGCGATCTGGGCGATGGCCTTTCGACCGAGGTCTGGTGGAGCCCGTCGCATCCCTTCACCTCGAGCCTGACGAAGCAGAGCGCCAAGTCGCTCTCCGAGGCCTACGAGGCCGGCACGAAGAAGCAGTGGACGCAGCCGATCGGCTTCGCGCATGCGCTCTTCGAGGTGGCCGCCGATACGCTTTCGCGCGCCAAGTCGACAAAGGCGGCGGATGTGCGCGACGCGGTGGCGGCGACCTCGCTCCACACCGTCGTCGGACAGGTGAAGTGGGGCGGGCCAGGTCCGTTCAAGAACGTCAGCAAGACGCCGCTGGTGCTGGGGCAGTGGGGCAAGGGCAAGAAGTTCAAGTACGAGCTGACCATCGTGAACAACGAGGCGGCGCCCAGTATTCCGACCGCCGGCACGCTCCGGGCGATGCCGACCTGATCGCGCCACGACAAGAGGAATTCGAGCGATGCCCCTCCTGGTCCTTCATGCCGTGAGCAAGTCCTACGGCGCGCTCAAGGTCACCGACGACATCTCGCTCGCGGTGACCGAGGGCGAGACGCTGGGCATCCTCGGGCCCAACGGCGCCGGCAAGACCACGCTGTTCAACCTGATCTCGGGCGATGCGCGCGTGGATGCCGGCCGCGTCGAATACGACGGCGCCGACGTGACCGCGCTGAAACCGCACCAGCGCTGCCACGCGGGCATCGGCCGCAGCTACCAGGTGCCGCAGCCCTTCGGCAACATGAGCGTGTTCGAGAACCTCGTGACCGCCGCCTGCTTCGGCGCGCAGGAGCGCGAACAGGAGGCATGGCAGACCGCGCACGAAGTCCTCGTGCAGACCGGCCTGATGGCGCATGCCAACAAGCCGGCCGGCGGGCTGACGCTGCTCGATCGCAAGCGGCTCGAACTCGCGCGCGCCCTCGCGACGCGGCCCAAGCTGCTGCTGCTCGACGAGATCGCGGGCGGGCTCACCGAGCCCGAGGCGAAGCAGCTCGTCGAGGAGCTCAGGCAGATCAAGGCGCGCGGCGTGACCATGATCTGGATCGAGCACGTGGTGCACGCGCTGCTCTCGCTGGCCGACCGGCTCTTCGTCATCAACTTCGGCCAGAAGCTCGCGGAGGGCGAGCCGCGGGCGGTGATGAACGACCCCGAAGTGCGGCGCGTGTACATGGGGGTGGAAGCATGACGGCACTACTCGCTACGCAAGGGCTCAAGGCCTTCTACGGCGACGCGCAGGCGCTGTTCGGCGTCGACTTCTCGCTCTCGCAGGGCGAGGTGGTCGCGATCATCGGCGCCAACGGCGCGGGCAAGTCGACCTTGCTCAAGTGCCTCACCGGGCTGGTGCGCGCGCCGCGCGAGGCGATCCAGTTCAAGGGCGAGGCGATCGGCGGCCTCGCGCCCGGCGAGATCGTGCGGAGGGGGCTGGCGATGGTGCCGGAAGGCCGGCGCCTGTTCCCGAGCCTGAGCGTGGAGGAGAACCTGCAGATCGGCGGACTCACCGCCCGCAAGGGGCCGTGGAGCCTTGCGCGCGTCTACGAGCTGTTCCCGATCCTGGCGGAGAAGCGCCACAACCCCGGCACCGCGCTCTCGGGCGGGCAGCAGCAGATGGTCGCGCTCGGACGCGCGCTGATGAGCAACCCCGAGCTCCTGCTGTGCGACGAACTCTCGCTCGGCCTCGCGCCGATCGTGATCCACGAGATCTACGCCGCGATGCCGACGCTGGTGCGCGAAGGCATGACCGTGGTGATCGTCGAGCAGGACGTGACCATGGCGCAGCGCGTGTCCAGGCGCATCTATTGCCTGCAGGAAGGGCGTGTGTCGCTTTCGGGGCGTTCCGATGCGCTCACGCGCGAACAGATCTCGCAGGCCTACTTCGGCCTCTGAGCGGGGAGACATTCAGTGCTTGAAACCATCGTCCAGGGCGTGCTGCTCGGCGGCCTCTACACGCTGTTCGCGCTCGGCCAGTCGCTGATGTTCGGCGTCATGCGCCTGACCAACACCGCGCAGGGCGACTTCATCATCCTGGGTGCCTTCGCCGTGATCGCGGGCACCGCGCTGTTCGGTGACGCGCCGCTCATGATCTCCCTCGCAGTGCTGCCGCTGGCCTTCGGCTTCGGCTACGTGCTGCAGCGCTACGTGCTCAACGGCACGCTGGGAAAGGACCCGCTGCCTTCGCTGGTCGTGACCTTCGGGTTGTCGATCGTGATCCAGAACCTGCTCCTGGAACTCTTCTCCGCCGATCCGCGCTCGATCGAGACCGGCGGGCTCAACACGCAGGGCCTGCACCTGGGCGAATCGCTGTCGGTGGGCGTGCTGCCGCTGATCATCCTCGCGGTCGCGCTGGTCGCGACGGGCGGGCTGCAATGGCTGTTCGCGAACACCGCGATCGGGCGTTCGTTCCGTGCGGTGTCGGACGATCGCGAGATCGCCGAGCTCATGGGGCTCAATGCGAAGAAGGTCTATGCGCTGGCGACCGCCATCGCCTTCGTGCTGATCGCGATCGCCGGTGCGCTGCAAGGCATGCGCACGACGGTGTCGCCTTCCGATGGGCCGCTGCTGCTGCTCTTTGCGTTCGAGGCCGTGATCATCGGCGGCATGGGCTCCTTCTGGGGCACGCTCGCCGGCGCGATGATCCTCGGCATCACGCAGCAGATCGGCTTCCGTCTCGACCCGGGCTGGGGCATCTGGGTCGGGCATCTGGTGTTCCTGCTGATCCTGGTCCTGAGGCCGCAGGGACTGTTCCCCAAAACCCGTGGATGACGAGATGACGGCACTTCCTTCCTTCGACGTGGTGCGCAACACGGCCGCGAGCCGCCTGGCGGCGTGGCTGGCGGTCGCGCTCGTGGCCGTTGCGGCGAGTCTGCCGTTCTGGGGCGAATCGAGCTGGATGCGCGAGTTCGTCGAGATCGCCTGCTACTTCATCTTCGCGATGATGTGGAACCTGCTCGCGGGCTACGGCGGCATGGTGAGCATCGGGCAGCAGGCCTTCTTCGGCTTCGGCGGCTACGTGATGCTGATCCTCGGCAACTTCGCCGGACTCAATCCGTTCATCGCGATTCCGATCGGGGCGCTGGCGGCGGGGCTGATCGCGGTGCCGGTGTCGTTCGTGGCGTTCCGGCTGTCTGGCGGCTACTTCGCGATCGGCACCTGGGTGATCGCGGAGGTGTTCCGGCTCAGTTTCGCCAATGTGTCGGCGGTGGGCGGCGGCTCCGGCACCACGCTCACGGCGCTGCGCGGCATCGAGCGCGCGACGCGCGAGAGCGTCACCTACTGGATGGCGCTGGCCTGCGTCGTGGCGGCGGTTGCGCTGGTGTATTTGTTCCTGCGCAGCAAGCGGGGCCTGGCGCTGCTCGCGATCCGCGACAACGAAGTGGCGGCCGAGTCGCAAGGCATCCCGGTCGCGCGCATGAAGCTCGCGGTGTACGTCGTCGCGGCCTTCGGCGCGGGGCTCGCGGGCGCGCTCTACTTCGTCGGCAACCTGCGCATCAGCCCCGATGCGGCCTTCAGCGTCAACTGGACCGCGTTCGCGATCTTCATGGTGGTGATCGGCGGTATCGGGCGCATCGAGGGGCCGATCGTCGGGGCGGTCATCTTCTGGGCGCTCAACAAGTTCCTGAGCGACTACGGCACCTGGTATCTGCTCGGCCTGGGCCTGCTCGCGATCGTGACCACCATCTTCTTCAAGCAGGGGCTGTGGGGCTTCGCCCAGCAGCGCTGGGGCTGGTCGCTCTTCCCGAAGCAGCGGCGGCTGGTGCTGCGCGATGCGGCGATGCCCAAGCGCGCGATGCCGGCGGCTCCCTCGTCCCATGCATCCAACCTGGAGTTCCATGCTCATGCGAAACATCAATGAGAACACCATCACCGCGGCCGTGCTCGATCGCATGGCGGAGTGCCCGAGTCCTCGCCTCAAGGAAATCATGTCGGCGCTGGTGCGCCACATGCACGACTTCGCGCGCGAGGTGAAGCTGACCGAGGCCGAATGGGCCGCGGGCATCGACTTCCTGACCGCGACAGGCCACAAGTGCAGCGACAAGCGGCAGGAGTTCATCCTGCTGTCGGATACGCTGGGGCTGTCGATGCTGGTCGTCGCGCTCAACCACGCGAAGAGCGCAGAGGCGACCGAAGCGACCGTGTTCGGGCCCTTTCATGTGCAGGGTGCGCCACAACTGGCGTTGGGTGACGACATCTCCGGCGGCGCGAAGGGCGAGCCGCTGTTCGTCAACGCGACCGTGCGCGGGCGCGATGGCGAGCCCGTCGCCGATGCCGTAGTGGATGTGTGGGAAGCCGATGCCGAAGGCTTCTACGACGTGCAGCGCGCCGGGCTCGACCGGCCGCAGGGGCGCGCGGTATTCCGCACCGATGCGAAGGGACGCCTGTGGTTCCGCGGCGTGATGCCGGTGGCCTACCCGATCCCGACCGACGGCCCGGTGGGCGTGATGCTGAAGGCCACGAAGCGGCATCCGTGGCGTCCCGCGCATGTGCATTTCATGATCCAGGCGCCGGGCTACGAGACGCTGATCACGCATGTGTTCCGCGGCGACGATCCCTACCTCGACAGCGATGCGGTGTTCGGCGTGCGCAGTTCGCTCATCGGCAACTTCGCGTCGCGCCCCGACGGCGTCGCGCCGGACGGGAGCAGGCAGGCGGGACGCTTCCACACGCTGGGCTTCGAATTCGTTCTGGAGCCTGGCCCGCACTGATCGACGCCGGTCTGGCGGACCGCCATAATCGCCCGCATGCAGGAACCGCATTCCCCCGCCGCCTCGAACGAGGCGCTGCCCCCCCACGCGCCGTTGCACGACTATTACGGCGACGAAGCGGACCACCAGCGGTTCCTGCGCCGCATCTTCGACGACACCGCACCCGACTACGACCGCATCGAGCGCGTGCTCGCGATGGGTTCGGGCCCCTGGTACCGGCGCGCGGCGCTGCAGCGCGCCGGGCTGCGCGAGGGCGACGAGGTGCTCGACGTCGGCATCGGCACCGGGCTGGTCGCGCGCGAGGCGCAGAGGCTCATCGGGCCGGAGGGCCGGCTGGTCGGCGTCGACCCGAGCCCCGGCATGATGGGCGAGGTGGCGCTCGCCGGCGTGGAACTGGTGCAGGGCCGCGCCGAAGCACTGCCCCGGCCCGATGCGAGCTGCGACTTCGTCAGCATGGGCTACGCGCTGCGGCACATCTCTGACGTGAACGCGGCGTTCGCCGAGTTCTTCCGTGTGCTGCGCCCGGGCGGGCGTCTGCTGGTGCTCGAAATCACCAAGCCCGCGGGCCGCGTCGGCACGGCGGTGCTCAAGGCCTACATGCGCAGCGTGGTGCCGGTGATCGCCAAGGTGGTGGCCCACCGGCACGACACGGCGGAACTCTGGCGCTTCTATTGGGACACGATCGAGGCGTGCATCGTCCCAAGCCTGGTGCTCGAAGCCCTCGGCAACGCGGGCTTCGAGCAGGTCGACCGCCACACCGAGCTCGGCATCTTCTCGGAGTACACGGCGGTCAAGCCGGCCTGAGTCTCACGGCATCTGCGAGATGATCTTCTTCATCTCCGCCGCGCCGTAGGCACGCAGCGTTTGCGACCGGACGTTGCCGAGCGCACCCAGACTCAGCAGTGAAGCCATCGCCGCCTCGTCGCTGCCTTCCGTCACGACCACGAGGTCGTAGCTGCCCGAGGTCCAGTGGATGCTCTTCACGCTCAGGCCCGCCTTCGTGGCCAGGGCGGTGAAGGCTTCGGCACGGTTGGGCGACTCCTTGACGTTGCGGATGCCCTGGTCCGTGAAGTTGAGGAGGGAAATGAAAGTGGCCATGATGCTGCCTCCGTTGGCAGATAAGGGGCCAAAAGTCTAGACCCGTGGCGCTGGTCGCGCCACTCTTTCAGCGAACCGTCACGGGGGTGGGACGCTCGAAACGAATCATTTGGGCTGACTTGCACGGGGAGGGGGCGTCGCGTAACGTCCTGTTACTTTCCAGACTGACGATTTCCCCGCCCTCATGCTCACGAAACGCCGCCTCCTGCAAGCCTTCGCCGCCACCTTCTGCGCTTCGGGCGCCTGGGCCCAGGATGCGTCGCGTGCACGCAGCGCTCCCCGCGCTGCCGCGGGCCCCGCGGCGTGGCCGAACAAGCCGGTGCGGCTCCTGGTCGGGTTCCCGGCCGGCGCTTCGCCGGACCTCGCGGCCCGGGCCATCGCCGAGCCGCTGTCCAAGCTGCTCGGCCAGCCGGTGGTGGTCGAGAACCGCCCCGGCGCGAGCGGCAATCTCGCGGCCGACCAGGTCGCGAAGGCGCAGGACGACCACACCATCGGCGCGCTGATCAACGGCAATCTCACGATCGCGAAGCTGCTCAATCCGAAGACGCCCTTCGATCCCGAGAAGGACTTCTCGCCGGTCAGCCTGATCGGCACCGCGCCGCTGGTGCTTGCGGTGTCGGGCGACGCCGAGGGCTCCAATCCCGAACAACTGCTGCTGTGGGCGCGCAACCTCGGCGATACGGGCAAGTACGGCACGCCGGGCGTCGGTACCGTCGGCCACCTGGGCATGGAGCTCTTGAAGACCCGCACCAGCATCCGCGCGGTGCATGCGCCGTTCACCGGCAACCCCCAGGTCATCGAGGCGATGCTCGCCGGCAAGATCCAGCTGGCGCTGCTGCCGCCGGGCCTGGCCAAGCCGCACGTGAAGTCGGGCAAGCTCAAGGCGGTGGGCGTGACCTCGCCGGAACGCAGTCCGCTCTTTGCCGAACTGCCGACGCTGCGCGAGGCCAATGTGCGTGGCGCCGATCTCGAAATCTGGACCGCGATCGCCGCGCCTGCGAGCCTGCCGCAGGCCGCGGTCGCCAAGCTCAATGCCGCGCTCTTGGAGGTCGTCCACTCCACCGAAGTCAAGGAGCGCCTGCTATCCGCCGGCTGGCAGGCGAATGCGGGCACGCCGCAGTCGCTGGCCTACCGCATGCGCACCGACACCACGCAGCTCGGTGGCGTGATCCTGATGCGCGGCATCCGCTCGGACGCCTAGGCGCCGCTACAGCAGGCGCGAAATCGTCCGCGCCGAATCCAGGAGCGCAGGCAGCATCGTTTCCTGCATCACCTTCGCGCTCGTGCGGTTGGCCTGTCCGCTGATGTTGAGCGCCGCCACGGTGCGGCCGGCGCGATCGACGATCGGCGCCGCGATCGAGATCAGGCCTTCCTCCAGTTCCTGGTTGACCAGGCACCAGCCCTGCCGCCGCGCCTGCATCACCTTGGCGAAGAGCGCGTCGAGGTCCGTCACGGTGTGCTTGGTGAAGGCCTCGCGCGTCGAAGCGGACAGCCGCTCGTGGATCTCGTCGTCGTCGAGATCGGCGAGCAGCAGCCGGCCCATCGAGGTGCAGTAGGCCGGCAGGCGCGAACCCACGCCGAGGCTGAGCCGCATGATCTTCTGCGTCGGCACGCGCAGCACGTAGACGATGTCGGTCGCATCGAGCACTGCGGCCGAACACGATTCCCGCACCTGCTGGACCAGCGCTTCCATGACGGGCTCGGCGCGGTCCCAGATCGGCATCGACGAGAGGTACGCGAACCCCAGGTCGAGGATGCGCGGCGTGAGGCTGAACAGCTTGCCGTCGGACGCCACATACCCCAGCGTCTGCAGGGTGAGCAGGATGCGCCGCGCCCCTGCCCGCGTGAGGCCGCTCGCGGCCGCGACCTCGGTGAGCGTCTGGCGCGGCGCCTTCGAGCTGAAGGAGCGGATCACCTGCAGCCCGCGGGCGAAGGACTGCACGTAGCTGTCGCCGGGTGCGGGTGCAACGGGTTGTTTCTTGTGGGTTGCCATGGGTGGGGATCTTCTCTAGAATTCATTATACGAACACTTGTTCGTCTATCGAACAAATCGACGACATGTTCCCAAGCCAGGGCGTTCGAGTTCTCAACCGGCTTCTTCCCTTCCCGAAAGACAGATTCATGATCAACAAGATCGCGCGCTCGATCGCCGACGCGATGGCCGGCATCCAGGACGGCGCCACGGTGCTGATCGGCGGATTCGGCACCGCCGGCATTCCCGGCGAGCTCATCGACGGCCTGATCGAGCAGGGCGCCAGGGACCTCACCGTGGTCAACAACAACGCAGGCAACGGCGACACGGGCCTGGCCGCGCTGCTCAAGGCGGGCCGCGTGCGCAAGATCATCTGCAGCTTCCCGCGCCAGGCCGACAGCTACGTCTTCGACGAGCTGTACCGCACGGGCAAGCTCGAACTCGAACTGGTGCCCCAGGGCAACCTGGCCGAGCGCATCCGCGCCGCCGGCGCAGGCATCGGCGCCTTCTTCTGCCCGACCGGCTTCGGCACGGAGCTCGCGGGCGAGCGCGAAACGCGCGAGATCGACGGCAAGCAGTACGTGCTCGAATACCCGATCCGTGGCGACGTCGCGCTCATCAAGGCCGAGCGCGGCGACCGCTGGGGCAACCTGAGCTACCGCAAGGCCGCGCGCAACTTCGGCCCGGTGATGGCCATGGCCTCGAGCCGCACCATCGCCACCGTGCACGAGATAGCCGAACTCGGCGAGATGGACCCCGAGACCATCGTCACGCCCGGCATCTTCGTCCACCGGATCGTCAAGATCGACCGCGTCGCCACCCAGGCGGGCGGCTTCAAGAAGGCATGAACATGTACTCCCACACTCATCACTTCGTGTATTCGTTGCCCCCCGAGGGGGCGCATGCCTCCCTTGAGGCGGCTCGGCGGGAGGCATGACCATGACCAACTACGTCCGCCGCACCAAGGACCAGCTCGCCGCGCGCGTCGCGCAGGACATCTTCGACGGCGCCGTCGTCAACCTCGGCATCGGCCAGCCGACGCTGGTCGCCAACCACCTGCCGGCCGGCCGCGAAGTGATCCTGCACAGCGAGAACGGCATCCTCGGCATGGGCCCTGCGCCCGCCGAAGGGCAGGAGGACTACGACCTCATCAACGCCGGCAAGCAGCCCGTGACCCTGCTGCCGGGCGGCGCCTACTTCCACCACGCCGACAGCTTCGCGATGATGCGCGGCGGCCATCTCGACATCTGCGTGCTCGGCGCGTTCCAGGTGTCGGCCACCGGCGACCTCGCGAACTGGAGTACCGGCGAAGAGGGCGCAATTCCCGCCGTGGGCGGTGCGATGGACCTCGCGATCGGCGCCAAGCAGACCTGGGTCATGATGGATCTGCTGACCAAGAAGGGGGAAAGCAAGATCGTCGAGAAATGCACCTATCCCCTGACCGGCATCGCCTGCGTGAAGCGGGTGTACTCCGATCTCGCGACCATCGAATGCACGCCTTCGGGCCTGAAGCTGATCGACAAGGTCGACGGCCTCGGGCATGCCGAACTCGAAAAGCTGGTCGGCCTGCCGATCGCCGTTTGAATCGAATCCCTGAACCGACTCGAGAGAGACACACATCATGACCAATGAAGCCTTCATCTGCGACGCCATCCGCACGCCCTTTGGCCGCTACGGCGGCGCGCTCGCTAGCGTTCGCGCCGACGACCTCGCCGCAGTGCCGATCAAGGCCCTCATGGAGCGCAACAAGAACGTCGACTGGCAAGCGGTCGCCGACGTGCTCTACGGCTGCGCCAACCAGGCCGGCGAAGACAACCGCAACGTGGCGCGCATGGCCGGCCTGCTCGCGGGCCTGCCGATCGAAGTCGGCGGCGGCACCATCAACCGCCTGTGCGGCTCGGGCCTCGATGCGGTCGGCAGCGCCGCGCGTGCGATCAAGGCGGGCGAAGCCGGCCTGATGATCGCGGGCGGCGTCGAAAGCATGAGCCGCGCGCCCTTCGTGATGCCCAAGGCCGAGAGCGCCTTCAGCCGCAACAACGCGGTGTACGACACCACCATCGGCTGGCGGTTCGTCAACAAGCTGATGAAGGCGCAGTACGGCGTCGATTCGATGCCCGAGACGGCCGAGAACGTCGCCACCGACTACAAGATCGAGCGCGAGGCGCAGGACCGCATGGCGCTGGCTTCGCAGCAGCGCGCCGTCGCGGCGCAGAAGTCCGGCTTCTTCGTCGCCGAGATCGTGCCCGTCAGCGTGGCGCAGAAGAAGGGCGATCCGATCATCGTCGCCAAGGACGAGCATCCGCGCGACACCAGCCTCGAGGCGCTGGCCAAGCTCAAGGGCGTGGTGCGCCCCGACGGCACCGTGACTGCCGGCAATGCCAGCGGCGTGAACGACGGCGCCTGCGCGCTGCTGCTCGCCGACGAAGCGACGGCAGCCAGGAACGGCCTCACGCCGCGCGCCCGCGTGGTCGGCATGGCGACCGCCGGCGTGGCGCCGCGCATCATGGGCATCGGCCCCGCGCCGGCGACGCAGAAGGTGCTCGCGCAGACGGGCCTCAAGCTCGACCAGATCGACGTCATCGAGCTCAACGAAGCCTTCGCCGCGCAAGGTCTGGCGGTGCTGCGCCTGCTGGGCCTCAAGGACGACGACGCCCGCGTCAACATCAACGGCGGCGCGATCGCGCTCGGCCATCCGCTGGGCGCCAGCGGTGCCCGCCTCGCGACCACCGCGATCAACCAGCTGCACAAGGGCGGCGGCCGCTATGCGCTGTGCACGATGTGCATCGGCGTCGGCCAGGGCATCGCGGTCATTCTCGAGCGCGTCTGATTCCTTCGCCCGCGGCGCCGGTCCACACCAGCGTCGCGGCGGCGAGGTCTTCGAGCGCGCTGCCGACGGCCTTGAACACGGTGCGCTCCGACGCCGAAAGCCTCCCGGGCCGTTCGGCTCGACAGAGCTGCGCGAGCGTGGCCTGGATGCCATCCGGCGCGAGCGTCTTGGCGGCGAATGCGTCGAGCAGGTCGCCGGCCTTGGTGGGCGCTTCATCGGTATCGACGAAGACGCGCGCATCGGCGAAGCAGGAGGGGGCGGCCTCCTTCATCGCAGGCGTGAAGCTGCCGATCAGGTCGAGGTGCGATCCGGGCGCAAGCCATTCGCCGCGGACCAGCGGCGCGGTCGCGAGGGTTGCGCAGCTCACGATGTCGGCGGCATGCACCGCGGCCGGCAGGTCGTCGACCGCTTCGGCATCCCAGCCCGCCTGCCGCCATTGCGCAGCCAGCGAGCGCGCGCCCTCGGGCCGGTGATTCCAGACGCGCAGCCGGCGGATCGGCCGTGCGATCGCATGGGCCGCCGGCAGCAGGCGCGCGATGCGGCCGGTGCCGAGCACCAGCAGCGTCGATGCATCCTCGCGCGCGAGATACGAAGCGCCCAGCGCCGATGCCGCGGCAGTCCGGTGCGCCGTGATCTCGTTGCCGTCCATCTGGGCCAGCGGCACGCCGGTGTGCGCGTCGTACAGCACATAGGTCGCGTGCAGCCCGGGCAGTCCATGCGCGCCGTTGCCGGGAAAGATGTTGATCGTCTTGATGCCGAGGAAGCCGGCCTCGCTCCACGCCGGCATGATCAGCACGGTGCCGCGGTCATCGCCGCACGCGACGGTGTGCACATGGCGCGGCGGCACCGAGGTGTCGGCCGCGAACGCTTCGCGCAAGACAGGCACGAGCCGGTCGAAGGCAAGGTGGGCGCCGGTCCGCTTCGCGTCGAAGGTCTGCATGAGTGGAGAATGTAGCCTTCGCGCTTCCCCTCTGCCGCGCTGCCGGCCGTCCTCATCTTGAGCCTTCCCGCCATCACCGACCCGCACTTCTATGCGGTTGCCATTCCTGCCGTGCTGCTGCTCGGTGTCAGCAAGAGCGGCTTCGGCGCCGGCTTCGGTTCCCTCGCGGTTCCGCTCATGGCTCTGGCCGTGACCGTTCCGCAGGCGGCCGCGATCCTCATGCCGGTGCTGCTGCTCATGGACCTGCTGGGGCTCGCCGCTTTCCGGCGCGACTTCGACAGGCGGCTGCTGTGGTTCCTGGTTCCGTGCGGGCTCATCGGCACCCTGGCCGGCACGCTGCTCTTCAAGGTGCTGCCCGCGCACACCGTCGCGGGCATCGTCGGGGTGTTCACGCTGGTCTTCCTTGCACAGCGGCTGATGTTCCCGTCGAAGCCGGACTCGCCCTTGCCCTCGAAGACCACCGGCGCGCTGCTGACCGCGATCAGCGGCTTCACCAGCTTCATCGCGCACGCGGGGGGGCCGCCGGTGACAGCCTACGTGCTTCCGCTGCGCCTGTCGCCGCTGGCCTACACCGCCACGATGGCCTATTTCTTCTTCGTCGTGAATCTCAGCAAGTGGGTGCCGTATGCGTGGCTGGGCCTGCTCGACTGGCGCAATCTCGCGACCTCGCTGGTGCTGCTTCCGATCGCGCCGCTGGGCGTGTGGGTGGGCGTTCGCATCGCTCGCCGCATCGATGCCAGGTGGTTCTACCGCTTCGTCTACCTCGGCATGCTGCTGACCGGCATCAAGCTCACGTGGGACGGCTTCGTCGCGTGACCGGCGAGCGATGTAATGCAAATCTCTACGATTGTCGCGATGTCCGCGTGTGGGGCAGAATTTCGGTATGTCCGCCCCGTCGACGACGCCCGCCAACCTCAATGACGACGAGCTCCAGAACCTCGCGTCGGAGTGGCGTATTCGCGCGATGCAGGGTGATCAGCTTGCGCTTCGCATGGCGCAGGCGCTCGAGGCGGAGCAACGCCGCCGCATTCGCGATACCGGCCTGCAGACCCTGCCGCCGGCCGCTTCCTCGATGTATGCGCGCAAGACGCCCTGGTGGAAGTTCTGGTGAGTACGATTGATTTCAGTATCGGCTTGGCACTGCTGAGCCTGTTCGGGGCGACCTTCCTGTCCAATATCCTCGCCTACTTTCGGGACCGGGCTCGCGTGCTCGACCCGATCACGCGCGAGGCCCGCGAGCTCCTGATGCGCGAGAGCGCCGCGCCGGTGCCGGACTGTCCGACCTTGTCGGCCGCGCACTGGGCGCGACTGGAGGCGATGCAGCCCGGCTGGCGCAAGCCGGCGATGCAAACGGCGCGCAAGCGCTACCACGAGGCGCGTTCCGCCTACGCGCGCCACGACTTCAACGGCGAGCTCTACTACCCGAACCCCGCGCGCGTCGCCGAGGCCGCACACGAAGTGCTGCGCATGACGGAGCGCTTCTAGCCTGAAGTTCCCCGAAGCGGCGAGCGAGATTCCTTTGTGACTCAAGCACTTGCTTGAGTTGGCCAGGAAGTTTTCTGTCTACGGCTTGATGTTTTGCACGAGCGCGAGGGCGCGCAGGTGAAGTGGCTGCGCGTTGGTGAGCAGCTCGAAGGTGGGCGCCTCGGGGGCTGCGTTGGGCGCGCGGCAGGTATTGCGCACGAGGGTGGCGAGCTCGGCCATCAGGGTGGAGAAGCTGTGCGCGGGCGTGCCGTCCTCCAGTGCGTGGTGCGACGCCTTCGCCTGAGCGGCCTTGGAGCGCGTGGCCGGTGCCACGGGGTCACGCGCGGCCTTGGCCTGCTGGTCGGTGTCGGCGAACATCAACGCGCGCCAGGCCTCGCGCATGTGCCACTCGACGTAGTAGGCGAGCATGCACAAGAAGATGTGCGCGCGCACCCGATCGGCCGTGTGGTGATGGATGGGGCGCACCTTCAGATCGATGGTCTTGAGCGAGCGGAACGCACGCTCGACGTTGGCCAGGGACTTGTAGTTGCGCACGCACTCAGCCGAGTCCATCTGCGCCGCGCTCACCGACGTGCGGATAATGTAGATGCCGTCCAGCGCCGCCTCGGCGGCGACGGCGTCTGTCCTGCGCGCGAAGGTGAAGGCGTTCTCGCCGATCACCAATTCGAAGTGCTTGGCGACCTTGTACTGGTTGACGAGCTTGCCCACACGCAGGCCGATCTCGTCCTTGCCGGCGAGCTTGCCCGCATCCACCCGGGCCTTGATCTTCGCGAGGCTGGCCTCAGTGGCTGCGAGCAGTTCCTCGCGCTTGTGCGTGCGCAGCTTGGCAAGCTCCGGATTGCGGCACGCCACCAGGCGCTCGCCGGGGAAGTCCGGCGAGCTCAGTTCGAGCAGGTTGCGCTCGTCGAACAAGCCCAGCTGCAGGTGTCCCTGCTCGACCAGCGCGCGGATCGAGGCGCTCTTCAGCGCACTGATCCAGCCCACGCCCTCGCACTCGCGCATCTCCTGGATGGCCTTGCTGGAGATCATGCCGCGGTCCCCCACCATCACCAACTGCTGGACGCCGAAGGCCTCGCGCAGCCGCTTGACCTCGGGCAGCAAGGTCTGGCTGTCGGCGACGTTGCCCTCGTGCACCGACACCGCCACCGGGCAGCCCCGCGCATCGGTGAGCAGCCCGTAGTTGACCTGCAGCATGCCCTTCCTGCCGTCTCGGCTGTAGCCGAGCCTGGCCAGAGGGCAGCAGTTGCCTTCGAAGTAACTCGACGACAGGTCGTACAGCACCAGGGCGCCAGCGCCCAGGTGGAGCGCGGCGAGCTTCTTCTGGATGCGATCCTGGCGCGCGAGCAGCCAGTCCATCGCCGCGTACAGGTCGTCCTCGTCGGCGTCGGCGACACCGAAGTCCTCGGCCAGCGTGGTGGTGTGCCACCAGCGCGTGGTCGCGAGCTTGGTGTGGGGGGCTGCGATGCGCGCGGCGATCATCGCGAGCACCAGGTCGCGCTCGCGGCAGGGCTTGGAAGAGAGCAGCGAGGCCATCTCCAGGGCCGCCATCGCGGCGCCAACGGCCTGCACATGGCCGTGGGGGCGCGAGCGCGTGATCTCGAACGCCGAGGCCACCGGCACGAAGGTCTCGCCCTGCAGCGAGCGCCGGATGATCTCGATGAGTTCATCGGGCAGGTGCGAGAGATTGCCTAACGTCTCGTTCTTGACCTTGCCGTCCTCGCGGTAGCTGCGACGCAGCAGGTGGGTGCGATAGACCTGGTCCTTGTAGATGCGAGTCGTAGTGACGACGTGAGCGGTACCGGTGCGGGCTGCCATGCTGATCACTTTAGGCGATGCATCTCCAATAGTCAACCTATTTTAGTGACTACATGTTACATCCAAAAAAATCCTCCACAGAGGAGGATTTATCAGCAGCGACAGGTACTTGCCGCCGTTGGCGTGACTACAGAGGGCGGGAACTCCGGTCTAGCGTCCCAGCCCTAGGACTGCGGCAGGTAGATCTTCTGCAGCAGACGGATGAGCGTCTCGCGCTCGCGCGCCGTGAGCCGTGCGCTGGCATCGGCTTCGAGCTGCGTCACGGTACGCTCCGCCTCGCGGATCAGTTCCTCGCCGGCTGGCGTGAGATGCAGGCCGATCGCGCGCCCGTCGTGCGGATGCGGGCGACGCTCGATCAGGCCGCGGCTGTCCATCGCGGCGATCAGGCTCACGAGGTTGGGCGGCAGGATGTCGAGCGTGGCGCAAAGCTGGCGCGAGGTCGCGCCGGGGTTGTGCGCGAGCAGCGACAGCACCGAGAAATCCGCCTGCTTGAGCCCGTAGGCGGCCATGCGTTCGGCGAACACCTGGGTCACCACGAGCCAGGCCCTGCGCGCGTTGTAGCCGACGAAAGTCTCTAGCACGCGGGTATCCAGACGATCGGACCGAGGGGCCTGTGCATGGTGGGGGACGACGGGCGCGGTTTTCTTGCGGGGTGCTGGCATGGATGCGAGGGTAACTGCCTTCGGGGCCCATGCAGGCGGCGTTTTCCCGGGCGGTTCAGGCGGGCAACGGCAGGGTCGCCGCCTCGCAGGCACGCTTGATGATGCCAAGCCGCATCTCGAACTCGGGCAGCACCCAGCGCCGGAAGGCGGCGGCCGGTGCGGCCCACCGGGCGTCGCCCGGCGCGGCGTGTTCGAGCCGGGCCCAGGCCCAGGCCATGAATGCCAGCATCACCACGCGCAGGTAGTCGTCGGCCACCTCGTAGGGAAGCTGCGCATCCTTCTGCGCCGCCATGGCGATGGTGGTCGTGAGATAGCGCAGCTGCGCGAGCCGCCGCTGCACGTCGGCATCGATCTCGCGCGAGGCATCGAGCTCGTCGCGCAGTTCGACCAGCAGGCCCGACATGCCGGCGCCGCCGTCGGCGAGCACCTTGCGCACCAAGAGGTCGATCGCCTGGATCTCGTTGGTGCCCTCGTAGATCATGGTCACGCGCGAGTCGCGCACCACCTGCTCGATGCCCCATTCGCGCACGTAGCCGTGGCCGCCGAACACTTGCAGGCATTCGCTCGCGCCGGTGAAGGCCTGCTGCGTGCAGGCCGCCTTGATGACCGGCGTGACCAGCGCGCACCAGCGCTGCGCCAGTTCGCGCGCCTTGCCGTCTGCATCATGGCGCGCGACATCGAGCTGCACCGCGGTGCGGTATGCGATGGCGCGCGCACCGTCGATCCATGCGCGCTGCGTATCGAGGATGCGGCGGATCGCCGGGTGCTCCGCCACGAGGTCGGCCGATTCGCCGCCACGGCTCGCGGGGGCCGGGCCCGGCGCGCGCATCTGGCGGCGTTCGTGCGCATAGGCGTCGGCCTTCTGCCAGGCCGCATCGAGCAGGCCGATGCCCTGCAGGGCGACGTGCAGGCGCGCGGCGTTCATCATCACGAACATCGCGGCCAGCCCGCGGTTCGGCTCGCCGATGAGCCAGCCGGTCGCATCGTCGAAGCGCATCACGCAGGTCGAGCTGCCGTGCAGGCCCATCTTTTCCTCGATGCGCTCGCAGTGCACCGCGTTGCGCGAACCATCGGGCAGCACCTTGGGCACGAGCACCAGCGAGAGGCCCTTGGGGCCCGCCGGCGCGTCCGGCAGGCGGCACAGCACGAGGTGGACGATGTTGTCGCTAAGGTCGTGCTCGCCGCCGGAGATGAAGATCTTGCCGCCCGAGACGCGGAAGCTGCTGTCGGCCTGCGCGACGGCGCGCGTGCGCACCTGGCCGAGATCGCTGCCGGCATGGGCCTCGGTGAGGCACATCGTCGCGAGCCATTCGCCGGTCGCGATCTTCGCAAGGTAGCGCTCTTTGAGCTCATCGCTGCCATGGTGGCGGATGCACTCGTAGGCGCCATGCAGCAGGCCGGGCGCCATCGTCAGGCCATGGTTCGCGGCGCTGAGCCATTCGTAGAGCACCGCTTCGAGCACCGAGGGCAGTCCTTGGCCTCCGTCGTCTGTCGCGGCCGAGAGTGCCGGCCAGCCGCCATCGACGAAGGCGCGGTACGCATCGCGAAAGCCCGGCGGCGTGACGACTGCGCCATCGATCAGCCGGCAGCCGATCTCGTCGCCGTCGCGGTTGATCGGCGCGATGACTTCGGCAACGAACTTGCCTGCTTCCTCGAGCACCTGGCTTTGCAGCGCTTCGTCGTAGTCGGCAAAGGCGGGCAGGGCGTTCAGGCGGGGCACGGTGCGGAGCACCGCATTGAGGATGAAGCCCACATCTTCGGGGCGAGGTTGGTAGTTCATGGCATCGACTTCAAGGCGTGCGGGTGCGGCAGGCGAAACTCGCTGCCGACTCCGTATCGCCGCCGGTGTAGACCGCGACTTGCGGATAGGGGCACAGCGGCCGCGTGCGGCGCGGCGACCAGTCGGCCGGGATCTCGGGATTGACCGCCGTAGCGCCAGCGCCGCGCGCGGAGGCGATCACGCGCTCGGGGGCCTGGCCCTGCTCGACCCAGTTCACCAGCGCGCTCAGCATGTCGAACTGGTCGGTGGCCGGACCGCCGGCGCAGTGGTTCATGCCCGGTACCGGGAAGTAGCGTGCGAAGGCCGATGCATCGCCACCGTTCGCGCCTTGCAGCCGCTCGTACCAGGCCGCGGTGTCGTCGGACGAGAACACCGGGTCGCTCGTGCCGTGGTAGACGATCAGCTTCGCGCCGCGGTCGCGGAGCTGGGAAAGGTTCGAGGCATCGGGCGGCGACATGAAGGACATCGCCGATTCGCGGTAGATGCCGCTGGCGGCATCGATCAGCGGCGCGTCCTTGTCCATGTCGAAACCGAGCGCGAACGGCAGTCCGCCGGGGCGGTTCGAGAGCGGCAGCGTCGTGAAGATGAAGCCGACCGCGCCCGCATCGCGCGTCGGCGGGCTCGCGAACTTCCATTCGCGCCAGTTGCTGCCGGTCACGCCCGAATCGAACGGAAAGCTGTTGTAGATCGGCTTGCCGGCACTGTTGCGCGCACCCGCGAAGACATTGCCGAGCGCGGTCTTCTGCTGTGGGGTGAGGCATTGGCCGTCGCGCGCGCCGGTGCAGGTCGGCACGTCGGTATCGAGGTGGAAGCGTGCCTGGCAGGCTTTCACGTCGGAGACGATGCCGTCCGCGAGGCCGTCGAGCGCATCGCAGCGCGCGAGCACGCGGTCGGCGACCAGCTTCATCTCGGCGGGCGTGAAGGCGCTCTGCAGATCGGGCTGGCCGGCCGCGGTGGTTGCGCTTGCGACCTTGGCGTATTGCTGCGCGCCGTAGAGCTGGGCCACCGCGGCGCGCGGCAGGTTGTAGCCGGGGTCGCCGGCGAGGACGCCGTCGTACTGCCCGGGCGTGCGCGCCGCCGCGACCATCGCGTGCCGTCCGCCGTTGGAGCAGCCGACGATGTACGACCGGTCGGGGCCGCGTCCGTAGGCCTGCGCGATGAGGTTCTTCGCCATCGGCGTGATCTGCGCGACCGCGTTGTAGCCGTAGTCGAGCCGCGCCTGCGGATCGATGCCGAAGCGCGGGCCGAGCGAACCCGCGTGGCCCGCATCGGAGCTGATGACCGCGAAGCCCATCTGCAGTGCAGTGGTCGTCGGGCCGCCGCCGCCGATGCCGCCCGTCGCCGGGATCACGACGCCATCGAGCCCGCCGTTGGCCTGGTAGAAGAAGCGGCCGTTCCATGCGAGCGGAAGGCGCATCTCGAAGCCGATCGCGTAGCGGTTGCCGTCGACCGGGCTCGTGCGTTCGTTCATGTGGCCCTGCACGAGGCAGTGCGCCGGCACCGGGACGCTCGCGTTGCCGACGCCGATCGTGCCTGCCGCGACCGATGAGACCTGCGTGTAGACCGTGCCCGGCAACGCGGCCTTGGCGGCGAGGTCGTTGCAGGACTGCAGCGCACCGGGCCGCGCCGCGCCGAGCTTCGGCGGTGAGCCCCCCGCGCTGGCACATGCAGCGATCAGGGCAGCAGAGCCCAATGCCGCGGTCCACAGCGGCAGCTTCATCCGTGCATCCATCTTTGCGTCTCCCGGCGACGATTCGCCTCGTTGTCGTATCAGCGCCGCTTGGCGCCGAGGTAGGTGTCGATCACCCGCGAATCGCTCGCGAGCTGGCGCGCTTCGCCTTCGACACTCACGCTGCCCATCTCCAGCACATAGCCGTGATCCGCGACTTCGAGCGCCGCGCGCGCGTTCTGCTCCACGAGCAGGATCGTCACGCCGGTCTGGCGCAATGCGCTCACGGTGCGGAAGATCTCCTGCACCACCAGCGGCGCGAGGCCGAGGCTCGGTTCGTCGAGCATCAGCAGCGAAGGCCGCGACATCAGCGCGCGTCCCACCGCGAGCATCTGCCTCTCGCCGCCCGAGAGTGTGCCCGCGAGCTGCGTGCGGCGCTCCTTCAGGCGCGGGAAGATGGTGTAGACCTCGTCGATGCGTTCGCGCCACTGGCGGTTGCCAAGGCGCACCTGGCGAAAGCCGCCGAGCACGAGGTTGTCTTCCACCGGCATGGTGCCGAACAGTTCGCGCTTCTCGGGCACCAGCGCGATGCCGAGCATCACGCGCTCTTCGAGCGACAGGCCGTCGATCGGCTGGCCGCGGAACTCGATCACGCCCTTGGACGGCAGCACGCCCATCAGCGCATTGAGCAGCGTGGACTTGCCCGCGCCGTTGGGGCCGATCACGGTGGCGACGCTGCCCTGGCCGGCTTCGAGGTCGATGCCGTGCAGCACCTCGGCGCGGCCGTAGCCGGCGCGCAGGTTGCGGATTCGCAGGAGGGGCGTGGTCATGTCAGTGTTCCGTTCCGAGATACGCCGCGCGCACTTTGGGGCTTTCCTGCACTTCGGCCGGCGTGCCTTCCATCAGGTGCGTGCCGAACTCCATCACCACGATGTGGTCGCAGATGTCCATCACGAGGTCCATGTCGTGCTCGACCAGCAGGATGCTCATGCCTTCGTTGCGCAAGGTGCGCAGCACGTCGGCCAGCGCCTGCTTTTCCTTGTGCCGCAGGCCGGCCGCGGGCTCGTCGAGCAGCAGCAGGGCCGGGTCGGCGCACAGCGCGCGGGCGATCTCCAGCAGGCGCTGCTGTCCCATCGCGAGGTTGCCCGCGAGTTCGTGCAGGTAGTCCCCCATGCCGACGCGCTGCAGTTGCCGCTCGGCTTCGCGGAACAGCTGGCGCTCCTCGGCACGGTCGGTGTGCAGCATCGCGGCGACGGCGCCCTTGCCGCCGCGCAGATGCGCGCCGAGCGCGACGTTCTCCAGCACCGTCATGTCCGGCACCATCTTCACGTGCTGGAAGGTGCGCGACACGCCGCGCTCGGCAATGGCGCGCGACGAAAGACCGCCGATGGCTTCGCCGCGAAAGCGCACCTGGCCGCCCGAGAGCGAAAGCACGCCGGTGACGAGGTTGAAGGTGGTCGACTTGCCCGCGCCGTTCGGACCGATCAGGCCGACCACCTGGCCCGCGCGCGTCTGGAAGCTGATGTCGTTCACCGCCACGAGGCCGCCGAAGGTCTTGCGGATCGACTGCACGTCGAGCACGACCTCGCCTGGCGCGGGCTTGGTGCGGACCGGAAGATCCGCCGCGTCCTGCCAGTCCACCACGCGCTGCCTGCGCGGCAGCCGCCGGTCGATGAAGTCCCAGAGCCCGTCCGGCAGGTACTTGAGCACCAGCACGATCATGATCCCGAAGACGATCAGCTCGTAGCTGCCGCTGGTGCCGATGAGCTTGGGCAGCAGCACCTGCAACTGGTCCTCGAGCAGCTTGACCACGCCGGCGCCGGCGATCGCGCCCCAGACATGCGCCGCGCCGCCGAGCACCGTCATGAAGAGGTACTCGATGCCCATCTTGATGCCGAAGGGCGACGGGTTCACCGTGCGCTGGAAGTGCGCGAAGAGCCAGCCCGAGACCGACGCCAGCATGGCCGCGAGCACGAAGATGCCGACCTTGTGGCGCAGCGTGTTGACGCCCATCGCCTCGGCCATCTGCGAGCCGCCGGCCAGCGCGCGGATGGCGCGGCCGCTGCGCGAATCGAGCAGGCGGATCACCGCGAACGCCGCGAGCAGCGCGAAGGCCCAGGTGACGGCGTAGAACCCGCGCTGCTGGCCGACCTCGAGGCCGAAGAGCGCGAGGCCCTTGACGCCGAGGATGCCGTCGTACTTGCCCAGCGCCTCGAGGTTGCCCATCAGGTAGTAGAGCGACAGCGCCCAGGCGATGGTCGCGAGCGGCAGGTAGTGGCCCGACATCCGCAGCGTGATGCCGCCGATGACCGCGGCGCTGATGCCCGTCAGCGCCAGGCCGATGAACAGCGTGAGCCAGGGCGAGAGGCCGTAGTTCACGCTCAGGTAGGCGGTGGTGTAGGCGCCGATGCCGACGAAGGCCGCCTGCCCGAAGGAGGTGAGGCCGCCCACGCCGGTGAGCAGCACGAGTCCCAGCACCGGCAGCGTGTAGATGCCGATGTAGTTGAGCTGGATGATCCAGAAGTTGGGCAGCGGAAGCAGCGGCAGCAGCGCGAGGACGGCCACCAGTGCGAGCGGGCCCCAGGTGCGCAGTCGGTTCTTGCGCGCATTCGCGACGGGGAGATTCAACGTGGCCTGCATGTCAATGATCCTCATCCGAGTGGCCGCTGCGCAGCGAGCGCCACAACAGAACCGGAAGGATGATCGTGAACACGATCACTTCCTTGAACGAGCTGGCCCAGAACGAGCCGAAGGATTCGATCACCCCGACGCCGAGCGCACCCACGAGCGCGCCCGGATAGCTTGCGAGCCCCGCGATCACGCCGGCCACGAAGCCCTTGAGGCCAATCAGGAAGCCCGAGTCGTAGAAGATGGTGGTGGTGGGCCCGATCAGCAGGCCCGAGAGCGCGCCGATCAATGCTGCCATCGCGAAGGTGAGCTGCCCGGCGGCCTGCGTGGAGATGCCCATCAGCCGCGCACCGAGCCGGTTGACGGCGGTCGCGCGCAGCGCCTTGCCGTAGAGCGTGCGCTCGAAGTAGAGCCACAGCATCACGATCAGCGCGGCGGAGGCGAGGAAGATGATCACGGCCTGTCCGTTGACGTTGAGCGGCCCGATCGAGAAGCGGTCGTCCCAGAACGGCGGGTTGCGGAATCCTTCGGCGCCGAAGAACAGCAGCCCGAGCCCGGTCATCGCGAAATGCACGCCGACCGAGACGATCAGCAGCACCAGCGAACTCGCGCCCGCCAGCGACTGGTACGCCACGCGGTAGACCAGCGGCCCGAAGGCCGTGACGATGCAGAGCGTGAGAAACGCCTGCACCGCCAGCGGCAGGTTGCGCGGCGCGGCCCACGCCGACACCGCGCAGACGACGGCCGGCAGCACGAAGATGCGCGCGGCCGCCTTGATCGCCGGCGCGATGCGGCCGCGGTGACGCCAGGTGCCGACGAGCTCCATGGCGGCCGCGACGCCCGCGAGGATCAGCAGCAGCCAGACCGTGCCGGGCACCTTGCCGGTCTGGAAGATGGCGAGCGTGAGCGCGCCATAGGCGACGAACTCGCCCTGCGGGATGAAGATGACGCGGGTCACCGTGAACACGAGCACGATGCCCATGCCGAGCAGCGCGTAGATCGCCCCGTTCGTGAGTCCGTCCAGCGTCAGGATGCTGGCAATTGAGAAGTCCATGGCGGGGCTCTGCGCGATTCGCTGGCTGCGCTTACTGGGGTTGCTCGACCTTGAACTGGCCGCCCACGACCTTCAGCATCACGCCGGTCTCGTTGGTGTAGCCCCAGTGGTTCTGCGGCGTCCACTCGAGCACGCCGTGCGCGATCGTCGTGCGGCCCATGGTCTCCAGCGCATCGCGCAGCGCGGCGCGGAATTCGGGCGTACCGGGCTTGGCCTTCTTGAGCGCGATCGGCACCGCCTTTTCGAGGATGGTGAGCGCATCGGCGCTGTGGGCGGCGAACTGGTTGCGCGAGTTGGGGCCGTAGGCCTTCTCGTAGCCGGTGACGAAGGCGACCGCCTGCTTCTTCGACGGATGGGTCTCGGGCAACTGCTCGGCGACCGTGGCGGGGCCGGAGACGACGAAGGTGCCCTCGGCATCCTTGCCGGCGGTGCGCATCAGGTCCTGCGTCGCGGCGGCATGGGTCTGGTAGACCTTGCCCTTGTAGCCGCGCTCCATCACCGCCTTCTGCGGCATGCCGGCGCCGCTGCCCGAGGCCACGATCAGGATCGCATCGGGATTGGCCGAGGTGAGCTTCAGCACCTGGGCGGTGACGCTGGTGTCGGCGCGGCCGAAGCGCTCGGCGGCGACGATCTTCATGCCGTTCTTCTCGGCCTCGGCGGTCAGCGCCTTGAGCCACAGTTCGCCGTAGGCGTCGGTGTAGCCGAGGAAGCCGATGGTCTTCACCTTCTGGCTCTTCATGTGCTGCACCACCGCGTAGGCCATCACGTCATTCGATTGCGGCAGGCGGAAGGTCCACTTGTCCTTGCCCGGCGGCAGGCCGGCCGGCGACGCGGCGAGCTGCACGGTGCCCGATTCGGCAGCCACGTCGGCCATCGGGATCGCGACCGGCGTCGCGGCCGAGCCGATGATGACGTCGACCTTGTCCTCGGTCACGAGGCGCTGCGCATCCTTGACGCCGGTGGTCGGGTCCGTGGCGTCGTCCAGCACCACGACCTTGAGGTTCTCGCCGGCGATGGACTTGGGCCACAGCGCGATCTGGTTCTTCATCGGAATGCCGAGGCCCGAGGCCGGGCCGGTGAGCGGCAGCACCACGCCCACGGTGAGGTCGGCATGCGCGATGCCGAAGAGGCCGAGCGCGAGCGCGGCAGCGAGGGTTGCTTTCTTGAAGTTCATGTTGACTGTCTCCTTGGGGTCGCTACGAAAGTGGTTCAGCGCGGGGCCATGCGCAGCGCGCCGTCGAGGCGGATGACTTCGCCGTTCAAGTGGCCGTTGGTCACGATGTGGCAGGCCAGTTCGGCGAATTCCGAAGGCTTGCCAAGGCGCGGCGGGAAGGGGATCGACGCGGCGAGCGACTGCTGCACGGGCTCCGGCAGTTCCTTGAGCAGCGGCGTCGCGAACAGCCCCGGCGCGATCGTGCACACGCGGATGCCGTGCTGCGCGAGGTCGCGCGCCATCGGCAGCGTCATGCCGACCAGTCCGCCCTTCGAGGCGCTGTAGGCCTGCTGGCCGACCTGACCGTCGAAGGCCGCGACCGATGCGGTGAACAGCATCACGCCGCGCTCGCCGCCTTCGAGCGGTTCGAGCTTCGCGCAGCGTGCTGCGTACAGGCGGCTGATGTTGTAGGCACCGATCAGGTTGACGTTGACCACGCGCACGAAGTCTTCCAGCGGTGCGGCGTTGCCATCCTTGCCCACGATGCGCTTGGCGCTGCCGATGCCGGCGACATTCATCAGGATGCGCGCGGGGCCGTGCGCGGCCTCGGCCTTGTCGAGCGCCGCGTTGACGCTGTCGGCCTGCGTGATGTCGCAGACGCAGGAGATGCCGCCGATCTCGGCCGCCACCTTTTCCGCGAGCGCGGCGTTCACGTCCAGTACGGCGACCTTGGCGCCGAGTCGCGCGAGCTCGCGCGCGGTCGCTTCGCCGAGGCCGGAGGCGCCGCCGGTGACGAGCGCGGCTTGTCCTTGGATGTTCATGGCTTGTGTCTCCGTGGGGTCTGTTACTGGGGCTTCAACGTGAAAGGCAGCGTGTCGGCATGCAGGGAATCCACCAGTTCGCCGCGGTGCTTGAGCACGGCGCGCTGGTTGATCGAGCCCTTGTCGGTCACTTCGCCCTTGTCGATCGAGGGCGGCTCCGAAACGATATGGGCGCGCGCGATGCGGTTGGCGCTGCCGGTGCTCGACGCGGCGAGCGTGTCGAGCATTTGCTGCAGCTGCGCCTGCACCGGCGCGCTTTCGACCACGTCCTGCATCGGCGCGTCGGATGCGAGGCCTGCGAGCTGGCGCACCGCCTGCGTCGGGAAGATCAGCGCGCCGACTTCCTTCAGGTTGAGGCCGGTCAGCACCACGTCCTGCACGTAGGGCGCACCGGCGGCGATGATCCTCGCGCGCAGCGGGCCGACGCTCACGAAGGTGCCGGTGGCGAGCTTGAAGTCCTCGGCGATGCGGCCGTCGAAGCGCAGGCCGCGGTGCACGTCGTTCTCGTCGATCCACTTCACCGCGTCGCCGGTGCAGAGGAAGCCTTCCTCGTCGAAGGCCTCGCGCGTGGCTTCCGGCGAGCGCCAGTAGCCCGGCGTGACGTTGGGCCCGCGGTAGCGCACCTCGACCTTGCCGTCGACCTCGATGAGCTTGAGCGTCATGCCCGGCGTCGGCACGCCGACATCGCCGGCGCGCACGTCGGGGCTGTTGATGAACATCGCCGAAGGGCCGGATTCGGTCATGCCGAGGCCGGTCGCCATCACGATGCGCTCGCCGATCTCGGCTTCCTGGATCGAATGGAGCAGGTCCCACACCGGCTGCGCCAGCGCCGCGCCGGAGTAGAAGAACATGCGCACGCGCGACAGCAGCGTCTTGCGCAGCTGCGCATCGGTGCGCATCGCATTGGCGATGGCCTCGAAGCCGGTCGGCACGTTGAAGTACACCGTCGGCGCGATCTCGCGCAGATTGCGCAGGGTCTCGGCCATGCCCGCGGGCGTCGGCTTGCCGTCGTCGATGTAGAGCGTGCCGCCGTGGTAGATCGTGATGCCGACGTTGTGGTTGCTGCCGAAGGTGTGGTTCCAGGGCAGCCAGTCGACGAGCACCGGCGGCTCGTCGGCGAGCGAGGGCATCGACTGCGCGATCTGCACCTGGTTGGCGCACCACATGCGCTGCGTGTTGATCACCGCCTTGGGCATCTTGGTCGAGCCCGAGGTGAAGAGGAACTTGGTGATCGTGTCCGGCCCGGTGGCCGCCATGGCCGCATCGACCGCCGGCGTGGCGGGGGTGTCGAGCAGGCTCTGGAACGTGGTGACCGCGCGGCCCGCGAGATCGGGCGACGGCGTTTCGCGGTGCAGCACCACTTCCACATCGGCCGGCACGACGGCGGCGATCGCGCGGCCGAAGCGCGCCGCGTCGCTCGCGAACACCAGCCCCGGCGTCAGCGTGTTGAAGATGTGGCGCAGCTTCTCGTAGTCCTGGCTGACGGTCGAGTAGGCAGGCGATGCCGGGCAATAGGGGATGCCGGCATAGATGCAGCCGAGCGCGAGCTGCGCATGCTCGAGGCTGTTCTCGCTCAGGATCATCACCGGCCGCTCGGCGTTGAGGCCGCGGTTGAGCAGCCCCTGGCCGATGCGGCGCGCGTCCTGCAGCACCTTCGCGTAGCTGAGGTGCTGCCATTCGCCGGTCGTGCCGTCTGCCAACTGCTGGCGCCGGGCCATGAAGCTGCGGTCGGGCGCGGTCTCGGCCCAATGCATCAGGCGATCGGTGATGCGCTCGGCATAGCTGCCAAGCGGCTCGGCCGCTTCGAGATAGCGCACGCCGGCGGCGCCTTCACGCACGTTGACGTGGCGCACGCCGAAAGTGACCGGCCGGTAGCGCGGCGAGATGGTGGGTTGGCGAGTGGCTGACATGGGGATTCCGGAATGTCTCAGTTCTTCTGCACTTTGTTCGCTTTGCCTTCCAGGAAGGCGCGCACGCGCTCCTTGGCGTCGGGCGCGCTCTGGGCGATGCCGGCCATCAGGGCTTCGGTGAAGAAGCCGTGGTCGGCCGGCTGCTCGGCGATGCGCGGCAGCGCGTGCATCAGCGCGTAGTTGGTCAGCGGTGCGTTCGTCGCGACGCGCCTGGCGAGTTCGACGGCCTTGTCGAAAGCGGCGCCCTCGGCAACCAGGTATTGCGCAAAGCCGGCGCGCTCGCCTTCCTCGGCGTTGTAGACGCGGCCGGTGAGCATCATGTCGGTCATGCGCGCCGCGCCGATGAGCTTGGGAATGCGGACCGAACCGCCGCCGCCGACGAAGATGCCGCGCGAGCCTTCGGGCAGTGCGTAGAAGGTGGTGCTGTCGGCGACGCGGATGTGGCAGGCGCTGGCGAGTTCCAGGCCGCCGCCGACCACCGCGCCGTGCAGCGCCGCGATCACCGGCACCGGGCCGTGCTGCACGAGGTCGAGCGCCGCATGCCACATGCGCGAATGGATGAGGCCCTGGCCGGCGTCGCGCTCCTGCAGCTCGGACAGATCGAGCCCGGCGCAGAAATGCGGGCCCTCGCCGTCGATGACCGCGGCGCGCACCGAGGACGGCAGGTTTTCGAAGGTGTTGCGCAGCGCCAGGATCAGCGCGTCGGACAGCGCGTTGCGTTTGCTGGCGCGGGTGAGGCGGACGATGGCGATGTCGTCCTGGAGTTCGAGCTGGAGATCGGTGTGGGTCATGATTGCATTCCGGGTTGCGATCGATTATGGTTATGAAAAATAACCAATTCAAGCCGCACATGGACCCGCGGCATGAGGACTTACCCTAAGCCTAAAACCCGTTGGAGACAACGCCATGGACTACGAGAACCTGATCGCCATCGACACCCACACGCACGCCGAAGTGAGCTGCTGGAACCCCTTCGACAACTATGGCGAGGAATACGACCGCGCGGCCGACAAATACTTCCGTTCGAGCCGCCGCCCGACCATCCAGGAAAGCATCGACTACTACCGCGAACGCAAGATCGGCCTCGTGATGTTCATGGTCGACGCGGAGTCGAACCTCGGCCGCCGGCGCATCCCGAACGAGGAGATCGCCGAGGCGGCGCAGAAGAACCCGGACATCATGATCGCCTTCGCGAGCATCGATCCCCACAAGGGCAAGATGGGCGCGCGCGAGTCGCGGCGGCTCATCGAGGAGCACGGCGTCAAGGGCTTCAAGTTCCACCCGACGGTGCAGGGCTATCACCCCTACGACCGGATGGCCTGGCCGATCTACGAAGTCATCGCCGAATACGGCCTGCCGGCGGTGTTCCACACCGGCCACAGCGGCATCGGTTCCGGCATGCGCTGCGGCGGCGGGCTGCGGCTCGAGTACAGCAACCCGATGCACCTCGACGACGTCGCGATCGACTTCCCCGACATGCAGATCGTCATGGCGCACCCGAGCTTCCCGTGGCAGGACGAGGCGCTCAGCGTGGCGACGCACAAGCCCAACGTGTGGATCGACCTCTCCGGCTGGAGCCCCAAGTACTTTCCGAAGCAGCTCGTGCAGTACGCCAACACGCTGCTCAAGGACCGCGTGCTCTTCGGCAGCGACTACCCGCTGATCACGCCCGACCGCTGGATGAAGGATTTCGAGGAAGCCGGCTTCAAGCCCGAGGTGATGCCCGGCATCCTCAAGGACAACGCAGTGCGCCTGCTGAAGCTCGCCGCCAAGTAGGTTCGTAGCAGTACAGCCGAGACCAGGAACCCCGCGGAACCGGCTCTGCCGGGCCGCCGGGGTTGCCCCCGGAGAGGGGGTGTCCGAGCCACACGCAGTGGGCGAGGCTGGGGGTGAGCTTCAGTTTCGGTCCCAGTCGACATGGGTCCGCTGCCGCCGCTCTTCGCGCTCGCGCGCCATCTGCTCCTGGAACTGCTGGCGGCCTTCCTTGGCCACCGCGATCAGCTTGGCGCGGTCCTTGTAGTGCGGATAGGTCTCGTGCATGAGCTGGATGTTGCGCAGGCGAAAGCGCATCGCCGTTTCGCGCGCCTCGTGCGCCGGCCAGCCCAGCCCTTCGAGCACCGAGCGGCCGCTGCGCAGCGATGACTCGAACATTTCGCGTTCGGCCGTCTCGATCTTGCGGTCGAGGAGCTGGTAGACATGCGCCACGTTGCGCGCCCGCGCGACGATCTTGGCGTTGGGGAAATGCTCGCGCAGCAGGTCGACGATCTTGAGCGACTGCTCGATGTCGTCCACGGCGACAACCACCACCTTGGCGGTGCCCGCGCCGGCGGTGCGCAGCAGGTCGAGCCGGGTCGCGTCGCCATAGAAGACGCGCAAACCGAATTCGCGCAGGCTTTCGATGGTGTCCGGATCGTGGTCGAGCACCGTGATCTTCAGTCCCTGCGCGATCAGCATGCGGCCGATGATCTGTCCGTAGCGGCCGAATCCGCAGATGACCACCTTCGCATCCTGCTGCTCGGAGATCTCCTCCATGGCGCTCGGCGCCTGGATGCCGTGGCGCGCCAGCACCCACTTGTCGATCGCCACCAGCAGCAGCGGCGAAAGCAGCATCGACAGCGCGACCGCGCCGATGAGGAACGAGGCCACGTCGGGCGGCAGCACGTCCGGCCCGGCCGCCTGGAACACCACGAAGGCGAATTCGCCACCCTGCGCGAGCAGCAGCGTGAACACCGGACGTTCCTGGTAAGCCAGGTGCATCAGCCTGGCGAGTCCATGGATCACGGCGGCCTTCAGCACCATGAAGCCGACGACGACCATCGCCATCAGCAGCGGATGCGCGAGCAGCACGCCGAAGTCGATGCTCATCCCCACCGCGATGAAGAAGAGGCCGAGCAGCAGGCCCTTGAAAGGCTCGATGTCGGTCTCGAGTTCGCGCCGGTACTCGCTTTCGGCCAGCAGCACGCCGGCCAGGAAGGCGCCCAGCGCCATCGACAGGCCGATGGACTGCATCAGCGCGGCGATGGCGACCACCAGCAGCAGCGAGGCGGCCGTGAAGATCTCCGGCGACTTGCTGCGCGCGATCCAGCGCAGCAGGGGCCGCAGGGCCAGCCGGCCGCCGATCACGATGGCGGCGATCACCGCGACGATCTTCAGGCCCTCCACCAGCCGGGCGATGCCGCCGAGGCCCGTGTCGGCATCGTGGCCGGCCGCGAGCAGCGGCAGCAGCGCGAGGATCGGGATCGCCGCCACGTCCTGGAACAGCAGGATCGAGAAACCCGCCTGCCCGCTTGGCGTCGGCAGCAGGTTGCGCTCGCCGAACACCTGCAGCGCGATCGCGGTCGAGGACAGCGCCAGTCCCAGCGCGGCCACGAGCGCGACGCGCCAGCTGGCCCCGGCCAGCCAGCCGGCCAGGAAGAGCACCGCGGCGCAGCCCAGCACCTGCGCCGAGCCCCAGCCGAAGATCGGTCCGCGCAGGCTCCACAGGCGCCTGGGCTCCAGCTCGAGGCCGACGAGGAACAGCATCAGCACCACGCCGAACTCGGCGAAATGGAGGATGTCCTCGACGTTCGTCACCAGCCCGAGCCCCCACGGACCGATGGCGATGCCGGCCGCGAGGTACCCGATGATCGAACCCAGCCCGATCGCCTTGGACAGCGGCACGACCAGCACCGCGGCACCGAGGTAGATGAGCGAGTTGAGCAGCCAGCCCGGCAGGTGGTGTTCCATCGTCAGGTCTCTTCCTGGCCGACAGGCCGGTCGGTTTCAGGCACCACGCAACTCGCACATTCGCCGAGGTCTTCCAGCTCGGGCCAGGTCGGGTAGGTCTGCAGCCGGTCCCGGAAGACGGCCACGTGTTCGGCCACCGCGGCATCCGACGCGCTGCGCGCGCCATGGAAGATCAGCGGCGGCAGGAAGCGCATGCCGCACAGGGCGGCCGTCTGCTCGTACGGCGGCAGGAAGGCGTCGAAGAAGTAGCGGTTGTAGCGCTGCGGGTGGTAGCTCTCTTCCGGCCCGCCGGTGGTCGCGACGAGCCAGAAGTCCTTGCCTTCGAGCTTGTTGCCGCCCTTGCCGTAGGCCCAGCCGTAGCTGAAGACGTCGTCCAGCCAGAGCTTCTGCAGCGACGGCATCGAGTACCACTGGATGGGATGCAGCAGCACCAGCATTTCGGCGCGGGCGAGGCGGGCCTGCTCGGTCTTCACGTCGACCGCGTAATCGGGGTAGCTGTCGTAGAGGTCGTTCACGTCGACGCCCGGAATGCCGCGTGACGCCTTGAGCAACTGGAGGTTGACGCGCGAATCGCGCCATCGGGGGTGCGCGGCGATCACATAGATGCGGGGGGCGCTTTCCGTGCTTGTTGTTGTGGGCATTCCCGGAACATAGCGCACTCGGCTGGCAGCTACCATGACGCCTGTCTTCAGCCTCGAGGAGTCACAGATGCCGGTGGTCCTGGTCGCCAATCCCAAGGGTGGGGTCGGAAAATCCACGCTTGCGACGAACATCGCGGGGTACTTCGCCAGCCGCGGCCATGCGGTGATGCTGGGCGACATCGATCGCCAGCAGTCGTCCCGGCTCTGGCTTGGCCTGCGGCCCCCCGAGGCGCGCGAGATCAGGACCTGGGAGGCTTCGGAGGACGGCGACGTGGTCCGGCCGCCGCGCGGCACGACGCATGCCGTCATCGACACGCCGGCGGGGCTGCACGGTTCGCGCTTCAAGGAGGTGGTCGCGCTCGCCGACAAGTTGCTGGTGCCGCTTCAGCCGAGCATCTTCGACATCTACGCGACGCGCGACTTCCTGGACAAGCTGCTTTCGCACCGCCGCGCCGAGAAGACCCAGATCGCGCTGGTCGGCATGCGGGTGGATGCGCGCACGCTCGCGGCCGACCGGCTGCGCGAATTCGTCGCCGGCCTCGACGTGCCGGTTCTCGGCGAACTGCGCGACACGCAGCACTATGTGCAGCTCGCGGCGCGTGGGCTGACGCTGTTCGACATCGCGCCCGGCCGGGTCCAGCGCGATCTGGAGCAATGGGAGCCCATTTGCCGCTGGCTGGACCAGTGACTTCGCCGGGTGCTGGTTTTCCCTAGAGGCGCATGTCGCCGCGCGGACAAGAGCCGCGCAGACCCGCCGCTAAAGTGAACCGCATGCAAAAGACCTTCCAGACCCTTCAGGATCTGGCCGCATGCGTCGGCCAGGAAGTCGCGGTGAGCGAGTGGATCACCGTCACGCAGGAACAGGTCAACCTGTTCGCCGAAGCGACCGGCGATCATCAATGGATTCACGTCGATGTCGAAAAGGCCAAGGCCGGGCCCTTCGGCGGACCGATCGCGCATGGTTTCCTGACGCTCTCGCTGGTGCCGCGCATCTTCGATTCCTCCATCAGCGTGGTCGAGTCGGGCATGGGCGTGAACTACGGCTTGAACCGCGTGCGCTTCATGTCGCCGGTGCCGGTCGGCGGGCGGGTGCGCGGTCGCCTGAAGCTGCTGTCGTCGGAGCCGATCGCAAACCACGGGCTCCAGATGACCTGGGAGGTCACGATCGAACTCGAAGGATCGGCCAAGCCGGCCTGCGTCGCCGAATCGGTGGCGCGGCGCTATCCCTGACCGTCCTTACGCAAATCCGTTCTGCCGCCAGGCCTCGAACACGGTGACCGCCACCGCGTTCGACAGGTTCAGGCTTCGCTGCCCTTCGCGCATCGGCAGACGCAGGCGCTGGGCCGGCGGGAACGAATCGCGCAGTTCGGGCGCCAGTCCGCGGGTCTCGGCGCCGAAGACGAACCAGTCGCCGGGGCGGAAAGCGATGTCGTGGACCGGCCGCGAGCCGCGCGTGGTGAGCGCGAACATCCGGTCGGCGGGAGGCCGTTCGCTGTCCAGCAATGCCTGCCAGCTCGGATGCCGCAGCACCTTCGCGTACTCGTGATAGTCGAGGCCCGCGCGACGCAGCAGCTTGTCGTCCATGGAAAAACCGAGCGGTTCGACCAGATGCAGCGTGCAGCCGGTGTTGGCCGCCAGCCGGATGACGTTGCCGGTGTTGGGCGGAATTTCGGGCTCGACGAGAACGATATGGAACATGGCGGCGATTGTCCGCGCCGGCGCGGCGATCAGGCCGGCAGGTCGGTTCGTGCCAGCACGATCGCCGTGATGTGCGAGGCGCCGCCCCGGCGCAGCACCTCGGCGGCAGTGAAGACCGATGCGCCGGTCGTCATGACATCGTCCACCAGCACGACACGCCGGTTGCGCACGGCGGCGGCCCGCAGCGGCTCGAGGGCGAACATGCCGCGCAGGTTGCGCAGCCGTTCCGCGCGTGTCAGCCGGTTCTGGGCGGGGGCGTCGCGCGTGCGCAGCAGGATCGCGGGGTCGGTGGTGTCCGGTGCGAGCCGCTTGGCCAGCTCGTGCGCCTGATTGAAGCCACGCTCGCGCATCCGGGCGGAGGTCAGCGGCATCGGCAGCACGATGTCGGCCTGTTCGATCGCTGCTTCGATCCAGGGCGCGCTTCGCAGCAGCGTGGCGAGCGGGGAGGCGAGTCCGGCGTTGCCGCGAAACTTGAATTCGGCGATGCGCTCCGGCCAGGGCCATGCATATGCGCAGGCGGCGAGGCAGGCGTCGAGCGGCGGCGGGTCCGACACGCAGGCGCCGCAGCGCGAAACGCCCGCAGGGACGGGCAGCGCACAGCTGATGCACCGCGGCATCGGCGACGCAAAGCGCGCCACGCACGCATCGCAGATCGGCTGGGCCGGCCAGGCGCGGCAGACGGCACATTGGCTCGGCAGTCCGGCCGCGATCGATGGGAAAGCCCTTTGGGCCCAGCGTCTGAGCATCCCTCAATATACTGAGCGGCCCATGCCCCCAGTCCCTCCCCATCGCCCGCCGACCATCGATGCCCCGGCGGCCGCGCGGTGGAACCGGCTCGCGCCGTCTTCGGGATCTGCGTGGCTGCACGAGGAGATCGGGCGCCGCATGGAGGACCGGCTCCAGTGGATCAAGTCCCGCCCGCGCCATTGGGCCGATTGGTCGCCGCTTCGGGGCGGACTGGAAACCCACGAGCGGGTGGCGCGCCGCTACCGGGACGCCACCGCCTACGTCATCGAGCCCGAGCCCTCGCTCGTCGTACCGACCGGGAAGTCGCTGACCGCCCCGTGGTGGACCGCCCGGCGGTGGCAGGGTGGCCAGCCGACGTTCGAGGCCCCGCCGGAAGACGGGGTGGATCTGCTCTGGGCCAACATGGCGCTGCACATGGCGGCCGATCCTGGGGCGCTGATCGGCCAGTGGCACAAGCGCGTGGCGACCGACGGCTTCCTGATGTTCTCGTGCTTCGGGCCGGACACCCTTCGGGAATTGCGCGCGCTCCACGAGCGCCTCGGCTGGCCGCCGGCGAGCCACCAGTTCACCGACATGCACGACTGGGGCGACATGCTGGTCGGGGCCGGCTTCGCCGAGCCGGTGATGGACATGGAGCGCATCGTCCTGACCTGGACCAGCGCGGACGCGGCGCTGGCCGAACTGCGATCGCTGGGCCGGAACCTCCATCCGGCGCGCTTTCCGGCGCTGCGCGGCAAGCGCTGGCGGCAGGCGCTCTGTGCGGCACTGCCCGAGCTGGCGCCAGCCGAAGAGGGCGCAGGCAAGATCGCGCTGACCTTCGAAATCATCTACGGACACGCCTTCAAGCCCGCGCCGCGGGTGGCGCTTTCCGGCGAGAGCGCGGTCTCGCTGCGCGAGATGCGCGAGATGCTTCAACGCGGTCGCCCGGGTGCGTGAGGCGGCGCTTGTTCACCGCTACAATCCGGCGCTGCGTGAACTCCGGGTATTGTCCCGTGACCGAGGCCTGTCGAACATGGGTTTGACAGCGATCGACGCACCGATTTGCTGAACTCGCCCGTGTCGAATTCCGTGTTTCGTTTTGCCACCGTTTCAGGACAGAGCGTTCATTGGTTTCTGAAACGCAATTGCTCGGTCACGCCGAGCCAGCTCGGCTGGCTGTATGCATCTATCTGCGTAGTTTCCCTAGGCATCGGCGCTTTCTTCTGGCGGGGCGGCGCGCGCCTTGTCCTACCATTCACCTGGCTCGAACTCACCGCGGTCGGGATCGCATTCATCCTTTACGCGCGCCACGCCACTGACGGCGAAAAGATCGCCCTGCAGGGCGGGCGGCTGGTGGTCGAGCTCGAGAGCGGCGGCCACTGCGAACGTACGGAATTCTTGCCGCACCAGGTGCGGGTCGAGCCCCAGGACAGCGACCGTTCGCTGATCGAGGTCTCGGGTCAAGGTCGTTCGGTCAGGGTGGGGCGCTATGTGCGCCCGGAGTTGCGCGCGGCGCTGGCGCGCGAAATTCGCATGGCATTGCGCAGCGCCTGAGGGGGCGCCGGAATGCATCACCGTGGGGACCGGTGGGTTAACTGGAAAATGAAAAAGTGAACACGATGAAGAGCAATTGGCGGAACAAGATTTGGCCAGCGAATCTGCTGCTGGCGGCCAGTGCGGCGTTCAGCGGCGCAGCACACGCAGTCAACGACCTGCCTGGCGGCCCGTCGGTGCGTCAGTTGAATCTTCCGGTGGGGGTCACCAAGATCGCCCAGGAGCAACACTTCCTCCACACCGTGATGCTGGTGCTTTGCACCATCATCTTCGTGGCCGTGTTCTCGGTCATGTTCTATTCGATCTGGAAGCACCGCAAGTCGGTCGGCCACAAGGCGGCCAACTTCCATGAGTCGGTGGTGGTCGAAGTCATCTGGACGGTCGTGCCCTTCATCATCGTGATCCTGATGGCGCTGCCCGCGACCCGGGTCCTGGTGGCGCAGAAGGACACCTCCAATTCCGACCTCACCATCAAGGTCACCGGCTACCAGTGGAAGTGGGGCTACGACTACCTCAAGGGCGAGGGCGAGGGCCTCTCGTTCATCTCGACGCTCGACGCATCGCACCGCGCGCTGTCCGATGCGGGCGCCCACGGCGACGTACCCGACAACTTCCTGCTCAAGGTCGACAACCCGCTGGTCGTGCCGGTCAATACCAAGGTCCGCGTCATCGTCACCGCCAACGACGTGATCCACGCCTTCGCGGTGCCGCAGTTCGGCGTCAAGCAGGACGCGATCCCCGGGTTCGTGCGCGACACCTGGTTCCGTGTCGAGAAGGTCGGCGACTACTTCGGCCAGTGCCAGGAACTCTGCGGCAAGGAGCACGCCTTCATGCCGATCCACGTGAAGGTGCTCGCCGCCGCCGACTACACCGCCTGGGTCGACGGCAAGCGCAAGGAAGCCGCGGCCAAGCAGGACGATCCCAACAAGGTCTGGACGCTGCCGGACATGCTGGCGCGCGGCGAGAAGGTCTACGCCGCCAACTGCGCCGCCTGCCACCAGGCCAACGGCAAGGGCGCCGGCCCGATCAAGCCGCTGGACGGCTCGCCGACCGTGCTCAACGCGGACCACAAGCTGCAGCTCCACACGGTGCTCAATGGCCAGAACAACGGCGCCATGCCTTCGTGGAAGGCGCTGAGCGACACCGACATCGCTGCCGTGGTGACCTTCACGAAGAACGCCTGGTCCAACAAGACCGGCCAGCTGGTGCAACCGGCCGAAGTGCTGGCGGAGCGCGGCAAGTAAGCCGCCCGCCCCGTGACGAAGAGTTTGCAAGGAATACCAAGATGAGCGCAGTCCTCGATCCCCACGGTCAAGCACACGGCCACGGCGACCATGCCCACGACGACCATCACCACGCGCCGACCGGCTGGCGCCGCTGGGTGTTCGCGACCAACCACAAGGACATCGGCACGCTGTACCTGCTGTTCTCGTTCACCATGCTGATGGTGGGCGGCGTGCTGGCGCTCCTGATCCGCGCCGAGCTGTTCCAGCCCGGCCTGCAACTGGTCAACCCCGAGCTGTTCAACCAGTTCACCACGATGCATGGCCTGATCATGGTGTTCGGCGCGATCATGCCGGCCTTCGTCGGCTTCGCGAACTGGATGATCCCGATGCAGATCGGCGCCTCGGACATGGCGTTCGCGCGCATGAACAACTTCAGCTTCTGGCTGCTGATCCCCGCGGCGATCATGCTCGTGGGCTCGTTCTTCATGCCCGGCGGCGCACCGGCCGCGGGCTGGACGCTGTATGCGCCTCTCACCTTGCAGATGGGCCCCTCGATGGACGCCGGCATTTTCGCGATGCACATCATGGGCGCTTCGTCGATCATGGGCTCGATCAACATCATCGTGACCATCCTCAACATGCGCGCCCCCGGCATGACGCTAATGAAGATGCCGATGTTCTGCTGGACCTGGCTCATCACCGCCTACCTGCTGATCGCGGTGATGCCGGTGCTCGCCGGCGCAATCACGATGACGCTGACCGACCGCCACTTCGGCACCAGCTTCTTCAACCCCGCCGGCGGCGGCGACCCGGTGATGTACCAGCACATCTTCTGGTTCTTCGGCCACCCCGAGGTCTACATCATGATCCTGCCGGCGTTCGGCATCGTCAGCCAGATCGTCCCGGCCTTCGCGCGCAAGAAGCTCTTCGGCTATGCGTCGATGGTGTATGCCACTTCGTCGATCGCGATCCTGTCGTTCATCGTCTGGGCGCACCACATGTTCACGACCGGCATGCCGCTCACCGGCCAGCTGTTCTTCATGTACGCGACCATGCTGATCGCGGTGCCGACCGCGGTGAAGATCTTCAACTGGATCGCGACCATGTGGCAGGGCTCGATGACCTTCGAGACGCCGATGCTGTTCGCGGTCGGCTTCATCTTCGTGTTCACGATGGGCGGCTTCACCGGCCTGATCCTCGCAGTGGCGCCGATCGACACGCAGCTGCAGGACACCTACTACGTCGTCGCCCACTTCCACTATGTGCTCGTGGCCGGCTCGCTCTATGCGATGTTCGCCGGCTTCTACTACTGGTCGCCGAAGTGGACCGGCGTGATGTACAACGAAGCGCGCGGCAAGGTCCACTTCTGGTGGTCGCTGATCTCGTTCAACGTCACCTTCTTCCCGATGCACTTCCTGGGTCTGGCCGGCATGCCCCGTCGCTATGCCGACTACCCGATGCAGTTCGCCGACTTCAATGCAGTCGCATCGGTCGGCGCGTTCGCCTTCGGTCTGGCGCAGGTCTACTTCTTCTTCTTCATCGTGCTGCCGACGATGCTCGGCAAGGGCGAGAAGGCGACCCAGAAGCCGTGGGAGGCTGCCGAGGGCCTGGAGTGGGAAGTGCCTTCGCCGGCACCGTTCCACACCTTCGAGACCCCGCCCAAGCTCGATGCCACCGCCACCAAGGTGATCGGCTGAGTCAAGGCGCGTGATGACACCCGAGCAAAAGAAGAGCAACCGCCGCCTGGGGCTGATACTGGCCTCCATCGCGCTGATGTTCTTCATCGGCTTCATCGTCCGCATGGTCTGGGTTGGGCATTAAGGGGCACCGCCATGGGCATCGGCCAGCGTATCCGCCGGGAAAACGTCCGCATGGTCAGCAAGCTGGCCGTCGTCGCGGCCGGCATGTTCGGCTTCGGCTATGCGCTGGTTCCGATGTACCGGGCCATCTGCGAGATGACCGGCATCAACATCCTCGCGCTGTCCGAACTCGAGGTGCCGGGCGGCGCTTCCGGCGGCAAGGACGTGCGCGTGCCCGCGAATACGCAGGTCGACACGAGCCGCACCATCACCGTCGAGTTCGATGCGAATGCCCATGGCCTCTGGGACTTCAAGCCCGCGCAAAGCTCGATAGAGGTGCATCCCGGCGAGCTGCACACGGTCATGTACGAATTCCAGAACGTGCAGAACCGCCGCATGGCCGCGCAGGCGATCCCGAGCTACGCGCCGCAGCAGGCGGCCCCGTACTTCAACAAGCTGCAATGCTTCTGCTTCAACCAGTACACGCTGGATCCGGGCGAGAAGAAGGAGTGGCCTGTCGCGTTCGTGATCGATCCCAAGATTTCGAAAGACGTGAAGACGATCACGCTGTCCTACACCTTCTTCGAGGTGGGCGGCAAGACGCCCCCGGCGCCGGTGGCGGCCAACGTTGCGACGCCGCCTTCGACGGAGCCGCGCTCATGACGGCGTCGCCCGAAACGCCGCCCAAGGGATCGCTGTGGCGCACGGTGCGTGCGGTCGGCTGGTCGTTCTTCGGCGTGCGCAAGGGCAGCGGATTCCAGGACGACCTCACCAAGCTCAACCCGCTTCACATCATCGCGGTCGGCCTCGTGGCCGTGGTGCTTTTTGTCGGCGCGCTGATCCTGCTCGTCCGCTGGGTCGCCACCTCGTGAAGATCAACCCCACAAGAAACTGAACCGAGAGAGAAGAAAGCCAGGACCTGATATGAGTTCAACGACGAACGGCACCACGCCCTACTACTTCGTGCCCGCGCCCTCTGCCTACCCGGTGATGGCCGCGACCGGCCTGCTCTTCGTGATTTTCGGGGCGGCCCAGTGGATCAACGGCCACCAGTGGGGCGCCTGGTCGCTGCTGCTCGGCATGATCGTCTGGCTCGGCACGCTGTTCGTGTGGTTCCGGACCGCCATCGGCGAAAGCGAAAGCGGCAAGTACGGCTACAAGGTCGACCTGTCGTACCGCTGGAGCATGAGCTGGTTCATCTTCTCGGAGGTGATGTTCTTCGGCGCCTTCTTCACCGCGCTGTGGTGGGCCCGCACGCATGCGCTGCCGTCGCTCGGCAGCCTGGACAACGCCATCCTGTGGCCTGACTTCAAGGCCGTTTGGCCGACCGTCGCCGCCGGCGTGACCGGGTCGCCCGCCGACACCGTCGAGCCGTTCCAGACCGTGGGTCCGTTCTGGCTGCCGACCATCAACACCGCGCTGCTGCTGAGCTCCGGCGTGACGCTCACGATCGCGCACCACGCGCTGCGTGCCGGCCATCGTGCGCAGACGGTGCGCTTCATGTGGCTGACGGTGCTGCTGGGCCTGGCGTTCCTCTGCGTGCAGGGCTACGAGTACCACCACCTGTACACCGAGCTGAACCTCAAGCTCAGTTCCGGCACCTACGGCTCGACGTTCTTCATGCTGACCGGCTTCCACGGCCTGCACGTGTTCATCGGCATGCTGATGCTCTTCTTCATCACCCTGCGCATTCGTGCGGGTCACTTCACGCCCGAGCGTCATTTCGGCTTCGAGGGGGCAGCCTGGTACTGGCACTTCGTCGACGTCGTGTGGCTCGGCCTTTACATCACGGTCTACTGGCTTTGAGCAGCATCGACGGCACAATAAAAAAGCGCCGCAAGGCGCTTTTTTCATGGTTCTCAGGCAACGAGAGCGATCTACTTGCCCACCGGCAAACCCCCTGGCTGGATGTATCCGAGTTTCCAGGCCACCAGGATGCACAGGAACAAAACCACCGACAGCCCGATCCGAACCGTCAGCGCGCGCGCCATGCCGCCGCTTTTGGCCCGGCCGTTGCGCCCGTCCCTCAGCATGAAGAACAGCGCGAACCCGAGGCTCGCCAGGATGCCCGCGAAGGCGAGGGCGACAAAGTACTTCATGAATCACATTATCGGCCGCAGAGACGGCCTCACGGTTTGAACACAGATATCCCTGTCGCCGCATCCCCCGCACGCCGCTCATACTTCTGGGTGGTCACGCTGGTGGCTGTCATCGCCCTCGCGGGCACCGTCTCGCTCGGGCGCTGGCAGCTCTCGCGCGCTGCGCAGAAGGAGGCCATCCAGGCGGAGATCGATGCGCAGAAAAGTCTGCCTCCGCTCGAGCAGGCCGAGTTCATGGCGCTGGACGACGCTTCGTCGTCGGCTCTGCACCGACCGGTTCGCCTGCGCGGGCTGTGGCTCGCGCCGCACACCGTCTATCTCGACAACCGGCAGATGCATGGCATCCCCGGTTTCTACGTGCTGACGCCGTTCGCCATCGAAGGCTCCAATCAGACCGTGATGGTGCAAAGGGGGTGGATCCAGCGCAATTTCACCGACAGGACCCAGCTCCAGCCTGTCGTGACGCCGTCTGGCCTGGTCGAGGTGACGGCCAGTATCGCGCCGCCGCCGGCGCGTCTGCTGGAACTGGGCAAATCCGAGCCGGGCGCACCAATGCCGGATGGCGCGGGGTCTTCCCCCATCCGGCAGAATCTCGAGCTTGAAGCGTTTCGGACCGAGACCGGTCTGCCCCTGCGGACCGATATCTCCCTGCAGCAGACCGGCGAGGCTTCCGAGGGGCTGCAGCGGGACTGGCCGGCTCCCGCGCTGGGTGTCGAAAAGCACTACGGCTATGCATTCCAGTGGTTCGGGTTGTCGGCCCTCGTCCTCATTCTCTATGTCTGGTTCCAATTCATCGCCCCCTACCGCCGCTCACGCCTTGCCCGCCGTGGCTGACGAGCCGCTCGGGCTGACGGTCCATTCGATGCCGTCGCCGCGCCAGGCGCTCGACGCTGCGGCGACGCGGCGGACGGTGACGGGGCGGTGGAAGATGATCCTGGTGCTGCTGTGTTGCGCGGCGCCGGTTATCGCCTCCTACTTCACCTACTACGTGATCCGGCCGGAGGGCCGGAGCGTCTACGGCGAGCTGATCGATCCGCAGCGCCCGATGCCGAACATCCAGGCCACCTCGGCCGACGGTGCGACGATCCCGCTCCAGGCGCTGCAAGGGCAGTGGCTGCTGATCGCGGTGGCCGACGCCGCCTGCGATTCGGTCTGCGAGCAGCAGCTCTACCTGCAGCGCCAGCTGCGCGAAAGCCTCGGGCGTGAGAAGGACCGTCTCGATCGCGTCTGGATCGTCAGCGACGCGGCGCCGCTTCCGAAGCGCCTCGAAAACGGCCTGCGCGGTGCGACAGTCGTCCGCGTGCCGGAGGCCCAGCTGGCGCAATGGCTGGCGCCCGCCGCCGGCCATGCGCTGCCGGATCACCTCTACCTGGTCGATCCGATGGGCCACTGGATGATGCGTTTCCCGCCGCGCATGGATACCGCCGGTGCGAGCCGCGCCAAGCGCGACCTCGACCGGCTGATGCGCGCCTCCGCGTCGTGGGACGAGCCGGGGCGCTGATCTGGCCATGGAAACCACCTCGCTCTATGACCTCACCCCGATCGCCTGGCTGCTGGCGGTCGGCGTGCTGCTCGCGCTCGGCCCCCTCGTCTGGGTCTGGCGGCGCAATGCCGGCTCCGGGCCGGCCCGTCGGCTGCATGCGCTGACGGTGCTCACGCTGTTCCTGACCTTCGACCTCACCCTCTTCGGCGCCTTCACCCGCCTCACGGATTCCGGCCTCGGCTGCCCCGACTGGCCCGGCTGCTACGGCAATGCAAGCCCGGTCGGTGCGCGGCACGAGATCGCGATGGCGCAGGCCGCGCAGCCGACCGGCCCGGTCACCCACGGCAAGGCCTGGGTGGAAATGGTCCATCGCTACCTGGCGACCGGCGTCGGCGCGCTCATCCTCGCGCTGGCCGTCGCCACCTGGCTTGCGCGGCGGCGACAGCGTGCGGAACACACCGGCGCGAGGCCGCTCAGCGCCTGGTGGCCCGCGGCGACGCTGGCGTGGGTCTGCCTGCAGGGGGCCTTCGGTGCGCTGACCGTGACATGGAAACTGTTCCCCGCCATCGTCACCCTTCATCTTCTGGGCGCCATGGTGCTGCTGGCGCTGCTGTGCATCCAGGCCGTGCGCTACCAGCAGGATGCGATGGGGCGCCTGCCGACGCCGGTGCCTTCGGCATTGCGCAACCTGCTGATCGCTACCACCTTGCTGCTGGTGCTGCAGGTCGCGCTCGGCGGCTGGGTCAGCACGAACTACGCCGTCCTCGCCTGCACGCAGTTCCCGACCTGCCAGGACAGTTGGTGGCCGCCGATGAACTTCGCGCAGGGATTCCAGATCTGGCGCCACCTCGGGGAAACGGCGGACGGCGCCCCCATCGACTTTGCTGCCTTGACCGCGATTCACTATGTCCACCGCCTGATGGCCTATCTCGTCTTCGTCGCCATTGCGCTGCTGGTGCGTTCCCTTCTTCGCGTGCGGCCGCTGCGACCGCAGGCTCGCTGGCTGGCCGGGCTCGCGCTGCTTCAGCTTGCGACCGGCCTCGGCAATGTGCTGCTCGGCTGGCCGCTCGCTGCCGCCGTGCTGCACACCGGCGGCGCCGCGGCGCTCGCGGTGGTCCTGACCTGGACCTTGTGCGAGAGCCGGCGCGAGCGCGCAACGGTGGCGGCGACGGCCGCCGGCCGGCGCGAAGGGATGGAGGCGGCATGAGCGCACCGGCTTCCATCCACCGCTCGCACACCGCCAGCGTGATGCGCCAGTTCTACGCGCTGACCAAGCCGCGCGTGGTCCAGTTGATCGTGTTCTGCGCGCTGATCGGCATGGTGCTCGCCGTGCCGGGCGTTCCCGGCTGGGCCGAGCTGCAGCAAGCCGTCCTGGCCTGCCTCGGCATCTGGCTGGTCGCCGGCGCGGCGGCGGCGTTCAACTGCCTCGTCGAAAAGGGCATCGACGCCAAGATGAAGCGCACCGCATGGCGCCCGACCGCGCGCGGCGAGCTGAGCGACCGCCAGACGCTGCTCTTCTCGATGGTGCTGTGCGCCCTGGGCTCCGCGATCCTCTGGTTCGCCGTGAACCCGCTCACGATGTGGCTGACCTTCGCGACCTTCGTCGGCTACGCCGTGATCTACACCGTGATCCTGAAGCCGCTGACGCCGCAGAACATCGTGATCGGCGGCGCATCCGGCGCAATGCCGCCGGTGCTCGGATGGGCCGCCATGACCGGCGAGGTCAGCCCCGAGGCGCTGATCCTGTTCCTGATCATCTTCCTCTGGACGCCGCCGCACTTCTGGGCGCTGGCGCTCTACCGGGTCGAGGACTATCGCAAGGCCGGCCTGCCGATGCTGCCGGTGACGCACGGCAACGAGTTCACGCGGCTGCACGTGCTGCTCTACACCCTGATCCTCTTCGCGGCATGCCTCTTGCCCTTCATCTACGGAATGAGCGGCTGGCTCTACCTCGTGGTGGCCTTCGGCGTGAGCATCGGCTTCACCGGCTATGCGTTCGCGCTGTGGCGCAACTACTCGGATGCGCTGGCGCGCAAGACCTTCCGCTTTTCACTGATCCACCTGAGCGTGCTGTTCGCCGCGCTGCTCGTCGACCACTATCTCCGATGACTTCTTCATCCATCAACAAGCGGCAGGCCCTCGGCCGGATCGCCATGGCGGCAGCTTCGGTCGCGGCCGCCTGCGCGGGCGTCAACCTCGTGGGCTGCTCCGAATCCAAGCCGAGCTTCAACGCGGTCGACATCACCGGCGCGGATTACGCGAAGGACTTCTCCCTCGCCGACGCGAACGGCCGCGTGCGGACCATGGCGGACTTCAAGGGCAAGGTGGTCGTGCTGTTCTTCGGCTACGCCCAGTGCCCGGACGTCTGTCCGACCACCATGACCGAGATGGCGCAGGTCAAGCAAGAGCTCGGAAGCGACGGCGACAAGCTGCAGGTGCTGTTCGTCACGGTCGATCCCGAGCGCGACACGCCGGAGGTCATGAAGGCCTACATGGGCGCGTTCGATCCCTCGTTCGTCGCGCTGATCCCGACGGCCGAGCAGTTGCCGCCGCTCGCCAAGGACTTCAAGGTCTACTACAAGAAGGTCGACGGCAAGACGCCGACCAGCTATTCGATGGACCATTCCGCCGCCAGCTTCATCTACGACCCGCAGGGCCGCCTGAGGCTGTACGCACGCTACGGCGCCGGCATTCCGCCGATGGTGGCCGACATCAAGGCGCTGCTGAAGTCCTGAAAAAGAAAAGCCCGGCGAGAGCCGGGCCTGTGGCGGCAAAGGCGCCTTACGCGTATTCGGCGAGGGCCTTCTTCATCTTCTTCATGGCCGCCACCTCGATCTGGCGGATGCGTTCGGCGCTCACGCCGTAGACCTCGGCCAGGTCATGCAGCGTCATGCCGCCCGAGCCGTCGTCGTTCACCTTGAGCCAGCGTTCTTCGACGATGCGGCGGCTGCGGTCGTCGAGCGCCTCGAGCGCCGTCGTGATGCCGTCGGTCGACAGCCGGTCGCGCTGGCGCGACTCCAGCAGGGCCGTCGGCTCCTGGCTCGCATCCGCCAGGTAGGCGATCGGGCCGAAGCCTTCTTCGCCGTCGTCGGATGGGCTCGGGTCGAGCACCACGTCGCCGCCGGAAAGCCGGGTTTCCATCTCGAGCACTTCTTCCGGCTTCACGTTCAGGCGGGTCGCCATCTGCGTGACCTCGTCGGCGCTCAGGGTGTCGCGGTAGGTCTCGCCATCGATGGCGGCGCCGGCCTTGAAGCCCTGCTTCATCGAACGCAGGTTGAAGAACAGCTTGCGCTGGGCCTTGGTCGTCGCGACCTTGACCATGCGCCAATTCTTCAGGATGTACTCGTGGATCTCGGCCTTGATCCAGTGCATGGCGTAGCTCACGAGCCGCACGCCCTGATCGGGATCGAAGCGCTTCACGGCCTTCATCAGGCCGACATTGCCTTCCTGGATCAGGTCGCCGTGCGGCAGGCCGTAACCCAGGTACTGGCGCGAAATGGAGACGACCAGGCGCAGGTGCGACAGGATCAGCGCACCGGCGGCTTCGAGATCGTTGTGGTCGCGCAGTTTGCGCGCGTAGCCCTGCTCTTCCTCGAGCGTCAGCAAGGGCAACCGGTTGGTTGCCGAGATATAGGCGTCCAGGTTACCCAGCGGAGGGACCATCGACCACGGATTGGCGACGGCCAGCTGGTTGGCAGAGGCTCCAGACAGTGTTGTCATTCGGGGAACTCCTTTGTTCTTGGCCATGTTAGCACTCGATTAGAGGGAGTGCTAAGACAAGGGTTCCCACGCCGCCTCTATGGTGGCGATAGCTTGACAGCGCCGACTTCGGCGCCCCGACTCAGCGTCTGGAGTATCACCAGCGAATACCAAGGCGCTGAAAAATCCTGGAAAGTACAAAAAGTGGTCCAACCCAGAGGTACTCGATGTCCTCGAAGAAGGAGGGCTTCTTGCCCTCGATCTTGTGGCCCACGAACTGGAAAATCCATGCCACCACGAAGATGGCGGCGGAAACTGGCAAAACAAGGCTTCCCATTGCGTGCACCACGGCCAGAAGCACCACGGTGCCGACGAGCATGGTGACCAGGAAAACCGGGGCGTGGAGCCTCGCGTAATAGACCAGGCTGGCAGCCACGAACGCATAGGCGACCCAGGGATGCAAGGCGAACAGCAGCCCGACGATGCTCAGCATGATCGCCGGGATCGCCACCATGTGGATGGCCTCGTGGACCGGGTTCCGGTGGCTCTCCTCATAGTGGGCGAGCAGGCGGTCGACCTTCCGGTCGGCGCCGGTGAGCGGGGCGGCAGTGGTGGTGTCCATGCTGTTTCCTTGTTCTGGTGCCGCGGTCATGATGCCAGACCGGTCCAGGCGCCTCCAAGGGGATGAACCCGACCGTCTATTTAGCCGAGCAGCGCCTGCGCGAACTCCCGGGCGTCGAAGGTTTCCAGGTCCTCCAGCTTTTCGCCGACCCCGATGAAATAGACCGGAACCGGCCGCTCGCGCGCGATCGCGCACAGCACGCCGCCCTTGGCCGTGCCGTCGAGCTTGGTGACGATCAGGCCCGTCAGGCCGAGCGCTTCGTCGAATGCCTTGACCTGCGCCAGCGCGTTCTGGCCCGTGTTGCCGTCGATGACCAGGAGCACTTCATGCGGCGCGGTCGCGTCGGCCCGGTTGACCACGCGCTTGATCTTCTTGAGCTCATCCATGAGATGGATCTGCGTCGGTAGCCGGCCGGCCGTATCGACCAGCACCACGTCCTTGCCGCGCGCCTTGCCGGCGTTGACCGCGTCGAAGCTCACCGCGGCGGGGTCGCCGCCTTCCTGGCTGACGATCTCGACGGTGTTGCGGTCCGCCCAGACGAGCAATTGCTCCCGTGCCGCGGCCCGGAAGGTGTCGGCAGCGGCCAGCAGCACCGAGGCGCCTTCGTTGGCCAGATGCTTGGTCAGCTTGCCGATCGATGTCGTCTTGCCGGCACCGTTCACGCCGGCCACCATGATCACGGTCGGCGTGTACTCGCCGATCACCAGCGATTTTTCGAGCGGGCGCAGCAGATCGGCGATCGCGTCCGCCAGCAGCGTCCTGACCTGGCTGGCCTCGGTGGCCATGTTGCTCTTCACGCGCCGCCGCAAGTCCTCCAGCAGATGCTCGGTGGCCTTGACGCCGGTGTCGGCCATCAGCAGCGCCGCTTCCAGTTCCTCGTAGAGCGCGTCGTCGATCTGGGCGTTGACGAAGGCGGCGGTGATGCTGTTGCCGGTCTTGCGCAGGCCGCTCTTGAGCTTGCCCAGCCAGCCGCTGCGCTCGGGCGCCGGGGCGGGAGCGGATGCAACGACCGCCGGGGAAGGAGCGGGAACGGGAGCCGGGACGGGGGGCGTCGGCCGGGGGATTTCGACCTGGACCGGAGACGCCGGCTCGGGCGCCCGCAGCGCCGGCTCCTGGGGCGCAACCGTGGGCGGAGGTGCCGATTCGACCTCGGCGGCGGCCGGCGCCGGCGCTGCGGCCTTGCCGAACCAGCTGGATGGCGAAAAGACCGACCTGGCTGGCGTGGCCGGAGCCGCCGCTGTTTCGCCCGATGAAATCTCGGGAGAAGGCGCCGGTGCCTGGGCGGCATCGGGCTGCGGTTTTTTCTTGAAGAAACTGAACATTGGCGGGTTTTTACAATCCGAGCCATTCTATGAAACACCCCTCGCCACGCCGCGCTGCGCTGGGTGCGGTGCTGGCCTTGGTGCTCTCGGCACCCTGGGCGTTGCCCGCCTTCGCGCAATCCTCCCCCTCGAAATCCGCCGCCGCGTCGCCGTCCAACGGCACGCCGGCCGCCGAGAAATTCACCCTCGCCAACGGCATGACCCTGATCGTGCAGCCCGACCGGCGCGCACCGACCGCGGTCCAGATGCTCTGGGTCCGGGTCGGTTCGATGGACGAAGTGGACGGCACCTCGGGCGTCGCGCACGCGGTCGAACACATGATGTTCAAGGGCAGCAAGGCGCTCAAGGCCGGCGAATTCTCGCGCCGTGTCGCCGCGCTCGGCGGCCGCGAGAACGCCTTCACCACGCGCGACTACACCGGCTATTACCAGCAGATCCCGGTCGACAAGCTGGAGCAGGTCATGAAGCTCGAATCCGACCGCTTCGCCAGCAACCGGTGGCCGGACGACGAGTTCAAGCGCGAGATCGAGGTCGTCAAGGAAGAGCGCCGCATGCGCACCGACGACCAGCCGCGCGCCCTGCTCGGCGAGCAGCAGAACGCCGCGGTGTTCACCGCCTCGCCCTACCACCGCCCGGTGGTCGGCTGGATGAGCGATCTCGATGCGATGACTCCGGACGATGTCCGCGCCTTCATCGAGCGCTGGTACACGCCGGCCAACGCCGCGATCGTGGTGGTGGGCGACGTCGACGTGGCGCAGGTCCGCGCGATGGCCGAGAAGTACTACGGCTCGATCCCCGCACGCGCCGTGCCGACCCGCAAGCCGCGCACCGAACCCGCGCAGCGCGGCATCCGCCGCGTCGAATACAAGGCACCGGCCGAGCAGGCCTATGTCTCGCTTGCCTTCCGCGTGCCGCAGATCGATACGGCCGACGACAACTTCAAGGGCGACATCGATCCCTACGCGCTCGTGGTGCTGGCCGCGGTGCTCGACGGCTATCCGGGGGCGCGGCTCGATCGCGCCCTGACGCAGGGGCCGGATCGCGTCGCGGATTCGGCGGGCGCCTACTCGGGCTTCGTCGGTCGCGGGCCGCAATTGTTCGTGCTCGAAGGCGTGCCCGCCGCCGGCAAGACGGCCGAAGCGGTCGAAGCCGCCCTGCGCGCCGAGGTCGCGAAGATCGCGCGCGAAGGCGTCGGCGAGGCCGAACTCGCGCGCGTCAAGACCCAGTGGGTGGCGAGCGAGACCTACAAGCTCGACTCGGTGATGGCTCAGGCGCGCGAGCTCGGCAGCAACTGGGTGCAGGGGCTTGCGCTCGATGCGAGCGCGCGCATCATCGAGCGGCTCCAGAGCGTCACCGCGGAGCAGGTGAAGGCCGCAGCCGCCAGGTACTTCGGCGATGACCAGCTCACGGTCGCGACATTGCGCCCGCTGCCCCCCGAAGCGAACCGCCGTCCGCGCGGATTCGCCGCGCCCTCGGGCGAAATGCGTTGATGGAAGGCCAAAGACCCATGTTCAAGTTCCCGACAAGCGGCCTTCGCGCCTTCTTCCTTGGCGGCGCATTGCTGATCGGCGCGAGCGCCCAGGCCGCCATCCCGATCCAGCACTGGACCCTGCCGAACGGCGCCAGGATCTACCTCGCCGCCACCAACGCCTTGCCGATCGTCGATGTGCAGGCCGATTTCGACGCCGGTTCGCGGCGCGATCCCGCGGTCCAGGCCGGCCTCGCCAGCGCGAGCGCCACGATGGTCGAGAAGGGCATCCGCGCGAGCGGCAGCGATCCGGCGATGGACGAGAACGCGCTCGGCGAAGCCTGGGCCGATCTCGGCGCCAACTTCGACGTCAGCGCCGGTGGCGAGCGCACCAGCTTCACGCTGCGCACGCTGGCCCGGCCGGCGCTGCTCGACAAGGCCGTGCGGCTCGCCGCGCGCCAGATCGGCGAGCCGGCATTTCCGGAGGATGTCTGGAAGCGGGAGCGCGAAGTGCTCAACGCGGCGATCAGGGAAGCCAACACCAAGCCCGCCACCGTCACCGAACGCGCCTTCGCGCAGGCGGTCTACGGCGCGCATCCCTACGGCGTCGAGACGACCGAGGCGACGCTCGCGCAGATCGACGTGGCGACGATGCGCAAGCGCTACGAGCAACTCATGCTGCCCTGCCGCGCCAGGATCAGCATCGTCGGCGCCGTGACCCGTGCGCAGGCGGAAGACATCGCGAAGACGCTGCTGTCGCGCCTGCCGTCCTCGGCGTCCTGCCCCGAGCTGCCCGCGGTGCCCGAAGTCGAGCCGCTCGCGGCAGCGAAGGAGCAACGCATTCCCTTCGATTCGGCGCAGGCGCATGTGCTCATCGGCCAGCCGGGCTACCGTCGGTCCGACCCGGATCACTTCGCGCTGAACCTCGGCAACTACGTGCTCGGCGGCGGCGGCTTCGTTGCGCGGCTCACGGAGCAGGTGCGCGAGAAGCGCGGTCTGACCTACAGCATCTACAGCGGCTTCTCGCCGGGCCTGCAGGCGGGCGCGTTCCGCATCGGGTTCCAGACACGGCCGGACCAGACCGAGGAAGCGGTCAAGGTCTCGCGCGAAGTGCTGGCGAAGTTCGTCGCCGAAGGGCCGACCGAAGCCGAGCTCAAGGCCGCGAAGGACAACCTCATCGGCGGCTTCCCGCTGCTGCTGGACAGCAATCGCAAGCTGCTCGGCAACGTCGCGAACATCGCCTGGTACGACCTGCCGCTCGACTACCTGGAAACCTGGACCGCCCGCATGAACGCGGTCACGGTGGCCGACGTCAAGGCGGCGTTCGCGCGCAAGCTGCAGCCGGATCGCATGGTGACGGTGATCGTCGGGGCGAAGCAGCCCTGAGGGCTCGGAGGCGCGATTCGCGCCTTCGATGCCGTTAAGCTTTGGGCGTGAAGCCAGCGCCCCGAAAATCCGTCCCCGCCCGATCGCCTTCCCCTGCGGCCTCGTCCAAGGCGCCGCATTTCGTCCGCATCATCGGCGGCCAATGGAAGCGAACCCGTCTCGCGGTCGCCGACAAGGCCGGCCTGCGTCCCACGCCCGACCGGGTTCGCGAGACCCTCTTCAACTGGCTGGCCAGCCTCGCGGGCGCCGGCGGCGGCGAGCTGCCTGGATGGCGCTGTGTCGATGCCTTTGCCGGCACCGGCGCGCTCGGCCTGGAAGCCGCGTCGCGCGGCGCCGGGTCGGTGCTGCTGTGCGAGCAGGACCCTGCGCTGGCCCTGCAATTGCAGGCGCTCAAGACCAAGCTCTCGGCCGAAGCGGTGCGCGTCGAGCGCGGCAACGGCGTCACTGCGCTCGAGCGCACACCCGCCGGCAGCCTTCATGCGGTCTTCCTCGATCCGCCGTTCGACAACGAGGCCCTCTACGCGCCCGCATTGAGCGCCGCTGCACGCGCGCTGCGCCCGGACGGCGTGATCTACCTCGAAGCCGCACGGCAGTGGGACGAGCAGGCCTTGTCCTCGCTGGGCCTCGTCGTGTACCGGCACTTCAGGGCCGGCGCGGTGCACGCGCACCTTCTTCAGCGTGACGCGGACGCGGCTGCATAATCCGCCGAAACACAGGGCCGCGAGCGGCTGCATGAGAGGAGCAACCATGACCAGCAAGGTGATCGCGGTATACCCCGGCACATTCGATCCGATGACGCTCGGCCACGAAGACGTGGTGCGGCGCGCGACCCAGCTTTTTTCCAAGGTCATCGTCGCCGTCGCCGCAGGCCATCACAAGAAGGCGCTCTTCACGCTGCAGGAGCGCATCGACATGGCCCGCAACGCAGTATCCGCATACAGCGACCAGGTGACCGTCGAGAGCTTTTCGGGGCTCTTGCGCGACTTCGTCGTCGCGCGCGGCGGCAAGGCGATGGTGCGGGGGCTGCGCGCCGTGACCGACTTCGACTACGAGTTCCAGCTCGCCGGCATGAACCGTTCGCTGATGCCGGAAGTGGAGACGGTGTTCCTCACGCCGAGCGACAAGTACCAGTTCATTTCCAGCACCTTCGTGCGCGAGATCGCGATGCTCGGCGGCGAGGTCGACAAGTTCGTCTCGCCGAAAGTGCAGGAAGCCCTGCTCGCCAAGGTACGCAACCTCGGGCGCGAATGAGCGCCGCGCCGGGCCGCCCCAAGCAAGCTCAGGCCCCCTCGGGGGGCAGCGAGGACACGGCAGTGCCGAGCGTGGGGGCTGAATGAGCGCCGCGAGCGCCGCGGCGTTGCCTCGCCTGCACCCCCTGGGCGAGGCGGCGTTGGTGTGCGAACTGCCGCCGCCGGCGACGCTCGCGCAGCAACGGCAGATCTGGGCCCTGGCGGCCGAAGCCATGCAATGGCGCGGCGTGCGCGAGGTGCTGCCCGGCATGAACAACCTGAGCCTGCTCTTCGACCCCGACGAGATCGATGGCGTCGAGCTCGAGATGCAGGTGCTGTCGGCGTGGCCGCAGCTCGCGGCGGCGACGATCGAGGGACGGCGCATCGAGATCCCCGTGATCTATGGCGGCGAGTGGGGGCCCGATCTGGCCGACGTGGCGGCGCACACCGGCCTCGCGCCAGCGGAGGTCGTCCGGCGGCACAGCGAGGGCGACTACATCGTCTACCTGCTGGGCTTCCTGCCGGGCTTCGCCTTCATGGGCGGGCTCGCGACGGAACTCGCCACGCCGCGCCGCGCCGCGCCCCGCGTCGCGGTGCCCGCGGGTTCGGTGGGCATCGGCGGCGAGCAGACGGGGGTCTATCCGATCGTCTCGCCGGGCGGGTGGAACCTGATCGGTCGGACTTCGGTGCCTCTGTTCGAACCGCTGGCCGACGCGCCCACGCTGCTGCGCCCCGGCGACCGTGTTCGCTTCGTCGCCGAAAGGGTGGAACTCTGATGATGACGGCCGCGTTCACGGTCTTGCGCCCGGGCATGCTGGCTTCGGTGCAGGACCTGGGCCGGCACGGCCATCGGCAACTCGGCATCTGTCCCGGTGGCGCGCTCGACACGCTGGCGCTGGTGCTGGCGAACCGCCTGGTCGGCAATCCCGACGGCGCGGCGGGGATGGAGATCACCATGGGCGGCTGCGAACTGCGCTTCGATGCGCCGACGCGCATCGCATGGGCCGGCGACGATTTCGATGCCCGGCTCGACGGCCGGCCCGTGTGGCCGGGCTGGAGCCTGCCGGTGCGCGCAGGGCAGATCCTCAAGTTCGGACGCGCCAACCGGTCCGCCAGGAAGGCAGGCATTCGAACCTGGCTGGCGGTTGCCGGCGGCGTCGACGTTCCGGTGATCCTCGGTTCGCGCAGCACCGACCTGAAAGCCGGCTTCGGCGGCCACGAGGGCCGGGCGCTGAAGGCCGGCGACACGCTGGTCTGCGGTGCATCCTCCCTCACTGCCGCGCAACTGGGGGCGCGTCCGTTCGGCGGGCGCCTGCCGGCGTGGCAGGCCGATCCGGCCGATGGCGTGATCGAGCTTCGCATTCTTCCGGGCCCCGAGTTCGAGCTCTTCACCGTCGCGTCGCGCGAACAACTCTGGCGCGATGCATGGCGCATCACGCCGCAGAGCAACCGCATGGGAAGCCGGCTCGAAGGCCCCGAACTCAAGCGCAAGCGCAGCGGCGACATGCTCTCGTCAGGCGTGATTCCAGGGACGATCCAGGTGCCGCCCTCGGGGCAGCCGATCATTCTCATGGGCGACGCGCAAACCACCGGCGGGTACCCGCGCATCGGCGTGGTGATCCGCGCCGACCTCTGGGTACTGGCGCAGGCGCCGCTCGATGGCCGCCTGCGTTTCCGGGTGGTCGATGCCGCCGAGGCGCTCGCGGCATGGGACGCGCAGAAGCGCTATCTCGCGCACCTCGCGCAAGGCCTGGTGTCGATGGGGTGGCTTGCGCCGGCGCAGAATTCCACCCATGGAGAAACGCATGCGGATTGATCTCAATGCCGACCTGGGCGAAGGCTGCGACAACGACGAGGCGCTGCTCGGGCTGGTGAGTTCGGCCAACATCGCCTGCGGCTGGCACGCGGGTGACGCGAGCACCATGCGGCAGTGCGTGCGCTGGGCTATCGATAAAGGCGTGGCGATCGGCGCGCACCCGAGTTTCCCGGACCGCGAGAACTTCGGCCGCAGCACGATGAACCTGCCGCCCGAGGAGATCGTCGCCGGCATGCTCTACCAGATCGGCGCGCTCGCGGCGATCGTGAAGGCCGAAGGCGGAACCCTCGCGCATGTGAAGCCGCACGGCGCGCTCTACAACCAGGCAGTCAAGGACCCGGTGCTGGCCGATGCGATCTGCGAGGCGGTGCGGCGTTTCGATCCCAGGCTGCGCTTCTTCGGCCTCGCCGGCAGCGGCATGATCGCGGCGGCCGAGCGCGCGGGCCTCACCCCGGTCGAGGAGGTGTTCGCCGATCGCGGCTACCAGCCCGACGGCAGCCTGGTGCCGCGCAGCCAGCCCGGTGCGCTGATCGAGGAAGAAGAAAGGTCGCTCGCGCAGACGCTCTCGCTGGTGCGCGACCACAAGGTCACTGCGATCGACGGCAGCGTGGTGCCGGTCAATGCGCAGACGGTGTGCCTGCACGGCGACGGCGCGCATGCGCTGGCGTTCGCGCGCCGCATCCGCGAACGGCTCGCGGCCGAAGGGATCACCGTCGCGGCGACAGCCTGAAGCGGTCCGGCGCGCATCGTGAAGAACAACATCCTCCTGACCGGTTTCGAGCCCTTCGACAAGGACGCGATCAATCCGTCCTGGGAGGCGGTGCGCGCGCTCGATGGCTGGCGCATCGAAGGCGCCACCGTGCACGCGCGCCGCATCTCGTGCGTGTTCGGCGCGGCCTTGCGCGAACTCGATGCGGCCGTCGACGAGCTTCGGCCGCAACTCGTGATCGCCGTCGGCCAGGCCGGCGGCCGCAGCGAGATCACGCCCGAGCGCGTGGCGATCAACATCGACGACGGCCGCATCTGCGACAACGCCGGTTGCCAGCCGATCGACGAGCCGGTGGTCGCCGGGGCGCCGGTGGGGTACTTCTCGAGCCTGCCGATCAAGGCGATCGTGCGCGACCTGCGCGCGGCAGGCATTCCGGCGGCGGTGTCCAACTCGGCGGGCACCTTCGTGTGCAACCACCTGTTCTTCGGGCTCATGCACCGCATCGCGACCCGGCCCGTGCCCGGCATGCGCGGCGGGTTCATCCACATTCCCTATCTGCCTGAGCAGGCGGCGCGGTTTCCGGGGATGCCGAGCATGTCGCTCGAGTCCGTGATCGCCGCATTGCGCATCGCCGTCGGCACGTCACTGGCCGTACGCGAGGACGTGCGCGAGATCGGCGGCCAACTGCACTAGCAAGCGCTCTCGGCAACGCGCATCAGCCACGGGCCGAGCGTGGCATTGACGAAGGCCGGCTTTTCCATCGTCAGCATGTGGCCGCACTCGGCGACCCAGACGAGTTCCGCGTGGGGCATCAGCGATGCGATTTCCTGCGAGCACTCGGGCGGCGTGAGCCGGTCGCCGTCGCCGCAGAGCACGAGCGTCGGGCAGCGCAGGCGCGAGAGGTGCGGCCGCGCGTCGGGCCGCTCCATCAGCGCGCGGTTCTGGCGGATCAGTTGCGCCGCGCCCGCATCGAGGATCAGGTCGACGTAGCGCCGGATGAGTGCAGCGTCGCGCGCCTGCACCGGATGGAACGCGAAGCCCGCGTTGAACTCGATCACGTCGCGCGCCTCGCCGCGCTCGAACAGCTCGATCGCCGATTCGCGCAGCTCGTACATCTCGGGCGTCTCGGGGCGTGCGTTGGTGCCGAGCAGGGCCAGTCCCGCGATCCGCCCGGGCGCCTGGCGGGCCGCTTCCATCGCGATCATGCCGCCCATCGATGCGCCGCAGAGGATCAGCGGTCCGGGATGCTCGGCGAGCAGCGCGGTCGCCATCGCCTCGATGCGGCCGTGCCGCATGTGCACGTCGGTGACGCGAACATCGAGCGTCGGCGGCAGGGCGGGGATCTGCGCTTCCCAGAGGCGCTCGTCGCAGGCGAGGCCGGGCAACAGGACAAGACGTGGCATGCGTGAATTCTCCGCGATTGCGTGCGGACACCGCGACGTCACCCGGTGCGCGGACAATAGGCCCCAATGCCCACTGAACTTATCCTGATCCGCCACGGCGAAACCGACTGGAACCGCGAACTCCGATTTCAGGGCCACATCGATGTGCCCCTCAACGACACGGGCCACGAGCAGGCGCGCAGGCTGGGCCTGCGGCTGGCGCGCGAGGCTGTGCAATATCTCGTCAGCAGCGACCTGATGCGCGCGCAGCAGACCGCCACTCCGGCGGCGGCGCAGCTCGAGCTCGCGATCGCCACCTCGGTCACGCTGCGCGAGCAGAACTTCGGCGTCGTCGAAGGCATGCGCGCCGAGGAGATCCAGAGCCTGCATCCGCGCGCATGGGAAGACTGGCTGCAGTTCCGCGAAGACCATGCGATGCCCGAAGGCGAGTCCGCACGGCAGTTCCACGCGCGGATCATGGATGCGCTCGGCAGCATCGCCACCGCGCACCCGGGCCAGACCGTGCTGGTGGTGACGCATGGCGGGGTGCTCGACATGGTCTGGCGCACCGCCCGCGGTCTGGGGCTGAATGGCCCGCGCCAGAGCCAGATCCCCAATGCCGGCTTCAACCGCATCCGCTTGGGCGATGCCGCCGCGCCCGATCGCATCGAGATCGTCGATTGGGCCGATACGCGGCACCTCGAGGGCCTGCCGGTGCAGCCGACCTACGACCAGCGCCGGCACCTCGAGAAGTAGCCGTGTCGGCCAGCGCGCGGTAGCGCTATCAGCGCGCCTAGAATCGCAGGCATGAGCAAAGATGGCGCCGCCCCCGCCCGACGTTCCCGCCGCGGCAGCGGCGCGGTCACCCTGCACGATGTCGCGAAGCTCGCCGGCGTGGCGCCGATCACGGCGTCGCGCGCGCTGAGCTCGCCTTCGCAGGTGTCGGCCGAGGTGCTCAGGAAGGTCACCGAGGCGGTCAGCCGCACCGGCTACGTGCGCAACGTGCTCGCCGGCGGACTGGCGTCGACGCGCAGCCGGCTCGTCGCGGCGGTGGTGCCCTCGATCGCCGGGCCGGTGTTCCTGCAGACGGTGCAGTCGCTGACCGAGGCGCTGGCGGAACGGGGCTACCAGTTGATGCTGGGCCAGAGCGGCTATGTGGATTCGCGCGAGGACGCGCTGCTCGAAGCCATCATCGGCCGCCGGCCCGACGGCATCGTGCTCACCGGGATCATGCATTCGCCCGAGGGGCGCAAGCGGCTGCTGGCCGCGGGCATCCCGGTGGTCGAGACCTGGGATTTGACGCCGACCCCGCTGGACATGCTGGTGGGCTTCTCCCACGTGGAAGTGGGCCGCAAGGTGGCTGAATTCCTGCACGGAAAAGGGCGCCGCCATCTCGCGGTCGTCGCAGGCGACGACGAGCGCTCGCGCCGGCGCCACGGCGCCTTCAGCGAGGCGGCACGCGCGGCGGGGCTGCCCGAGGTGCCGATCAAGCGCGTGCCGGCGCCCACCACGCTCAAGAGCGGTCGCGCCGCGCTGTCCGAACTGCTGAAGGAGCATCCGACCATCGATGCGGTGTTCTGCAGCTCCGACCTGCTGGCGCTCGGCGTGATGATCGAGGCGCAGGCGCGCGGCATCGCCGTGCCCGGCCAGCTCTCGGTCGTCGGCTTCGGCGACCTCGAATTCGCGGCCGACCTCGAGCCCGCGCTGACCACGGTCCGCATCGACGGCGCCGCCATCGGCCGCCAGGCCGCGCAGTTCATCGTCGAGCGCGCGGAAGGGCGGCAGGTCGGCGAGCGCGTGGTCGACATCGGCTTCTCGATCGCCGAGCGCGAAAGCGCCTGATCCGCGTAAACCCTAGGTCCGAACCGGTTGCCGAATCGCACGGTAGCGCTATCATTCGCATACCGAAGATAGCGCTACCATCGCAAGAGAGACATCCACCATGACCACAAGGAAACTGTTTGCTGCGTGTGCCATCGCCCTCGCGGCCGCCACCGGGGCCCAGGCCCAGGACTGGCCGCAGAAGACGGTGAACGTCATCGTTCCCTTCCCGGCCGGCGGTTCGACCGACATGGTCGCCCGCGCCATCGCTCCCAAGCTCGGCGAGAAGCTGGGCCAGACCTTCCTCGTTGACAACAAGGCCGGCGCGACCGGCACCATCGGCGCGATGCAGGTCAAGCGCTCGCCGCCGGACGGCTACACCTTCCTCGTCACCTCGCTGGGCCCGCTGGTGATCGCGCCGCATCTCATCAAGGGCCTGCAGTACGACGCGCTGAAGGACTTCGATCTGATCACCGTCGCGGTGCAGGCGCCGAACGTGCTGGTGGTCCCGGCGAGCTCGCCGCACAAATCGGTCGCTGACGTCATCGCGAACCTGAAGGCGAATCCCGGCAAGATGAGCTTCGCGTCGTCCGGCAATGGATCGAGCGACCATCTCACGGCCGAGCTCTTCTGGCAGCAGACCGGGACGCACGGCCTGCACGTGCCGTACAAGGGGGGCGCGCCCGCCATCACCGATCTTCTGGGCGGCCAGGTCGATGCGTCGTTCCAGAACGTCAACGCGGTGGTTCAGTACATCAAGGGCGGCAAGCTCAAGGCGCTCGCGGTCACCGGCGACAAGCGCTCGCCGGTCCTGCCGGACGTGCCGACCATCGCCGAGGCGGGCGTGAAGAACGTCGACGTCTACTCGTGGCAAGCCATCGTCGCGCCAAAGGGCTTGCCCACGGCGGTCCGCGACAAGGCCCATAGTGCGATGGTCGCGGCCCTCAACGATCCGGCGGTGAAGAGCCAGTTCACAGCGATCGGCCTCGAAGTCGTCGGCAATACGCCGGCGCAGTTCGCTGCCTTCCAGCAACAGGAATACGCCCGCTGGAAGAAAGTCATCGAGACCGGCAAGATCACCGCAGATTGAGAGAGCACCCGTCATGTCCAACTCCACACCCAGGATCACCGAACTTCGCGTGATCCCCGTCGCCGGCCGCGACAGCATGCTGCTGAACCTCAGCGGCGCCCACGGCCCCTTCTTCACCCGCAACCTGCTGATCCTCACGGACAGCGCCGGCCGCACCGGCGTGGGCGAGGTGCCCGGCGGCGAGAAGATCCGCCAGACGCTCGAGGACGCGCGCGACCTCGTCGTGGGGCAGGCCCTCGGTGGCTACCAAGGCGTCCTGCAACGCGTGCAGAAGAAGTTCGCCGACCGCGATGCCGGCGGGCGCGGGCTGCAGACCTTCGACCTGCGCACCACCATCCACGCGGTGACCGCGATCGAATCGGCGATGCTCGACCTGTTCGGCCAGTATCTGGACGTGCCGGTGGCGGCGCTGCTCGGCGAAGGCCAGCAGCGCGATGCGGTCGAGATGCTGGGCTACCTCTTCTTCGTCGGCGATCGCGACCAATCCGATCTGCCCTACGCACGCGAGCCCGAGGCCGACAACGCCTGGTTCCGCCTGCGCCACGAGAAGGCGATGACGCCCGAAGCCATCGTGCGCCTGGCCGAAGCGGCGCGCGAGCGCTACGGCTTCAACGACTTCAAGCTCAAGGGCGGCGTGCTGCGCGGCGACGAGGAGGTCGACGCCATCGTCGCGCTGCACGAGCGCTTCCCCGAGGCGCGCGTCACGCTCGACCCGAACGGCGGCTGGCTGCTCAGGGATGCGATCCGGCTCGGCCACCGGATGCGCGGCGTGGTCGCCTATGCCGAGGACCCCTGCGGCGCCGAGGAGGGCTTCTCCGGCCGCGAGGTGATGGCGGAGTTCCGCCGCGCCACCGGCCTGCCGACGGCGACCAACATGATCGCCACCGACTGGCGGCAGATGGCGCACGCGCTCTCGCTGCAGTCGGTGGACATCCCATTGGCCGACCCGCACTTCTGGACCATGGCCGGCTCGGTGCGCGTCGCGCAGACCTGCCGCGACTGGGGGCTCACCTGGGGCTCGCACTCCAACAACCACTTCGACGTGTCGCTCGCGATGTTCACCCACGTCGGCGCCGCCGCGCCGGGTCGGGTGACGGCGATCGACACCCACTGGATCTGGCAGGACGGCCAGCGCCTCACGAAGGAGCCGCTCCGCATCGCGGGCGGCATGGTGCAGGTGCCGAAGAAGCCCGGCCTCGGCATCGAGCTCGACATGGCCGAAGTCGAGAAGGCGCATCAGCTCTACAAGCAGCACGGCCTCGGTTCGCGCGATGATGCGGTGGCGATGCAGTGCCTGATCCCCGGCTGGAAGTTCGACCCCAAGCGGCCCGCCTTCGATCGCTGAGCCCGCCGGGCGCTCCCCGACACGACAAGGAGACACCATGAGAGAAAACCGCCTGCGGACGCTCTGGAAATCTGGAGGTGCCGCGGTCAATGGCTGGCTCGCGATCCCAAACGGCTTCTCGGCCGAGACCATGGCTCACCAGGGCTGGGATTCGCTCACCATCGACCTGCAGCACGGCGTCGTCGACTACCAATCGATGATCCCCATGCTGCAGGCCATCTCGACCACCGACACGGTGCCGGTGGTGCGCGTGCCGTGGCTCGACCCGGCCGCGCTCATGAAGGCGCTCGACGCCGGCGCCTACGGCGTCATCTGCCCGATGATCAATACGGCCGACGAAGCCGCGCGGCTCGTGGCCTACACGCACTACGCGCCGCGCGGCACGCGCAGCTTCGGCCCGGTGCGCGCCTTGCTCTACGGCGGCGCCGACTACCCGCAGCACGCGAACGACACCATCGTCACCTTCGCGATGATCGAGACGGCGCAGGCGCTCGAGAACCTCGACGCGATCATGTCGGTGGAGGGCCTCGACGCCGTGTACATCGGGCCGTCGGACCTTTCGCTCGCACTGGGCTGCAGGCCGGTCTTCGACGACGTCGATCCGCCCGTCCAGCAGGCCATCGACCACATCCTCGAACGCGCCAAGGCGCACGGACTCGTGGCCGGCATCCACAACGGAACGCCCGAAGGCGCGCTCGCACGCATCGCCAAGGGCTTCCAGTTCGTCACCGTGAGTTCGGATGCGCGCCTCATGGCCGCGGGCTCGCAGCAGGTGCTCGCGAAGATGCGCGCCGCGCAGCCGGCCGCGGGCTCGACTTCTTACTGAAAGGACATTGATCATGAAGATCGGATTCATCGGACTCGGCATCATGGGCGCGCCGATGGCGCAGAACCTCCTGCAGGCCGGCCACGAGATGTTCGTGCGCACGCGCAGCAAGGTGCCCGAGGCGCTCAAGGCAGCGACCGCCTGCGCGACCAACGCCGACGTGGCGCGCGCGGCGGATGTAGTGATCCTGATGCTGCCCGACACGCCCGACGTCGAGCAGGTCCTGTTCGGCGAAGACGGCGTCGCCTCGGGCCTCTCGAAGGGCAAGACGGTGATCGACATGAGCTCGATCTCGCCCATCGACACCAAGCGCTTCGCGAAGAAGATCAACGAACTCGGCTGCGACTACCTCGACGCGCCGGTCTCCGGCGGCGAAGTCGGCGCCAAGGCCGCGAGCCTCACGATCATGGTCGGCGGCGACGAAGCGGTGTTCGAGCGCGCCCGGCCGCTGTTCGAGAAGATGGGCAAGAACATCACGCTCGTCGGCGGCAACGGCGACGGCCAGACCACCAAGGTGGCGAACCAGATCATCGTGGCGCTCAATATCGCGGCGGTGGGCGAAGCATTGCTCTTCGCGAGCAAGGCCGGCGCCGATCCCGCCAAGGTGCGTCAGGCGCTGATGGGCGGCTTCGCGGCCAGCCGCATCCTCGAGGTGCACGGCGAACGCATGATCAAGCGCACCTTCAATCCGGGCTTCCGCATCGGCCTGCACCAGAAGGACCTGAACCTTGCGCTGGCCGGCGCGAAGGCGATGTCGGTCGCATTGCCGCAGACCGCGTCGGCCGCCCAGCTGATGCAGTCCTGCGCCACCCATGGGTGGGACCAGCTCGACCACTCGGCGCTGGTGAAGGCGCTCGAGCTGATGGCTCAGCACGAAGTGGCGAAGGGCTGAGCTCAGGCGGGCAGGCCGAGGCGGGCATACACCGCCGATGCCTGCCGCAAGAGGCGCAGCGATTCGGGCTGGCGGTTGAGCTGCTGCTGCAGGATGCCCTGCGCGCCGGCGAGCGAACTGCCGGTGCCTTTGCGCACGAGCGCGTCGAGGTAGACCTGCTCGAACAGATCGCGCTGCGCGTGGCTGCCGCCGATCTCGACGAGCCGCGGCAAGGCCTGCCCCAGTTCCTCGATCGCAGTTCCCCATTCCCCGCGCGCATGCGCGAGCAGTCCGCGTGCGGCCGGCACGCAGACGTGCTGCCATGCATCGCGCGTCGAAAGCGGCGCATGCGGCGCGAAGCCTTCGATGTGCGCGAGCAGCGTATCGGCTTCCGGGCGACCGGCACGTGCGAGGCCGTAGAGGTACTGCAGGTCGAGAAAGGGCAGCACGTGGTCATCGAGCCGGCGCGCGAGATAGTTGCCGACGTCCTGCCAGCGCTCGCCCACGTCGATGCCGGCCAGTTCGAAGCGCGCGAGCAGCGACACCGCGCCGATCTGGTCCTGCGAATAGTCCTTGACCACGCCCCACACCTGCCGGTCGTAGACCGAGAGCGCTTCGGCATCGCGGCCCAGGTCGATCAGGAACAGCGCGACGTGCCACCAGTTGTGCGTGACCATGAAGGAGTTGAGCCCGACCCAGGTGTCGCTCACGCGGCGCATGAAGTCCAGGCCTTCCGCGAGCCGCCCTTCGGTGAGCATCACGTGGCCCAGCGCATGGTGTGCCCAGGGCTCCTTGCGCTCCATCGCGATCGCGCGGCGCGCACTGGCTTCGGCGTCGCGCATCCGGTGGCACTGCTCGTGGCCGAAGGCGGCCATGCCATGCAGATAGGGCACGTCGCCGGCGTGCGGCAGCGCCGTCAATGCCAGGCGCAGCATGCCCGGGCAGTCGCCGACATTGAAGCAGTGGTACTGCCCGAGCTTCAGTGAGGCGAGGTCGCGCGGATGCTCCTTCGCCTGCTCCTCGTGCAGCGCGATGGCGCGCGTGATGTCGCCCTCGGCCCAGGCGGCGACGGCTGCGATGTAGCGCTGCTCGCGCGAGGTCGCGCGGGCCGACGCCGCCTCTGCGCGCTCGATGAAGGGGCGCGCGTTCGCGACCGCATCGCCCGACTCCGCGAACAGGTGCAGCGTGGCGCAATACGCCTGCACGATCGGGCTCGGGTCGTGCGCGGCGGCCAGTACGTCCACCGCGCGCGCCTCGCACGAGATGAAGCCTTCGACGAAGTCATTGACGGCGCGCAGGCTCGCCGGGTCGTCGAGGCTGAGCGGGTTGCCGAGGCTGTCGCAAAGGCGGGGCGCAGAACTCAAGGTGGCTCCTGGCGTGGATCGCAGAAACGTCCATGTTGCCACGCGGCTGCGCGCGCGTGGCGCGCGCTGCGCCCTCAGGCCACGGGCGGTTGCGGCCAGGGCCGCTGCGGCCCGCGGATGAGCTCGAAGGCGCGCGACACCTTGAGCACGCCGAGGTCGTCGAAGCGCTGGCCGGCAATCTGCAAGCCGATCGGCAGACCGTCCTTCGCGTAGCCGCAGTTGATCGACGCGGCCGGCTGCTCCGACATGTTGAACGGCACGGTGAAGCCGATGTGCTCCAGCGGCCGCAACGGGTCGTTGGTCGGCGAGGGCGCTTCGGCGGCGGCCGGCATGTTCGGCGCCGTGGGCGAGATCACGAAGTCGTACTTCGCGCAGGCCGCAACCGCTGCGACGCGCGTCGCGTGGAACTGGCTGAAGGCGCGGAAGACGTATTCGCCGCTGAATCCTTCTGCGCTGTCGGCCCAGGCACGGATGTAGGGCAGGACCTTTTCGCGCTGCTCGGGCCGCAGCGCCTTCATGTCCACCAGCGATCGCATGCGCCAGAAGTGGTCCATGCCGTCGAGCATGGCCTGCGACATGAAGGGCCGCATCGGCTCGACGATGGCGCCGGCGCGCTCGAAGAGCCGTGCGGCGTGTTCGACGGCCTGGCGGATCTCGGGGTCGACGGCCAGGCCGCAGCCGGCATCGAGCAAGAGACCGATGCGAAGGCCGCGCAGGTGGTCGACGGCGGCATCGAAAGCGTCCCAGTCGATCTCCTGGGCAGGCAGGCTCATGCTGTCGCGCGCATCGGGCTGCGCGAGCGTGCGCATCATCAGCGCGGCATCGGCCACGCCGCGCGTCATCGGCCCGGCGGCTCGGCCCATGTAGGGCGGATCGATCGGGATGCGGCCCAGGCTGGGCTTGAGCGTGAAGATGCCGCACCAGCCCGCCGGCAGGCGCAGCGAGCCGCCGATGTCGGTGCCGATGTGCAGCGGACCGTAACCCGCCGCGGCAGCCGCGCCGGCGCCCGCACTGGAACCGCCGGGCGTCCTCGACAGATCCCACGGATTGCGCGCCAGCGTGTGGAAGCTCGACAAGCCGGAAGACAGCATGCCGTAGTCCGGCATGGTGGTCTTGCTGAAGATGACCGCGCCGGCTTCCTTCAGGCGCGCGGCCGGTGGCGCATCGGCGGCAGCCGGTTGCAGCGTCACGGCGGCCGTGCCCGCAGGCATCGGATCGCCGCGCGTCGCGATGTTCTCCTTGATGGTGGTGGGCACGCCGTCGAGCGGGCCGCGGGCCTCGCCGCGCCGCCAGCGCGCTTCGGAGGCGCGCGCCTGTTCGAGCGCCGACTCGGGCCGCAGCAGCCAGGTGGCCTGCAGGTGCGGCTCCCAGCGCGCGACGTGGTCGAGCACCGCCTGCGTCACCTCGACCGGCGACAGGCTTCCTTCGCGATACGCGGCGGCGAGTTCCCGTGCGCCCAGTTCGTTCAGCGGACCGCTCACCACGACAGCGCCGACAGGTCGTTGACGAAGATCGGCATGTCCTTCCACAGCCCCTTCACGCCCTTCTTGGCAACCGTGGGCCACTGCGGCTGGAACAGGAAGACGTTGGCCGCGTCGGTGGCCAGGATGCGCTGCGCATCGCCGAGCAGCTTGTTGCGCTCGGCCGTGTTCCCGGTCGTCTTGATCTTGTCGTACACCGCGGTGAAGTCCTTCGACTGGTACTGCCAGTAGTACTCCGCCTTGGCGTAGTTGCCGAGGTCGAAGGGCTCGACGTGCGAGACGATGCTGAGGTCGTAGTCCTTGTTGCCGTAGGTGCCGCTGAGCCACTGCGCCCATTCGACGTTCTGGATCTTCACGTTGATGCCGATCTTGGCCAGTTGCGCGGCGATCACCTCGCCGCCCTGGCGGGCGTAGGGCGGCGGCGGCAGCGTCATCGTGAGTTCGAGCGGCGTCTTCACGCCGGCCTCGGCCAGCAGCTGCTTGGCCTTCTCGGGGTTGAAGGGGTTCACGCCGGTGGTGTCGACATAGCCCGGTGCGCCCGGCACGTAGTGGCTGCCGATCGGCACACCGAAGCCGTCGACCGCGCCTTCGATCACGGCCTTGCGATCGATGGCTGCGGAGATCGCGCGGCGCACGCGCACGTCGTCGAGCGGCTTGCGCTTGTTGTTGATCGACAGGATGGTCTTCGCGCGCGAACCGCTCAGGATCACCTGGAACTGCGGGTTGGCCTTGAACTGCGGCACGACACGGGTCGCGATGCGAGGGAAGGCATCGACGTCGCCGGCCAGCATCGCCGCGGCCTGCGCGGCCGGGTCGGAGATGAAGCGGAAGGTGACCTTGTTGAGCTTGATCGCGCCAGGGTTGCGGAAGCCGTCCCACTTGCTCACCACCACCGAGCTGCCCTTGTTCCAGGTGTCGAGCTTGTAGGGGCCCGTGCCCACGGGCTTGGTGGCGTTGGCGTCCGAGCTCTTGGGTTCGACGATCACCGCAGTGGCCTGGCCCAGCAGGAAGGGCAGGTCGGGGTCGATCTCCTTGTTGATGAGCACCACCGTGTAGTCATCGACCACCTGCGTGCTCAGGTTGGCGAAGGTGCGCTTGTCCTTGTTGGTGCTCTTCTCGCTGCCCGCGCGGTCGAAGGAGAACTTCACCGTCTGCGCGTTGAAGGGTTCGCCGTTCTGGTACTTGACGCCGCGGCGCAGCTTGAAGGTGTAGGTGCGCAGGTCCGGCGAGACTTCCCAGCTCTCGGCCAAGAGGGGCGTGACGCTGCCGTCCGAATTGATCTTGGTCAGCGTCTCGAGGATGTTGTAGTGGACGATCTCGGCGATCGCGGAGGCCGCACCGGCCGTCGGGTCGAGCCCCGGCGGTTCGAGCGCCATGCCGATCACCATCGCGTCCTTGCGGCCTTGCGCCAGCGCCATCTGCGGCAGCGCGAGCGGCACGGTGGCGAGTGCGGCGGTGGTCAGGAGGGTGCGGCGTTTCAACATGGTGTCTGGGCTCCAGAGAAAGCTGTGGTGTCAAGAAACAAACGTTACATCATGGCGGGCCGCAACCGGCTCGGCAAGTATTTGCTCATGCCGCGGCGACCGGTTCCGCGCGCGGCACCGCGGCCAGCAGGGCCTGCGTGTAGGGATGCGCCGCATGCGCGAAGAGATGCTGCGGCTCGCCGCGTTCGACGACGAGGCCGCGGTGCAGCACGCAGACTTCGTCGCACAGGTGGTTCACCACCGCGAGGTCGTGGCTGATGAGGAGGTAGCTGACGCCGTACTGCTGCTGCAGGTCCTGCATCAGGTTGAGCACCTGCGCCTGCACCGAGACGTCGAGCGCGCTCACCGGCTCGTCGGCGACGATGAGCTTCGGCCGCGTGATGAGCGCGCGCGCGATCGCGATGCGCTGCCGCTGCCCGCCGGAGAACTCGTGCGGGTACTTGTGCAGGTCGGCGAGGCGCAGGCCGACGGCGGCCAGCGATTCGCCTGCGAGTTCGCGCTGCTGCGCACGCGTGGTTTCGCCGAGCGCTTCCAGCGGTTCGGCGACGATGCGCTCGACCGTCTGGCGCGGATCGAGTGAACCGTAAGGGTCCTGGAAGACCATCTGGAAATTGCGGCGCGCCTTGCGCAGTGCGTCCCTCTGCAAGGCATGCAGGTCTTCGCCGAGCAGCTTGACGCTGCCCGAGGTCGGCTTGTCGAGCGCCATCACGAGCCGCGCGATGGTCGATTTGCCGGAGCCCGATTCACCGACGATCCCGAGGCTGCGGCCGGGGCGGACGCTGAAGCTCACGCCATTGAGCGCCTTGACCATCGGCGGCGTACCGAAGAGGCGCTCGCGCGGCAGCGCGTAGTGGCGCACGAGCTGCGTGACTTCGAGCAGGGGGGGCGGCGCGTTCGTCATGCCGCGACTCCTTCCTCGGCGGCGATTTCGCCGAGCCGGATGCAACGCGCCAGATGATCGTGCGGCAGCCGCACTGGCTGAGGCCGCGTCGCATTGCAGTCATCGACGGTGTAGCGGCAGCGACCCGCGAACGGGCAGCCTTTCGGCAGATCGACCAGTTCGGGCACGCTGCCCTTGATCGTGGCCAGCCTGGCGCCGCGTGGCGTGCCGAGTTCAGGCCGCGCCGCGAACAGGCCGCGCGTGTAGGGATGCGCGCGTTCGGCGAAGACGCACGAGGTGGGGCCGCTTTCGACCACGCTGCCGCCGTACATCACGAGCATCCTGGAGACGTTCTGCGCGATCACGCCGAGGTCGTGCGAGATCAGGATCAGCGCCATGCCGCGCTCCGCGACCAGGCCGCGGATCAGGTCGAGGATCTGCTTCTGGATCGTGACGTCGAGCGCGGTGGTCGGCTCGTCGGCGATCAGCAGGTCCGGCCCGCAGGCCAGCGCCATCGCGATGCCGATGCGCTGGCGCTGGCCGCCCGAGAACTGGTGCGGATAGGCGTCGAGGCGCGACGCGGCATCGGGGATGCCCACGCGCTCGAGCAGCGCGAGCACTTCCTTGCGCGCGTCGCCGGCGGAAAGCCCCCGATGCAGCCGCAGCGGCTCGCCGACCTGCCGCGCGATGGTGTGGACCGGGTTCAGCGCCGTCATCGGCTCCTGGAAGATCATGCCGATGCGGTCGCCGCGGATCTTGCACATCTCCCGCTCCGGGAGGCCGACGAGCTCGGTGCCGTCGAAGCGGATGCTGCCGCTGACCTTGGCGGTCGAGGGCAGGAGGCCCATCAGCGATTGCACCGTGATCGACTTGCCGCAGCCGGATTCGCCGACGATGCCCAGGGTTTCGCCGCGCTCCAGCGTGAAGTCGATGCCGCGCACCGCTTCGGCCGGGCCGCGCTGGGTCTGCAGCTGGACGTGGAGATCTTTGACTTCGAGAAGTGGCATGTCGGGCTCAGCGGGCGCGTGCGAGTCGTGGGTCGAGCAGGTCGCGCAGGCCGTCGCCCAGAAGGTTCAGGCCCAGCACGGCGAGAGCGATCGCCACGCCGGGAAAGACCGCGAGCAGCGGCGCCTGGAACATCATGGTCTGGGCTTCGCTCAGCATGCGGCCCCACGAAGGCTGCGGTGGCTGTGTGCCGAGGCCGAGGTAGGAGAGGGCGGCTTCGGCGAGGATCGCGATCGCGAAGCGGATGGTGATCTGCACGATCAGCACCGCCGAGATGTTGGGCAGCACGTGCTGCATCGTGATAGCGAACGAGCCCTTGCCGCAGGCGCGCGCCGCCGCGATGTACTCGCGCGACCAGATCGCGTTGGCCGATGCCCGCGTGATGCGTGCGAAGGTCGGGATGTTGTAGATGCCGATCGCGATGATCGCGTTGACGATGCCCGCGCCGAAGACGGCGGTCATCATGATGGCCGACAGGATCGCGGGGAAGGCCATGGAGAAATCGGCGAAGCGCATGATTGCTTCCTCGACCCATCCGCGCCGCGCCGCCGCGAGCAGGCCGAGTGCCGTGCCGACGGTCAGGCCGATGCCGACCGCGATCACGCCGACGAGGATCGATGCGCGCGCCCCGACGAGCAGCAGCGACGCGACATCGCGGCCGAAGGTGTCCGTGCCGAGCCAGTGCGTGGCGCCGGGCTTCTGGAGCTTGCTCGCGATGTCCATCTCGTAGGGCGACCAGGGCGTCCACACCAGGGACACCGCGGCGGCCAGCAGCAGGAGCAGCGTGAGCACGGCGCCGACCACGAAGCTGCGATGGTGCATCGCGCGGCGCCAGAAGCCGGGGACCTGGAGGGCGGCGCCGCTGGGCACCGCAACAGGGACTGCGCTCATATGTCGTGGGCCTTGATGCGGGGGTCGATCACGGCATAGAGCACGTCGACGACGAAATTGACGATCACCACCATCGCCGCCAGCAGCATCACGCAGTTGCGCACCACGATCAGGTCGCGGTTGCTGATGGCCTGGAAGATCAGGCGGCCGAGCCCCGGGAGGTAGAACACGTTCTCGACCACGATCGTCCCGGCGAGCAACTCGGAGAACTGCATGCCCATCACCGTGATGACCGGGATCAGCGCATTGCGCAGCACATGGCGCCAGAGCACGGCGCGCTGCGACACGCCCTTGGCCCGCGCGGTGCGCACGAAATCCTCGCGCATCACCTCGAGTACCGCCGAGCGCGTGATGCGGGCCAGGATCGCGGCCTGGACCACGGCGAGCGACAACGCGGGCAGCAGCAGCGACTTCAGCCCGGCGAGGATGCCTTCGTCCCAGCCCTCGAAGCCGCCGGCGGAGAACCACTGCAGCTGCACCGAGAAGACCAGGATCAGCAGGATCGCGAACCAGAAATTGGGGATCGCGATGCCCACCTGGGTGAGGCCCATGAGGCCGACGTCGCCGAGCTTGTTGTGACGCGCCGCGGCCGTCACGCCGACCAGCAGCGCGAGCACCGTGGTGAAGGTCATCGCCAGGAGCGCGAGCGGGATGGTCAGCGCGAGCCGTTCGAGGATGAGGTCGATGACCGGCGAGCTGTAGGCGTAGCTGTCGCCGAGATTGCCGGTGAGGAGGCCGCCGATCCAGTGCCAGTAGCGGTTCCAGGCGGGCTGGTCGAGGCCGAGCTTGGCTGCGAGTGCCGCCACCGCATCGGGTGAGGCATCCGGACCCATCAGGATCTGAGCCGCGTTGCCCGGAAGGATCTCGAGCACGAGGAAAACGATGATGGAAGCGCCGATCAGTGTTGCGATCAGCGTCACGAAGCGCTTGAACAGGAACAAACTCATAAGGCGGGGCGCAGCATAACCGCAGTTACGCAACGACCGTGCCCGTGATTGCCTGGGGCGGCGGCGCTTGCACGCGCTGTGGGGGCATCCGGCGCTGACGGGCGGGCGCCGGCCGCCGGGTCGATAATCGCGCCATGGCCCTCATGATCACCGACGAATGCATCAACTGCGATGTCTGCGAGCCGGAGTGCCCGAACGACGCGATCTCCATGGGCGAGGAGATCTACGAGATCGACCCGCACAAGTGCACCGAATGCGTCGGCCACTTCGATGAACCGCAGTGCGTGCAGATCTGCCCGGTTGCGTGCATCCCGGTCAATCCGGCGCACGTCGAATCGCGCGAAACCCTGTGGCAGAAGTTCCAGCGGCTCACGGCCGCCAAGGAAGCGGACGAGGCGGGTTCCACGGGTGCCGCCTCGGTGTCCTGAAGCCGGCTAGTCGCCGGAATTCTTCTTTTCCGCCTTCTTCGATTTCTTCTTTTTCGGCACCGCGTCCTGGCCGGTCTGCATGCTGGCGTAGAGCACTTCCTTCTTGCCCTTGCGCGGCGCCGAATCCCTGCCCGGGGTCATGTTTCGCGGGGCGTTGTCGATCACGGCCGGCCGGTTGCCTGCACCCGCTGCCTCGAGTCGCCGGCGATCGCCCTCCATGCGATGGGCTGCCGTGTGGGCATCGCGGATGGTGTCGTCGGCGTCGCGTTTCTGGCGGGCGTCGCGGGTGTCGTCGACGTCGATCAGCCGGCCGCCCTTGCAGGGCTGATCGGTGTAGGTATTGCCGCAGCGCCAGATGCCGCCGCCCTCGGCCGCGACGGCGCTCCAGGGGCTGTACGTCGCCATGAGCAGCGCGGCACAGCGTCCGGCGATGGTTGTGGTGTGTGACAGCTTCATTCTTGTTTCTCCCTTCCGTCTCTTCTTCCGCTAGCCCGCGGCGGGTTCGGCCCCGCCGTCGGGCTCTCGCCTCGGCGGTTTGGGGCGAGGCGGCTTGCTCGTGTGGATGAGCAAGGTCGCCTTGTCCATCTCGCCGGCCACGAGGGCCGGGAATGCATGGAGCGTGCGGACGATCGCGTCGTCGATGGCCTCCCTCTGTTCCTTCAGCGGCTTCTTCAGCACCCAGCTCACCACCTCGGACTTCACGCCCGGATGGCCGATGCCGAGCCGAAGGCGCCAGTAGTCCCCGGTGCCGAGCTGCGCATGGATGTCGCGCAGGCCGTTGTGGCCGGCATGGCTGCCGCCCAGCTTCAGCTTGGCCTGGCCCGGCACCACGTCGAGCTCGTCGTGCACCACGAGGATCTCCTTCGGCTCGATCTTGAAGAAGCGGGCCAGCGCGGCGACCGACTTGCCCGAGACATTCATGAAGGTCTGCGGCTCCAGCAGCCAGAGCGGCTTGCCGTTCACCTGCGTGCGCGCCACCAGGCCGTGATACGAGCGCTCCGGCGTGAGCGTGAGCTTCAGGTCGCGCGCGAGCGCGTCGATCCACCAGAAGCCGGCGTTGTGCCGGGTGGCTTCGTATTCCGGACCGGGATTTCCGAGGCCGACGAACAACTTGATCATGCGTGGATTATGTTGGCTCTGCGTTTGCCCAAAACAAAATGGCCCGCACGGGGCGGGCCATCGCAAACGCAGGGGATGCGCGAATTACTTCTTCTTGGCGGGAGCCTTGGCTTCCGTCTTGGCTGCGGCCGGAGCGGCTTCGGCTGCTGCGGCGCCTTCAGCGGGCGCTTCTTCCGCAACCAGCGGCGACACAGCGGACACCACGACCGGGTTGCCCTTGCCGTGGGCCACGAACTTGAGGCCCTTCGGCAGCTTGATGTCCTTGACCGTGACGGTCGCGTTCTTGGTCAGGCCTGAAAGATCGATCTCGATGAACTCGGGCAGGTCGGCCGGCAGGCAGCTGACTTCGATTTCGGTCATCACGTGGTTCACGAGGTTGTGATCGAGCTTGACGGCCGTGGACTCTTCCTCGCCCTTGAAGTGCAGCGGCACCTTGACGGTCATGCGGGTGCGGGCGTCGACACGCTGGAAGTCGACGTGCTGCACGAGCGGACGGAAGGGGTGGTACTGCACGTCACGCAGCAGGACCTTCGAGACCTGGCCGCCGAGTTCCATCTCGAGGATGGACGAGTGGAAGGCTTCCTTCTTGAGGGCATGCCACAGCGCGTTGTGATCGAGTTCGATCAGTTGGGGCTGGCCTTCACCACCGTAGACGATGCCGGGCGTCTTGCCCGAGATGCGCAGACGGCGGCTCGCACCCGTACCCTGCTTGGCGCGCTCAAAAGCGACGAATTTCATAACTCAACTCCTGTGGAAGTCGACCGCGACCAGTGCGACTCCGGTTTAAAAAAGGCTTCCCGAAGGAAGCCCGGCTTTTGCTCGGATCAGGATCTCAGAAGAGGTTTTCCTGGTCGGAGAACAAACTCATGACCGACTCGCCCTTGGCGATGCGCTGGATCGTCTCGGCGATCAGCGGTGCCACGGACAGTTGGCGAATCTTGGCGCAACCCGTCGCACCGGCGGAGAGCGGGATCGTGTTGGTCACGACCACTTCGTCGAGCGCGCTGCCCTTGGCGATGCGCTCGATGGCCGGACCCGAGAAGATCGGGTGCGTGCAGTAGGCGTACACCTTCTTGGCGCCGCGTTCCTTCAGTACTTCGGCCGCTTTGACCAGCGTGCCGGCCGTGTCGATCATGTCGTCCATGATCACGCAGTTGCGGCCGTCGATCTCGCCGATGACATGCATGACTTCGCTCACGTTGGCGCGCGGACGGCGCTTGTCGATGATCGCGAGGTCGCAATTGAGCTGCTTGGCCAGCGCGCGGGCGCGAACCACGCCGCCGACGTCGGGCGAGACCACGATCAGGTCTTCGTAGTTCTTCTGGCGCAGATCGCCCAGAAGGACCGGGGACGCGTAGATGTTGTCGACCGGGATGTCGAAGAAGCCCTGGATCTGGTCGGCGTGCAGGTCCATGGTCAGCACGCGCGCCACGCCCACGGTTTCGAGCAGGTTGGCGACCACCTTGGCCGAGATCGGCACGCGGCTCGAACGCGGACGGCGGTCCTGGCGGGCGTAGCCGAAATAGGGGATCACGGCACTGATGCGCTCGGCCGATGCGCGCTTGAGCGCGTCGACCATGATGAGCAGTTCCATCAGGTTTTCGTTGGTCGGCGCGCAGGTCGACTGGACGACGAACACGTCGCGCGCCCGGACGTTCTGGTTGATCTCGACGGTGACTTCGCCATCGGAGAAGCGACCGACACGTGCGGCGCCCAGCGAAGTACCGAGGTGCTGAGAAATCTCAGCGGCAAGCCCTGGATTGGCATTGCCGGTGAAAACCATGAAATCAGGGTTATGAGCCTGCATGAGCGTCCCGGCTAAGTGCATCCGGCAATGCGAAATGGCCCTTTGGAGGAGCCGCCAACAATCTTGTGAATGAAGATTTGGCAGGGGAGAAAGGATTCGAACCTTTGCATGCTGGAATCAAAATCCAGTGCCTTAACCAGCTTGGCGACTCCCCTACACAGGTCAGTGGCCAATGCCACTCACCGATATATGTCGCATCAGACCGCAGAGCGCTCTGAATTCTGGACCGCCCACCCCACCAGAGGATGAACAGCCAGATTGCTGCACTTGCGAACCTGCCACCCCTTTGGGGCCTCGGCCAATTCTGCATCATGCCGCATTGCCGCGAACACTGAACTTCCAGAGCCGGTCATGCGCGCCTCCAACCCTTGAGACCCGAGCCAATCGATGGCTTGGGCGACCGCGGGACAGAGCCTCTCTGCGACCGGCTGCAGGTCGTTATGACCGAAGTCAAAGCGAAAACTGTCTGCTCTCGCTTCACTGTATGCAGCAAAGCCAGAGAGTATAGCAGCAGGAGTCGCGCGTTGGAGGTCCGGCGCTGAAAAAATATCTCGCGTGTCGATGCCCCGGTCCGGCTTGACCACGGCGAAGCGCCCCGGCGGCAGCGAGACCGGTGTGATTTCCTCGCCGATTCCCTCGACCCACGCGTTGTGTCCGCGCAGGAAGAACGGCACGTCCGCGCCCAGGCCGAGCCCGATCTGCTCGAGTCTTGCGAGCGGCAGATCGAGGCCCCAGAGACGGTTCAGCGCCAGCAGGCAGGTCGCGGCGTCGGAAGATCCGCCCCCCATTCCGGCCTGTGCCGGGACCTCCTTGGCAACGCCGATGTGTACGCCCTGCGTGATCCCGGTGAGGCCTTGCAACGCCCGCGCGGCGCGCACGACGAGATCGTCCGCGGGCAGCGGCGTGGTCAGGTCCTCGCGCGTGATCCGGCCGTCGTCCCGGCGTTCGAAATGCAGCGTATCGCTCCAGTCGATCAGCATGAATACCGACTGCAGCAGGTGGTAGCCGTCCGCACGTCGGCCGGTGATGTGCAGGAAGAGGTTCAGCTTGGCCGGTGCGGGGAGGTCGTAGATGGCCTTCATGCGGGCTCGAACACGATGCGAAGGTCGGCGCGCGGCCCGGGCGATTCGCGCGTTGCCTGCAGCTTGCCGGCGCCGATCTGGGACAGGTCCGGCCGCCAGCCGGGCACGCGGTCTTCGCGGCCCGCGAGCCAGCCGAAGAGGGCTGCGACCGGGATCGCCGCGCCGGTGGCGGCCTCGATCAGCGCGTCGACCGAGTCGTAGCGCCGCGTTTCGGTGCCGTTCCTGAGCAAGGCCTCGCCCGGCGCCCAGTGAAGCTGTGCGAGCGTGTTGCCGATCGGGCTCGTGAGCGTGAGCTCGCCGGCCTGCGGTGCACCGCGCAGCTCGAACAGCGCCGAGAAGGTCTGGGCCGGCTGGCTGTCGATCCGCAGCGAGAGCCGTCCGCTCCATGCTTCGATCTCACCCGGTCCGGCTTGCTTCGACGTGCCCGGCGTGGCGCAGCCGGCGACCGCGAGCGCCGCGGCGCAAGCCGACAGCAGCAGGGCTCGCCGGTTCAAAGCTTCACGCGCAGGCGCTTGAGCGTTTCCTGCAGCGTCTCGTTGTCGGCATCGGCGAGGTTGGCTTCCTTCCAGATGCTGAGCGCCCGGTCGCGCTGGCCCGCGGTCCACAGGACTTCGCCGAGATGCGCGCCGATCTCGGGGTCGGGCCGGCGCTTGTAGGCGTCCTCGAGGATCTTCACGGCCTCGGTCGTGTTGCCGAGACGGAACTCGACCCAGCCGAGGCTGTCGGCGATGAAGGGATCGTCCGGCGCGAGCTGGACTGCCTTCTGGATCAGCGTCCTCGCCTCTTCGAGGCGCACCTTGCGATCCGCGAACGAATAGCCGAGCGCGTTGTAGGCGTTCTGGTTGTCGGGCTTGAGCTCGATCAGCCGGCGCAGCAGGCGCTCCATGTCGTCGAGATGGTTCAGCTTCTCGGCGACCATGGCCTGGTCGTAGATGAGATCGGTGTCGCTCGGTGTGGCGGCGCTCGCCTGGCCCAGCATGTCGTAGGCGGCCTGGTACTGCTTGGCGTCGCGCAGCAGCTGGACCTCGGCGAGGAACTTCTCACGCTTCTCGTCGGGCGTGCGCTCGGGCAGGCTGCGCACGAGCTCCCGAGCCTGGGCCAGCTTGCCCTGACGGGCCAGCAGCGTGGCCCGGCGGACCTGCGCAGCGAGCAGGTCGTCGGAGTTGTCGATGCGCGCCAGCCAGCTGTCGGCAGCCGCGAAATCCTTGCGCCGTTCGGACAACTGGGCCATCAGCAGATAGGCCTGGCTCAGGCCTCGTTCCTTGGCATCCTGGTCGCGCTGCATTTCGGCGAGCGACATGTACTTGCGCAGGGAAGCCTCTGCCGCTGCGTCCTGGCGTGCCTGCGCCTGCAGGCTGCCAAGCAGCAGCCAGGGCTCCGGCAATTCGGGCTTGGCTGCCGTGAGTTTCGAAAGCTCCGCGGTCGCATCGGCGTAGCGGCGGCCTTCGACCAGCACGCGCGCATAGGCGATGCGCATCTCGGGTTGTGCCTTCGGGCCCTCGAGATAGCGCTTGACGATCGGTTCCGCCTGCGGCTGCGAGGGCTCCATCAGCTCCAGTGCGAGCAGCGCCGGGCCTTCCGAAGACGGGTCCATCGCCTGGCCCTTGATCGCCGCTTCGAGTGCGCCAGCGGGGTCGCCGGCCGCAAGCTTGAGCCGGCCCACGGTCCCCCACGCCGCACCGCCGGTGGCGGGGTTCTTGAGCTCGTCGGCGAGCGCCTGTTCGACGACCGAAGCGGCAAGCTTCTTGTCGGTCGCGCGGCTGTAGTTGCGCGCGATCACCGCCATCAGGAAGGGGCGCTCGACCTGCGGAGTGGCCGCGATTTCCGCGCGAAGCGGCTCGACCGTTTCGCCGATGCGGTTCAAAGCGATCAGGATCTGGAGCTCGAAGCGCCGCGCATCGCGCGAATTCGGAATGGTCTCCTTCCACGCCCGGGCCGCGGTGAGCGCCGCATCGCCGGAGCGCGCCTGCAGTGCGATCTCGACCGCGCGCTGGAACAGCTTGTCGTCGCGCGAACGCCGTGCCGCATCGAGGATCAGGCCGTAGCCGCCGCCAGGGTCGCCGCCGCGGGCGTTGAGTTCGCCCATCAGCACTTCGTAGAAGAGATCGGCGGTCATCGCGGAAGGCTCCACCACCGGCTTGTCGGGGGCAGGCGCGGTCGCTTCCGGGGTGGCCGCAGGTTCGGCGGGCTCGATGATCGGTGCGGGGCTGGTGGGGGCGGCGGGTGCCGGGGGCTCTGTCTGGGCCTGCACGGCAAGTGCGACCAGAGCCGTGATTGCGGCCGCCGCGAGGCGGGATCGGCGGAGCGAAAGATTCATCGAATCATAATAATCCACGCTTCTTAAACGAGAGCCAGCCACGCCGGATGCGGCGTGATTCGCGTCAGGCTTTCCCCGTCATGCCCGAACTACCCGAAGTCGAAGTCACCCGCCGCGGTTTTGCCGATCGCATTGCCGGCGCCCGCATCGAGGCGGTTCGCGTCGGCAAGCCCCTCAGGTGGGCGCTTTCGGTCGATCCGGGGCTGCTCGTCGGACGCACGGTCAAGGGCGTGCGCCGGCGCGGGAAATACCTGCTGGTCGATCTCGACGTGGGGCTTCTGCTGCTGCACCTCGGCATGTCCGGCAGCCTTCGCTTCGATGCGTCGCTGCCGGCCGCCGGCGCGCATGACCACTTCGATCTGGTGACCAGCCGCGGCACGCTCCGCCTCAACGATCCGCGCCGCTTCGGCGCCGTGGTCTACGTGGAGGACGAAGCATCGCCGCTCGCCGGCAAGCTCCTGGGCGGGCTCGGCATGGAGCCGCTCGGCGACAGCTTCGATTTCGACGCCTTCCACGCGGGCTTGCGCAGGCGGCGGGCACCCGTGAAGCAGGTGCTGCTCGCCGGCGACGTGGTGGTGGGCGTCGGCAACATCTATGCGTCCGAAGCGCTTTTCCTGGCCGGCATCCGGCCCACGCTGGCCGCTTCGCGCATCAGCAGGCCGCGGGCGCTTCGCCTGCATGCGGCCATCCGGGACATCCTCGCGCGCGCCGTCGAGCGCGGCGGCAGCACGCTGCGCGACTTTTCCAATGTCGATGGCCAGAGCGGCTACTTCCAGCTCGAAGCCACGGTCTACGGCCGCGCCGGCGAGCCCTGCAGGGTTTGCGCAACGCCGATCCGCCAGTTGCGGCAGGGGCAGCGCTCGACGTATTTCTGTCCGACGTGTCAAAAGTCATGAGACCATTCGTCGGTAGTGGCTTCTGGAGTGGTTTGCGCAGGCCTGCCCGGTGCTACCATCTTTTGTAAATTGTTTTTACATTTACGCCGTTGACCGCTTCCTTCACTCAGCAGTTCGACCAGCACGGCGCCTGGCGGCGTAATTTCGCGCACCGCCTGAAGTGGCTGACGCGCTGGCTCAACGAGAACGAGCTGCTGAACCAGAGCGTTGCCGAACGGTTGCGCGACGTCGAGACGCAACTGCGCACCAGCAAGGTCATGGTCGCATTCGTCGCGGAGTTCTCGCGCGGCAAATCCGAGCTGATCAACGCGATCTTCTTTGCCGGTTATGGCCGCCGGATCATGCCGGCGAGCGCAGGGCGCACCACGATGTGCCCGACCGAACTGGGCTACGACCCGGCCCACCCGCCGAGCCTGCGGCTGCTGCCGATCGAGACGCGGCTCGAGCCGCACTCGCTGGTCCACTGGCGCGACGAGCCGGCGCGCTGGGCCCACATCGACATCGACGTCGACAACGCCGAACTGCTGTCGCAGGCCATGAGCAAGGTCGCCGAGGTCCGCTGGGTCCCGGTGGACGAGGCGAAGGCGCTGGGCTTCTGGAGCGACGACGTACCCGACGACAACCCGGTGCCGGATTCCGACGGCCGCGTCGAAATCCCGCGCTGGCGGCATGCGGTGCTGAACATGCCGCATCCGCTGCTGGAGCAGGGCCTGGTGATTCTCGACACGCCGGGCCTCAACGCGATCGGCGCGGAGCCGGAGCTCACCGTGAGCCTGATTCCGCAGGCGCATGCCGTGGTCTTCATCCTCGGCGCCGACACGGGCGTGACGCGATCCGATCTCGCGATCTGGCGCGAGCACCTGGTCACCGAGGGGGACGCCGGCGAAACGCGCATCGTGGTCCTGAACAAGATCGACACGATGTGGGACATCCTGAGCACTCCGGCCCAGGTCGATGCGCAGATCCAGCGCCAGCGCAAGGGCGCCGCCGATGTGCTGGGCGTTCCCTTGACGCAGGTGCTTCCGGTCTCCGCGCAGAAGGGATTGCAGGCCAAGATCCGCCGCGACGTGCCGCTGCTGCAGGCCAGCCGTCTTCCCGCGCTCGAGGCCATCCTCGGCGAGGGCTTGCTCGGCAAGCGCGAAACGATGCTGCGGCTGGCCGTGGATGCCAGCATCGGCGCCCTGCGGACCGAGGCCACCCGTATCCTGAACGTGCGCCAGCGCGACCTGTCGGAGCAGGCGCTCGAGCTGCAGGGGCTGCGCGGCAAGAACAGCTCCGTCATCCGCCACATGCGCTCGCGCATCGAGCAGGAGCAGTCGGAATTCGAAGGCAGCAATACGCGCATCCTCGCGTTGCGCTCGGTGCAGGGCAAGCTGCTGCGCGAGGTCTATGCGGTGCTCGGCAGCACGGCGCTGAAGGCGGACATGGGCCATCTGGCGACCGCGCTGAAGCGGCGCGGCATCAAGTTCAACGTGCGCAAGGTCTACGGCGAAACCTTCGATGCGTTGCGCAATAACCTGCGCGAGGTCCAGGCGACCACTGCTGAGATCCAGTCGATGCTGCACGCGACCTTCCGGCAGCTCAATGCGGAGCACGGCTTCACGTTGCAGGCGCCGCCCGAGCCGGACCTGACGGACTTCGAGCAGCAGCTCACGCAGATCGAGCAGAGCCATGTGCACTACCTCGGCGTCGGCAACATGCTCAAGCTCGCGCAGCCCGATTTCTGCGACAAGCTGGTTCGCGCGCTCGCGAGCCGGCTGCGTGTGGTCAACGAAGCGGCGATGACCGAAGTCGAGCGCTGGAGCAAAGGCGCAGGCGCGCAGCTCGACGCGCAGCTCAAGGAGCGGCGCCGCACCTTCACCAAGCGCATCGAAGCGGTCGAGCGCATCCAGGGCGCGGCAGGCAATCTCGACGAGCGATTGGCCGAGCTCGCCGCACAGGAGCGCGATCTCGCCGACCTGCACCACCGGCTGGAGGAGCTCACCGCGGTGCTCTTGAACCACGAGGCGCCGAACGCCGCTTCCTACCGTAGCGAACTCAGTGCCGCCTGACGACCTGCGGTCGGCAGCGCATCGCATCGCGCCGACCTTTGCCGACAATGTGGTTGCGTGGCAGCGAAGCCACGGACGTAGCGAACTGCCGTGGCAGAACACGCGGGACCCCTACCGCGTCTGGCTGTCCGAGGTGATGCTCCAGCAGACCCAGGTGTCGACCGTGCTGGGTTACTTCGCGCGATTCCTCGATCGCTTTCCGACGGTGCAGGCGCTTGCCGCCGGGACCGAGGACGAGGTGTTCGCACTCTGGAGCGGGCTCGGCTACTACAGTCGCGCGCGCAACATGCATCGCTGCGCGCAAGAGGTGGTATCGCGCTTTCGCGGCGAATTCCCGCGCAAGGCGGCCGAGCTGCAGACCTTGCCCGGTATCGGCCGATCGACGGCCGCGGCGATCGCGGCCTTCTGCTTCGGCGAGCGCGTGGCGATTCTCGACGGCAACGTGAAGCGCGTGCTCTCGCGCGTGCTCGGCTTCGATGGCGATCTCGCGTCCGCGGCGCAGGAGCGCGCCCTCTGGAACGAGGCAACCGAACTCCTGCCACCAGCCTCCGAGGCTCGCGCGATCGGCCGCTACACGCAGGGTCTGATGGACCTGGGCGCCACGGTCTGCCTGCCGCGCAAGCCGAGCTGCATCATCTGCCCGGCTGCCGATGCGTGCGCGGCGCGGAAAGAGGGCGCACCCGAGAAGTACCCGGTCAAGACCCGCAAGCTGCGCCGGACCTCGCAGTCGCTGTGGATGCTGAATGCCCGCGATCCAAAGGGGCGCGTGTGGCTCGAAAAGCGCCCGGCGCGCGGCATCTGGGCCGGCCTCTATTGCCTTCCCGTCTTTGAAAGTCGCTCGGCGCTGTTGGATGAACTGGCGGCCGCGGATCGCCAGTCCGCGCGCGACGAAGCGGGCTTCGTGCATGTGCTGACCCACAAGGATCTTCACCTGCATCCAATATCGGTCGTGTGCAGCGAGCCGCAGGCCGGCCTGTCGGGCGGCGGCTGGTTCGACGATCGCGAGTGGCCGGCGCTCGGGATGCCGGCGCCTGTTCGCAAGCTGCTGACCGGCGGCGGCTGATTCGGGCGATCGGGCGCTCAGACCCCGTCGAGTTCGCGGTGCCGCTTGAGGGCGCCCCACTTCGTTGCGAAGGCGCGTGCGAGCTGTTCCACGAGGAAGACCGAGCGATGCTGGCCACCGGTGCAGCCGATCGCGACGGTGACATAGCTGCGATGGTCCTTGGCGAGCGCATCGAGCCAGCGTTCGAGGAACTGCTCGATGTCGCCGTACATGCGCGCGACGTCGTCGTGTTCGCGAAGCCAGTCGATCACCGGCTGGTCGCGACCGGTCAAGGGCCGCAGCGCGGACACGTAGTGCGGATTCGGCAGCATGCGGACGTCGAAGACGAAGTCCGCATCGAGCGGCACGCCGCGCTTGAACGCGAAGGATTCGAACACCAGCGTGAGCGTGCTCTGCGGCGCCGCCACCAGCGTCTTGATGTAGCTCTGCAACTGGGCGGGCCGGATGATGCTGGTGTCGATCACGTCGGCGCCATCGCGCAGGTCCGCGAGCAGCTCGCGTTCGAGCTCGATGGCCTGTGTCAGTGCGCGCTGCTGGTCCGGCACGTCGGTGCGGCCTTCCTGGCGCGACAGCGGGTGCCGCCGCCGGGTTTCGGAAAAGCGGCGCAGCAGCGCATCGGTGGTCGAGTCGAGGAACAGCGAGCGCAGCGACACGCCCTCTTGACGCAGGCCCTCCAGTTGTTGCGGCACGAGCGGCAGCGACACGCCGCTTCGCACATCCATCGCGATGGCCACGCGCGCAGTGTGCTGCTGCCGCTGCAACGCGACGAAGGGCGTGAGCAGTTCGGGGGGCAGGTTGTCGACGCAGTAGTAGCCCGCGTCCTCGAGCGCATGAAGCGCCACGGACTTGCCGGAACCGGACATCCCGGTGATCAGGACGAGGTCGAGGCTCACGATGAAGTCTCCGCCGTCTTCGCACCCAGCATCTCGCGTGCATGCGCCAGCGAAGTCTGCGAGACGCGCTCGCCGCCGAGCATGCGCGCGATTTCCTGCGTGCGGCCCTCGATGTCGAGGATCGTGACGCTGCTTTCGGTGCGAGTGCCTTCCGGGCCCTTGGCGCTGGTCTGGCGCTTGGCGACCACGAGGTGGTGATCCGCACATGCGGCCACCTGCGGCAGGTGCGTGACCGCGAGCACCTGGCGGTCGCGGCCGAGCTGCTTCATGAGGCGGCCCACGGTCTCGGCGACCGCGCCACCGACGCCGGCATCGACCTCGTCGAAGATCAGCGTCTGCGCGGCGCCGAGCTCGCTGGTCGTCACCGCGATCGCGAGCGCGATGCGCGACAATTCGCCGCCGGATGCGACCTTGCCGATCGAACGCGGCGTGCTGCCGGCATGCCCGCTGACGAGGAACGCGATGTCTTCGAGGCCGGAGCGTGCCGGCTGGGCGAGCGCTTGAAGGGCGACTTCGAAACGCCCGCCTTTCATGCCGAGTTCCTGCATGGCTTGCGTGACCGCCTGCGCGAGCTTGGGCGCGGCTTGCTTGCGGGCCTTGCCGAGCGCCTTCGCTTCCTTCATGTAGGCCTGTTCCGCGGCCCGCTCCGCCCGCTCCAGCGCGTCGAGGTCGCTCTGCGCATCCAGTGCCTGCAGTTCGGACTGCCAGCCGGCCAGCAGGGCGGGGAGTTCCTCGGGCTGGCGCCGATAGCGGCGCGCCAGCGACATCCACAGGCCCATCCGCTCGTCGAGCTCGGCGAGCTTTTCGGGGTCGGTGTCGGCCTGCCTCAGATAGCCGTGCAGCGAATGTGCGGCGTCGGAAGCCTGCGCGACGCTCGAGGCGAGGACTTCGCCGAGGGCCTTGAATTCCGGCTCGATGTGCTCGCAGTTCTGCAGCAGCGCGACCGCCCGGCTCAATGCCGCCAGCGCACCGTTGTCGTCGTCTTCGAGCGCGTTGCAGGCACCCTCGGCCGCATCGATCAGTGCCTGCGCGTTCGAGATTCGCGCGTGGGCGGCCGAGAGTTCTTCCCACTCGTCGGCGCCCGGCGCGAGCTTCATCACTTCGGAGACTTGCCACTGGAGGCGCTCGCGCTCGCGCTGCAGCGTGTCCTGCGCCGAGCGTGCGCTTTCGAGTGCGGCGATGGCCCGCCGCCACTCGTGCCAGGCGGCGTCGAGCGCGTCGGTGCTTGCGCCGGCATAGGCGTCCAGCAGGCCGCGCACCGCATCCGGACGGGTGAGGCTTTGCCACGCATGCTGGCCGTGGATGTCGAGCAGGTGGTCGCCGAGCTCACGCAGCTGCGCTGCGGTGGCCGGGCTGCCGTTGATCCAGCCGCGGCTGCGTCCCTGGAGATCGACGGTCCGTCGCAGCAGCAATCCTTCGCCCGGCTCGAAACCGCCTTCGTCGAGCCAGCCGTTCAGCGCCGGGTCGGCATCGAACTCGGCGCTCACGTCGAGCCGTTCGGCGCCTTCGCGGATGGCGCCTGCATCGGCGCGATTGCCGAGTGCCAGCTGGAGCGCATCGATGAGGATGGACTTGCCGGCGCCTGTTTCGCCGGTCAGGACGGTGAAGCCGGGGGACAGGTCGAGCTCCAATGCGCGCACGATCACGAAATCGCGCAGGACGATGCGCCGCAATGCCATCTCAGGAACCTCCTTCGTTCCAATGCAGTTTCTTGCGCAGGGTGTCGAAATAGCTCCAGCCGCGCGGGTGGAGGAAGCGGACGCGGTAGTCGGAACGGCGCACCACCACGCGATCGCCGATGGCCAGCGAGGCGAGCGATTGCATGTCGAAGTTCGCGCTGGCGTCGCGACCGCCGACGAGTTCGATCGAGACTTCCTCGGCGTCCGGCAATACGAGTGGGCGGTTGGAGAGCGTGTGCGGCGCGATCGGCACCAGCACCCACCCCGGAACGGCCGGATGCAGCAGCGGTCCGCCGGCCGAGAGCGCGTACGCGGTGGAGCCGGTCGACGACGCGATGATCATCCCGTCGGCGCGCTGGTTCGCCACGAAATGGCGGCCCACCGTGACACGCAGCTCCACCATGCCCGAGGTGCCGCCGCGATTGACCACCACGTCGTTCATCGCGAGCGCGTCGAAGACCGACACCTCGTTGCGGATCACCTGCGCGTGCATGAGGTGGCGGTGGTCTTCCTCGTACTCGCCCGCGAGCATCGGGACCAGCGTCGCCTGATAGTCGTCGAGCGCGATGTCGGTGATGAAGCCGAGCCGGCCTCGGTTGATGCCGATGAGCGGAACACCGTAAGGCGCCAGTTGCCGCCCGATGCCGAGCATCGTGCCGTCGCCGCCGACGACCAGGCCCAGATCGCACTCCTCGCCGATCTCCTCGACCGTCAGCGCCTTGTAGCGACCGACCGGGACCCCGTCGGCCTCGGACTCTTCGACGAAAACGGTGCAGCCCTGCGCCTCGAGAAAAGCGGCGATGCCTTCCATGACGACATCGGGCGCACCGCCCTGCGCCCGCCCACCCGAAGCCTGGTATTTCCCTATGAGTGCGACGTGACGAAAGCGAGAGCTCATGAACAAATTACAACATTAAAATTGGCCGATGCTGGACGATCGCGCCAAGTTGCTGCTAAAGACACTCGTCGAGCGCTATATCGCCGAAGGCCAGCCCGTCGGATCGCGCACGCTGTCCCGGGCCTCCGGTCTGGATCTCTCGCCGGCGACGATCCGGAACGTGATGTCCGACCTCGAAGGCCTGGGCCTCATCGCCAGTCCTCACACCTCGGCGGGTCGCGTTCCTACCGCCAGAGGTTATCGCCTCTTCGTTGACACCATGTTGACTGCGCAGCGCGAGCAGTTCGCCGCGCCCAGTCTTGCGCCGGACCAGCCCCAGAAGGTGATCGCCAACGCCGCGAACCTGCTGTCCAGCCTTTCGCAGTTCGTGGGTGTGGTGATGGCGCCACGGCGTCCTTCGGTCTTTCGCCAGATCGAATTCCTGCGCCTTTCGGAACGCCGGCTGCTCGTCATCATCGTCTCGCCCGACGGAGACGTTCAGAACAGGGTGATCTTTCCGGAAGCCGACTACTCGCAGTCGCAGCTGGTCGAGGCTTCCAACTACATCAATGCGAACTATGCGGGCCTGTCGATCGAGCAGGTGCGCGATCGCCTCCAGTCCGAAATGGAGCAACTGCGCGGCGAGATCGCCGCGCTGATGCAGGCGGCCGTCAAGGTGAGTTCCGAAGTCCTCACCCAGGCGCAGGAAGAAGTGGTCATCGCGGGCGAGCGCAATCTTCTGTCGGTGAGCGACTTCTCCAGCGACATGGGCCACTTGCGCAGGGCTTTCGACCTCTTCGAGCAGAAGGCGCAGCTGATGCGGCTGCTCGATGTCTCGAGCCAGGCCGACGGCGTGCGCATCTTCATCGGCGGCGAAAGCCAGATCGTTCCTTTCGACGATCTCTCCATCGTGAGCGCGAACTACGAAGTCGATGGGCAAGTGGTCGGAACGCTCGGCGTCATCGGGCCGACGCGCATGCCGTACGACCGCATGATCCAGATCGTGGACATCACGTCGAAGCTCGTCACCAACGCGCTGAGTCATCGCAAGTGAAGGAGCGCGAACGCGCCGGGCCACTAGAATCCCGGACGCGTGGGCCGTTAGCTCAGTTGGTTAGAGCAGCGGACTCATAATCCGTTGGTCGCTGGTTCAAGCCCAGCACGGCCTACCACTGAATCCGAGACGCAGCAGGCGTTGCCTGCAGGCGAGATTCAACAAAATTAAAAGCTGTTGGCGAGTGGCTCCAAAATGGATGCTATAATCGCAAGCTGTGCGGCTGTAGCTCAGTTGGATAGAGTACTTGGCTACGAACCAAGGGGTCGTGGGTTCGAATCCTGCCAGCCGCACCACTTCATAAAGGGTTGGTCCATTGCGGACCAACCCTTTTTCTTTGGTGCGTTCGCGTCGCGCATGGGCCCGTGTCGAGCGGCCTTTCTCAGAGGCGCGTCACGATGCCCAAGCTGATGATGCCGAGGAATCCCAGGATCCCCACCATCATGAGGACCGGCCCCCAGCGTCGTTGTCGCGCAGCGAATCCGGCAGTCATCACGGCGGCAAAGGCGACTGCGATCGCGGAAGTGGCTGCTAGCGTGAGTTCGGGCATGCGCAGATGCTAGCCAAAACGAAAAAGCCCGCCGGAGCGGGCTAAGGACCTTGGAGTCCAGAGGAGAGCCTTCATTGTGAACCACTTCTTTGGGGACCGCCAAGGGAACTACGTCACATGCTGCAACAAGGTGCTGCCGTTGACACTACCGCTTTCAGGGCTGTGCGTGCCAGCCGGCCGTTCAGGGGCAATAATCCCCAGGCGGCAACGCCAGGGCCGCGCCGGACGGAACCGGCGTTCATCCATCCGACCCCCCGTCGGATGCATCCATCTTCTGGCGCTCATGCATGGGGACAACCACGATGAGTTCATTGCAGATATTCTTGCCCGCCTCGGAGCCCGCGCGCAGCGAGGCGCTTGCCAAGCTAAAGCGAACCCACCACGTGCCACGCCACATCGTCAAGGCCCCCGCGCGAGGCGAGCAAGGCCGGCGTGCGGCCGTTACGGCCGGCGCGCCGCAGGCAGAGCAATCGATTCCCGATCCGGATCTGACGGCGCCCGACCAGCAATCGGGTTGAGGCGGACGAGGGCGACCCGGGACCGAACGGTCGCATCCTCGGATCGGTGTCTTTGCCATGTGATACAACATTCGCCCGACCTTGCGGGTTGAGAGTTGTAGAAATGAGCAAGGCTTTCACGAAGGAAAACGACGCCGACGACGATGATGGCGACGGCGGTGGACTGCCGCCGCTGCCTGCCGGCGGCAAGAACTACATCACACCCACCGGGTACGCGCGCCTGCGATCCGAACTTCTGGATCTGATGGACGCCGAGCGGCCCAAGGTGGTCGAAGCCGTTCACTGGGCCGCCAAGAACGGAGATCGCTCCGAGAACGGCGACTATCTCTACGGCAAGAAGCGGCTGCGCGAGATCGATCGGCGAATTCGCTTCCTCACCAAGCGCCTCGAGATCGCCGAGGTCACCGATCCGTCGGTGCATCACGGCAGCGACCAGGTATTTTTCGGCTCGACAGTCCGCTATGCCGACGAGAGTGGCGAGGAGCGCGAGGTCACGATTCTCGGTATCGACGAGGCGAACAGCGCGCACTCGCAGGTGAGCTGGATATCCCCGATCGCGCGGGCGCTGCTCAAGGCCCGGGAGGGCGACGTCGTCAAGCTCGCCACACCGGGGGGCGTGCACGACATCGAGGTGTTGGCGGTCAGCTATCCCGTGCCTTCTTCCAGGCCCGACTGACGGCCGGCAATCTCAGGGGACCGGAATCATCCGCGCGGCGGCGAGCACCGATGAGGTGCGGCGCACGGCCCGCAACACGGCTTCGAGGTGCGTGCGATCGCGCACCGCGATCACGAAGCGAAGATCCGTCGAATCCTGCGGCGTCTCGTCGGCCATTTCGACGTGCGTGATGTCCGCTTCGGCGTCGGCGAGCGCGGCTGCGACCCGGGCGAGCACGCCCTTGTCGTTTCGCACGGTGATCACCACGCCCGCCTCGAAAGTCCGGACCGGATCGTCGGCCCATTCGACCGCGAAGAAGCGCTCGCTGTCCTTGTAGCGGAGCCGCTGGCCGACACCGCACTCCTCGGTATGGACCACCAGTCCCTCGCCGTGCCCGAGGTAGCCGACGATGGGGTCGCCCGGGATCGGTCGGCAGCACAGCGCGAAGCGCACGGACGAGTTCTCGCTGCCATCCAGCGTCACGGCGCCTTGCGATACCGCGTCGCTGGCCGCGAAGCGCTCGCGGCTCAGCATCAGCGCATCGGGCTTTGCGCCCCGTTCGGCGAGCAGCGCCATCAGCCGCTTCGCGACGATGCTGGCGATGCGTTTGCCCAGGCCGATGTCGGTCAGCAGTTCGGAGCGCGTGCGGTTGCCGGTGAAGCGCAGGAGCTTTTCCCAGATCTGCTGGTGCTCGGCGTCGTCTTCCGGCAGTCTGCCGAGCCCTTCGGCGCGCAGCGCCTGCGCGAGGAGCTTTTCCCCGAGCCCTTCGGATTCGGCATGCGCGAGTGTCTTCAGGTAGTGGCGGATCTTGGACCGCGCCCGCCCGGTGCGAACGAAGCCGAGCCAGGCGGGGTTCGGCGTCGAAACCGGCGCGGTGATGATCTCGACCACGTCGCCGTTCTTGAGCTCGGTCCGCAGCGGAACCTGGTCGCCATTGATGCGCGCGGCGGATGTGTGGTCGCCGATGTTGCTGTGAATGGCGTAGGCGAAGTCGACCACGGTCGCGCCGCGCGGCAGCGCCATGATCTGGCTCTTGGGCGTGAACACGTAGACGGCATCGGGGAAGAGGTCGACCTTGACGTGGTCCCAGAACTCGGCCGCATCGCGGGTCTCATCCTGGATGTCGAGCAGCGACTGGAGCCATTTCGCGCCGAGGCGGTCGCTGGTCGCCACCGCCGCCGGATCGGCCGCCTTGTAGAGCCAGTGCGCCGCCACGCCCGATTCGGCCACCACGTGCATGGCCTCGGTGCGAAGCTGGAATTCGATGTTCACGCCCGCCGGGCCCACCAGCGTCGTGTGCAGCGACTGGTAGCCGTTGAGCTTGGCGATCGCGATGTGGTCCTTGAACTTGCCGGGCAGCGGCTTGTACATCTGGTGCAGGATGCCGAGACCGGTGTAGCAGGAGGTCACCGTGGGGACGATCAAGCGGAAACCGTAGATGTCGGTGACCTGCGCAAAGCTCAGGTGCTTTTCGACCATCTTGCGGTAGATGGAGTAAAGCGTCTTTTCGCGGCCTGCGATGCGCACGCTCATCTCCGCGGCCGCGAAGGCGTTCTCGACTTCCTGCTGGACCTTCTGGATCAGGTCGCGGCGGCGCCCGCGCGCCTTGGCCACCGCCTTGGCAAGCACTGTGTAGCGCCAGGGACGAAGGTGCCGGAAGGAAAGATCCTGCAGTTCACGGTAGGTCTGATTGAGGCCCAGCCGGTGCGCGATCGGGGCGTAGATCTCGAGGGTCTCGCGCGAGATGCGCGCCCATTTCTCGCGCGGCGCATCGTCGAGCGTGCGCATGTTGTGCGTCCGGTCGGCGAGCTTGACGAGGATGACGCGCACGTCGCGCGCCATGGCCAGCAGCATCTTGCGAAAGGACTCGGCCTGGTTCTCTTCGCGGGTGTTGAAGCGCAGCTTGTCCAGCTTGGTGAGGCCATCGACCAGCTCAGCCACCGGGGCGCCGAAGCTCTCGATGAGCTCAGCCTTGGTGACGCCGCAGTCCTCGATCGCATCGTGCAGCAATGCGGCCATCAGGGCCTGCGCGTCGAGTTTCCATTCCGCGCACTGCGCGGCGACCGCGATCGGATGGGTGATGTAGGGCTCGCCGCTGTTGCGCAATTGGCCCAGGTGCGCCTCATCCGCGAAACGGTAGGCACGCCTCACCAGTTCGACGTCTTCGGGGTCCAGATAGTCGAGCCGATCGGTCAATGCGGCGAAGCTGGCGGCGGCCGCATTCAATGCCGCAGGGCTGGGCTGCGGACTTCGACGGGTTTCTGACTGAGGCTTGACGACCGCGCTCATGAGCACCACTTTAGCGTGGCCGCGGCTAAGACGCATTCAGGCATAAAAAAAGCACCGCATGCGGTGCTTCCTTGTTGTAAGGGTGCGTCAGATCAGCCGGGGACCTTTTTGAGCATTTCGAGGCCGATCTTGCCCTCTGCAATCTCGCGCAGCGCGGTAACGCCGGGCTTGTTCTTGCTCTCGATCTTGGGGGCGTGGCCCTGGCTCAGCATGCGCGCGCGATAGGTGGCGGCGAGCACGAGCTGGAAACGGTTCGGGATGTGTTGCAGGCAGTCTTCGACGGTGATGCGGGCCATGATGATCTTTCGGCGATGTGCAGACGTTGGGCGGATCAGGGGATGTTCAGTGCGGCAAAGGTGCTTGCACGTGCGCGGCGCTGTGCAGAGTAGCGAAGCCGCTGAGCGTGGACGATCGCTTTCAGGTCGAAAAGTGCGCGCTCAAATACCTCGTTGATTATAACGAAATCGAATGCCGAGGCTTGCGCCATCTCCTCGGCGGCATTCCGCAGGCGCAGTTCGATGACCTCCGGGCTGTCCTCGCCCCGGCGCTCGAGCCGGGAGCGCAGTTCCTCCCAGCTCGGCGGCAGGATGAAGATCATGACCGCATTGGTGAAGGTCTTGCGGATCTGCAGCGCGCCCTGGAAGTCGATTTCGAGAACGACGTCCGCGCCTTGCGCGATACGCTCCTCGATCGCCTTCTTGGAGGTGCCGTAGCGCCGGCCGTGGACGTGCGCCCACTCCACGAATCCATCGGCCGCCACCATGAGGTCGAACTCGGGTTCGGACACGAAGAAGTATTCGCGCCCATGTTTTTCCTGGCCTCGGGGCGTGCGGGTGGTGTGGGAGACCGAGGGCTGGACGGCGGAGTCGAGCTCCATCAGCGCCTTGACCAGGCTCGACTTGCCTGCGCCGCTGGGGGCTGCGACCACGAAGATGTTGCCGGGGTAGTCCATGGAATCCGTTTCTATTCGATGTTCTGGACCTGCTCGCGCATCTGCTCGATCAGGACCTTCATGTCCACGCCGATGCGGGTGAGTTCGAGCGTGGCGGATTTCGAGCCGAGCGTGTTGGCTTCACGATGGAGCTCCTGGATCAGGAAGTCGAGCCGCTTGCCGATCTCCCCGCCCTTCTTCACCAGCCTTTCGATCTCTTCCAGGTGGGAGTTCAGGCGGGTCAGTTCTTCCGCGACGTCGATCCGGATCGCGAACGCGGTCGCTTCGGTCAGGGCGCGGTCCTGGGCGGCCTCGGGCGGCGTGCCGCCGCTCAGGCCCATGGCTTCCTGCCAGCGCTCGAGGAACCGGGTGCGCTGCTGCTCCACCAGCAGAGGGACCAGCGGCAGGGCCTGGGTGGCAAGCGCGCGCAGTTGCGCGAGGTGGTCCTGCAGCATGCGGGCCAGGCGTGCGCCCTCGCGTTCGCGTGCGGCGAGCAGGTCCTTGAGTGTTTTTTCGGTGACCTCGGTCAGGTCCGGCCCCCAATCGCCCTTGGCGACGCTGTCGCCGGCCGCGAGGCGCAGCACGTCGGCCACGCTGAGATCGCGCGCGTCGGGCAGCCATGCCTGGATGTGGTCCTGGACCGCATTGAGGCGCTGCAGAAGCTTGGTGGACGGGTCGCCGATGCCGGCCGCGGCGCCGCTTTCGAGGGCGGCCCGCAGTTCGACCTTGCCGCGCTTGAGTCGCGCCGTGAGCATCTCGCGCAGGGCGGGTTCGTGCTGGCGCAGCTCTTCCGGCAGCTTGAAGCTCAGGTCGAGAAATCGGCTGTTGACCGAGCGTATTTCAACACCGAGCCGAGGGGTCGCATGAGCCCGGGCTTCGGCTTCGGAGTGGCTGCCGACGGGGCTCGTCTGCCCGCTGGCATAACCGGTCATGCTGTAAACTGGCATCGCGCCTCGCTGTGATCTGTTGTTGCACCGTGGCGTCGGCACGGCGTTCGCTTGCCGCACCATCGCCTTCGGGCGAAACTCCCGGATTATGTCAAAGGTCAAACCTTCGCCTCTGCTGCCTGACACGGTGATCGGCGGCTACCGAATCGTGCGCCGGCTTTCCGCCGGGGGCTTCGGGGTCGTCTATCTCGCCGTCGACCCGGGTGGGCAGCAGGTCGCCATCAAGGAATATCTGCCTTCGTCCCTGGCAACACGGGGCACAGGGGAATTGGCGCCGCAGGTTCCGCCCGAGAAGCTGTCGCTCTACCGGCTGGGACTCAAGAGCTTCTTCGAGGAAGGCCGGTCGCTGGCGCAGATTTCGCACGCCTCGGTGGTGAGCGTTCTCAATTTCTTCCGCGAGAACGAGACCGTCTACATGGTCATGAACTACCTCGAGGGCGCGACCCTTCAGGACTTCATCGTCACCGCGCGCGACCTCAAGAAGCAGAAGGTATTCCGCGAATCGACGATCCGTTCGCTCTTCGACGAGATCCTTCGGGGCCTTCGCATCGTCCACCAGCACAAGATGCTGCACCTGGACATCAAGCCGGCCAACATCTTCGTGACCGACGACGACCGGGCCGTGATGATCGACTTCGGGGCGGCGCGCGAGGTGCTGTCCAAGGAGGGCAACTTCATCCGGCCGATGTACACCCCTGGCTTCGCGGCGCCCGAGATGTACCGGCGCGATTCCTCCATGGGGCCGTGGACGGACATCTACGCGATCGGCGCCTGCATCTACGCCTGCATGCAGGGTTATCCCCCGAACGACGCGCCGCAGCGCATCGAGAAGGACCGCCTCGGCCTTTCGCTCTCGCGCCTGCGCGGCATCTATTCGGACAACCTGATCGAGGTGGTCGAGTGGTGCATGTCGCTCGATCCGCTTTCGCGCCCGCAGTCGGTGTTCGCGCTGCAGAAGGAACTGAGCCGCGAGGGAGAGCGCCGCTACACCAAGCTCACGGTGGGCGAGAAGGTCCGCCTCTCCATCGACAACATGCGTTCATCCGAAAAGAAGGGCCTGCCGAAGGCGGCGGCTCCCACCACACGTCCGGCATGACCCCCCACGCTCATCACTTCGTGTATTCGCTGCCCCCCCAGGGGGGGCTCATCGCCCTTCGGGCGGCCGGGCGGGCGCTGTGAAGTTTTCCGTCTTCCAGGTCAGTCGCAAGGGCGGTCGTCTCAAGAACGAAGACCGCATGGGCTACTGCTACACGCGCGAATCGGGCCTGTTCGTGCTCGCCGACGGCATGGGGGGCCATCCCGAGGGTGAGGTCGCAGCCCAGCTGGCATTGCAGACCATCGCGGCGCTCTACCAGCGCGAAGCCCGGCCGCTGGTCAAGGACGTCAAGGCCTTCCTCACCTCCTCCGTGATGGCCGCGCATCAGCAGATCATGCGCTACGCCGGCAACAAGGGGATGCTCGACACGCCGCGCACCACGGTGGTCGCGGCGATCATCCAGGACAACACGGCGACGTGGATCCATTGCGGCGACTCGCGGCTGTACGTGATCCGCGATGGCGCCCTGCTGATGCGCACCCGTGACCATTCGCACGCCGAGCGGCCCCGCGCGGGCGCGCCGGAGCCGGTCAACCGCAACCTGCTGCTGACCTGCCTGGGGTCGCCGACGCCGCCGCTCTTCGATGTCTCGACGCCGCTGCAGCTGCAGCGCGGCGACCGCATCATGCTCTGCTCCGACGGCGTCTGGGGCGTGCTCGACGACGGCGTGATCGTCCATGTGCTCTCGTCCGGCAAGCCGGTATCGGATGCGGCGCCCGATCTCGCCGAGATGGCGCTGCGCAACGGCGGCACCCACAGCGACAACGTGACCCTGATCGCGCTCGAATGGGAAACGCCCGACGCTCCGGGGCAGAAGCGCGGCGTCTCCACCGACAGCATCAGCGACGGCGTGTTCGCGTCGACCATCCAGGCCGGCATGCCTTCGGACAGCGAGCTCGACGACCTCGACGAGGACGCCATCGAGCGGTCCATCGCCGAGATCAACGAGGCGATCAAGCGATCCGCCGCGCGCAAGGGCTAGTTTTTCTTTCTCTCGTTCATCCACATGACTGATTTCGTACGAAGCGGCGGCCGTGCCGCAGACCAGTTGCGCCCGGTTCGCATCACCCGCGGCTACACCATCCATGCCGAAGGCTCGGTGCTGATCGAGTTCGGCCAGACCCGCGTGCTGTGCACCGCTTCGGTCGAAGAGAAGGTGCCGCCGCACAAGCGCGGCAGCGGCGAAGGCTGGGTCACGGCCGAATACGGCATGCTGCCGCGCGCCACCCACACCCGCAGCGACCGCGAAGCCGCCCGCGGCAAGCAGAGCGGCCGCACGCAGGAGATCCAGCGCCTCATCGGCCGCTCGATGCGCGCGGTCTTCGACCTGAGCGCGCTCGGCGAGCGCACCATCCACCTCGACTGCGACGTGCTCCAGGCCGACGGCGGCACCCGCACCGCGGCCATCACCGGCGCCTTCGTGGCCGCGCAGGATGCGGTCGACAAGCTGCTCGCCGAAGGCCGGATCGCCGCATCGCCGATCCGCGGCCACGTGGCGGCCATTTCGGTCGGCATCGTGCAGGGCACGCCGCTGCTCGATCTCGAGTACACCGAGGACTCCGCCTGCGACACCGACATGAACGTGGTGATGACGGGCGCCGGACACTTCGTGGAAGTGCAAGGCACCGCCGAAGGCGCTGCGTTCTCGCGCGAGGAAATGAACCGTCTGCTCGGGCTGGCCGAGAAGGGCATCTCCGAGCTGATCGCGCTGCAGACCCTGGCGCTCGCAGGCTGAAGCCCGGTCGACACGGAATCCGCGATGAAACTGGTCCTCGCCTCCAACAACGCCGGCAAGCTCGCCGAGCTGCAGGCCCTGTTCGCGCCGCTCGACGTGACGCTCGTTCGCCAGTCGGAACTCGGCGTCGGCGAGGCCGAGGAGCCCTTCCGCACCTTTGTCGAGAACGCGCTGGCCAAGGCCCGCCATGCGTCCGCGCACACCGGCCTGCCGGCCATCGCGGACGATGCGGGCCTCTGCGTCGAGGCCTTCGGCGGCCTTCCCGGCGTCGACACCGCCTTCTATGCCACGAAGTTCGGGTACGAAAAGGGCGATACGAACAACGTGCGTGCACTGCTCGAGCAACTGGCCAGCCAGACCGACCGCCGCGCCGCGCTCGTCAGCACCCTGGTCGCGCTGCGCGGCGCGGACGATCCCGAACCGCTGATCGCCGTCGGCCGCGTGGCCGGCCTGATCGCGAAGGAGCCGGTCGGCGACAACGGCTTCGGCTTCGATCCGGTGATGTTCCTGCCGCAGTTCGGCAAGACCTTTGCCCAGCTCCCCCCCGACGTGAAGAACGCGAACAGCCATCGCGGACAGGCGGCGCGCGCGATGCTGGCGCTGATGCGCGAGCGCTGGTCGTGAACGGCATCATCCCGATCGCAGCCGACGGCGACAGCGCGGCCGACGGCGCCGCCGGCGCCAACGATGCGCTGCACCAGATGCGGCCCGGCCCGCTCCAGCTTTCGGCGCTGCCGCCGCTTTCGCTGTACGTCCATCTTCCGTGGTGCCTGCGCAAGTGCCCGTACTGCGACTTCAATTCCCACGAGTGGCGCAGCGGCACGGATGAGCTGCCCGAGCAGCGCTATCTCGACGCGCTGGTGGCCGACCTGGACGCGGCGCTGCCGCTGATCTGGGGCCGTACGGTCCACACCATCTTCATCGGCGGCGGCACGCCGAGCCTGTTCTCGCCGGCGTCCATCGACCGGCTCATCGGCGACCTGCGCGCGCGGCTCAGGCTCGCGCCCGATTGCGAGATCACGCTGGAAGCCAACCCCGGCACCTTCGAGCGCGACCGCTTCCGCGCCTACCGGGCGGCGGGCGTGACGCGGCTGTCGGTGGGTGTGCAATCCTTCAACGACGCGCACCTGAAGGCGCTTGGCCGCGTTCACGATCGCGCCCAGGCGATCGCGGCGGTGCAAGAGGCCGCGGCCACCTTCGACACCTTCAACCTCGACCTGATGTATGCGCTCCCGGGCCAGACGCTGGAGCAGCTCGACGCCGACCTTTCGGAGGCGCTCGCACTGGCGCCGCCGCACCTGTCGGTCTACCACCTGACGATCGAGCCGAACACCTACTTCGCCAAGTACCCGCCGCAGGTGCCCGAGGACGATGCGGCCTACGCGATGCTCGACAGGATCACCGAGCGCACCGCGGCGGCGGGCCTGGGCCGCTACGAGATTTCGGCCTATGCACGCGCCGGCCATCAGTGCGCGCACAATTTGAACTACTGGCAGTTCGGCGACTACCTTGGTATCGGCGCCGGTGCGCACGGCAAGCTCAGCTTTGCGCACCGCGTGGTGCGTCAGGTGCGTTTCCGCGAACCCCGGCTCTACATGGACAAGGCGCTCGCGGGCCACGCCGTCGCGCAGAGCGACGATGTCGGCATCGCCGCGCTGCCCTTCGAGTTCATGCTGAATGCCCTGCGCCTGAAGGAAGGGTTTACGCTTGCGCAGTTCGGGGAGCGGACAGGGATGGCGATCACCGCCATCCAGCGCGGCCTGGAGGAGGCCGAGCGGAAAGGGTTGATCGAGCGCGACCTTGCGCGGGTTTGGCCGACGACGCGCGGATTCGATTTCCTGAGCGATCTTCAGGCGATCTTTCTGCCGGACTGATGAAAAGAGACACTGCCATGGACAACAACATCGAATCTCCCGAGATCAAGCGCCGGTCACGCGGAAGGCCGAGCCCGGAGCAGGCCGTCGCACTGCGCGAATCCTTCCTCGCGGCGGCACTCGAATCCTTCCTCGAAAAGGGCTACGCAGCCACCAGCATCGAGGCGATCGCCCGGGAGGCGGGCGTCGCCAAGATCACGATCTACCGGCAGTTCGACAACAAGGAAGCCCTGTTCCGCGAAGTGGTGCATCGCGCCGTGACCGGTGCCCGCGAGACCATGCAGGCCACGCTGGTGCGGCACGACCAGGACCAGCGGCAGGTGCTGCTGGATCTCATCGAGCGCATGTACCTGAGCGCGACCGAGCCGAAGACGCTCGCGCTCTTGCGTCTCGTGATCGCCGAGGCGGTGCGCTTTCCCGAACTCGCCAAGTCGCTCTACGCCGAAAACAGCTACGTGCTCGCGCCGGTGGTCGACTACCTCGCCGAGGCCCATCGCGCGGGAACGCTGCACGTGCCGCAGCCCGAACTTTCAGCGGTGCAGTTGTCGACCCTCGCTTTCGGCGGCGTGCGCTTCTTCATTTCGAAGCCCTTGGCCGGCCCGGAGGAACGCCGCGTCTGGGCCGAGGGCATCGCCGACCTGGTGCTGCAAGGCTGGGCACCCCGCCCCGCAGGGGCGCAGCAGCGCACCGACTAAAATCCCGCTTCTGTTCTTGTGCAACGCAAGGACAGCCGAGGAGAGTTGGGTGAGTGGTTTAAACCAGCAGTCTTGAAAACTGCCGACGAGCAATCGTCCGTGAGTTCGAATCTCACACTCTCCGCCAATGGGCCTTTCGGATCGATCTCGCCGCTTCGCGGAGCCCGGCATCTTGATCCTCGTCAATCTCCAGCGGGGTCGGGATGAAAAGAATCTCTTCTTTCCAACACCCGACATCGTCCGGAGGCCTCGAATGCAACTGCTTCGTCGTATCGCCGCCGCCAATCGTCTGATGGAGCTCATCGGCACGGCCGAGGTGAAGCTCGCCGAGGAATACGAGCGCAAGGGCTGGGTCCGGGTCCGTCGCACGCGCATGGTCAATTCCGGCGATCCCGACAGCTTCCAGACCGTCTACGCCGAGCTGACGGAGGACGGGTGGGAGGCGCTGCGGGAATGGGGCGGCTGAGCTGCCGTCTCGATTGCAGTTGAAAAAGTTTGCAAGATTGCCGCGGCTCCGTCTGGGCGTCTCCTCCATCGGAAGACTTGGCAAACATCGTGGAGCGCGCCAAACTGCGCGCGGTTCCCACCTGAGCAAGGAGCAGTTCGTGAAAAGATCCATTCTTCACATCGCATCGAGGGCTCTGGTCGCAGGCGGTACGGCCATGCTGGCGGCGAGCGCTTTCGCCCAGGCTACCGTCACTTGCGAGGACCCGCGCGTCGACCGGACGGCCTGCTATCGCGAGGCGGCAGCGGCCCAGGAAGCCAAGCGGCAAGGCCGCCTGAACAGTCCCGGTGGATACGACGAGAACGCGTTGAAGCGTTGCCAGAGCCACCCCCCCGGCAAGGCACGCACGGCCTGCGAAAAGCGCGTGACGGGTGCCGGCAACACGACGGTCACCGGCAGCGTCAAGGGCGGAGGCAAGATGCGCCGCAACGAAATGCCGATGCACCAGGAACCGCAGAAGAACTGAGCGACCGTCGGGAGGACGTCCATGTCGGGAGCGATCATCCGGCCGATGCTCGTCGCCGCGTCATTGGTGCTGCCGCTGTCGGCGATGGCCTTCAATACCGCCACCACGCGGTCGCTCAATGTCCGTGCCGGGCCCGGGACTTCGTTCCGCGTCGTCACGGTGCTTCCTGCGCGCACCTCGGTGTGGGTGGATCGATGCACGAACGGGTGGCAGTGGTGTGAAATTTCGGCGCGGCGCAGCGGGCGCGGCTGGGTCGACGCTCGCTTCCTTCATCCGTCCGTTCGTGGCAGGGTCCCGATCGTGAATGACCGAAGACGCCCGGGTGGTCCCCCGAGCCCTGGTCCATGGCCGCAGCGACCGGTTGGGCAGCCCACCGGCCCTACGCCCGGAACCTGATGGGCAGGGCCTCCAGGAATCACACCAGGCCGCCGAGTGCGGCCTTTTTCACGATCGGGCAAACCATCGCAAAAAACCTGCGGACGCATCGGGCGCTTTCGTTAACATGTCGTAACAAACACGAAGGCGACTATGCGATCCACGGTTCCGCACGTTTTCCAGGCCGCGCTCGTTCTCGCGCTGGGCATCACCAGCGTCTCGGCCTTGGCGGAAATCCACCGCTGCAAGGATGACAAGGGACAGACGGTTCTTTCCGACCGCCCCTGCGGCGCGGCATTCAGTGGCGATCCCCTGCGTTCGAGCGCGCCCGGCACCGGAGTCGATCGCGTGACTGCGGCGGAAATGCGCACCGGCCGCACCGGCGACGCCGCCGCGCAGTATTCGGCCATGGCGGACCACGCTTCGCGCTCCTCCAGAAAGCCTTCGGAGCGCTGAGCCGGCGGGGGCGCTTGCGCGCTGCCCTATACTCCGCGCCGCTTGCAGCTTGTGTCGAATGCTGCGCCGCCATCGGCAACATGGCGTATTCAATCAAAGGAAACTCAGTGAACCGTATCGAACTGGTCGAAAAGATCGCAACCGCCCACAACGTCAGCAAGGCCGAGGCCGCCCGCATCCTGGAAACGGTGACGGACTCCATCATTGCCGCAGTGAAGAAGGGCGACCCGGTTCAGCTCATCGGCTTCGGCACCTTCAAGCAAGTGGCCCGCGCCGCTCGCACCGGCTTCAACCCGCAAGCCGGCGCCAAGATCAAGATCGCTGCCCAGAAGGTGCCCAAGTTCGTGCCGGGCGCAGCGTTCAAGGCTGCGATCGATCCGAAGGCCGCCAAGCGCAAGGCCGAGAAGGCTGCGGCCAAGCCCGCTGCCAAGAAGGCCGCACCTGCGAAGAAGGCTGCCGCTCCAGCCAAGAAGGCGAAGAAGTAATTCGCTGCAGCCCGCGGGCTGCAACCCACGACAACGGCCCTTCGGGGCCGTTTTCTTGTTTCAGCGCCCGGCGCCGCGCAACAGCCGCAGGCCGTTGCCCACCACCAGCAGGCTCGCGCCCATGTCCGCGAACACGGCCATCCACATGGTCGCGCTGCCGAACACCGCGAGCACGAAGAACACCGCCTTGATCGCGAGCGCGAGTCCGATGTTCTGCCACAGCACCGCATGTGTGCGGCGCGACAGGCGGATCGTTTCCGCGATGCGGCCGAGCCGGTCGTTCATGATCACCACGTCGGCCGCTTCCATCGCGGTGTCGGTGCCGGCCGCGCCCATCGCGAAGCCGATGTCGGCCTGTGCCAGTGCGGGCGCGTCGTTGATGCCGTCGCCGGCCATGGCGGCCGCGCCGTAGCGCTCGCGCATCTGGCGGATCGCGCCCTGCTTGTCCTGCGGCAGCAGGCCGCCGCGCGCGTCGGCGATGCCCGCCTCGCGCGCGACGGCCTGCACAGTGGCCTCGTTGTCGCCGGAGAGCATGACGGGCGCGACGCCGAGCGCCTGGAGCTGCGAGATGGCGCTCGCCGCATCCGGCCGCAGCGTGTCGGCGACCGCGAAGAGGCCGAGCACGCCGCGTTCGTCCGCCAGGAGCGTCACGGTGCGCCCCTGCGCTTCGTGCGCGGCGAGTTCCGCTTCGAGCTTCGCATCGGTCTGGCCGCGTTCCCTCATGAGCCGGTGGTTGCCGAACACCAATGCTTCGCCCCGGACCGTGCCGGCGACCCCGCGGCCAGGCAGTGCGGAGAAGCCATCGACTTCGACGGCGCCGATTTCCAGACCCTCGGCAATGGCCTTCGAAACCGGATGGTCCGAGCGCGCGGCCAGTGATTTCGCGAGCTGCAACGCGCCGGCTTCGTCCGCCTGCATGGCGCCCCACGCCCTGAACGCCACGAGCTTCGGCTCGCCTTCAGTGACGGTTCCGGTCTTGTCCAGCGCGACCGCCTTGAGCAGGCGCGCGTCTTCGAGATAGGTGCCGCCCTTGATCAGGATGCCCCGGCGCGCGGCGGCCGCGAGGCCGCTCACGATCGTCACCGGCGTCGAGATCACCAGCGCGCACGGACAGGCGATCACCAGCAGCACCAGTGCCTTGTAGATCGACGCCAGCCATTCCCAGCCGAGGACGAGCGGCGGCAGGACCGCCACCGCCACGGCCAGCACGAAGACCACCGGCGTGTAGATGGCCGCGAAGCGGTCCACGAAGCGCTGCGTCGGTGCGCGCGAGCCCTGTGCTTCCTCGACTGCATGGATGATGCGTGCCAGCGTGGTGTCGTTGGCGCCCGCCGTGACGCGGAACTCGATCTCGCCGTGCTCGTTGACCGTGCCGGCGAAGACGGTGTCGCCGGGCTCCTTGTCGACCGGGATGCTTTCGCCGGTGACCGGGGACTGGTTGATGCTGCTGCTGCCCCTGGTGACCACGCCATCGAGCGCCAGCCGTTCACCAGGCCGCACGCGGGCGATGGCGCCGATCGCGATGGACACGGCCGGCATTCGCTGCCACGTTCCATCCGCCTGCTGCACGTCGGCATCGCTGGGTGCCAGATCGACCAGCGCCTTGATCGCGTTGCGCGCCCGGTCCACCGCGCGGGCTTCGATCAGCTCGGCGATCGCGTACAGCGCCATCACCATCGCCGCTTCGGGCCATTGGCCGATGACGAAAGCGCCCGTCACCGCCACCGACATCAGCGCGTTGATGTTGAGCCGGCCCTTGCGCAGCGCTTGCAGGCCCTTGGCGTAGGTCTCGAGGCCTGCGAGCCCGATCGCGACGGCCGCGATCGCCATGCCGAAGGCTCTCCACGCCATCGTGTCGGGCGCAAAGTAGGAGACGCCCTCGGCCGCCAGGGCCAGCGCGAGCGCGGCGGCGAGGCGCAGGTAGCCGCTGGCCTGTCCGTGGTCGTGCGCATGTTCGCCCTTGCCCTGCGCCGGCGATGCGGCCAGCGCAGAGGGCGCGAATCCGGCCTTGCGGATGGCGTCCAGCGCGAGCGCGATCGCGCCCGGGGTGCCGTCGATCCTCAGCGTGCGCTGGCCGAGCTGGAAGTGCAGTCCGCGGATGCCGGCGATCGGCTCGACCGCGCGGCGGATCTCGGATTCCTCCGCACTGCAATCCATGGTCGGAATGCGAAAGGTGTTGTCCGCGATGGGCCCCGCGGTGGCGGCGGGTTCGTGGGCGTGATCGGCCGCGCAGCAATGGGCATGTGCGCCGTGGGCGCCGTGCGCGCCGCCGACCGGTGTTTCTGGGGAGCTTCTGGCCATGCCGCCATTGGAAACCCTGAAGTGACTACAAGGTCAAGCTCAGAAGTCGGTGCTGTGCAGGCAGATCGCCTCGTTCGGGTTCGCGCGGTAGCGCGCCGTCGCAAGGGCGTCGATCGAATCCGCATTGAGCGCGTAGGCCTGGACCAGATCCTTCTGGCCCTCCGGCGCATGGAAGCGTTTGTGCAGTGCCTCCTCGTCGATCCGCGCAATGATGCGCGCACCGTCGTAGCCATCCGGGTAGATGGCGAACTGAACGCTGCCGACCGCGGGGAGGAAGATAGCTTCGGAAGCCATGATGGATCTCGACTTGCTGACTCGTTTCAAAGAGTGTCTGGCGTAACTGCAACGCCGAACATAGGTCCTTTGTCCTATGTCCCCTCAGCAAGTTGCGGACCATTTCACGGTCCGCCGGGCCATCGTGTTTCAGTGCGCCGCGAGCATGCCGCGGTCTTCGATGAAGGCGACGACTTCGGCGAGTCCGGAGAGCGTCTTGAGGTTGGTCATGACGAAAGGCCGCTCCTTGCGCATGCGCCTGGTGTCGGCTTCCATCACGCCCAGGTCGGCACCGACGTAGGGCGCCAGGTCGGTCTTGTTGATCACGAAGAGGTCGCTCTTGGTGATGCCCGGGCCGCCCTTGCGCGGGATCTTCTCGCCGGCGGCGACGTCGATCACGTAGATCGTGAGGTCCGACAGTTCGGGGCTGAAGGTGGCGGCCAGGTTGTCGCCGCCCGACTCGACGAACACCACGTCGGCGTCGGGGAACTCATCGAGCATCCGGTCGATGGCTTCGAGGTTGATCGATGCGTCCTCGCGGATCGCGGTGTGCGGGCAGCCGCCGGTTTCCACGCCCATGATGCGCTCGGCGGGCAAGGCGCCGGCGACGGTCAGCAGGCGCTGGTCTTCCTTGGTGTAGATGTCGTTGGTGATGGCGACGAGGTCGTATTTGTCGCGCATCGTCTTGCAGAGCATCTCCAGGAGCGTGGTCTTGCCCGAGCCGACCGGGCCGCCGATGCCCACGCGCAGCGGCGGCAGCTTCTTGGTGCGGCGGGGAATGTGGTGAAGGGCGGAGGACATGGTGTTCAGCTTCTGAAGAGTCGGGAGTACTGGGTTTCGTGGCGTGACGAGAGGACCGCCAGCATGGGTGAAAAGGCCTGCCGCTCGTCATCCGACAGTGTGAGCGCATGCCGGACGGCCGTGGGGATTTCCGCTGCGAGCCGCGCCAGCATGCGCTGCCCGGCGCTCTGGCCGAGCGGCACGGCCTTGACCGCCGCGGCGGTCATGTTCTCGGCCCAGCCGAAGGCGAATGCGAGGCAGGCATCGTGGGCGCTGGCCTGGGTGCGGCTGGCGGCGAATGCGAAGGCAACGGGATAGCTCGCCGGCAGCTTGTCGAAGAGCTGCGCTGCATCGCCATGATGCAGCTTGAGCCATTCGACGAAGGAGCGGCCCATCTGCTGGGTCTGCAGGAGGAATTCGGAAGACTCGCGCGTCTCCAGCACCCAGTCGTTGAGCGCCGCGATGCGCGAATGATCGCTGCTGCGCCACGCGGGAACGGCCTGCGCCACCACCGCGAGATCGGCGCGCGCGAGGCTCAGGTGGAGCTGATCGGCCAGCCAGTCGGCGGCCCGCTGCTCGCTGCCGATGCCGGCCCACTCGATGGCCGATTCGAGCCCCTCGGAATACGAGAAGCCGCCGACGGGCAGCGCCGGCGAGGCGAGCCAGATCAGCTGCAGCAGGCTTGCGGCGGGGAGGGCCGTCGCTTCATCCATCAATGCGAGTGGCCGTGCGAATGGTCGTGGCCATGGCCGTGCGCGTGCGAGCCCGAATACGCATCCGGATGCAGCACCGGTCCCACGGGCGCGGAGCCATGGGAGTGGCCGTGGCCGGCGCCGTGCGCGCCGTAGGCACCGCCCTCGGGCTCGAAGGCTTCCTCGGCCTCGCGCACGATCAGGTGCATCGAACGCAGCATCCCGGCCAGCACGTGATCGGGCTCGATCTTGAGGTGGTCGGGCTTCAGTTCGATCGGCACATGCCGGTTGCCGAGGTGATAGGCCGCGCGCAGCAGGTCGAAGGGCGTGCCGTGGTCGGCGCAATGCGTGATGACGAGCACCGGCTGGCGCGCAGCGACGACCTTGATCAGCGAGCCGTCTTCCGCCACCAGCACGTCGCCGCCGCGGGCCACCGTGCCGCGCGGCAGGAAGATGCCCAGCTTGCGGCCGTTGGAGTCGGTGGCGTCGAAGCGGCTCTTCTGGCGCACGTCCCAGTCCAGTTCGAGGGTGGCGGCGCGCCGCACGAGGACGGAAGCCAGGCCGCGGCCTTGGGGCATGAGTTTGTTGACGTGGAGCATGGGAGTCTGGCGAGGTTGCAACGATGGTTATAACCCGCGGCCAGGAAAGAGCTTTCCAGGTCCGTCGGATTCTCGTTTTCACTGGTAAGGCCAATCCGGGGGAATGGGACACTGGAACGACCCATGGCATCGCAGCCCATCGTCCAGATCCGAGGCCTTTGCAAGTCCTTTGCCGGCGTGCGCGCGCTCGACAACGCGCAGTTCGAACTGCTGCCCGGCGAGGTCCATGCGCTGATGGGGGAAAACGGTGCCGGCAAGTCCACGCTGATGAAGGTGCTGGCCGGCGTCTACCCGAAGGATGCCGGCGAGATCGTCTTCGACGGCCAGCCGGTCGACATCGCCAGCCCGCGCGCGGCGCTGGCCCTGGGCATCGGCATCATCCATCAGGAACTGAACCTGATGAACCACCTGAGCGCGGCGCAGAACATCTTCATCGGGCGCGAGCCTCGCCGGGGCCTCGGACTCTTCGTGGACGAAGCCGCGATGCGCCGCGATGCGCAGGCGGTCTTCGAGCGCATCAACCTGCGGCTCGACCCGGACACCCCGGTGGGCGAGCTCACCGTGGCCCGGCAGCAGATGGTGGAGATCGCCAAGGCGCTCACCTTCCATTCGCGCGTGCTCATCATGGACGAGCCCACCGCCGCGCTGAACGACCAGGAAGTGGCCGATCTGTTCCGCGTGGTGCGTCAACTCAAGGCCGAGGGGGTGGCGATCGTCTACATCTCGCACCGGATGGACGAGCTGCAGCACATCGCCGACCGCGTGACCGTGATGCGCGACGGCCAGTACATCGCCACCCGGCCCATGGCCTCGACTCCGATGGAAGCGCTGATCGCCATGATGGTCGGTCGCCAGCTCGCGCAGATGCATGCCGACCTGCCCGACACCTCCGGCAATCCGGTGGTGCTGGAGGCGCGGGGAATCACCCGCGGCGACGCCGTGCGCGATGCCAGCTTCGTGCTCCGGCGGGGAGAAATCCTCGGCTTCGCGGGCCTGATGGGCGCGGGCCGCACCGAGCTGGCACGGGCGGTGTTCGGCGCCGACCCCATCGATGCCGGCGAAGTCCGCGTGCACGGCCGGAAGGTGTCGATCCGCTCGCCGGGCGACGCGGTCGCGCACGGCATCGGCTACCTCTCCGAGGACCGCAAGCAGCTGGGGCTGGCGGTGGGGTTGGACGTGGAGAGCAACATTGCGCTGGCCAGCATGCGCAAGTTCCTCAGGCTGGGATTCTTCGTCGACCGCGCGGCGCTCGAGGCCACCGGGGAGCGCTATGTGCGGCAGCTGCAGATCAAGACGCCCTCGGTCCACCAGCCGGTGCGCCTGCTCTCGGGAGGCAACCAGCAGAAGATCGTGGTGGCCAAGTGGCTGCTGCGCGACTGCGGCGTGCTCTTCTTCGACGAGCCCACGCGCGGCATCGATGTCGGCGCCAAGGCCGAGATCTACCGGCTGCTGCACGCGCTGGCCGAGGAAGGCAAGGCCATCGTGATCATTTCCTCCGAGCTGCCGGAGATCCTGCGCGTGTGCCATCGTGTGCTCGTGATGTGCGAAGGCCGGATCACCGGCGAACTCGCCGCGCACGAGGCCACGCAGGAAAAGATCATGCATCTCGCGACCCGGCGCGAGGGCGCCGCCGCCAGCGACCGACAGCGACTGGAGAGCCCCATTTCATGACCCAGCAAGGAAGCACCAACGCCCTGGAAGCGGGACCCGGAACACCGGCGCCCAGGACGGGCCTGCTGCGCCCGGCGATGCGGCAGAAGCTCCTGGCCTTTGCCAGCCTGATGGCACTCATGCTGTTCTTCGGCATCGCCTCGCCGCAGTTCCTGCAGACCGACAACCTCGTGAACATCCTGCAGTCGACGGCCGTCAACGGCGTGCTGGCGATCGCCTGCACCTTCGTCATCATCACCGGGGGCATCGACCTGTCGGTCGGCACGCTGATGACCTTCTGCGCCGTCATGGCCGGCGTGGCGCTCACCTACATGGGCCTGCCGCTGCCGCTGGGCATCGCGGCCGCGATCCTCTTCGGCGCGCTGTCGGGCCTGGTGTCGGGCACGCTGGTGGCCAAGCTGAAGATCCCGCCCTTCATCGCCACCCTGGGCATGATGATGCTGCTCAAGGGCCTGTCGCTCGTGATCTCGGGCACCAAGCCGATCTACTTCAACAACACGCCGGGCTTCTCGGCGATCTCGCAGGAGTCGCTGATCGGCGAGCTCGTTCCGGCGCTGCCGATTCCGAACGGGGTGCTGATCCTGTTCCTGGTGGCCGTGGCCGCGAGCATCGTGCTCAACAGGTCGCTGCTCGGGCGCTACACCTTCGCGCTCGGCAGCAACGAGGAGGCGGCGCGCCTGTCGGGCGTGAACGTCGATTTCTGGAAGATCGTGGTCTACACGATGAGCGGCGGCATCTGCGGCGTGGCGGGGCTCCTGATCGCCTCGCGCCTGAATTCGGCGCAGCCGGCGCTGGGCCAGGGCTACGAGCTGGATGCGATCGCGGCGGTGGTGATCGGCGGCACCTCGCTGAGCGGAGGGACGGGCACCATCGTGGGCACCATCATCGGCGCCTTCATCATGAGCGTGCTGACCAACGGGCTGCGCATCCTGTCGGTCGCGCAGGAGTGGCAGACCGTGGTCACCGGCGTCATCATCATCCTGGCCGTCTACACCGACATCCTGCGTCGGCGCGGCGCCAAGTCATGAGCTTTTCAACCACCCAAAGGAGACGAAGCATGATCCAGAAAAGAAGAATGCTGGCCGCTGGATGGGCCGCCGCACTGGGCGCCGCGCTCGCGGGGCTTGCCGCACCCGCGGCAGCGCAGCAGGCGCAGGACACCTACATTCCGCTGGTGTCCAAGGGCTTCCAGCACCAGTTCTGGCAGGCCGTGAAATCGGGTGCCGAGCAGGCCGCCAAGGACTACAAGGTGCGGGTGAGCTTCGAAGGACCCGAGTCGGAATCGATGGTGGACAAGCAGATCGACATGCTCTCGGCCGCGCTCGCCAAGAAGCCCAAGGCCATCGGCTTCGCCGCGCTCGACAGCCAGGCCGCGATCCCGCTGCTGAAGAAGGCGCAGGCCGAGAAGATCCCGGTCGTGGCCTTCGACTCCGGCGTGGACAGCGACATTCCGGTCACCACCGCCGCCACCAACAACAAGGCTGCCGCAGCGATGGCGGCCGACAAGCTGGCCGAGGCCATCGGCAAGTCCGGCGAAGTGGCCGTCATCGCGCACGACCAGACCAGCCGCACCGGGATCGATCGCCGCGACGGATTCCTCGACCGCCTGAAGTCGAACTATCCGAACGTGAAGGTGGTGAGCGTCCAGTACGGCGGCGGCGATCACCTCAAGTCCACCGAGATCGCCAAGTCCATGCTGCAGGCCTATCCCAATCTCAAGGGCATGTTCGGCACCAACGAGGGCTCGGCCATCGGGGTGGTCAACGGCGTCAAGGAAATGAAGCGCAAGGTCGTGGTGGTCGGCTTCGACTCAGGCAAGCAGCAGAAGGACGCGATCCGCGACGGCAGCATGGCCGGCGCCATCACGCAGAACCCGGTGGGCATCGGCTACAAGACGGTGGAGGCGGCGGTCAAGGCGATCAAGGGCGAGCAACTGCCCAAGGTGATCGATACGGGCTTCTACTGGTACGACAAGAGCAACATCGACGACCCGAAGATCGCCGCGGTCCTGTACGACTGACTTGGGGCCGGCCAGATGCGCCACTGCCTGGCCCTCGACCTGCGGGACGCCCCGGCCCTCATTGCCGAATACGAGGCGCACCACCGCCGCATCTGGCCCGAGGTCCGCGACCACCTGCAGGCGCATGGCGTGACGGCCATGAGCATCTACCGCCTCGGGACGCGGATGGTGATGCTGATGGAAACCGACGACGCCCGCTACGACGCGCAAGCCATGGCGCGCGCGACCCGCGACAACCCGCGGATCCGCGAATGGGAGGCGCTGATGTGGAAGTTCCAGGCGCCGACGCCGTGGACGCCCGAAGGCGAGAAATGGGTGGCGATGACGAGGATCTTCGAGCTCTGATCAGAAGAGGAAATAGCGCTGCGTCATCGGCAGCGATAGCGCCGCATCGCAGGTCAGCAACTGGCCGTCGGCACGCACCGCATAGGTCTGCGGATCGATCTCCATCTTCGGCGTATAGGCGTTATGGATCATGTGCTGCTTGCGCACCGCGCGGATGTTCTTCACGGCGCAGAGGTGCTTCGCGAGCCCGTAGCGCTGGCCGATGCCGGCTGCGAGCCCGGCTTGCGAGACGAAGGTGAGCGAACTCTTCGCCAGCGAGCCGCCGAAGGCGCCGAACATCGGCCGGTAGTGCACCGGCTGCGGCGTCGGGATCGATGCGTTCGGATCGCCCATCGCGGCCATCGCGATGGTGCCGCCCTTGAGGATCGCGAAGGGCTTCACGCCGAAGAAGGCCGGCTTCCACACCACGAGGTCGGCCCACTTGCCGACTTCGATGCTGCCCACCTCGTGCGAGATGCCGTGCGAGATCGCCGGGTTGATCGTGTACTTGGCCACATAGCGCCTGGCGCGGAAGTTGTCGTTGCGCTCCGTGTCCTCGGCGAGCTTGCCGCGCTGCGCCTTCATCTTGTGGGCGGTCTGCCAGCAGCGGATGATGACCTCGCCGACGCGGCCCATGGCCTGGCTGTCGGAGCTGAACATGCTGATCGCGCCCATGTCGTGCAGGATGTCCTCGGCCGCGATGGTCTCCTTGCGGATGCGGCTTTCGGCGAAGGCGAGGTCCTCGGCGATGCCGGCGTCGAGGTGGTGGCACACCATGAGCATGTCGACGTGTTCGTCGAGCGTGTTCACGGTGTAGGGCATCGTCGGGTTGGTCGATGAGGGCAGGAAGTTCGCCTCGCCCACCACGCGCAGGATGTCCGGCGCATGGCCGCCGCCCGCGCCTTCGGTGTGAAAGGCGCAGATCGCGCGGCCCTTCACCGCCGCGATGGTGTTCTCGACGAAGCCCGATTCGTTGAGCGTGTCGCTGTGGATCGCCACCTGCGTGTCGGTGGCATCGGCGACGTCCAGGCAGTTGCTGATCGCGGCCGGCGTGGTTCCCCAGTCCTCGTGCAGCTTGAGGCCGATCACGCCCGCGTCGATCTGCTCGTGCAGCGCGGCCGGCAGGCTCGCGTTGCCCTTGCCGAGGAAGCCGAGGTTCATCGGGAAGGCGTCGGCGGCCTGCAGCATGCGCTCGATGTGCCACGGACCCGGCGTCGCGGTGGTCGCGAAGGTGCCGGTCGCCGGGCCGGTGCCGCCGCCCAGCATGGTGGTCACGCCCGAGGCCAGCGCCTCCTCGATCTGCTGCGGGCAGATGAAGTGGATGTGGCTGTCGATGCCGCCGGCGGTGACGATGTTGCCTTCGCAGCTGATCACCTCGGTGCCGGCGCCGATCACGATGTCCACGCCGGGCTGCACGTCCGGATTGCCGGCCTTGCCGATCGCCACGATGCGGCCGTCCTTCAGGCCGATATCGGCCTTCACGATGCCCCAGTGGTCGAGGATCAGCGCGTTGGTCATCACGGTATCGACCGTGCCTTCGGCGCGCGTGCGCTGGCCCTGCGCCATGCCGTCGCGGATGGTCTTGCCGCCGCCGAATTTCACCTCTTCGCCGTAGCCGCCGGCATGCAGGGTGTAGTCCTCCTCGACTTCGATCACGAGGTCGGTGTCGGCGAGCCGCACGCGGTCGCCCACGGTGGGGCCGAAGATTTCGGCGTAGGCACGCCTTGAGATGGTGGCCATCAGAGTTTTCCTTGCACCAGGCCGCGGAATCCGTAGACCACGCGATCGCCGGCGAAATCGACCAGTTCGACCGTGCGCTGCTGGCCCGGCTCGAAGCGCACCGCGGTGCCCGATGCGATGTTCAGCCGCATGCCGCGCGCGGCTTCGCGGTCGAAGCCCAAGGCGCCGTTGGTCTCGGCGAAGTGGTAGTGCGAGCCGACCTGGATCGGCCGGTCCGCGGTGTTCTGCACGACCAGCGTGATCGTGCGCCGGCCGGGATTGAGGACGTGATCGCCCTCGTCGGTGATGAGTTCGCCGGGGATCATCGGAACTGCCTCCGCGGTGTTCATAGGATCGGTTGGTGAACGGTGACGAGCTTGGTGCCGTCCGGGAAGGTGGCTTCGACCTGGATGTCCGGGATCATCTCCGGCACGCCTTCCATGACGTCGTCGCGGGTCAGCACCGCGCGGCCCTCGCTCATGAGCGCCGCGACGCTCTTGCCGTCGCGCGCGCCTTCCATCACGGCGGCCGAGATCATGGCCACGGCTTCGGGGTAGTTGAGCTTGAGCCCGCGGGCGCGGCGCCGTTCGGCCAGCAGGGCGGCGGTGAAGATCAGCAGCTTGTCTTTTTCTCGCGGTGTCAGTTCCATGGCGGAGTTCGGCGGTTGAATGCGCCGGCCATTATGGGCAGGCATGGCGCTTTGCAACAGTCGTGCCGTGGCACGACTGTTGCACCGTATCCCCGTGCACCCGACCGCCGTTCCCCCCGCTCCGAGCGACGACGCGCCGCAGCGCATCGTCAAGGTCCGGCGCGACTACAACAGCTGGGTCGCCCGCGAGACGCTCGAGGACTACGCGCTGCGCTACACGCCCCAGCGCTTTCGCCGCATGCCCGAATGGCGGGTGGCGAGCACCGCCTTCGGCGGCGCGGCGTCCTTCCTGATCCTGGAGGCGGTCGGCGCGACGCTCCTGGTGCAATACGGCTTCGTCAACGCCTTCTGGGCCATCCTCGTCACCGGGCTCATCATCTTCCTCGCGGGGCTGCCGATCAGTGTCTATGCGGCGCGGTATGGCGTGGACATGGACCTGCTCACGCGCGGCGCGGGCTTCGGCTACATCGGCTCCACGCTCACCTCGCTGATCTACGCCTGCTTCACCTTCATCTTCTTCGCGCTCGAAGCGGCGGTGATGGCCTATGCGCTGGAACTGGCGCTCGGCATCCCGCCGGTGTGGGGCTACCTCGTGTGTGCGCTGGTCGTGATCCCGCTGGTGACGCACGGCATTTCCGCCATCAGCCGCCTGCAGGTCTGGACGCAGCCCATCTGGCTCTTGATGCTGGTCGTGCCCTTCGGCTATGTGCTGGCGCGCGATCCTGGTGCGTTCTCGGGTATTGCGCACTATGTCGGTGTCAGGTCGTCCTCGATCGGGTTCGATATGCACCTCTTCGGTGCTGCGCTCACCGTCGGCATCGCGCTCATCACGCAGATGGGCGAACAGGCCGACTACCTGCGCTTCATGCCGGCGTGCACGCCGGCCCATCGCGGGCGCTGGTGGGCCGGCGTGCTGGCCGGCGGGCCGGGCTGGGTGGTGCTCGGCGTGCTCAAGATGCTGGGCGGCGCGCTGCTCGCGTACCTCGCGATCAGCCACATGGTGCCGCCCGAGCGCGCGATCGATCCGAACCAGATGTACCTCGCCGCCTACGAGTACGTGTTCCCCAACTACGGCTGGGCGGTGATCGCGACCGCCGTGTTCGTGGTGATCTCGCAGCTCAAGATCAACGTCACCAACGCCTATGCGGGCTCGCTCGCATGGAGCAACTTCTTCTCGCGCGTCACGCACAGCCACCCCGGGCGCGTCGTGTGGGTGGTGTTCAATGCGCTCATCGCCTTCATGCTGATGGAGATGAACGTGTTCGAGGTGCTGGGCGACGTGCTCGGGCTCTACGCCAATATCGCGATCGCCTGGATGATGGCGGTGGTGGCCGACCTGGTCGTCAACAAGCCGCTCGGGCTCTCGCCGCCGGGCATCGAGTTCAAGCGCGCGCATCTGTGGGACATCAACCCGGTCGGCGTCGGCGCGATGGCGCTGGCATCGGTGGTGTCGATCACCGCGCACCTCGGCGCCTTCGGGCCGCTGGCGCAGGCGTTCTCGGCATTGATCGCGCTGGGCACCGCGTTCGTCGCTTCGCCCGTCATCGCGTGGGCCACGCGCGGCAAGTACTACATCGCGCGGTCTTCCGGCAGCGTGGTGCACTGGGCGCGCGTCGAATCCGAGGCCGGCCGCTACCAGCGGCTGACCGTGCAGCACTGCGCCATCTGCGAGCGCGAATACGAAGGCCCGGACATGGCGCATTGCCCGGCCTATCAGGGCCCGATCTGCTCGCTGTGCTGCACGCTCGATGCGCGCTGCGGCGATCTGTGCAAGCCAGAGGCGTGCCTCTCGGCGCAATGGTCCGGCGCGCTGCGCTGGCTGCTGCCGCGCCGCGTCTGGCCCTACCTGGATACGGGGCTCGGGCACTTCCTGCTGCTGATGCTGATCCTCGTGCCGCTGCTCGCGGCGGTGTTCGGCGTGCTCTATCAGCAGGAACTGCGCGCGCTGGCCGAAGGCGCGCTGACCGAGGGCGCGATGCTCGACATGCAGCCCGCCGCGCTGCGCTCGGGCTTCTTCAAGGCGTACATGGCGCTGCTGCTGATCGCAGGGATCATCGCGTGGTGGCTGGTGCTCGCACACCAGAGCCGCAAGGTGGCGCAGGAAGAGTCGAACCGTCAGACGCACCTGCTGATGCGCGAGATCGAGCTGCACCGCGAAACCGATCGCGCGCTGCAGGAGGCCAAGCGCAGCGCCGAGCAGGCCAACCAGGCCAAGAGCCGATACATCAGCGCCATCAGCCACGAGCTGCGCACGCCGCTCAACAGCATCCTCGGCTATGCGCAGCTGATGGGCGAGGACGCCGCGGTGCCGCCGCACCGCAGGCAGGCGGTCGCGGTGATCAAGCGCGGCGGCGAGCACCTGCTGTCGCTGATCGAGGGCACGCTGGACATCGCGCACATCGAGGCCGGCAAGCTCACCTTGAGCGCGAAGCCGATGCAGTTCGCCGAAGTCATGCGCGAGCTCGCGGACATGTTCGAGCTGCAGGCGCTCGAAAAGGGACTGGCCTTCCGCTTCGAGCCGACCGGCACCTTGCCGGAGGTGGTGCGCGCCGACGAGAAGCGCGTGCGGCAGATCCTCATCAACCTGCTGGGCAACGCGATCAAGTTCACCACGGCCGGCGAGGTCGCGCTGCGTGTGCGCTATGCGCGCGAGTTCGCCGCGATCGAGATCGAGGACACCGGACCCGGCATGTCGACCGAGGAGCTGGGCCGCATCTTCGAGCCCTTCGCGCGCGGCTCGACCGCCGCGGGCGCGGCGTCGGGCGCGGGGCTTGGCCTCACGATCGCGAAGATGCTGATCGACCTCATGGGCGGCGAGATGACGGTGCAGAGCACGCCGGGCGTGGGCTCGGTGTTCCGCGTGCGCCTGTTCCTGCCGCATGTGCACGAGGCGCCGGTTGCGAGTGCGCGCCGCGTGGGCGCGCCGCGCGCGCGCCGGGGCTACGAAGGCCGGCGCCGCAAGCTGCTGGTGGTCGACAACGAAGAGGCCGATCGCGAGCTGCTGGTGGATGTGCTGGCGCCACTCGGCTTCGAACTGCGGACCGCCGCGAGCGGCCACGATGCGCTCGACCTGATCGCGGCCGGCTGGCATCCCGATGCGATGTTCGTCGACCTCGCGATGCCGGGCATCGACGGCTGGGAAACCATCCGCCGCTCGCGCGCGCTCGGGCTTGCCGACGCCGCGGTGGCGATCGTCTCGGCCAACGCTTTCGACAAGCGGCTGGAGAACGACGTCGGCATCACGCCCGAGGACTTCTTCGTCAAGCCGGTACGGCACAGCGAGCTGCTCGATTGGCTCGAGCGCCGGCTCGCCTTGCAGTGGACCGACGACGCAGCGGCGCCGGCGCCCGCCGCGCAGTCGCCGCGCATCGTCGTCCCCACGCCGGAGCGCCTGCGCGCGCTCGAAGAGGCGGTGAGCCTCGGCTACTTTCGCGGAATCATGAACCAGCTCGACGACATCGATGCGGCCCAGCCCGAATGCGCGGAGTGGACGTCGGCCCAGCGCACGCTCGCGCGGCAGTTCCAGTTCGAAGCCATGAGCCGCGCGCTGACCGCAGCGGCAGGTGCGGCATGAGCGCAACGCCGCCCACCAGCCCGCTCGTGCAGTCGCTGCGCGAAAGCGGCGGCAACAGCGACCTCGTGCTCATCGTCGACGACGTGCCCGACAACCTCGCGGTGCTGCACGATGCGCTCGATGAATCGGGCTACACGGTGCTCGTCGCCACCAGCGGGGAGCAGGCCTTGCAGCGGGCCGTGCAGGCCAAGCCCGACATCATCCTGCTCGACGCGATGATGCCGGGCATCGACGGCTTCGAAGTGGCGCGCCGCCTCAAGGCCGATGCGGCGACCGCGCACATCCCGATCGTCTTCATGACCGGCCTGACCGAGACCGAGCACCTCGTCGCCGCGCTGGAGGCCGGCGGCGTCGACTACGTCACCAAGCCGATCAAGCCCAAGGAAGTGCTTGCGCGCATGAACGTGCATCTGCAGGGCGCGCGCCGCGCGCGGCAGGAGGCGCGGCAGGCCGGGCAGGCGCGCAATGCGCTCGATGCCTTCGGCTACGCGAGCTTCACGGTGCGCATGCCCGAGGGCAAGCTGGTCTGGCAGACCGCGCTCGCGCGCGAATTGCTGCTGCGCTATTGCGGCACCAGCGCGCCCGTGACGCCGGCCGCGGTGATCGAATGGCTGCAGCGCCATCTGCCCGATGCGGTGCAGCGGCAGGTCGAGCCGCCGGTGCTGTCGATCACGCAGGGCGCGGCCAGCCTCAACCTGCGGCTGCACCAGCAGACCGGGCAGGACGATGGCGGTGGCGAGTGGCTCATCATCATGCGAGAGGTGTCCGACACCGCGGTGATCGAAGCCATGAGCCTGAGCCTGAAGCTCACGGCGCGCGAAGCCGAGGTGCTCTATTGGGTGGTCAAGGGCAAGACCAACAAGGACATCGGCGAGATCCTCGGCAGCAGCCCCGCGACCGCCAAGAAGCACCTCGAGCGCGTCTACGTCAAGCTCGGCGTCGAGACCCGCACCGCGGCCGCGGGCGTGGCGATCAAGCGCATCCGCGAGCTGCAGCCGCAGTTCGAGATCTGAGGGCGCCTCCGGCCAGCCGCGCGGCTTCGGCCTATAGAGCTCGGCTTGCCTGCCTGCGCCGTGCCGACGCGCGCAGCGCGCAGCGCGGAGCCAAGAAAAATTCCTTGGCAATTCCTTTTGCAGGAAGTTCCTCGCAATTTATTTTGATATTTCTTGCGCCATCAAATGGTGGCAACTGTCGGGAAATTTCCCTGCGGCTATTTGCAGGGGTTCGCGCTTTGTGAAATAAATAGTAAAAAACTATTTGCGCGTGAATTATTTCACGAATTCAATTTGACGGGGATCAATAGGACCATGTCTGGCGGCGGCGGCCGCCTGGAATTCAGAGTTTTCTCATACGTTTTCAAATTCTCAATGGATAGATTTGCGCGGCTCGGTGGGGTGCAGATCATCACGCCGAACTCGAATCTGAATTGAAGCCGAGTGCTTTCAGAGACTTCGGCTATTTGTTTTATTGATTGAGAGAAATCGAAAGGGAGTCGCTATGAATCAGGTCTATCGCATCGTCTGGAATGCCGCCACGCTGACATGGGTAGTGGCGCCGGAATTCGCCAAGGGTCGCAAGAAGTCCTGCAAGTCCAGCCGGACGGCCCGGCTGCGTACGGTCGTGTTTGCGCTGGGCATCCTCGGTGGCGCCGCGGCGCATGCGGCGGTCATCGCCACGCCGGCCCAGGCGCAAAACGGCACCTACTCGGGAACGTCGACGACCTCGGCGTCGGCGACTGGCGGCGATTCCACCGCGGTCGGTGCGGCGGCAACCGCGTCGGCGCAAGGCGCGACCGCGGTAGGTGCGGCGGCCAAGGCCACCAACCAGAACGCGACGGCGGTGGGCATATTGGCGATCGCGTCGGGTCAGCAGTCTGTCGCTTTGGGTTGGCAGGCGACCAGCTCCGCGGACTACGCCATGGCCTTTGGCGGGAATGCCAGTGCGGCGGGGATTCAGTCGCTGGCGCTGGGTACTCAGGCGAGCACCACAGCGGCCGCAAAGGACGCGATCGCGCTGGGCACGCTCTCCAAGGCGAGTGCGGCCAATGCAACGGCGCTGGGTACCGGCGCGAATGCCAGCGGCGACTATTCCATGGCGCTGGGCTACAACACATCGGCGACCGGCACGGCGGGCGTGGCGCTCGGATCCACGGCGCAGGCGGTTCAGCAGGGCGTGGCGGTGGGTTCCGGCGCCAACGCGGCGGGCGTGTCGTCCATCGCGCTGGGCCTGGCTGCGAAGGCGGCGAATTCGAACGGCGTCGCGATCGGCACCAGCGCGCAGACCGGCACGGGCACGAGCACGGCGATCGGCTCTTCGTCCAAGGCGGATGCGGGCACGACCACCGGCGCCAAGAGCGCAACGGCGGTGGGGGCCAATGCGGCAGCCACCGGCGACGGTGCGCTCGCACAGGGCGATTCGGCCACGGCCACGGGCGACAAGGCGACCGCGGTGGGCCGCGGCGCGCAGGCCATAGGCGGCAGCACCACGGCGCTGGGTGCTGGTGCTACTGCGAGCACCCAGGCTGCCACGGCGCTGGGTGCCGGCGCCGTTGCCAGCGGCGTGTCTTCCATGGCGGTGGGTGTCGCAGCGACCGCCGGCGGCGTGAATTCCTTGGCGATGGGTCTCAGCGCCGCCGCCGGCGGCCAGAGTTCGCTGGCGATCGGCAACCGCGCCAGCGGTGGCGGCCAGGATTCGATCGCGATCGGCCGTGTGTCTTCGGCCGGCGGTCAGAACTCGATCGCCATCGGCGGTGGCACGCCGGGCACCGGCAACGACAGCTCCAGCAGTTACAGCGGCGCCTCGGCGGCCGGTCAGGACTCCATCGCCGTCGGACGCGCGGCACTGGCTGGCGGCCAGAACTCGATCGCCATCGGCGGCAGCGGCTCGGGTCAGGGTGCAACCCCGGGCTTGGCCTCGTGGGCCTCGGGCGAAGACGGCATCGCGCTCGGTCGCGGTGCCCAGAGCAGCGACACCCGCAACATCGCGCTGGGCGCGCTTTCCCATGCCGGCTTCGCCGATGGCGCCGCCAACGCCCCATTCAGCACCGTCGGCAATACCATCAACGGCAAGTACTATGCCTATGCAGGCGGCACTGCGGACTCGACGGTCAGCGTGGGCAACTCGGTGACGAAGCTGTACCGCACGGTGACCAACGTCGCCGCCGGCCGGGTCAGCTCGAGCAGTACCGATGCCGTCAACGGCTCGCAGCTGTACGCCGCCTACCAGGCGTTCGGAGCGTCCGTGGGCGATGGCACCGGCAGCAGCGACCTGGCGGATGTCGTCAAGTACGACGACGCCACCCACAACAGCGTGACGCTGGGCAACACGGTGAGCACCGACGGCGGTGTGACCGGCGGCACCAGGATCACCAACGTGGCGCAGGGTGCGCTGTCGGCGACCAGCACGGACGCGGTCAACGGTGCGCAGCTGTATGCGACCAACCAGAACGTTGCGGACGTCTCCAATACCGTCAACAACATCAACAACGGCGCCGGCATCAAGTATTTCCACGCCAACTCGACCAAGGATGATTCGTCGGCCACCGGCAACGATGCCATCGCGGTAGGCCCCAAGGCCATCGCCGCTGGCAACAGCGCGATCGCCATGGGCAATGGCGCGCAGGCGACCTCGGGCTCGGGCAAGGCTATTGCGATCGGCGACAGCGCCGTCGCCAACGGCGGTATCTCGATCGGCGAAACCAGCAAGACGGCCGACTCACAACAGATTGCCATTGGCCCGGGCGCCACGGTCAAGGCTGGCGCGGGCATCGCGCTTGGCGCGCTATCCAGCTCGACCGGCACCACGGACGTGGCGATCGGCTACCTGAGCCAGGCGAACGGCGGTCAGTCCATCGCCATGGGCACATGGGCGTCTACCGCCTCCGGCGCGAACTACGCCATGGCGATGGGTTATCAAGCAAGCGCGTCGGCTGAGCGTTCGGTGGCGTTGGGCCTCACTGCGAAGACGACGGCGGCTGCTCAGTACGGCGTGGCAATTGGCAATGCCTCGTCGGCGAGTGCGCTCGGCGGCGTGGCGGTTGGTTCCGGTGCGGCAGCTTCGCAGGACAACGGCGTCGCGATCGGTCGCCAGTCGACCACGCTGGCGGATCTGACCCAGAGTGCCTATAACCCGAACGCATCGGCCACGATCGCGGGTGCGACCCCGTTCGGAGAGTTCTCGGTCGGCGCCGCGGGCAAGGAGCGCCGCATCACCAACGTCGCCGCTGGCGCGGCGGCCACCGATGCGGTGAACGTGAGCCAGCTGCAGGCGGCGGTGGGCCTGTCCTCGGCCGATGCGGTCAAGTACGACGACGCCACCCACAACAGCGTGACGCTGAGCGGCACCTTGAGCACCGACGGCGGTGTGACCGGCGGCACCAAGATCAGCAACGTGGCGCAGGCCCAGCTGTCCGCGACTTCGACGGATGCGGTCAACGGTGCGCAGCTGTACGCGACCAACCAGCAGGTGGCTGAGAACACGACCAACATCACCAACCTGGGCAACAAGGTCACGACGCTGGCCGACACCCCGATCACCTTCGCGGGCAACAGCGGCAGCGTGGCCAGGAAGCTGGGCGAGACGATGTCGATCCAGGGCGAGGCCAGCACGTCGGGCAGCTACTCCGGTGCCAATCTGAAGACGCAGGTGGACAGCAACGGCGACCTGCAGCTGCAGATGGCCGACAACCTGGCTCTCACCTCGGTGACCACCGGCAACACCGTGATCAACAACAACGGGCTGACCATCAACGGCGGTCCGAGCGTGACGGTCGATGGCATCAACGCCGGCGGCCAGAAGATCAGCAACGTGGCCGACGGTACGGCTGATAGCGATGCGGCAACGGTCGGTCAGGTCAATGCCGTGGCGTCCACGATCACGGCCGATGCGGTCAAGTACGACGACGCCAGCCACAACAGCGTGACGCTGGGCAACACCGTGAGCACCGATGGCGGCGTGACCGGTGGCACCAAGATCAGCAACGTGGCGCAGGGCGAGCTGTCCGCGACCTCGACGGATGCGGTCAACGGCTCGCAGTTGTATGCGACCAACCAGCAGGTGGGCGAGAACACCACCAACATCACCAACCTGGGCGACACGGTCAACAACCTGGGCGACAGCATCACCAACATCGCCGGCGACACCAGCAACACCTATGTCACCAACAACGGCCGTGGCGTCAAGTACGCCCGGACCAACGACACGGGTCTGACCTCGGGTGACGCCCACGCCACGGTGGCAGGTGCGACGGCCCTGGGTTACGAAGCAACGGCCAGCCACGGCAACAGCGTGGCCCTGGGCGCCAACGCGTTGGCTGACGGCAGCACGCTGAACGACGAGGCTTACCTGGTCGGCGGCAAGGCGGGCGGTGAAGTGTCGGTCGGCGCGGCCGGCAACACGCGCCGCATCACCAACCTGGCGGCGGGTGCGAACGACACCGACGCGGTGAACGTCAGCCAGTTGAAGGCCTCGGTGGCCGGTTCGGTCGCTGACGCGGTGATGTACGACGACGCCAGCCACAACAGCATCACGCTGGGCGGCACGGCGTACGACAGTGCGACCGGCACCGGTGGCACCAGGATCAGCAACGTGGCCAAGGGCACGGCTGACAGCGATGCGGTGAACGTTGCTCAGTTGAAGGACTCTGGCCTGATCGACAGCAATGGCAACGCGCAGAAGGCTGTGCTGTTCAACGGTCCGAACGGCGAAGCCAATGTGGCCGGTACGAAGATCGTCAACGTGGCGGCCGGCGACGTGACGTCGACCAGCACGGATGCGGTCAACGGCTCGCAGCTGTATGCGACCAACCAGCAGGTGGGCGAGAACACCACCAACATCAGCCAACCTGGGCAACACGGTCAACAACCTGGGCGACAGCGTCACGACGCTGGCCGACACCCCGATCACCTTCGCGGGCAACAGCGGCAGCGTGGCCAGGAAGCTGGGCGAGACGATGTCGATCCAGGGCGAGGCCAGCACGTCGGGCAGCTACTCCGGTGCCAACCTGAAGACGGCCGTGGACAGCAACGGCAACCTGCAGCTGCAGATGGCCGACAACCTGGCGGTCACCTCGGTGACCGCTGGCAACACCGTGATCAACAACAGCGGGCTGACCATCAACGGCGGCCCGAGCGTGACGGTCGATGGCATCGATGCCGGTGGCCAGAAGATCGTCAACGTGGCTGACGGTACGGACGCCAGCGACGCGGCCACCGTGGGTCAGGTCAATGCGGCCGCCTCCGCGGCGATGGCCGATGCGGTCAAGTACGACGACGCCAGCCACAACAGCGTGACGCTGGGCGGCACGGCGTACGACAGTGCGACCGGCACGGGCGGCACCAAGGTCAGCAACGTGGCCAAAGGCACGGCTGACAGCGATGCAGTCAACGTGGCCCAGCTGAAGGACTCAGGTCTGATCGACAGCAACGGCAACACGCTGAACGCGGTGACCTACGATGACGCAACCAAGGGCAGCATCACGCTGGGCGGTACGCCGTACGACAGTGTGACCGGCACCGGCGGCACCAAGATCGGCAACGTGGCCAAGGGCACGGTTGACAGCGATGCAGTCAACGTGGCCCAACTGAAGGACTCGGGCCTGATCGACAACAACGGCAACACGCTCAATGCGGTGACCTACGACGATGCAACCAAGGGCAGCGTGACGCTGGGCGGTACGCCGTACGACAGTGCCACAGGCACGGGTGGCACCAAGATCGGCAACGTGGCCAAAGGCACGGCTGACAGCGACGCGGTCAACGTGTCGCAGCTGAAAGACTCGGGCCTGATCGACGGCAACGGCAACACGCTGAACGCGGTGACCTACGACGACGCGACCAAGGGCAGCGTCACGCTGGGTGGCACGCCGTACGACAGTGCGACCGGCACCGGTGGCACCAAGATCAGCAACGTGGCCAAGGGTACGGGTGACAGCGACGCGGTGAACGTGTCGCAGCTGAAGGACGCGGGCCTGATCGACAGCAACGGCAACACGCTCAATGCGGTGACCTACGATGACGCAACCAAGAGGAGCGTCACGCTGGGTGGAGTCGGCGCGACGACGCCGGTAAGGCTGGGCAACGTAGCCGATGGCACGGACGACCACGACGCCGTGAATGTGTCGCAGCTGAGGAACTCGGGCCTGCTCGACGGCAACGGCAACACGCTGAATGCGGTGACCTACGACGACGCGACCAAGGGCATCGTGACGCTGGGTGGCGTGGGCGCGACGACGCCCGTCAGGTTGGGCAACGTGGCCGACGGCAACATTGCCGCCGGCAGCCGCGATGCGGTGAATGGCGGTCAGATTGCCACGCTGGTGAGCCAGATCAACGGTCTCGACAACCGCGTGACCAACATCGAGGCCAACGGTACCGGTGGTGGCAGCAGCCTGCCTTATGTCGACGGCAACGCCAACGGCAGCAGCAGCAACAACGCCGATGCCGGCAGCACGGCAGGCGTGGCGGTCGGTTACAACGCCAAGGCAACGGGCGAAAACGCCTCGGTGCTGGGCCAGAACGCGACGGCCCTGGGCAGCTACGGCACGGCGATCGGCAACGACAGCTACGCCGCGGGACCGAACGACACTGCGCTGGGCGGCAATGCCAAGGTGCACGCCGACGGTAGCGTGGCCGTGGGTGCGAATGCCACGGTGACGTCGGCCGCTGCCACCAACGCAGTCGCCGTTGGTGCCGATACGCAGGTCAGCGCGGCGTCGGGTACGGCGATCGGCCAGGGCGCTTCGGTGGCCGCGGCGGCGACCGGTGGGGTGGCCCTGGGCCAGGGCTCGGTGGCCGATCGTGCCAACACGGTCTCGGTGGGCACCGCGACGAACCAGCGCCAGATCACCAACGTTGCAGCAGGCTCGCAGGCGACGGACGCGGTCAACGTCGATCAGCTCACATCGGTGGTGAACGGTCTGGGCGGTGGTGCCAGTATCGATTCGACAACCGGTGCGGTGACCGGCCCGTCGTATCAGCTGTCGGACGGTACGTACTCGAACGTGGGTGATGCGCTGTCGAGCCTCGACAACCGGGTGAATGCCGCCAACCAGGCGATCGGCGATCTTTCCAGGAACGCCTACTCGGGCATCGCGGCAGCCACTGCGCTGACGATGATTCCGGACGTCGACAAGGACAAGAAATTGTCGCTCGGCATTGGGGCCGGGAGCTACAAGGGCTACCACGCCTTCGCCATCGGCGGTACGGCTCGCATCACGCAGAACATCAAGATGAGAGCGGGTCTTGGCCGTTCGGGCAGTGGCACGACTGCCGGCGTGGGTGCTTCGTACCAGTGGTAAGCGTTTGACAGGAGAGCGGGGTGTTCGCCCCCTCTCTGCGCTACCTCGCATCTTTCAAATTCTTTCTGGTGTTCGCTTCAGGCGAACCTGCAAACATGAACAAGCAATATTCGACTTATCCACGCCTGGCGTTGCTGGGCACAGCGTTGGGGCTTCTGGCCGCATGTACGACGCAATCCGGACCGACCTATAGCGCCCATGCCATCGTCGTTCCGGATCAAAAGGCGCCAACTTATCGCGTCGAATGCGGCGGCCTGCTCGGAAACTCGCAAACCTGTACCGAGGTGGCGGCCGAGATATGCAAGGGAAAGCCAGTCACGGTGGTGGAGGCGGTCGACGCAATCAGGTCCGGCGTCAACACCAACGATCCGCGCGAGATCACCTTCATGTGCGGTGAGCCGGCTGTGGCGCAATCCGTCGCCGTGCCAGCGCCGCCGCCTCAACCTCAACCTCAACTGAAGCCCCAGCCTCAGGAGCGGCGCCAGGTGCTGTTGCAGGGCGACGCGAATTTCGCCATCGGCAGCGCGGTGTTGAGCAGCACGGCGAAAGCGGGTCTCGACAAATTCGTGCGCGCGAACGAGGGAGTCAAGTTCCGACGCGTGACGATCACCGGTTACACCGATTCAACCGGCTCGCGTCCGCACAATCAGAAACTGTCGGAAGCGCGCGCTCAAGCGGTCCTGCAGTACTTGCGGAGCCATGGCGTGATGTCGCAGGAGTTTGTCGCCGAGGGTCACGGCATGAACGATCCCGTTGCATCGAACGCGACGGCCAGCGGCCGCGCGCTCAACCGCCGCGTCGAAGTTCGCATCGTGGCGCAATAGGCTTTGATGGTGCGCGGGCCTGCCGGCGATGGTGGCCCGCGCCGCCTCCAGGCAGCCCGGCCGCGCCGGAACCGGACCCCCGTGCCTGTCGTCGGCGTTTCAACTGAACTCCATAGAATCCGCCGGCATGCTCCGACGGGTCCTCGCCGCTTTCCTCTTCTCCCTCGCCTCCGCTTCGCAGGCGGGCGGGCATTTCGACGTCGATGACGCGGGCACGCTGGATCCCGGTCGATGCCAGTACGAGGTCTGGGGCGGCCGCTTTGGCGAAGCCAAGGTCACGGACTACCACCTGGGGCCGGCCTGCCGGGTCGGTCCGGTCGAGCTGGGCCTGAACATCGACCGCTACTCGACCCCCGGCGAACATGCCTACTTCCTGGGGCCGCAGGTCAAGTGGACTTTCCTCGGCCAGGACCCCGAGGCGCGGCTCGCGGCGGCCGTGTCGGCGACCATGACCTTCGACGCGACGCGCGGCGGACACACCGGCGGGCAACTGGTGATCCCGGTCAGCTGGCGGGCGCTCGACAGCCTATGGATCCACGCCAACCTCGGCGCCGACTGGGCCGCCGGCATCGGCGAGCGCACCGGCCGCGGCGGGCTGCAGGCCGAGTGGGCGCTGAACGACACCGTGTCGCTGATCTTCGAGCGCTTCCGCGCGGTCGGCGCCTGGACCTCGCGCGGCGGGCTGCGCTGGAGCCTGAACCCGTCGGTCAGCATCGACCTGAGCGCCTCGCGCAGCGGGACGCAGCGCGTCTGGGGCTATGCGATCGGTCTGAACCACGAGTTCCCCGGCTTCTGAGCGAGCTTTCGCGGGCCGCTCCGCGGGCATGGTCTACGCCCTGAGTCGGTGCCGAGTGAGCGCATGCATCCCCCGAAAGGCGGATGTGCAAACACCGCGCCGGAATGCAGACTCCGCCTCGTCGCAACAGCACAGGAGACGAAATGGGCGTTCCCGCAATGCGCGGCGTGCACCGGCCGCGTGTCATGGCTGCTTCATCCAACCGTGATGTAGTTCACGCTTTTTGCAAGTGAGGACTGACAACGCTATGTCGCGATCCGAAGCATCCTCGCACACTGTTTGGTCGTCGAACACCCCCCGCGAAAGGCTCGCTATGCGAATCGTGCGGACCCCGTCGAACAAGGTCGAAGGCCCGATCTCCGACTACCACGTGCTGACCTACGCCGACTCCGGCTTCGGCCCCCTGCCGCACTATACGAAGCGCCGTGTGCCCCGTGACCAGGTGGAGGAAATCGTCAGCCGCATCAACCAGCGCGACGAGGCAGCCACCTTCTTCCCGCTGGCGCTCAGCGCGGTGCCGCGCAAGGTGATCTGGGACAAGCTCCACTGGGCGGAGCTGCGCGCCCATCTCGCGGACTTTCTCCAGGTCAACGCACGCGCCTTCGGCGCGCGCCGCATCCTCATCGATCTGCAATCGCCGCACGGGACCGCGCATGTCATGGAAGCGCTGCGCGGCGCGGTGGAAGACGTGCCGCCGGTCTGCGTGGAGGAGATCGTCGTCGTGACCGCGGCCGATGGCGAGGACGACCAGCCGCCCCTTTCGCGGCGCCAGCGCGACGCGAACGTCATCGCGGCCATCGCGAAAGACCACGAGGCGCGCGCCGCCGAAGCCGAGAGCCGCAACCGGCGCTCATCACGCTGAGAGCGCAGCTTCGGGCGCGTCAGAACTCCGCGCCTTCGAGCAGAAAGCGCACGCGCCGCACGCCCTGCCATTCATCGGCATCGAGACGGTAGGCGATCACCACGCGCGCCGGCAGCGGCTCGGTGTGGCCGAACCACATGCCGTCCACCGGCTTGCCCTGGTGCCTGAGCTTGAGCGCGAGGTGCTTCTCGCCCACCAGCCGCTGCGAGATGACCTCGACCTCCTCGCTGAAGGTCGGCGGTGCGAAGCCCTGCCCCCACACCTCGCGATGCAGCGTGTCGACCAGGTCGACACGCAGGTACTCGGGCGCGAGCGGCCCGTCGGTGTCGAGCCGGCGCGTGAGCGTGGCCGCGTCGAGCCACTCCTGCGCCACCTGCGCGAGCGCCTTCTCGAACACGGGGAACTGCTCGCGCGCCACCGTGCAGCCCGCCGCCATCGCATGGCCGCCGAAGCGCAGCAGCACGCCGGGATGCCGCTTGGCCACGAGGTCGAGCGCATCGCGCAGATGAAAACCCGGAATCGACCGGCCCGAGCCCTTGAGCTCGTGTTCCTTGCCGTCCGCGCCGCTGGCCGCGAACACGAAGGTCGGCCGGTGGAAGCGCTCCTTGATGCGCGAGGCCACGATGCCCACCACGCCCTCGTGGAAGTCGGCGCCGAACACGCTGATCGCGGCCGGCGGCTGCCGGGTGTCATCGAACATCGACTCGGCCAGCCGCAGCGCCTGGTCGCGCATCCCGCCCTCGATGTCGCGGCGCTCGCGGTTGATGCCGTCGAGCATGCGCGCGAGCTCGTCGGCGCGGCCGGCGTCGTCGGTCAGCAGGCACTCGATGCCGAGCGTCATGTCGGCCAGCCGGCCGGCGGCATTGATGCGGGGCCCGAGCGCGAAGCCGAAGTCGAAGGTGGTCGCGATCGCCGTGTTGCGGCCCGCGGCCTTGAACAGGGCCGCGATGCCGGCGGGCATCGCGCCCGCGCGGATGCGGCGCAGGCCCTGCGCGACCAGCCGGCGGTTGTTGGCATCGAGCCGCACCACGTCGGCCACGGTGCCGAGCGCCACCAGCGGCAGCAGCGCGTCGAGCTTGGGCTGCTGCGCCTTGTCGAACACGCCGCGCCCGCGCAGTTCGGAGCGCAGGGCCATCAGCACGTAGAACATCACGCCGACGCCGGCGATGCTCTTGCTCTCGAAGGCGCAGCCGGGCTGGTTCGGATTCACCATCACATCGGCAGCCGGCAACTCGGCGCCGGGCAGGTGATGGTCGGTCACCAGTACCGAGAGCCCGCGCGCCTTCGCGGCGGCGACGCCTTCGACGCTCGCGATGCCGTTGTCGACGGTGATGAGCACGTCCGCGCCGCTGTCCGCGACGCGCTGGGCAATCGGCGGCGTGAGGCCATAGCCGTCGGTCACGCGGTCGGGCACGAGGTAGCTCGCATGCTTGGCGCCGAGCAGGCGCAGGCCGCGGATCGCGACAGCGCAGGCGGTCGCCCCGTCACAGTCGTAGTCGGCGACCACGCACAGGCGCTTGTCGTCACGGATCGCATCCGCGAGCAGCAGCGCCGCTTCGCGCGCGCCACGCAGCGTGTCGGGCGGCAGCAGCAGGGCGAGTCCGTCGTCGAGCTCGGCCCGGCTCAGCACGCCGCGCGCCGCATAGAGACGCGCGAGCAGCGGATGCACACCGGCCTGCTCGAGCGCCCAGGCGCTGCGCGGAGGGATGTCCCTGGCAATGATCTTCATCATCACAGCGCCCCCAGCACGGCAGTGGGGGAAGGGCGGCTGAACATGCTGCGAAGGCGCTGACCGAGGCCGCGCGATTGCACGCCGAAGCGCTGCGCACCGCGGTCTCCGCAGAGGGTGATCGCCACGTCCGCGCCGTTCACGCAGGCCGTGAGCAGTTCGAAGACCGGGCCGCTGTCGAGCGCCTGCCATGCGGCCGCCCATGCGACGCCGTCGTCGCGCAGTGCAGGCGCGCGCAACGCATCGGCTACCTCGGGCTCGGGCGAAGGGCTGGGCGCGAACGGGGTCGGCAAGCTGCCGGTGCCGCTGAGCCAGAAGGAGTTGATCGGCGGCACGCCGCGCGCCGTGCGCTCGTCGTTCACGCGCTCGGTGTAGAGGAGCATCTGCATTTCGTTCTGAAGGCGCCGCAAGGGCCGCGCCGCGTCGGACAGCGGCGACCACTCCGAAATCGGAAAGCCCACCGCGCGATCGATCGACGCCGTCGGAAGTCCGTCGAAGACCTGGCCGCACGCCAGCCAGCGGCCGGGCACCGACGAGGCATGCAGCGCGATGCCGTCTTCGGCGAAGAAGGGCTGCGCCACCGCGAGCAGCGCGGCGGATTCGGAGGCATCGATCTCGATCGCCGAGGGATCGCCGAGCACCACGTCGTCGATGCCGACCTGCCAGTGGCACAGCGTGGCGGCGCCCCAGCTCGCGCCGGCATCGATCGGCTGCAGGCCGAGCCTGCGCGCTTCCATTGCGGCCCACGGAATGCAGCCGTCGGCCGCGGAAATGCCCAGCGCCTTGGCCAGCGCGCGCTCGTGCGGCGGCGAAAGGGTGGTGTCGTCCTGCGTGTCGCCGCTGACCAGCGCCAGGCGCGAGAGCAGCGCTTCGAGCTTGGGCAGCCGCAGACCCGCCAGGGCTTCGCGGCAGGCGGGCGAGCCGCGGCCGGCAAAGGGAATCAGCAAATGGCGGGGGGAGGGCAGCGCAGACATGGGCCTATTGTCCGGGATGCCAAAATCGGCAGATGATCTGCCCCCACGCTCCTCACTTCGTGTATTCGCTGCCCCCCGAGGGGGCTGAATGCCGCGGCTCCAAGCCTGCCTGCGCAGGCTTGGACGGCATGAAGAGCCGCTGCGTCTCGCAGCGGCGCGGCCTGCAGGGCCAGGCCTCCCTAGGGGCGGCCCGTCGGGAGGCCTGATGCGACTTCCCTACGAACTGCAACTCGGCTGGCGTTACACGCGCGCCGGCCGGGCGACGCGGCGCAACGGCTTCATCAACTTCATCTCGGGCGTGTCGATGTTCGGCATCGCACTCGGCGTTGCGGCGCTGATCATCGTGCTCAGCGTGATGAACGGCTTCCAGAAGGAAGTGACCGACCGCATGCTCGGCGTCATCTCGCACATCGAGATCTTCTCGCGCGATGGCCAGGCGCTCGGCGACATCGACGCGATCATGGCCGACGCGCGCAAGAATCCCGAGGTGATCGGTGTCGCGCCCTTCATCGCCGCGCAGGCGCTGATCGCGCGCGGCGAGGACATGAAGGGCGCGATCATCCGCGGCATCGAGCCCAAGCTCGAAGGCCAGGTGACCGATCTCTCCACTACCGCGCAGAACGGTGCGCTGGACAAGCTGGTGCCGGGCCAGTTCGGCATCGTGCTCGGCGTCGAGCTGGCGCGCTCGCTCTTCGTGCGCGAAGGCGATCAGGTCACGCTGGTGGCGCCGGGCGGGCAGGTCACGCCGGCCGGCGTGGTGCCGCGCCTGAAGCAGTTCACCGTGGTCGGCACCTTCGATTCGGGCCACTACGAGTACGACTCGTCGCTGGCGATGATCCACGAGCAGGATGCGGCACGCGTCTTCCGCCTCGAAGGGCCGAGCGGCGTGCGCCTCAAGCTCAAGGACCTGCATCAGTCACGCGAAGTGGCGGAGGAGCTCGCCGCCACGCTGCCGGGCCAGTTCCTGATCCGCGACTGGACGCGCGCGAACAAGACCTGGTTCGCGGCGGTGCAGGTCGAGAAACGCATGATGTTCATCATCCTCACGCTGATCGTCGCGGTGGCGGCCTTCAACCTCGTGTCCACGCTGGTGATGACGGTGACCGACAAGCGCGCCGACATCGCGATCCTGCGCACGCTGGGTTCGAGCCCGAAGAGCATCATGGGCATCTTCGTCGTGCAGGGCGCGATGGTCGGCGTCATGGGCACGCTCGGCGGGCTGCTGCTGGGCCTGGGCATCGCCTACAACATCGACGTGATCGTGCCGGCGCTGGAGCGGCTCTTCCACGCCAGCTTCCTGCCGAAGGACATCTACCTCATCAGCCAGATGCCGAGCGATCCGCAGCGCGGCGACATCATCCCGATCACCGTGATCTCGCTGATCCTCGCCTTCGTCGCCACGCTCTACCCGAGCTGGCGCGCGAGCCGCGTCAATCCCGCGGAGGCGCTGCGTTATGAATGAGGTGAAGAAGAACGGCGTGGTGCTGAAGGTCCGCGCGCTGACCAAGCGCTTCCACGAAGGCCGCAGCATCGACCTGACGGTGCTGCACGGCGTGGACCTGGACGTGCATGCGGGCGAGACGGTGGCCATCGTCGGTGCCTCCGGCTCGGGCAAGAGCACGCTGCTGCATCTGATGGGCGGGCTCGATGCGCCCACGAGCGGCAGCGTCGAGCTGCATGGCGAGAACATGGCGCTGGTCGATGCCGCCGAGCAGGGGCGGCTGCGCAACATGCACCTGGGCTTCGTCTACCAGTTCCACCATCTGCTGCCGGAATTCACCGCGCTCGACAACGTCGCGATGCCGCTGCGGATCCGCCGCATGCCGCCGGCCGAGGCGCATCAGGTCGCAGCCGACATGCTGCGCGCCGTGGGCCTGGGAGAGCGTGTGCAGCATCGGCCTTCGGAACTGTCGGGGGGCGAGCGCCAGCGCGTGGCGATCGCGCGTGCGCTGGTCACGCAGCCCGACTGCGTGCTGGCGGACGAGCCCACCGGCAACCTGGATCGCGCCACGGCGGATGCGGTCTTTGCGCTGATGCTGCGTCTCGCGCACGAGCGCCGCACGGCCTTCGTGCTGGTGACGCACGACGAGAGCCTGGCGGCGAAGTGTGATCGGGTGTTGAGGTTGACTGCCGGACGGCTGGCGAACTGAGTCTTGCTGGTCAGAACTTGAAGCCGACGCCTGCGTACAGGCCGCCCATGCTCGCCTTGAGCACCGGTGCGTCGTCGCGCTTGAAGTGGAAATAGCGGTAGCCGAACTTGAACGTCGTGGCGTTCGAATAGCGGTAGTTCGCGCCGGCAATCGCCTGCCAGCTCAGTTCGGAGCCGCCCCCTCCGACATCGAGGTAGCCCAGCAACGACCACTTGTCGTCGAGCGGCATGAGCGCGCGGCCGCCGACGACGCCATCCCACCAGCCCTTGCTCCGCGTTCCGCCAACCGTCCCTGGCAGGGACAGGGCGCTGACCTCGAGGTCTGTCTTGGCATGGAGATAGCGGGCGCCGCCGAGCAGGTCGACCGCGACAGGGCCGTCCGCCAGGCGATAGAGCCCGAGGAAGGTCCAGATCTGCTGGGTGTACGTCAAGTCGAGGCTCGAGAATGGCGTGAGCGCCGCGGCCGCGGGCGAGCCCGTGACGCCGAGCTTCACGTACTGGACGTCCATCAGCGCGCCCCATGGACCCTTGCGTGCCTCGATGGCGCCCATGCCGGCGAAGTCCAGACCCGTGTGAAAGACGGGGAAAGGAGGGGTGCTTCCGTTCGATCCCGAGGCGCCGACGTCCACGTGCAGCGGCATGGTCGAGAGCCACAGGTAGGGTGTGATCTCCAGTTGCCAGGCCGAACCCGGATCGCTGACCTGGGCTGCCACGGGCAGGCAGCAAATGCTGCCCGCCAGGGCGAAGAACTTCGAAAGACCGGACCGCTTCAGCGCTTTCATAGGGCTCCTTGCACCCCCGTCGTGCAGGAGCGGGGCGCATCATCACATTGCCGTCGCCGCATGGCAAATTTTTACGGCGAGCAACGTGAGGCGCGGGGGCGGCCGCAGCTCAGAGGATGCGGTTGAACCAGAGCAGCGAGAGTCCGGCCGACAGCAGCGCGAGCCCGGCGGCCGCCATCGCGAACAGCGCCGAGATCTCGGTTTCCTTCTTCTCGACCGTGAGGCGCGAACTCAGGGCGGTGTAGACCTTCTTCAGGTCGGTGGCGGTGCCGGCGTAGAAATACTCGGCGTTCGTCTTGTTGGCGATCGCCTTGAGCGTTTCCTCGTCGAGCCGCACGCGCATCGACCAGCCTTCGAAGCCGATGGTCTCGCCGTCCACCGTGCCGATGCCAACGGTATAGACGCGCACGCCGTGATCGGCCGCCACCTTCGCCGCGTCGAGCGGATCGACGCCGGTGGTGCGTTGGCCGTCGGTCAGCATGATGATCGCCGCCGAGGTGTACGAGCCCGGCGCGACCGGTGTGAAATCCTTCTGCGGCTTGCCCGCGCGGTCGATCGGCGTGCCGCGCTCGCGGCTCTGCGGGCCGAAGTCGGAGATGTCGATGCCCGCATCCGGGAACAGCGTGGCGAGCGACACCACGATGGCGTTGCCGGTCGCGGTCGCGCGCTGGAGCTGGAAGGAGTCGATCGCGGTGATCAGGTCTTCGCGGTTGGTGGTCGGCAACTGCGCCACCTGTGCGCTGCCGGCGAACGCGACGATGCCGACCTTCACGGTGCGCGGCAGTTCCTTGATGAAGCTCTTCGCCGCTTCCTGCGCGGCCACGAGCCGGTTGGGCTGCACGTCGGCCGCACGCATGCTGCCTGACACATCCATCGCGAGGATGATGGTCTGCTGGTTCGACGGCAGCACCACCACCGCCATGGGCCGCGCGGCGGCGATCAGCATCGCCGCGAGCGCGAGCATGAAGAGCAAGGGCGGAATGTGGCGGCGGATCGTCTGGCCCGCGCCCATCGCCTCGCGCACGATCGACAGGCTCGCATAGCGCAGCGCGAGCTTCTTCTTGCGCCGCAGCAGCCACAGGTACAGCAGCACCAGCAGCGGCAGCGCCAGCAGCAGCCAGAGAAATTGGGGCCAGAGGAAATTCATGCTGCCACCACGGTCGAGTTCGCAGGCCCGGTGCGCACGCGACGCTTTCGCATGTCGGCGAATCGCACGATGGCCTCCACCAGGTCATCGTCGGTCGAGAGTTCGAGCGTGTCAACGCCCACCTTCGCCAGCGATTCGCGCAGCGTGACTTCGCGCTCGGCTGCCAGGCGCGCAAACCGTTTGCGAAAGCCCGCGTCGTGCGTGTCGACCCAGAGCTGCTCGCCGGTTTCGGCGTCGCGCAGCGGCACCAGGCCGAGATCGGGGAGGTCGATTTCGAGCGGGTCGAACAGGCGCACCGCGACCACGTCGTGGCGCTGCGCGAGACGGCCGAGCGGCCGCTCCCATCCGGGCTCGCTCAGGAAATCGGACACCACGAACACGGTCGAGCGGCGCGGCATCAGCACCGCGGCGGCCTGGAGCAGCTCGGCCAGCCGGGTCATGCCCTGTTGGTTGACCTCCGCCTTGGAAGAGCGCCGCTGCATGGCGTGCAGCAGCTGCAGCACGTGGCGGCGGCCGGTGCGCGGGGGAATCACGGCTTCGACGTCCGAGCCGTAGAGCATGGCGCCGACGCGGTTGCCGTGCCGCGTGAGCAGCCGCGCGATCACGCCGACGAAGCCGGCCGAGATCTCGCGCTTGGCACGCGCGCCGGAGCCGAAATCCACCGATCGGCTCAGGTCGAGCACGAACCATGCGGCCATCTCGCGGTCTTCGGTGAAGACGCGCACGTAGGGCGTCTGCAGCCGAGCGGTGACGTTCCAGTCGATGTGCCGCACGTCGTCGTGGTGCTGGTACTCGCGCAGGTCGGCGAGGTCGAGGCCGGTGCCGCGCATCAGCGTGCGGTAATCGCCCTGCAGCAGGCCGTCGAGGCGGCGGATCACGGTCCATTCGAGCCGGCGCAGCGCGCGTTCGACGCCGCTCGCCGCGGCCTCGGCGGCCGCGAGCGCTTCGTCGTTGGCGGCTTTCGCGCGCCTAGGCCACCAGCTTTTCATGCTCGAGCGGCTTCGCGGGCGCGGGCACGGCCCGCATGACCTTGTCGATGAGGCTGTCGGGCGTGAGGCCCTCGGAGAGTCCTTCGTAGGACATCGTGACGCGGTGCCGCATCACATCGGGCACCAGCGCGGTCATGTCCTCGGGCAGCGCGTAGCTCCGGCCGCGCAGCAGGGCCATCGCGCGCGCGCCTTCGGTGAGGCTGATGCTCGCGCGCGGGCTCGCGCCGAAGGTGATGAAGCGGCGCAGATCCTTCAGGCCATGCTTCTCCGGCGCGCGCGTGGCTGACACGAGCCTGACCGCGTACTGGATCAGCGATGGATCGACATAGACGCGGCGCGCTTCGGCCTGCAGCGCGGCGAGCTGGTCGGTCGTCGCCACGGCCGCGGCCGCGACCGGCGGGCCGATCACGCGCTCGACGATCACGAACTCTTCCTCGTCCGTCGGGTAGTCGACCAGCACCTTCATCATGAAGCGGTCAACCTGCGCCTCGGGCAGCGGGTAGGTGCCTTCGGTCTCGATCGGGTTCTGCGTCGCCATCACGAGGAAGGGACGCGGCACCGGGTGCGTCTCGCCGGCGATCGTGACCTGGCGTTCCTGCATCACTTCGAGCAGCGCGCTCTGCACCTTGGCCGGCGCGCGGTTGATTTCGTCCGCCAACAGCAGGTTGGCGAAGACCGGGCCGAGCGAGGTGCTGAAGTCGCCGGTCTTCTGGTTGTAGATGCGCGTGCCGACCAGGTCCGCCGGCACCAGGTCGGGCGTGAACTGGATGCGCTTGAACTGTCCGCGCACGGTGTCGGCGAGAGTCTTGACCGTCAGCGTCTTCGCAAGGCCCGGCACGCCTTCGACCAGCAGGTGGCCGTTGGCCAGCATGGCGACCATCACCCGCTCGAGAAACCGGTCCTGGCCGACGACGACGCGCTTGACCTGATAGAGGATCTGCTCCATCAGCTCGGCCGTGGATGCGGAGGTCGATTCGGTTTCGGTGCTCATGCGAGTGCTCTTTCTTTCGAAGGGTCAGAAGGGCGGCGAGCCGGCGGCGGAGGCGGCGTTCTCGATCGGCACGGCGAAACCGATGCCGATGAAGGTGCGCTGCTGGGTGGGGTTGAGGATGGCGGTGACGATGCCGAGCACCTCGCCATCCATGTTGATGAGCGGACCGCCCGAATTGCCCGGATTGGCCGCGGCGTCGAACTGGATCAGGTTGCCGAGTTCCTGCTTGCCTTCGGGCGAGCGGAACGAGCGGTTCAGCCCCGAGACCACGCCGGCCGACACCGAAGGCCCGATGCCGAAGGGAAAGCCGACGGCGACGACCTGGTCGCCCGGCTGGAGGTCGGCCGTCGAGCGCATCGTGGCGGGGATGAGGTCGTCGGGCAGCTTCTGCGCCTGCAGCACCGCGAGGTCGTTCTCGGGCTGCACGCCGGTGATCGTGGCCGGCGACTCGAGGCCGTCGAAGAACGTCACCTTGATCGTTTCGGAGCCCGCGACCACATGCAGGTTGGTGAGGATGATTCCCTTGTCCACGATCACCACGCCGGTGCCGACGCCGCGCTCCACCTGTTGTCCGGGCGCTTCGTCGGTGGCCTCAGCGGGCTTGCCCTTGGCAAGATTGCGGCCGCGCTTCTCGACCTTGGCTTCGGGCGTGGTCTTCTCGGTGCCGTAGCCCACCACGCGCACCACCGAGGGCCGGATGATCTCCGCCGCCTTGGCCGCGGGCGAGGGCAGGGTGGTGGTGTGCAGGGTGCGCAGCACCGCCTGGTCGATGTCCTTCTGCGTGAGCTGGCGGTTGGCCTTCGGCCACATCACCGCACCGGTGGCGCCCATGCCGAGGACGAGCGCGAGCAGGAGTGCGAAGCTGCGGCGTCCGGGCTGCCAGCGCTGGGGCGCGGCGGCGGATTTGGCGGGTTGGGTTTGCGTCGTGTCGGGACCGTCCGACGCATGCCGTGCGATCGTCGCGCCGGGTTCGGCCGCGCGGTGCGGCTCTCTGGGCGAGCGGCTGTAGAAACCAGGCCTGCGCATCGGGCACCTCCGGCAAAAGAGAACGCTTGAGGGGGCACGGTAGCACGCTTTCCACAGGTCTGCATGCCCTTCGGGCATGATCGCGAGATGGCTGTCTTCGTCGATACCCACTGCCATCTCGACGCGCCCGAATTCGGCGCTGAAATGCCCCTGATCAGGGCGCGCGCGGCGCGCCTCGGCGTCGGTCTCTGCGTGATTCCCGCAGTGGCCGCCTTCAACTTCGCCGCCGTGCGGGAACTGGCGCATCTTCAGGGCGACGCCTATGCGCTCGGCATCCACCCGATGTGCACGGGGCAGGCGCTGGATGAGCATCTGGACGCGCTCGATGCCGAACTGCAGCGCCGGCGTGACGACCCGCGGCTGGTCGCGGTCGGCGAGATCGGGCTCGACTTCTTCGTCCCGGGACTCGACCCGGACCGGCAGGCAGCGTTCTTCCACACCCAACTGCAGCTCGCGCGCAAGCACGAACTGCCGGTGATCATTCATGTGCGCCGCTCGGTGGACAAGGTGCTCAAGCACCTGCGGCAGGTCGCGCCCGGCGAACGTTGGCACGGCATCGCGCACGCTTTCAACGGCAGCGAGCAACAGGCGCGGGCGTGCATCGATCTCGGGCTCAAGCTGGGCTTCGGCGGCGCGGTGACCTTCGAGCGGGCCCTGCAACTGCGCCGGCTGGCTTCGATCCTGCCGCTGGAGGCGATCGTCATGGAGACCGATGCGCCCGACATCCAGCCGCAGTGGATCTATCGCTCGCAGGCCCAGCGCGACGCGGGCGAGCCGCAGGGGCGCAACGAGCCTGGCGAACTGCCGCGCATCGCCGAAGTGGTGGCCGACTTGCGCGGCATGTCGGTGGAGGCGCTGGCCGAAGCGACCACCCGCAATGCCGTGGCGGCGCTGCCGCGTCTGTCTTCGCTGATCGGCGCGTCGGCGGCGATGCTGCGCACCGCGTAGGCCGAGCGCTCGACTTGCGCGCCAGCGGCCCGGGCGTGGGTTTTCGGTGTCATCCTCGGGTTCTGCACAGTCGTTGCGTGCATATGTGCTTCAACCTATCAAGGAGCTTTGCAAGATGATCAAGACTTCCATCCGGATCCTTCCCGCCGCGTTGGCACTCGCCGTCGCATCGGTTGCGTCGGTCGCTCTACCGGCCATGGCGCAGAACACCGCCGCGCCCTCGACGACCGAAAAGGTGGAAAACGCCGGCAAGGAGACCTGGGACGCGACCAAGAGCGGCAGCAAGAAGGCAGCGAAGGCGACCGAACACACCGGCGAAAAGGCCTGGGATGCCACGAAGAGCGGCAGCGAAAAGGCCTGGGACGCCACCAAGAGCGGCAGCAAGAAGGCCTGGGACGCCACCAAGCACGGGGCGCATGCGACCGGCAAGGCCGTCGGCGACGCGGGCGGCGCGGCCGCAGACGCCACGCGCAAGGCCGGCGACAAGATCGGTGAGCAGATCCCTGGCACCGAGCAGCACGACGCGAAGGTCAAGCAGGAAGCGAAGAAGCCCTGAGTTCCTCGCGCCGGAATGAAAGAAACCCGCCGGAAGGCGGGTTTCGCGTTTTTCGGGCCTCAGGCCGGCTTCGTGAGGTGGCGCTGCACCAGCGGCGTCTCCGGCGTCGGGTAGCCGGCTGCGCCGAAGGTCTTGACGATCGCGCGATGGGTGTCGAAGTACACCTGCCAGTAATGGTCCGTGTGCGTGTAGGGCCGCACCGCGAGCAGCGGGCCTTCGGCGGTGAACTGCAGGATCTCGACGTCCGGCGGCTGCTCCTTCGAGACGTTGGGGATCTCGCTCAGCGCGGCCTTGAGCCGCTGGATGGCGTCGCCGACGTCCACGCCGTTGGCGATCTTGGCCGTGACGTCGACGCGCCGCCACTGCAAGGTGCTGAAATTCTGGATCGTCTCGGACAGCACCTTGTTGTTGCCGACGGTCACGACGGTGTTGTCGGGCGAGACGAGCGTGGTGCCGAAGAGGCCGAGCTCCCTGACGGTGCCGGTCACGCCGCCGCCGACGGTGACGAAGTCACCCACGCGATACGGCCGCAGCACCTGCAGGAACACGCCGGCCGCGAAGTGCGTGAGCAATCCGCCCCAGGCGGTGCCGATCGCCAGGCCCGCGCCGGCCAGCAGCACCGCGAAGGAGGTGGTTCGGATGCCGAACATGTCGAGGATCGCGAGGACGAGGACGATGTTGAGGATCACGCCGAGGATCGAGACCAGGTAGTTGCTCAGCGTCGGATCCATGCGCTTGCCGCGCTCGATGGCCTTGCCGACGAGCCTCTGGGCCAGGCCGATCAGCCAGCGGCCGATGACCCAGGCGATCAGGGCGCCGATCACTTTCAGGCCAAAATCGACGCCTTGCGTCGTAATGAACGTCCAGATCGCTTCCGTATTCAAGTTCTTCTCCTCACAGGTGCCAGCGATTCACACCACCGGCAAGCGTCATGGATAAGCCAGCTTCGCGCCCAGGCGACGCGGACGCCGTGCTCACGGGCCTCGCACCGATCGTGTCCGACAACACCGCCTTGTTGATCCTCGGCAGTTTCCCGGGTGCACGATCGATCACGGAGCAGCGGTATTATGCGCACCCGCAGAATCATTTCTGGAAAATTTTGCAGGCCCTGTGGCCCGCAAATCCGCTCCCGGCGGGCGATGACAGCTATCAAAAGCGTAGCAAGTGGCTGCTCGACCGGGGCTTGGGCGTGTGGGACGTCTACGCCAGCTGCCGGCGCGAAGGCAGCCTCGATACGGCGATCCGCGATGCGGTCGTCAACGACATCGCCGGCCTTCGTCTGCCCGGGCTGAGCGCCATCGCGCACAACGGCGGCGAGAGCTTCCGGCACGCCAGGCACACGCGCACGCTGGGCGTGCCGGTCCATCGGCTGCCTTCGTCGAGCCCGGCCAACGCATCGTGGAGTTTCGAGCGCAAGGTTGCGGCCTGGCGCGAAGTGTTTGAAAGGTATCTGGACATTCCATGAAGGCTTCCCTCCCCGAGGTCAACTTCTCCGATTGGGGAGATGTGCGCTACCTGCACCTGGGCACGGAATGGGTGCAGGGCTCGATGAAGCTCGATGCGCCCTTCGAGATCGAGCTCGAATACGTGCAGCGCATGATGGCGTGGCTGCTCTTCGTCGATCCCGCCGAGGTCTCGAAGCGCCATGCGATGCAGCTCGGGCTGGGCGCCGCGAGCCTGACGAAGTTCTGCCGCAAGCAGCTCCGCATGCGCACCACCGCGATCGAGCTCAATCCGCAGGTTGTCGCGGCCTGCCGGGGCTGGTTCAAGCTGCCGGCGGACGATGCGAAGCTGCAGGTCGTGGTCGCCGATGCGGCCACCGAGATCCGCAAGCCGCAATGGCTCGGCACGGTGGATGCGCTGCAGGTCGATCTCTACGACCACGAGGCGGCCGCGCCGGTGCTCGACAGCGAGGATTTCTATTCCGACTGCCGCGGCCTCCTGACCGAGGACGGGTGCATGACGGTCAACCTCTTCGGCCGTTCGTCGAGCTACGAGCGCAGCCTCGCGAAGATCGTCGCGGCCTTCGGCGAGGAAGCGGTGTGGGCCTTCAAGCCGACGCGCGAAGGCAACACGATCGTGCTGGCGCAGCGCGAAGCCAGCCGGCCGAAACGGCCCGTGCTTGCCGACCGTGCGCAAACCATCCAGACTCGCTGGAGTTTGCCCGCCCCCAAATGGCTGCGCGTCTTCAAGCCCGTGGCTTGAGCGCGTCCAGGCTTGCCTCCATGAATGCTGTGACCTTGCCCTCTTCAGAATCCCGTTACGAGGGGCCGCTCGACCTGCGGCACCTCATCGAGTGGCTCGCCCGGGATGGCCTGATCTCGCCGCACGAAGCCAAGCGAACGCTCGCGCGCTGCGCCCAGGCCGTGAGCCGCCAGCCGCCGCTGGTGCGTCTCGCGAGCGTCGCGATGACGCGCGAAAGCGACGGCAAGCCGCTCGATCTGGAGATGCTGACCCAATGGCTCGCCGGCCGGGCCGGACTCGCGTACCTGCGCATCGATCCGCTCAAGGTCGACGTGGGCAAGGTCGCCGACACCATGAGCGCGGCCTATGCCGAGCGGCACAAGGTGCTGCCGGTGCAGGTGACGCCGAGCGAGGTGGTGATCGCCACCTCGGAGCCGTTCCTCACGGACTGGATCTCCGAAGTCGAGCGGCAGGCGCGCCGCTCGGTGCGGCGCGTGGTCGCGAATCCGGCCGACATCCAGCGCTATACGGCGGAGTTCTTCGCGCTCGCGAAATCGGTCCGTGCGGCGCAGAAGGCGGGCTCCAGCGCGGGCAGCGCGAGCTTCGAGCAGCTGGTGGAACTGGGCAAGTCCAACAAGCAGCTCGACGCCAACGACCAGAGCGTGGTGCAGGTGGTGGACTGGCTCTGGCAATACGCCTTCGACCAGCGCGCGAGCGACATCCATCTCGAACCGCGCCGCGACCAGGGCGTGATCCGCTTCCGCATCGACGGCGTGCTGCACCCGGCCTACCAGATGCCGATGGGCGTGATGAACGCGATGGTCTCGCGCATCAAGCTGCTCGGCCGCATGGACGTGGTCGAGAAGCGCCGCCCGCTCGACGGCCGCATCAAGACCCGCAACATGCGCGGCGAGGAAATCGAAATGCGGCTCTCCACGCTGCCCACCGCCTTCGGCGAAAAGATGGTGATGCGGATCTTCGATCCGGACACCGCGGTCAAGGACCTCGATGCGCTGGGCTTCGCGCAGCACGACGCGAAGCGCTGGGAGCAGCTCGTGACGCGGCCGCACGGCATCATCCTCGTGACCGGCCCGACCGGCTCGGGCAAGACCACCACGCTCTACTCCACGCTCAAGCGCGTGGCGACCGAGGAAGTCAACGTCAGCACGGTGGAGGACCCGATCGAGATGATCGAGCCCTCGTTCAACCAGACCCAGGTGCAGCCGCAGCTCGACTTCGGCTTCACCGAGGGCCTGCGCGCGCTGATGCGGCAGGACCCGGACATCATCATGGTGGGCGAAATCCGCGACCTCGCCACGGCCGAAATGGCGGTGCAGGCGGCGCTGACCGGCCACCTCGTGTTCAGCACCTTGCACACCAACGATGCGCCGAGCGCGATCACGCGGCTGATGGAGCTCGGCGTGCCGTCCTACCTCATCAACGCGGTGATGCTCGGCGTGCTGGCCCAGCGCCTGGTGCGCACGCTGTGTCCGCACTGCAAGGCGCCCGACGAATCGGTCACGCGCGAGAAGCTGGCGGAGTTCGTCGCGCCGTGGCAGATCAGCGGCTCGGTGCGCGCCTATCGGCCGGTCGGGTGCGTGGACTGCCGCATGACGGGCTACATGGGCCGCATGGGCCTGTACGAACTGCTCACCGTGACCGAGGCCTTCAAGGGCGAAGTCACCAAGGAGCCGAGCATGGCGCCCCTCCGAAGGCAGGCCGTGGCCGACGGCATGCGGCCGCTGCGGCTGGCCGGCGCGCTGCGGATCGCCGAAGGGCTGACCACCATCGAGGAAGTGCTGAGCGCGACGCCGCCGCTCGAATAGCGGGCGCGGGCCCGGCTCAGCGGGCCGGAAAAAGGAAGAATTTCACGGTCGATGCGGTTAGCAACATCGGCTTTTTGGATGATTCCCAGGTGCCCCCGCCTGTCGCACAGTCGAGCCTACCGACAACTCAGGAGAACGACATGGACTCTGAGGTTCTCACGATTGGCGCACTGGCACTGCTCGTTGCGGGTGGCTGGTTGATCGACCTTCTGAACCACCGCGAGGAGTCCCGATTGAGCCGCTCCATGATCCGCCACATCAAGAAATCGGCGGACACCTTTCACGGCGTGCGGCACTGACGGATCGCGGCGGCCGTCCGGCCGCCGATCCGGTCCGCGCGGTGCGCGGACCTGCTTCCCACCGTCTTCACCTCTTCCACGAGCACCCCATCACACGACGAACCTGAGGCCACGGGCCAGGGATAACCCTCGATTCCCGGTAGGTGGAATCCACATCGACCTGACTTTTGGCTGACTCCACAATTCGCGATCGAATTATTCGTGGAGACTGTTCGTGAAAATCAAGAGTCAGAAAGACTTCTTCGCGGGGGTGATGTTCGCCGTCGTCGGAGTGGCCTTCGCCTGGGGTGCCACGACGTACAGCGTCGGCACCGGCGCCCGCATGGGCCCGGGCTACTTCCCGCTGATGCTGGGCATCCTGATGGCCATCATCGGGCTCGGCGTCATGTTCACCGGCCTCTCGGTCGAGACCGAGGACGGCGAAAAGATCGGCCGCTGGGCCTGGAAGCAGGTCGCCTACATCCTCGGCGCCAACCTCGCCTTCGGCGTGCTGCTCGGCGGCCTGCCGAGCATCGGCGTGCCGGCGATGGGCATGATCGTCGCGATCTACGCGCTGGTGGTCATCGCCAGTCGCGCGGGAGAGCACTTCAACCTGAAGGACGTGCTCATCCTTGCCACCGTGCTGGCGGGCGGCAGCTACGTCGCCTTCATCTGGGCGCTGAAGCTGCAGATCCAGGTCTGGCCTACCTTCATCACGGGCTGAGGACGGCGCCATGGATCTGATCACCAATCTCTCGCTGGGTTTTGGCGTTGCCTTCACCTTCACGAATCTTCTCTATTGCCTGATCGGCTGCATCCTGGGCACGCTGATCGGCGTGCTGCCGGGCATCGGGCCGGTCGCGACGATCGCGATGCTGCTGCCCGCCACCTATGCGCTGCCGCCGGTGTCGGCGCTGATCATGCTGGCCGGCATCTACTACGGCGCGCAGTACGGCGGCTCCACCACCGCCATCCTGGTCAACCTGCCGGGCGAATCGTCCTCGGTGGTGACCGTGATCGACGGCTACCAGATGGCGCGCAAGGGCCGCGCGGGCCCCGCATTGGCGGCGGCGGGCCTCGGCTCGTTCTTCGCCGGCTGCGTGGGCACGCTGATCCTGGCTGCCTTCGCGCCGCCGCTGACCGAGCTGGCCTTCAAGTTCGGCCCGGCCGAATACTTCTCGCTGATGGTGCTGGGCCTGATCGGCGCCGTGGTGCTGGCCTCGGGCTCGCTGCTCAAGGCGATCGGCATGATCGTGCTGGGCCTCTTGATGGGCCTCGTCGGCACCGACGTGAACTCGGGCGTGGCGCGCTTCAGCTTCGACATCCCCGAGCTCACCGACGGCATCGGCTTCGTGACCATCGCCATGGGCGTGTTCGGCTACGGCGAAATCATCGCCAACCTGTCGCGTCCCGAGCATGAGCGCGAGGTCTTCACCGCGAAGGTGTCCGGCCTGTTCCCGACCAAGGACGACTTCAAGCGCATGTTCCCCGCGGTGCTGCGCGGCACCGCGCTGGGCTCGGCGCTCGGCATCCTGCCGGGCGGCGGCGCGCTGCTGGCGGCTTTCGCGGCCTACACGCTCGAGAAGAAGACCAAGCTGGCTCCGGGCGAAGTGCCGTTCGGCAAGGGCAACATCCGCGGCGTCGCCTCGCCCGAATCGGCCAACAACGCCGGCGCGCAGACCTCGTTCATCCCGCTCTTGACGCTGGGCATTCCGCCCAACGCGGTGATGGCGCTGATGGTGGGCGCGATGACGATCCACAACATCCAGCCCGGTCCGCAGGTGATGAGCAGCAACCCCGAGCTCTTCTGGGGCCTGATCGCCTCGATGTGGCTCGGCAACGCGATGCTGATCATCCTGAACCTGCCGCTGATCGGCATGTGGATCAAGCTGCTGTCGGTGCCCTACAAGTTCCTGTTCCCGGCCATCGTGCTGTTCTGCGCCATCGGCGTGTACTCGACCAACAACAACACCTTCGACATCTGGATGGTCGCGGCCTTCGGCTTCATCGGCTACATGTTCTTCAAGCTGGGCTGCGAACCTGCGCCGCTGCTGCTGGGCTTCATCCTGGGCCCGATGATGGAAGAGAACCTGCGCCGCGCGCTGCTGTTGTCGCGCGGCAGCTGGGCAGTCTTCGTCTCGCGTCCGCTCTCGGCGGGCCTGCTTGCCGCAGCGCTCCTGCTCCTGGTGATCGTGCTGCTGCCGGCCGTGAAGTCCAAGCGCCAGGAGGCCTTCCAGGAGGAGGAGGCCTGACGCCGGCCGCCGTCTTCCTTTCGCACAACGGCACCCGAGGGTGCCGTTTCTCGTTTCAGGGCTTGTGCGCGCGCAGCGGTTTCATGTGCTGGCGTGCCATCGCGAGGAAAGCCATCGCTGCCGGGCTGAGCGGGTGCTTGGCCAGCCGCACGGCGACCACCGGGTATTCGAGCGCGGGGCGCGTCACGGTGACCACGCGCAGGTTGGCGGGCATCAGCACGTCCACGTAGCGCGGCAGCAGCGCCACGCCCGCGCCGGCCTGGATGAGCCCGAAGGCCGTCGAAAGCATCGAGACGTGGTGGACCACGCGTGGATAGACGTTGGCCGCGCTCGAAAGCTGCCGGCTGACGGAGCGCCAGATGTTGGCGTCCGGATTGACGTGGATGAAGGGCAGGCCATCGAGCTGCCTCGCATCGATCACCACCCGTTGCGCGAGCGGGTGGTCGTCGCGCATGAACAGCCCCATGCGTTCGGTGAACAGCGGCTCGGTGGCGAGCTCGGAGTGCTTCTGTCCGATGTCCGAGCCGAAGCCGAGGTCCGCTTCCTGCGAGAGCACGCGCGAGATCATCTGCTCCGCGGTGCTGTCCTGCAGCGTGGTCGCGAGCCCGGGGTGCGTCTCCGAGAAGCGGCGCAACAGCGGCGGCAGCAGGGCACCGGCCGTGAGATGGCCCACGGCCAGCACCACGCGGCCTTCGCGCAACTGGGACTGCGAGCGGCAGGCGCCGACCGATTCGTCGACGAGCCGCAGCGCCCTCACGGCGGTGTCGACCATCATCTGCCCCGCGCTGGTCATCCGGATGCGCCGGCCGCGCACGACCAGCGGCTGGCCGAGTTCGCTCTCCATGCGCTTGATGAGATGGCTGATCGCCGGCTGGCTGAGTTGCAGGGCTTCCGCCGCGAGCGTGAAGCTGCCCGATTCGGCGACCGCCGCCAGCGCCCGGAGCTGTTGCAGGGAGATCTCTTCCATGCCGTGTCCCTGCCATAAGCAGGACTCATAGTTGGATAAGGCGGATTATCTGGCTTGATGGGCCCGCGCTGCATAGGATTCGGGATTCACCACAGGGACACAATCCAGACCATGAAACGCAAGCAGTTTCTCAAGGCCTGCGCCGCCGCGCTGTGCCTCGCCGCCTCGTCCGCCAGCATGGCGCAGGCCTTTCCGAGCAAGCCGATCCGCCTGATCGTGCCGTTCCCGGCCGGCGGCGCAACGGACCTGTTCGCGCGCACCCTGTCGCAGAAGATGGGCGAGAAGCTCGGTGGCACACTGGTGATCGACAACAAGCCCGGCGCCGGCGGTGCGATCGGCTCCGACCTCGCGGCCAAGTCGCCGGCCGACGGCTACACGCTGCTGCTGGCGACGACGAGCACGCACTCGATCGGCCCGTTCATCAGCAAGGTGCCGTACGACACGGTGCGCGACTTCACGCCGATCGCGCACGTCGGCGATGCGCCGAGCATCATGCTGGTGCCGAACAGCTCGCCCGCCAAGACGGTGCGCGAATGGATAGCTTACGCGCAGAAGAACCCCGGCAAGCTCAACTACGCATCGAGCGGCAACGGCACCATCGTGCAGCTCACGGCGGAGCTCTTCAAGGCGCAGGCCGGCATCTTCGTGACGCACATCCCGTACAAGGGCACCGCGCTCGCGATTCCCGACCTGGTCACGGGCAAGGTCGATGTGCTCTTCGACGCGCTGCCGACCGGCATGCCGCATGTGCGCGACGGCCGCCTGCGTGCGCTCGGCGTGACTTCGCAGAAGCGCAGCCCGCTGGCCCCGGACCTGCCGCCGATCGCGGACACGCTGCCGGGCTTCGAGTCGAACACCTGGTTCGGGCTCTATGGCCCCAAGGGACTGCCCGCGGATCTGGTGACGCGCATCAACACCGCCGCGAACCAGGCGCTCTCCGATCCTGACATGCGCGACAAGCTCGCCCGCCTGGGCATTTCGCCGACCATCAGCACGCCTGCCGAGTTCGCCAGCATGGTGGCCCAGGAGTCGGCCAAGTGGAAAAAGATCATCGTGGAACGCAAGATCACCGGGGACTGAACATGAAATTCGACTACGCCAATCCGTACACTTCCACCCGCATCCCCGTCTTCGCGCGCAACGTCGTCTCGACTTCGCATCCGCTGGCTTCGCAGGCCGGGCTGCGCATCCTTTATCAGGGCGGCAACGCGGTCGATGCGGCGGTCGCGACCGCTGCAGCCATGACCATCGTCGAGCCGGTGAGCAACGGGCTCGGCAGCGATGCCTTCTGCATCCTCTGGGACGGCAAGAAATTGCACGGTCTGAATGGCTCGGGCTGCGCGCCGCAGGCCTGGACGCCGGACTACTTTCGCCGCAAGTACGGCAACGACGCCGCCACGCCGCCGCAGCGCGGGCTCGACTCGGTCACGGTGCCCGGCGCCGGGGCGAGCTGGGTCGCGCTGTCGGAGCGCTTCGGCAAGCTGCCTTTTGCCGACCTGATGGCACCGGCGATCGAGATCGCGGAGCGCGGCTACCTGATGCCGCCCGTGGTGCAACAGAAGTGGGCCGCCGCGACGCCGATCCTGAAGTCGCAGCCGGGCTTCGCGCAGGGCTTCCTGCCGTGGGGCCGCGCGCCTGAAGTCGGTGAGCTGTTCCGCTTCCCGGCGGCGGCGCGGGCGCTGAAGGCGATTGCCGCCACCCGGGGCGAGGCCTTCTACAGCGGCGAGATCGCGGAGGCGCTCGAGAAGTTCTCGAGCGCGAACGGCGGCAGCCTGAAGGTGAGCGACCTCGCCAACTGGAAGCCCGAGTGGGTCGAGCCGATCGCCCAGGCGTACCGCGGCCATACGCTGCACGAGATTCCGCCGAACGGCCAGGGCATCGCGGCGCTCATCGCGCTCGGCATCCTCAAGCACTTCGACATCGCATCGATCCCGGTCGATTCGGTCGCCTCGCAGCACCTGCAGATCGAGGCCATGAAGCTCGCCTTCGCCGACGTCTACCGCTACGTGTCCGAGCCATCGTCGATGGAGGTGACGCCCCTGCAAATGCTCGATGAGGGGTATCTCGCTTCGCGTGCCAAACTCATCGACGTGAACAAGGCGCAGGATTTCAAGGCCGGCAACCCGGTCAAGGGCGGCACGATCTATCTCACCGCGGCCGACGAGAGCGGCATGATGGTGAGCTTCATCCAGAGCAACTACATGGGCTTCGGCTCGGGTTGCGTGGAGCCTGAATTCGGCATCAGCCTGCAGAACCGCGGCCACGGCTTCAGCCTGAAGGCCGACAGCCCGAACGTGGTCGCGCCGGGCAAGCGGCCCTTCCACACCATCATCCCGGCCTTCCTCACGAGGGACGGCGCGCCGGTGATGAGCTTCGGCGTGATGGGCGGCAACATGCAGCCGCAGGGCCACATGCAGACGCTGGTGCGCATGCTCGACTACCGCCAGAGCCCGCAGGCCGCCTGCGACGCGCCGCGCTGGCGCTTCAACTCGGGGCTGGAGATCAACGTCGAGGCGGCGATGAATCCGGCGACGGTGAAGGGCCTCGCCGAACTCGGGCACAAGGTGGACGTCATCAACGACTCCTACCAGGACTTCGGTGCCGGCCAGTTCATCTGGCGTGCCGGCGATCCGGCGGTGGAGGGCTACGTCGCCGCGAGCGACGCGCGGCGCGACGGCCTTGCGGCCGGGTTCTGACAAGGTGCCGGCGGAGCAGCACGCGCACAAACGTCTCGGGCCGGGCCTCGCGTTGGCGACGCTCGGCGCGATCGCCTTCAGCGGCAAGGCGATCATCGTCAAGCTGGCGTATCGCTATGGCGTCGATGCGGTCACGCTGATCATGCTGCGCATGCTTTTTGCGCTGCCGCTTTTCGCGGTCATGGCGTGGTGGGCGGGGCGCGGCAAGCCGCCGCTCACGCGGCGCGACTGGATCGGCGTCGTGGGGCTGGGTTTCTCGGGCTACTACCTCTCCAGCTTCCTGGACTTCGCAGGGCTGGCCTACATCACCGCGAGCCTCGAGCGGCTGATCCTCTATCTCAACCCGACGCTGGTGCTGCTGTTCGGCTGGATCGTCTACCGGCGGCGCATCACCCGCGGCCAGTTGACGGGCATGGCGATCAGCTACTGCGGCGTGCTGCTGGTGTTCGGCCACGAAGTGCAGTTGGGCCAGAGCGCCTCGGCCGCGTGGGGCGCGCTGCTGGTCTTCATGAGCGCGGTGAGCTATGCGATCTACCTCGTCGCGAGCGGCGAGTTCGTCAAGCGGCTGGGTTCGCTCAGGCTCGTGGGGCTCGCGACCAGCGTGGCCTGCCTGCTGTGCATCCTGCAGTTCGTGCTGCTGCGGCCGATCGGCTCGGTCCTCGACGTGGCGCCGCAGGTCATCTGGCTGTCGATCCTCAATGCGACCGTGTGCACCGCGCTGCCGGTCCTTGCCGTGATGATGGCCATCGAGCGCATCGGTCCCGCGATGGCGGCACAAACGGGTATGGTTGGGCCCATGTCGACCATCCTGATGGGGGTCGTCATTCTCGGCGAACCTTTCACGGCGTGGATCGCGGCCGGCACCGCGCTGGTGATCGCCGGCATCTTCGTATTCACACGCATGGGCCGTTGAGCCCGGAGGACAAGACATGGATTTGGGAATTGCAGGCAAGGCCGCCCTGGTGTGCGGCGCGAGCAAGGGACTGGGCTACGGCTGCGCCGAGGCGCTGGTGCGCGAGGGCGTCAGCGTGGTGATCGTCGCGCGCGGCGCCGAAGCGCTCGAAGCGGCGGCGAAATCGCTGCAGGCCGTTGCGGCCGCGCATCCGGCCAAGCCCTTCGTGAAGCACGTGGCGGCGGACATCACCACCACGGAGGGCCGCGCCGCGGCCTTTGCGCTCCACAAGGACTTCGACATCGTCGTCACCAATGCCGGGGGCCCGCCGCCCGGTGATTTCCGCGACTGGGACCGCGAGGCATGGATCAAGGCGGTCGACGCCAACATGCTGACGCCGATCGAGCTCATCAAGGCCACGGTGGACGGCATGGCGGCGCGCGGCTTCGGGCGCATCGTCAATATCACGTCAAGCGCGGTGAAGTCGCCGATCGACATCCTGGGCCTGAGCAACGGCGCACGCAGCGGGCTCACCGGATTCGTGGCCGGGCTCTCGCGCTCGGGCATCGCGGCCAAGGGCGTGACGATCAACAACCTGCTGCCCGGCGCCTTCGACACCGACCGTCTGCGCGGAACGATGCAGGGCGCGGTGAAGAAGACCGGCCAGGACATCGAGACGATCCGCGCCGCGCGGCAGAAGACCATCCCCGCCGGGCGCTTCGGCACGCCGGCCGAGTTCGGCGCGATCTGCGCCTTCCTCTGCAGCACGCATGCGGGCTACATGACCGGGCAGAACGTGCTGGCCGACGGCGGCGCCTACCCCGGAACCTACTGACGGTCAGCGGCGGGACGACACCCAGATCCCGCCCACGATGAGGCCGAACGCGGCGCCGTGGAACCACTGCGGCAGCTCGCCGAGGAACGCCGCCGAGAGCAGCGCCGCGAAGAGGGGCGTGAGATTGGTGAAGAACCCGGCCGTCTGCGGGCCGGCGCGCTGCACGCCCAGGCCCCAGCACCGGTAGGCCAAGAGCGCCGGGCCGAGCGTGATGAACACCAGCGCGGCGGCGAGCGGCCATCCCCAGTCGATGTGCGCATCGGTCACCGTCCATTCGCCGGCCGCGAAGAGCGCCGACCACGCGAGCCCGAACACCATCTGCGAGATGAGGAACGAGGCCCAGTCGCGCCGTGCCTCGGCAGGCTCGGTGGTGCGCGACAGCATCCAGCTGTAGAACGCCCACGAGATGGTGGCCAGCATCATGTAGAGATCGCCGGGCACGAGGCGCAACGCAGCAAGGTGCTCCCAGCGACCGCGGCTCAGCACCAGCAGCACGCCCGCCATCGAGAGCGCGGCGCCGAGCAGCTCGCGCCGCGTGATCGTCGCGCCGAAGAAGAGCGTGCCGGTCGCGAGCATCCACAGCGGCATGCTCGATCCGACCAGCGTCACGTTGACCGGCGTCGAGGTCTGCAGCGCCAGGTACTGGAAGGCGTTGTAGCAGCCGATGCCCAGCAGCCCGAGCACAGTGAAGCGCTTCCAGTGCGTCCACAGCGGGCTCTCGCGGCGCAGCATGGAAGCGGCGAACGGCAGCAGCACCATGAACGCCAGCAGCCAGCGGATGAAGTTCAGCGTCATCGGCGAGACCAAGTCCCGCACCATGCGGCCGACGACGGCATTGCCGGCCCACAGCAGGGGCGGCACCGCGAGAAGAAGGGCGGTGCCCGGAGTCAATCGCTGCTGCATGCGGTTGGACTGTACCGGGTGCGCGTGGCGTTTCCGGGCGCCGGCAGTGAATCGCGGACCGTGGCAGCATACGCGGCTCACACGAAGGAGCCTCAAACATGAGCAAAGCCGTCCGCATCGACCGCAATGGCGGTCCCGAGGAACTGAAGATCGTCGACGTCGAAGTCGGCGACCCCGGCCCCGGCGAGATCCGCATCCGCCACAAGGCGGTGGGCCTCAACTTCATCGACACCTACCAGCGCAGCGGCCTCTATCCCTTCCCGATGCCGCTGCAGCTCGGCATGGAAGCCTCGGGGCTGGTCGAGGCGGTGGGCGAGGGCGTCACGCACCTGAAGGCCGGCGATCGCGCCGCGTATGCCAGCCAGCCGCCCGGCGCCTACAGCGAGCTGCGCGTGATGCCGGGCCGCAATGTCTGCAAGCTGCCCGATGCGATCTCGTTCGAGACCGGCGCCGCGATGATGCTCAAGGGCCTCACCGCGCAGTACCTGCTGAAGAAGACGCTGCCGGCCGAGGGGCTGCAGCCCGGCGACTTCATCGTGTTCCACGCGGCGGCGGGCGGTGTCGGCCTGATCGCCTGCCAGTGGGCCAAGGCGTTGGGCCTGAAGCTCATCGGCACCGCGGGCACCGATGCCAAGTGCCAACTGGCCCTCGACCACGGGGCCGCGCACGCGATCAACTACAGCAAGGAAAACTTCGCCGCGCGCGTGAAGGAGATCACCGGCGGCAAGGGCGTGAAGGTGGTCTACGACTCGGTGGGCAAGGACACCTTCGAAGGATCGCTCGAATGCCTGCGGCCTTTCGGGCTGCTGGCGATCTTCGGCAATGGATCGGGGCCGGTGCCGCCGTTCAACCTCGGACTGCTCGCTGCCAAGGGTTCGCTCTACGTCACGCGGCCGACGCTGTTCTCGCACATGGCGACGCGCGAGAGCACGCAGGCCATGGCGGACGATCTGTTCGCCGTGGTCGAGAGCGGCGCGGTGAAGATCCCGATCGGCCAGCGCTACCGCCTGGAAGACGTGCAGCAGGCGCACCGCGACCTGGAGGCCCGCAAGACCACGGGCTGCACCATTCTCACGTTGTGAGCTATTTCGCTTTGCGGACGCGCCGGAGTTCGTCGATGACGAGGCAGATCGCGCCGATCGTGATGGCGCTGTCTGCCACGTTGAAGGCCGGGAAGTGCCGGCCCGCGAGGTGGAAGTCGAGGAAGTCGACCACGTAGCCGTGCATGATGCGGTCGATCACGTTGCCGATGGCGCCGCCGAGGATGGCGGCCATCGAGAACGAGAAAAGCTTCTGGCCCGCGTGCGACTTCAGCATCCAGATGATGAAGACCGCCGCGGCGACGCCGATCGCCATGAAGAACCAGCGCTGCCAGCCGTCCGCATCGGCCAGGAACGAGAACGCCGCGCCGGTGTTGTGCGCCCGGACCACATTGAAGAAGCTGGTGACGTAGGTCGCGTCGCCGTACTTGTAGTAGCCGAGGATCAGCGTCTTGGTGTACTGGTCGATGGTGACGATCACCAGCGCAAGGCCGAGCCAGGGCCAGATGCCGAGGCCCCTGGAGCCGGAGGAGCGGCGGGCCATCAGGCGATGTTCCTTGCTTCGCCCGCGCCGTAGAGATTGCTGGTGCAACGTCCGCAGATGCCGCGGTGCGCCGGGTCGTGGCCGACGTCGTCGCGCCAGTGCCAGCAGCGCTCGCACTTGGTGGCGCTGCTGGCCGACACCGCGGCCGCGAGCGTATCGCCGGCAGCCAGCGCGACCGCCGAGGTGATGAAGACGAACTTCAGGTCGTCGCCCAGCGAGGCCAGCAGCGCATGGTCGTCGGTGGGCGCCGTGATCGTCACGTTGGCCTGCAGCGAGGAACCGACCCGGCCTTCGGTGCGCACCGTCTCGATCTCCTTGTTGACCGCATCGCGGATCTCGCGGATGCGGTTCCACTTGGCCAGCAGCGCCTCGTCCGGCGTGCCGAGGTCGCAGTAGGTCTGAACGAAGATCGACCGGCCGTCGCCGCAGAACTTCCAGGCTTCCTCGGCGGTGAAGCTCAGGAACGGCGCCATCCAGCGCAGCATCGCCTGCGTGATGTGCCACAGCGCGGTCTGTGCGCTGCGGCGCGCGCGAGAGCCTGGCGCGGTGGTGTAGAGCCGGTCCTTCAGCACGTCGAGGTAGAAGGCGCCGAGGTCTTCGGAGCAGTACACCTGCAGCTTGGCCACCACGGGGTGGAACTCGTAGACCTTGTAGTGCGCGAGCACCTCGGCCTGGAACTGCGCGGCGCGGCTGAGCGCATAGCGGTCGATCTCGAGCAGCTCGCGAAGCGGCACCGCGTCTTTCTCGATGTCGAAGTCGCTGGTGTTCGCGAGCAGGAAGCGCAGCGTGTTGCGGATGCGGCGGTAGGCATCGACCACGCGCGCGAGGATCTTGTCGTCGCCCGCGATGTCGCCCGAGTAGTCGCTCGCGGCCACCCAGAGGCGCGTGATCTCGGCGCCGAGCTTCTTGTTGACCTCCTGCGGGTCGATGCCGTTGCCGAGCGACTTGCTCATCTTGCGGCCCTGGCTGTCGACCGTGAAGCCGTGCGTCAGCAGGCCGCGATACGGCGCGCGCCCTTCGAGCGCGCAGGCCAGCAGCAGCGACGAATGGAACCAGCCGCGATGCTGGTCATGGCCTTCGAGGTAGAGATCGGCCTCGGGGCCGGTCTCGTGGTGCACGTTCGGGTGCGTGCCGCGCAGCACGTGCGAGAAGGTCGAGCCCGAGTCGAACCAGACCTCGAGGATGTCGGTGCTCTTGCTGTAGTGCGGCGCATCCGCGGCGCCGAGGATCTCCTCGGCCGTCACGCGGCTCCAGGCCTCGATGCCGCCCTTCTCGACGATCTCGGCGGCCTGGTCGAGGATCTCCATCGTGCGCGGATGCAGCTCGCCGGAATCCCTGTGCAGGAAGAACGGGATCGGCACGCCCCAGCTGCGCTGGCGGCTGATGCACCAGTCGGGCCGGTTGGCGATCATGTCGTGCAGGCGCGCCCGGCCGTTCTCGGGGTAGAAGCGGGTCTCTTCGATCGCCTCGAGCGCGGTCTGGCGCAGGGTCTTCGGCGCCTTGTCCCTGGTGAACACGCCTTCGCCCTCGTCCATGCGGATGAACCACTGCGCGGCGGCGCGGTAGATCACCGGCGTCTTGTGGCGCCAGCAGTGCGGGTAGCTGTGGCTGATCTGCTCGGTCGTCATCAGGCGGCCGGCATCGCGCAGCGCGTGGATGATGACCGGGACCGCCTTCCAGATGTTCTGGCCGCCGAAGAGCGGGAAGTCGGCTGCATAGGAGCCGTTGCCCTGCACCGGATTGAGGATGTCGTCGTACTTGACGCCGTGCGCGATGCAGGAGTTGAAGTCGTCCACGCCGTAGGCCGGCGAGGAGTGGACGAGGCCGGTGCCGTCGTCCGCGGTCGCATAGTCGGCCAGGTAGACCGGCGACAGACGGCGATAGCCCGCATCCACGTCGTAGAGCGGATGCTCGAATTCGAGGCCGCCGAGCCGCTCGCCCTTGACGCTGGCGAGCACCTTGCCGTCGAGGGCGTAGCGCGTCATGCACATCTCGACCAGCGAGGCGGCGAGCACGAGCAGGCCGCGCTCGGTGTCGACCAGCGAATACTCGAGCTCGGGATTGAGGTTGATCGCCTGGTTGGCCGGGATCGTCCACGCGGTGGTGGTCCAGATGACGGCGAAGGCATCCTTGTGCAGCGCCGGCAGGCCGAAGGCCGCGGCGAGCCGGGCAGGGTCGTGCGCCCTGAAGGCGACGTCGAGCGTCTGCGACTTCTTGTCGGCGTATTCGATCTCGAACTCGGCGAGCGACGAGCCGCAGTCGAAGCACCAGTACACCGGCTTCAGCCCGCGATAGACGAAGCCGCGTTCGATCACGCGCTTGAAGGCGCGGATCTCACCCGCCTCGTTGGCGAAGTCCATCGTCTTGTAGGGATGGTCCCATTCGCCGAGCACGCCCAGGCGCTGGAAGTCGGCCATCTGCTGCGCGATCTGCTCGGTGGCGTAGGCGCGGCTCTTGGCCTGCATCTCGTCGCGGCTCAGGTTGCGGCCGTATTTCTTTTCGATCGCGTTTTCGATCGGCAGTCCGTGGCAGTCCCAGCCGGGCACGTAGAGCGCATCGTAGCCTTCGAGCTGGCGCGCCTTGGTGATCATGTCCTTCAGGATCTTGTTGACCGCGTGGCCCATGTGGATCTGCCCGTTGGCATAGGGCGGGCCGTCGTGCAGGATGAACTTGGGGGCGCCGTGGCGGGCGTCGCGCAGGCGCTGGTAGATGCCCTCGTCGTTCCATTCCTTGACCCAGCCCGGCTCGCGCTTGGGCAGGTCGCCGCGCATCGGGAAGGGGGTGTCGGGCAGGTTCAGCGTGGCCCGGTAATCGGTGCCGCCGTCGGTCTTGTTGTCGAGAGCCATGGAAGTTCCAAAATCTGCGCTGCCGTGCAGCGCGAAGGGATCGGATCGAGAGGATCGAGGGAGCGTTCGGCCTTCGCGGGACAAGGCGCGGCCGGACGCGGCGGAAAGCGAGGTTCCGCTTTAAATTCGGTCGCGCGTGGTCTGGCGACGGGTCTCGGCGTGGGTGGAGGCAAAGAATGCACGCGCGTCGCGACCATCCTTCGCGATGCCCGCCGTGAGGGCCTCGAGGCTGGTGTAGCGCAATTCGTCGTGCAATTTGTGCAGCAGTTCCACGCGGACGATTTTACCGTAGGCCCCCTCCGCGCCGAGATGGGCCGGCCAGTCGAGGCAATGGGTCTCGAGCAATACGCGGCCCGCGTTGACGTCGTTGGCGTCCAGCGAAGGCCGCACGCCGAGGTTGGCGACGCCCGGCAGCGGCTGCTCGGTCAGGCCATGCACGAGCACCGCGAAGATGCCGCTGGCAGCGGGCTTCCAGTGCTTGAAGCGCAGGTTGAGCGTGCGAAAGCCGTCATTGCGCCCCGGCGCCGAAGCGCCCAGCGCGCGGCCCAGTTTGCGACCGTGGACCACATGGCCCGAGATCGCGTAGGGCCGGCCGAGCAGCGCCTGCACATCGGCCATCCGGCCTTCGGAAAGCGCCTCCCGCACCGCCGAACTCGACACCCGCAGGCCGTGCACCTCGTAGCTGTTCATCCGCGCCACGTCGAAGCCGTTCTGTTCGCCGGCGCGATCGAGCATCGCGTAGTCCCCGGCGCGCTTGGCGCCGAAGCGGAAATCGTCGCCGACCAGGACGTACCTGGCGCCCAGCCCTTCGATGAGCACATGGCGGATGAAGTCTTCGGGCGCCTGCGAGGCGAGCCGGGCATCGAAGGGCAGGACGATGGTCTGCCCGACGCCGCTGGCCGCCAGTTCGCTGAGCTTGTCGCGCAGGGTACCGATGCGGGCCGGCGCCAGTTCGGGCCGCTTGGCGATCGCGGCGAAGTAGTCGCGCGGATGCGGCTCGAAAGTCAGGACGCAGCTCGGCAGGCCGCGCTGCCGCGCCTCGGTGTTGAGCAGCCCGAGCATGGCCTGGTGGCCGCGATGGACACCGTCGAAGTTGCCAATCGTCAGGGCGCAGGCCGGAGCCACCCCAGGATGCCGAAAACCCCGGAAAATCTGCATCGGTCGTTATCTTTTTGATAGCACTTTGAGCCCGCAGAATGGGCACATCAGCGCGTTTTGTCACAAAGCCGGTATATTGTGACGCACTGCGTCATGCGCAAGCCGTTCCGGCGGGTGCCATGTCTTGGTCTTTGTCGTGTTTCCTTCGAATGAGGAGCGTGTGGTGAAGGTCTTGAAGCTGTCGGCCCAAGGGCTGCCCCAATCGTGGATTTCGCTCGAGCAGGCGGTGATCCACTATGCCTCCGACGAGGTTCGCTGGGAGGTGGGCGCTCAGGTGGCGGTGTTCAGGGGCGGCCACAACGCGATCACGGGCCAGCAGTCGCAAATCGCCGTCAACAGCATCATCGGCACCAAGGGCGTGCCGCGCATCAATCCCTTCACGCAGCGGCCGGGGCTGACCAACGCCAAGCTGTTTGCCCGCGACCGGAATGTCTGCGCCTATTGCGGCGGCCACTTCCACGAGGAAGACCTGACGCGCGAGCACATCATCCCCTTTGCGCAGAACGGCATCGACAGCTGGATGAACGTCGTGACCGCATGCCGGCCCTGCAACCATCGCAAGAGCAGCCGCACCCCGGAACAGGCCGGCATGCCGCTCTTGTACACGCCCTACGTGCCGAGCCTGTGGGAGGACTTCATCCTGCGCAACCGCCGCATCCTGGCGGACCAGATGGAGTTCCTGATGGCGCATCTGCCCCAGAGCTCCCGGCTGCACGGCTAGCCGTGCTCAGTACGTCAGTTCGAGCACGCTGACATCGCCGCCCGAGGCCGGCCAGGTCCGGCCGACCAGCCGCTCGCCGTTGAATTCGGCCGCGATGGTGCGGGGCGCGTCGTTCGCGAGCTTGATCTTCGAACTCGAAACGCCCGAGCCGCTGGGCGGCACGCCCGGCGGCAGGGCTTGGCCGTCGAAGCGCAGGCTGTCGCGTTCGGCGTCGAAGTAGCCGCGCGGCCGGGTGAAGGTCACCAGCGCCTTGGCGTCCCGGTCGGCCTCGGCGATGCGTTCCGGCCGCAGATGGACGATGCTGCTGGAGCGCGGGAACGGGCTGCGGTAGATGTGCGTCGTGGCATAGCCCGGCGCGCTCAGCACGAACTCGTAGCGCGTATCGGGCTGCGCGGCAAACGGACCCCAGCGGCCGTCCTGCGCGATGGTCTGCTGCCACGCTGCAGCGCCGTTTCGAGCGCCGGTGACGGCATCGATGGCGAACACTTCGAGGCGGGCGCCGACCAAGGGCAGGTTGTTGCTGAAGGCGCCGCTGTCCGGCTTCTGCGGATCGAGGCCGAGACCGGTGACCCGGCCGGACAGGGTGATCTGCGCTTCAGGCTCGACCTCGAGCGCGCGCGGCGCTTCGCCGGTCAGGAAGCGCCAGGTGGCGGCGAAAGCGGCGGGCGAAAACGAGGTTTCCCGATGGTCCACGCGCGGCAGCACCACGTTGGTTGCACCCTTGAGCGCCGGGCCATCGAAGCCGACGTTGGTCGGCGTTCCCTGGATGCCGATCCAGATGCCGTCGGGCTGGGCGTACTTGTCGTTCCTGTCGGAGCGCAGCGTCAACCACTTCACGCCGGGCGTGACTTCGTCGCCGTCGCCGTTCTTCGGTGCATTGAGCTGCTGGAGAAAGGGGCTCAGGGCGGAGAACTCGCTGCGCTCCTGCCGCCCCTTGATCGCCCAGATGCCATGCGCCGGATTGCCGCCGAGCACTACATGGCTCACGACCCGGTCGCCGCCGCCGTTCTGGACGTAGTTGCGGATCGCGTTGCCGCCGCGCGAATTGCCGATCAGCACCACCCGCGTGGCACCGGTCGTCCTCAGCACGCGCTCGACTTCCGACTTCAGGAAGGCCATCGAATCGGCGGTGGAACTCCGCCCGGCCTGCACCACGGTGTCGTCGTCGCGCGCCAGCGGAAAGGGCTGGTCGAGCGCGAACAGCCGGTCGCGCGGCCAGCCGTTGGATTCGAAGCGCCAGATCGTCGTCTGCCAGAGCGCCGCCGATTCGCCGTTGCCGTGCACGAACACGATCGGCGGACGTTCGTTGGAGGAAGGCAGGGTCGTACAGGCGGCGAGCATGGTCGTCGAGAAACCGAGAAGAAGCAGTTGACGGCGAGTGTGCATGGCGAGAGGGGGTTTCCAAAGAAAAACGCCCGCCAGCTTGGGGCCGGCGGGCGTCGCGTGCTGTCGTCGCGGGCAGCGGTTCGAGCTCAGGCGAAGACGCCCGCGGTGTCGTGCATGCGTGCCGACACCTCGCCCAGGTGGTGCAGGCTGTCGCCAAAGGTCATTTCGAGCTGCGTGAGCTTCTTGAAATAGTGGCTCACGATGTATTCGTCGGTCACGCCGATGCCGCCGTGCAGTTGCACCGCTTGCTGGCTGACGAAGCGCATCGAAACGCCGAGCTGGTACTTGGCGCGCGCCAGCGCCTGCCGGCGTTCGGCCGCAGGGGCATTGAGCTTGAGCGTGGCGTAGTAGCTCATCGAACGGGCCAGTTCGAGCTGCATCTTCATGTCGGCCACGCGATGGCGCAGCGCCTGGAAGGTGGCGATCGCCACGCCGAACTGCTTGCGGGTGTTCATGTATTCGACGGTGATCGCGAGCGTCTTGTCCATCACGCCCACCGCTTCGGCGCAGACGGAGGCGATGCCGATGTCCACCGCGTGTTCGAGGGCCGGCAGGCCGTCCTGCGCGATGAGCATGGCGGCCGCCTTCTCGAAGACGACCTCGGCGGCGCGGCTGCCGTCCTGCGTGCCGTAGCCGCGCGCGGCGACGCCGTCGGCCGCCCGCTCGATGAGGAAGAGGGCGATCTTGCCGTCCTGCTGCGCCGGCACGATGAAGGCATCGGCCTCGTCGCCGGCCGGCACCAGGCTCTTGGCGCCGGTCACCGTCCAGCCCTTGCCGGCCTTCGTGGCCCGGGCCTCGCAGACGTCGAGCCGGTAGCGCGCCTTGCGCTCCTGGTAGGCGAGCGCCACCAGCGCCTGACCGCCCGCGATGCGCGGCAGCCAGCTGTCCTTGGTGTCTTCGTCGGCGTGGCCGGCCAGCACGGCGCCAGCGATGAAGGATTGCGCGAGCGGCTCCAGCACGAGGCCGCGGCCCAGCTCCTCCATTACGACCATGGCTTCGACCGGACCCATGCCCAGGCCGCCTTCGTCCTCGGGAATGTAGAGGCCGCCCAGGCCGAGTTCGGCCAGTTCGTCCCAGGCTTCACGCGAGAAGCCGCCCGCGGCCTCGATGGCGCGGCGGCGCTCGAAGCCATAGCCCTTTTCGACCCACTTGGCGACCGCGTCGCGAAGCTGTTGCTGGTCGTCAGAAAAATTGAAGTCCATATCCAAATCCTTGCGTAAGCCTAGCTGGAGCCCCCTCCCGGAGGGGGTGTGGGGGAGCCAAACATGAGCGCATAGCGCAGACTGTTCTCGGCTCTAGCCGAGAACAGTCTGAGCGACGATATTTCGCTGCACTTCGTTGCTGCCGCCGTAGATGGTGGTCTTGCGCAGGTTGAAGTACGTCGACGAAAGCGGTGCGAGCTGCGGATGGCCGCCGGGGAAGTCGCCCTGCCAGCCGGCCTCCATCGCTTCGCGCACGAGCGGCAGCGCGTAGGGGCCGCCCGCGAGCATCATCAGTTCGGAATAGCGCTGCTGGATCTCGCTGCCCTTGATCTTGAGCAGGCCGGCGATGTCGAGCGAGTTCTTGCCCGAGGTCGCGGCCGAGAGGACGCGCAGCACCAGCATCTCCAGTGCGACGATGTCGACCTCGAGCTTGGCGATCTCGTCGCGGAACCGGTGGTCTTCCCAGACGCCTTCGCTCTTCGCGATGCGCTTGAGGCGCTCCAGTTCGCGCTTGGCGCGGTTCACGTCGGCGATGTTGGTGCGCTCGTGCGAGAGCAGGTGCTTGGCATAGGTCCAGCCCTTGTTCTCTTCGCCGATGAGGTTCTCGACCGGCACTTCGACGTTGTCGAACCACACCTCGTTGAGCTCGTAGCTGCCGTCGAGCAGCTTGATCGGCCGCACCGTGACGCCGGGCGACTTCATGTCCACGAGCAGGAAGCTGATGCCGGTCTGCGGCTTGCCTTCGTTGCTGGTGCGGACCAGGCAGAAGATCCACTCGCCGTACTGGCCGAGCGTGGTCCAGGTCTTCTGCCCGTTGACGATGTACTTGTCTCCCTTGCGCTCGGCCTTGGTCTTGACCGACGCGAGGTCGGAGCCCGAGCCCGGCTCGCTGTAGCCCTGGCTCCACCAGACTTCGCCGCTCGCGATGCCGGGAAGGAAGCGCTTCTGCTGCTCCGCATTGCCGTAGGCCATGATCACCGGAGCGACCATCACCGGGCCGAAGGGGATGATGCGCGGCGCGCCGGCGAGCGCGGCTTCTTCTTCGAAGAGGTGTTTCTCGACCGCGGTCCAGCCGGGGCCGCCGAATTCCTTGGGCCAGGCGTAGCCGAGCCAGCCCTTCTTGCCGAGGATCTTGGCCCACAGCTGCAGATCGTCGCGCGTGAGCTCCAGGGCGTTGTGCACCTTGTGCGAAATGTCGGCGGGGAGGTTCTCTTTGACCCAGGCGCGAATCTCTTCGCGGAACTTCTGTTCTTCGGGCGTGAAGCTCAAATCCATGCGTGCCTCTCTGTGTTGATCGAACGCCGCGAAAGGCGGCATGTCTCCGGAAGCGGCGGTTTTAGCACGGTCGTGCGGGTTTGGGGTGTCCGCGCCGCGACAAGCCGGGGCGGCCCGGGCGAACACAGATAATCCCGCGTCCCATGAAGAACATTGTGATCCTGATTTCCGGCGGCGGCTCCAACATGGCGGCGATCGTCAAGGCAGCCGAAAGCGAGCGTTGGGCGGCGCGCCTCGATGCGCGGGTGGCCGCGGTCATCAGCAACAAGCCGGACGCGGGCGGGCTGGCGATCGCCCGCGAGCACGGCATCGCGACCGCCGTGGTCTCGCACAGGGACTTCGCGAGCCGCGAGGAATTCGACGCCGCGCTGGCCCGGGAGATCGATGCTCATGCGCCGACCTTGGTGGTGCTTGCGGGATTCATGCGGATCCTCACGCCGGGCTTCGTCACGCACTACGCCGGAAGGCTGCTCAACATCCACCCGTCGCTGTTGCCCGCCTTCCCGGGGCTGGACACCCACCGGCGCGCGATCGAAGCGGGGTGCCGGATCGCCGGCGTGACCGTGCATGAAGTGACGGTCGAACTCGACCACGGCCCGATCCTGGCCCAGGCCGCGGTGCCGGTCCTGCAAGGAGACACACCGCAAACGCTGGCCGCACGAGTGTTGGCTCAGGAACACAGGGTTTACCCTAGGGCGGTGGCCGACTGGCTCCAGCGCGTGGAAACAAACTGACACAATCCCCCTTCGCGTGCCGAGGGAGTCGGATGGAGGGTCAATCGATCTTGACGAAGCGCTGCTGGGGCGCCCCCTTCACATCCACGGTCTCGCCGAACATGGCGGCCGGGCGAACCCAGAGTCCACGCTCGCCGTAGAGGGCGCGGTACAGCGTCATCGGCTCCAGCGTCTCGCTGTGGCGTACTGTGCCGAGCACTTCGTATTCGCCGCCCTTGTAGTGGCGGTAGCGGCCGGGTGGGGTTTCGATCAATGGGGGGAGGCTGTGGTCTGACAAGCGGGTCATTTCCTTCGAAGGGCTGAGAGGTCAGGATGAATCGGGCGGATTTTGTACATCTGGTGCGACTGAGCGAGCATGCCAGTGCCGACGACAGCCTCGGCTACCGGCGGGGCGTCGCCTTCTTCGCCGCCCTGGGATACCTGTGGGTCTTCGCCTGCCTCGCGCTGGCCGTCGGCATCATCGCCTGGGTGATCGGCGGCCTGGGGCAGGCCGGGCGCTTCAACTTCACGCGCGGATGGCTGCTGCTTTTCGCGCTCGGCTTGCTGTGGGCCACCTTGCGCGCGCTGTGGGTCCGGCTGGAGGAGCCCGAAGGCGTGGAGCTGCGGCGCGAGGACGCGCCCGGTCTCTTCGAGACGCTCGACCGCATCCGCGAGCGCATCGACGGGCCGCCGGTGCATCGCGTGTACCTCGACAGCGATTTCAACGCCAGCATCCGCCAGCTGCCGCGCTACGGGCTCTTCGGTGGCGCGATCAACTACCTGAACGTGGGGCTTCCGCTCCTGATGGCGCTGGACCGCCGCCGCCTGGTGTCGGTGCTGGCGCACGAGTACGGCCACCTGCGCGGCAATCACGGGAGGTTGAGCGCGTGGATCTACCGTACGCGCCTGTCGTGGCTCAAGCTGGATGCCAACTTCCAGCGCAACGAGGGCCTGATGGCGTTCGCGTCGCAGGCCTTCTTCCGCTGGTACTTCCCGCGCTTTGCCGCCAAGACTTTCGCCCTGGCGCGCCAGGACGAGTACGAGGCCGACCGCGTCGCCGCCCGGCTCCTCGGGACGCGCGTGGTGGCTGCGGCACTCAAGGAGATTTCGATCAAGAGCGCCTGGTACGCGGACCGGTTCTGGCCCGGCCATTGGGCGCTTGCGATCGATGCGCCGCTGCCCGTGGGGCCGTTCTCGTCCATGGCGCCGAAATTCAGTGCGCCGATCGAGGAGGAATTCGCCCGGGCCGCCTTGCGCGGCGCGCTGCGCAGCATCAGCGACGTCGACGACACCCATCCCGTGCTGCGCGACCGGCTCGAAGCGCTGGATGAGAAGCCCACCGCGCCTTCCTGGTCGTCCAAATCGGCGCTTGCGCTCCTGGCCGACGCGCCGAAGTGGATCGCGCATTTCGACGCCGAGTGGTGCAGCGGTCATGCAAACGACTGGAAGCAGCACCACGCCTATCTGATGCGCGTGCGCGAGCGCGTGGCGGCGCTCGCCGGCAGCGCCGGCCGCAACAACGCCGAGGAAATGGTCGAATGGGCCGATTGCGCCCGCCGCCTCGATGCCGACGCCGACGTTCGCGCGTTGTATGACCGTGCGCTGGAGATCACGCCGAACCATGCCGGTGCCCTGCGCGGATTGGCGCAGGTGCTGCCCGCCCGCGACCGCGCGCCCCGCCTCGCGATGCTCGAGCGCCTGCACGAAACCAGCAACGCCAGCCAGTGGTGGGCGGCCAAGACCGCGGTGTCGATCCTGGAGGATCCCGATGCGGGAGGGCACGATGAGCGGGCCCTCAAGCTCTGGCGCGAACGGGCGAAGACGGCTGAAGCCGCCGAACAGCGCGCCTGGGAAGAGATGACGGCGACCCCGCTCTTCACCCAGATCGCGCGACACGACCTGAGCGAATTCGAGCTCGGCGAATTGCGTGCGGACCTCGTGTGCGGCGGTGCGGTCGCGCGGGCCTGGGTGGTGCGCAAGATCCTTCGGGAATTTCCGTGGCGGCGTGCCTACATCGTGTTCCTCGAACTGCCGGGGCTCACGGACGACGAGCGCTGGAGCCTGTGCCGGGAACTGGAGCAGACCCTCTCGCTGCCGGGCGCCGCCCTGGTCCTGTGGGCGGGACATTCGCCGACGCTCGCCGAGATCGAGCGGCATGCTTTCACGCCGGTCTGGACACGCGCCGCAGGTTGAGGCCGGTGGTGGCTGAGACAATCGGGGCATGCATCCCAAAGCCCTGCTCGAGGCCACGGCCGACCTGGTCGGCCTCGTCCTGAAATTCGATCATCCGGCCGATCAGGTCGTCTCCCGCTTCTTCCGCGAACACCGCGAACTCGGTCCGCGCGAGCGCGCCACGCTCGCCGAGACGGTGTACACCGTGCTGCGCAAGAAGCTCTTGTTCGAGCACCTGGCGCGCTCGGGAACCGGCCCCAAGGAGCGCCGGATGGCGATCCTCGGCTTTCACGGCCAGAGGGATTTCCTCAAGAGCGCCCTGAACGAAACGGAGCGGCGCTGGCTGGACAGCTGCGATTCGGTGAAGCCCGACGAACTGCTCGACCGCCACCGGCACAACCTTCCGGAGTGGCTCGCGGAACCCCTCAAGGCCCAGTTGGGCGACGAGTTCTGGCCGCTGGCGGACAGCCTGCAGCAGCCGGCAGCGCTGGACCTCCGGGTCAACATGCTGACGGACAAGCGGGCCGACGTGCAGAAGGAGCTGGGCCTGGCCGGCATCAAGTCGACAGCGACCCCGTTTTCGCCCTGGGGCCTCCGGATCGAAGGCAAGCCGGCGCTCACGAAGCTCGATGCCTTCGCCCGTGGCGCGGTGGAGGTCCAGGACGAGGGATCGCAACTGCTCGCGCTGCTGCTCGAAGCGAAGCGTGGCGAGATGGTGGTGGATTTCTGCGCCGGCGCCGGCGGCAAGACGCTGGCGATCGGCGCGACGATGCGGAACACCGGCCGGCTCTACGCCTTCGACACCTCGGCGCACCGGCTGGATGCGCTCAAGCCGCGTCTGGCGCGCAGCAAGCTCTCGAACGTGCATCCGGCCGCCATTGCCCACGAGCGCGACGATCGCATCAAGCGGCTCGCAGGCAAGATCGACCGCGTGCTGGTCGATGCGCCGTGTTCGGGGCTCGGCACCCTGCGGCGCAATCCCGACCTCAAATGGCGCCAGTCCGCGCAATCGGTCCAGGAGCTCACGGCGAAGCAGACCGCCATCCTGCAGAGCGCGGCGCGACTCGTGAAGTCGGGGGGGCGACTCGTCTACGCGACCTGCAGCATGCTGCCCGAGGAGAACGAGGCGATCGCCGAGGCCTTCGGCGCCGCGAACCCGGATTTCGCGCCGATGGATGCGGCCGAACTGCTGCACGGCCTCAAGGTCGACGGCGCCGAAAGCCTGTGCTCGGGCGGCGAGGCCGGCAAGCGCTTCCTTCGGCTTTGGCCCCACCGGCACGCGACCGACGGATTCTTTGCCGCCGTGTGGAACCGGAAGTAGGTACAAAGCTCCAAAGACGGTCGAAACTTGCGGCGCATCAAGGATTTAGCCCCCGTTCAAGGGGGTGAGCCTTTAAAATCGCGGGTTACCTGAAGGCTGCACCTTCGTGTGGCCATGGAGTACCGAATTCAATGTTGCTTCCTGACTCTGCCGTCCTGAGCGCGGCCATCGATTGGCTCGGAAACGGCTTGTGGGATCTCACCTGGTGGCAGATCGTGCTGTACACGCTCGCCACCACGCACATCACGATCGCGGCGGTCACGATCTTCCTGCACCGGGCGCAGGCGCACCGGGCCCTGGATCTCGGCCCCATCCCGTCGCACTTCTTCCGCTTCTGGCTGTGGATCGGCACCGGCATGGTGACCAAGCAGTGGGTGGCCATCCACCGCAAGCACCACGCCAAGTGCGAAACCGAAGAAGACCCGCACAGCCCGCAAGTCAAGGGCATCGACGAAGTCCTGTGGCGCGGCGCGGAGCTGTACCGCAAGGAAGCCAAGAACAAGGACACGATGGACCGTTTCGGCCACGGCACGCCTGACGACTGGGTCGAGCGCAACCTGTACTCGCGTTACAGCTGGCAGGGCGTGGGCCTGATGCTGATCCTCAATGTTGCGCTGTTCGGCGCCCTCGGCCTCACGGTCTGGGCGGTCCAGATGCTCTGGATTCCGTTCTGGGCGGCCGGTGTGGTCAACGGTATCGGCCACTACTGGGGCTATCGCAACTTCGAAGCCGCCGATGCCAGCACCAACCTGATTCCCTGGGGCATCATCATCGGCGGCGAAGAGCTGCACAACAACCATCACACCTATCCGACTTCGGCCAAGTTCTCGGTCAAGAAGTACGAATTCGATATCGGCTGGATCTATATCAGCCTGATGCAGAAGATCGGCTGGGCCAAGGTCAAGAAAGTGCCGCCGAAGATGCAGATCGGCGATGTCCAGCCCGTGGCCGACGCGAAGACGCTCGAAGCCGTCATCGCCAACCGCTACGAAGTCATGGCGAACTTCGCGCGCGAGATGCGCCGCACCACGAAGGGCGAGCTGGCCTTGCTCAAGGCGAAGGGGGCCGACCTCTCCGCGCTCAAGGCGGCCAAGCGCTGGCTTCATCGCGACGACGACAAGGTGCCCGCAGCTGCACGGACCCAGTTGGTCCAGGCGCGTGCCGCGCACCCGGTGCTCGACAAGATGGTGACGATGCGCGAAGAGCTGCGCCAGTTGTGGCTCAACACTTCGCAGTCGCGCGAACAACTCGCGGCGGATCTCGCGGGCTGGTGCCACCGCGCCGAAGCGAGCGGCATTGCCGGCCTGCGCGAGTTCTCGACGCGCCTGCGTGCCGCGCGCGCCTGACGGTCTCCATCCCAAAGCAAAAAGCCGGCTCATCGAGCCGGCTTTTTTGTACCTGTCAAAAAAGAAACCCGCTGGGTTGCAGCGGGTTCTTTGGCAAGGAAGGGGCTGAATTACTTCAGCTTGATTTCCTTGTATTCGACGTGCTTGCGTGCCTTGGGGTCGAACTTCATGATCGACATCTTTTCAGGCATCGTCTTCTTGTTCTTGCTCGTCGTGTAGAAGTGGCCGGTACCCGCGGTGGATTCCAGCTTGATCTTTTCGCGTCCGCCTTTGCTCGTTGCCATGATTCAGCTCCTTAGGCTTGGCCGCGCGCACGCAGGTCTGCGAGCACGGCGTCGATGCCGTTCTTGTCGATCAGGCGCAGGGCAGCGCTCGAAACGCGCAGGCGAACCCAACGGTTTTCGGATTCGACCCAGAAACGACGGTATTGCAGGTTCGGCAGGAACCGGCGCTTGGTTTTGTTGTTGGCATGGGAAACGTTGTTCCCGACCATCGGGCCCTTGCCCGTAACTTCACATACGCGTGCCATGAGGACACTCTTTCTTGAACAGCTGGCACCTGATGCAACGAGGGTTGCGGGGTGGTTTGCAGCTTGACCTCGCCAGTGTCGGGTGGCGGTATCCCGGAGTTGCCGCTTTCTGCCGGAGCTCCTGGCCGGGAGCCGGCAAATTCAGCAAAGCCAAGCATTATAGCGCTAGCGAGCCCGAGCCGGAAGCACTCCGACGCCGGGCCGGCCGTGAAGGCTAGTCCTGTTCCAGAAAGCGCTGCGAGTCCAGAGCAGCCATGCAGCCCGTGCCTGCGCTCGTGATGGCCTGGCGATAGACGTGATCCTGCACATCCCCGGCGGCAAACACGCCCGGGATGCTGGTCATGGTGGCGAAGCCCTGCAGGCCGGTTCGCGTGACGATATAGCCGTCCTTCATCTCCAGTTGCCCCTGGAAGATGTCGGTGTTCGGGTGATGGCCGATCGCGACGAAGCAGCCCTTCAGGTCGAGTTGTTCCGTTTCGTTCGTCTGGATGTTCTTGATCCGGATACCGGTGACGCCGGAGTCATCGCCCAGCACTTGATCGAGCGTGCTGTGCAGCTTGAGCTCGATCTTGCCTTCGGCGACCTTTTCATTGAGCTTGTCGACGAGGATCGGCTCGGCGCGGAACTTGTCGCGGCGGTGCACCAGAGTCACCTTCCTGGCGATGTTGGACAAGTAGAGCGCTTCCTCGACCGCGGTGTTGCCGCCGCCGATCACGCAGACTTCCTGGTCGCGATAGAAGAAGCCGTCGCAGGTCGCGCACGCCGACACGCCGCGCCCCATGAAGTGCTGTTCCGATTCGATCCCGAGGTACTTGGCCGAGGCACCCGTCGCGATGATGAGCGCATCGCAGGTGTAGGTGCCGCTGTCGCCGGTCAGGGTGAAGGGGCCCTTGCCGAGGTCGACCTTGTTGATGTGATCGAAGACGATCTCGGTCTTGAAGCGCTCGGCGTGCTCCAGAAAACGCTGCATGAGATCGGGGCCCTGCACGCCATGAACATCGGCTGGCCAGTTGTCGACGTCGGTGGTCGTCATGAGCTGGCCACCCTGTGCAATTCCGGTAATGAGCAGGGGCTGGAGATTGGCTCGGGCCGCGTAGACTGCAGCGGTATAACCGGCGGGGCCGGAGCCGAGAATGAGAACCTTGGCGTGGCGTGGCGTTGACATGTGTAGAAAACCTAGGATTGACGCTGCGTCAGCGTGTACATTTTCAAGGGTGATAGGTATGGAGTATCACCGTTCGGTTCAAGACCGGGCGGGGGCTGTTTTCAATGCGCGCGATTGTATTAATCCATGGGGTTCGAATCGCGCGGAATCCGGGGATTGATGAATGTCGATGCTGTCCAATCTTGAATTGCTCCGCCGCGTGCCGCTTTTCTCGGCGCTGACGCCCACGCAGTCGGCGAGCATTGCCGATGCGATCGTCAAGAAGCGCTTCAAGCGCGCCGAGGTCGTGGTCGAGCAGGGCAAGAAGTCGGACGCCCTCTACATCATCCTGACCGGTCGTGCCCGTGTCATGAGCACGGACACCCGCGGCCGCGAGGTCATCCTGGCGACGCTTCATCCGGGCGACTACATCGGCGAGATGAGCATGATCGACGATGAGCCGCATTCGGCCACCGTCCGCACCGAAATCCAGACTGACGTGCTGATGCTCGGCCGCGAAGCCTTCGCGCGCTGCCTGCCCGAAAGCTCTTCGATGTCGTACAACATCATGCGCGGCCTGGTGACGCGCCTGCGCCACGCCGACCGGAAGATCGAATCGCTGGCGCTCATGGACGTCTATGGCCGCGTCGCCCGCTCGCTGCTGGAGTTCGCGGTCGACGACGGCGCCGGCAACCTGAAGGTGCGCGACAAGATCTCGCGCCAGGACCTGGCGAAAATGGTCGGCGCATCGCGCGAAATGGTCAGCCGCGTCATGAAGGACCTCGAAGAGCGCGGATTCGTGCAGACTCAGTCCGACGGCTCGATGATCATCAAGGAACGGCTTTCATCGCTGGCCTAATCTTCTTGCCGGCCGCGCCGCGGCGCACCGGCCCTGTGCTTCGTCGGCCGTGACAACCTGGCCGCGATGGGTTTCGTTGTAGTTTCCTCAAGCCACCGGTCCGTTGCCCCGGACGGGTCGCTTTGCCTTTCATGACTTATTCGCTCAACACCCTTCAATCGTCGTCGGCCGAGGGACAACCGGTCCGGGCGCGTGCGTTGCGCTTCGCGCACGAGATCACGTTGATCGCGGGCTTCGTCGCACTGTTGTTCTGGCTCCTCTCGATGCTGAGCTTCACGCCTTCGGACGCCGCCTGGTCGACGTCCGGGACCGGCGGCGAGGTGAAGAACTGGGGCGGACGCATCGGGGCGTGGCTCGCGGACGCGAGCTACTTCCTCGCCGGCTACTCGGTCTGGTGGTGCCTCGCCGCGGGCCTGCGTGTCTGGCTGTCTTCGCTGGCCAACTGGATGCGCGCCGGTGGGCAGGCGCATACCGAGGAGCCGCCGCGCGGCCGGTTCAACCGCAGTCGCCTCGCCTTCTGGTTCGGCCTGATCCTGCTCCTGTGCGCCAGCGCCGTCCTGGAATGGTCGCGGCTCTATCGCCTCGAATTCCGCCTGCCGGGGCACGGTGGCGGCATCCTGGGCTATTTCGTCGGGCCGGCGAGCGTCAAGTGGATGGGGTTCACGGGCTCGGCCCTGATCGCGATCGCCGGCGGTGTGATCGGTTCGGCGCTCGTGTTCCGGTTTTCCTGGGGGCAGATCGCCGAGCGCATCGGTGCCCGGCTGTACTCGCTGTTCGAGATGCGGCGCGAGCGGCGCGAAATCGCCCAGGACATCGCGATGGGCAAGCAGGCCGTGCGCGAGCGTGAAGAGGTGACGGCCTTCGACGCAAGCCCGGAGCCCGACGCTCCCGACGAAGAATTGCGGGCGGTGCCGCGTCCCAAGCGGCGCGCGCCGTCGCCGCCGGTGCAGATCGAGCCCGCCATGGTGGAAGTGCCCAAGAGCGACCGCGTCGCCAAGGAGCGCCAGAAGCCGCTGTTTCGCGAACTGCCCGACAGCAAGCTGCCGCAGATCGATCTGCTCGACGCTGCGCAGTCGCGCCAGGAGACCGTCTCGGCCGATACGCTCGAGATGACTTCGCGGCTGATCGAGAAGAAGCTGAAGGACTTCGGTGTCGAGGTCCGCGTCGTGCTCGCGTCGCCGGGACCGGTGATCACCCGCTACGAGATCGAGCCGGCCACCGGTGTCAAGGGCGCGCAGATCGTGAACCTGGCGAAGGACCTCGCGCGCTCGCTGTCGCTGGTGTCGATCCGCGTCGTGGAGACGATCCCCGGCAAGAACTACATGGCGCTCGAGCTGCCGAACGCCAAGCGCCAATCGATCCGCCTGAGCGAGATCCTCGGCTCGCAGATCTACAACGAAGGCAAGTCGCTGCTGACGATGGGGCTCGGCAAGGACATCGTGGGCAATCCGGTGGTCGCCGACCTGGCGAAGATGCCGCACGTGCTGGTGGCCGGCACCACCGGCTCCGGCAAGTCGGTGGGGATCAACGCGATGATCCTGAGCCTGCTCTACAAGGCCGAGGCGCGCGATGTCCGCCTGCTGATGATCGACCCGAAGATGCTCGAAATGTCGGTCTACGAAGGCATCCCGCACCTGCTCGCGCCCGTGGTCACCGACATGCGGCAGGCGGCGCACGGCCTCAACTGGTGCGTGGCCGAGATGGAGCGCCGCTACAAGCTCATGAGCAAGCTCGGCGTGCGCAACCTCGCGGGCTACAACGCCAAGATCGACGAGGCGAAGGCGCGCGAGGAGTTCATCTACAACCCGTTCAGCCTCACGCCGGACAGCCCGGAGCCACTGGCGCGCGAGCCGCACATCGTGGTCGTCATCGACGAGCTGGCCGACCTGATGATGGTCGTCGGCAAGAAGATCGAGGAGCTGATCGCCCGCCTGGCGCAGAAGGCGCGCGCGGCCGGCATCCACCTGATCCTCGCGACGCAGCGCCCGAGCGTGGACGTGATCACCGGCCTCATCAAGGCCAACATCCCGACCCGCATCGCGTTCCAGGTGTCGAGCAAGATCGATTCGCGCACCATCCTCGACCAGATGGGCGCCGAGGCGCTGCTCGGCATGGGCGACATGCTCTACATGCCGAGCGGCACCGGGCTGCCGGTGCGCGTCCACGGCGCGTTCGTGAGCGACGACGAGGTGCACCGCGTCGTCGCCTACCTCAAGTCGCAGGGGGAGCCGGACTACATCGAGGGCGTGCTCGAAGGCGGCACGGTCGATGGCGACGGCGACCTGCTGGGCGAGGGCGGCGGCGAAGGCGGCGAGAAGGACCCGATGTACGACCAGGCGGTCGAAGTCGTGCTCAAGAACCGCAAGGCCAGCATCTCGCTGGTGCAGCGCCACCTGAAGATCGGCTACAACCGCGCTGCGCGGCTGGTCGAGGAAATGGAACAGGCCGGCCTCGTGAGCGCGATGAGCGGCAGCGGCCAGCGGGAGATCCTGGTGCCGGCCCGAACCGAGTGAGTCCGGCGCGCTTCCAGGGAGAGCAGAGATGTCGTTGAAGAAACTGATCGCGGGCCTCGGGCTCGCGGCGCTCGTGGCGAGCGCATCGGCCGGTGGCATGGAAAGCCTCGAGGCCTTCGTGAAGAACGCCCGGTCGGGGCGGGCCGAGTTCACGCAGACCGTGACCTCCCCGCCGAAGGAAGGTCAGACCGCGCGCGACAAGGTGTCGACCGGCACCTTCGAATTCCAGCGGCCCGGCAGATTCCGCTTCGACTACAAGAAGCCGTTCGTGCAGAACATCGTCGCCGATGGCGAAACCCTCTGGCTCTTCGACGCCGACCTGAACCAGGTCACGCAGCGCAAGCAGGCGCAGGCGCTCGGGTCGACGCCGGCCGCGCTGATCGCGTCCGCGCCCGACCTGAAGGCCCTGCAGGCCGATTTCGCGCTCGAGTCCGCACCCGAGCGCGACGGCTTGCAGTGGGTCAAGGCGACACCGAAGAGCAAGGATGGCCAGCTCCAGAGCGTGCAGATCGGCTTTCAGGGCGACTCGCTCGCGGCGCTCGAGATTCTCGACAGCTTCGGCCAGAAGTCGGTGCTGAAGTTCGGCCGGGTCGAGGTGAATCCTTCTCTTCCCGCGAACACCTTCCAGTTCAAGCCGCCACCGGGCGCCGATGTGGTCCGCCAATAGGCGGTCTTCATCCCTTTGATGGCTACTTCCGCGCATCAACCGCTCGCCGAGCGGCTTCGCCCCAGGAACCTCGGCGAGGTCATCGGTCAGCAGCATCTGCTCGGGCCCGGCATGCCGTTGCGCATCGCCTTCGAGTCCGGTCAGCCGCACTCGTGCATTCTCTGGGGGCCGCCCGGCGTCGGCAAGACGACCATCGCGCGGCTCATGGCGGATGCGTTCGACGCGCAGTTCCTCAGCATCAGCGCCGTGCTGGGCGGGGTGAAGGACATCCGCGATGCGGTCGATCGTGCGCTCGTGGCGCGCGACGGACTCGAGCAGCGCCGCACCATCGTGTTCGTCGACGAGGTGCATCGATTCAACAAGAGCCAGCAGGATGCGTTTCTGCCGCATGTGGAGTCGGGCCTCTTCACCTTCATCGGCGCGACGACGGAGAACCCGTCGTTCGAGGTCAACTCCGCCTTGCTGTCGCGTGCGGCCGTCTATGTGCTCCAACCCCTGAGCGAAGACGACCTGAAGCAGATCGTGAGCCGCGCGCAGGCGATCCAGGCGGTGCCCGCGATCGAGGCCAAGGCGATCGAGCGGCTCATCGCCTACGCCGACGGCGATGCGAGGCGCCTGCTCAACACGCTCGAGACGCTTTCGATCGCGGCCGGTGCGGAGTCGCTCGACCACATCAGCGACGAATGGCTTCTGCGCGTCCTCGGCGAGCGGATGCGCCGCTACGACAAGGGCGGCGACCAGTTCTACGACACCATCTCCGCGCTGCACAAGTCGGTGCGCGGCAGCGATCCGGATGCCGCGCTCTATTGGTTCGTGCGCATGCTCGATGGCGGTGCCGATCCGCGCTACATGGCGCGGCGGCTGGTGCGCATGGCGAGCGAGGACATCGGGCTGGCCGACCCGCGGGCGCTGCGCCTCGCGCTCGACGCCGCCGAGGTCTACGAGCGCCTCGGCTCGCCGGAAGGCGAACTCGCACTGGCCGAGTGCGTGGTCTACCTTGCGATCGCGCCGAAATCCAACGCGGTCTACAAGGCCTACAACGAGGTGAAGGCCTTCATCAAGTCGGACGGAACGCGCCCCGTGCCGATGCACCTGCGCAACGCACCGACGCGCCTGATGAAGCAACTCGACTACGGCAAGGGTTATCGCTACGCCCACGACGAGGAGGGCGGCTTCGCGGCCGGCGAGCGCTACATGCCCGACGGGATCGATCCGCCGCCCTTCTACAGGCCGGTGGAGCGGGGCCTCGAAATCAGGATCGCCGAGAAGGTTCGCGAACTGCGCAGGCGCAACGAAGGTGCGCGCTGATACGCATTTGCGCGTAAGGTGAGCGACTTGTGCCCCCGCGCGCCTGAGTTTTTGCGCCAGCGGGAAAACCCCGGTCCGACAACGGCCGAAATGTCAGGGAGCCGTGTCTAAAATTCCGCCCACAAAAAACCCGCCGTCGACACATGCTGGCGGGTTTTTTGCTAAGTGAAACCAGGCGTCAATCCGGTACGCCGGGTCGGCTGAAGGCACCTCTCAAGGGTGTCGACACAAAAAAGGGAATCTCGCTATGGACATCTTGCTGCAACAGATCATCAACGGTCTGGTTCTGGGCAGCATGTACGCCTTGATAGCCTTGGGCTATACGATGGTGTACGGCATTATCAACCTCATCAATTTCGCCCACGGTGAAGTGCTCATGGTCGGAGCGCTGACCAGCTGGAGCGTCATCGGTCTCATGCAGCAGTCGATGCCGGGCACCCCGGGCTGGCTGATCCTGCTGCTGGCGCTCATCATCGCGTGCGTGGTGGCCGCCGCGCTCAACTTCGTGATCGAGAAGGTGGCCTACCGGCCGCTGCGCAACAGCCCCAAGCTGGCGCCGCTGATCACGGCCATCGGCGTCTCGATCCTGCTGCAGACGCTCGCGATGATCATCTGGAAGCCGACGTACAAGGCCTATCCCAACCTGCTCCCCACCACGCCGATTCACCTGGGCGGCGCGGTGATCTCGCCGACGCAGGTCATGATCCTGAGCGTGACCGCGATCTGCCTGGCGATCCTGACCTGGCTGGTCAACTACACCAGGCTCGGCCGCGCGATGCGGGCTACCGCCGAGAACCCGCGCGTCGCGGCGCTCATGGGGATCCGCCCCGACATGGTCATCTCGGCCACCTTCATCATCGGCGCGGTGCTGGCGGCGATCGCCGGCGTCATGTATGCCTCCAACTACGGCATCGCGCAGCACGCGATGGGCTTCATTCCCGGCCTCAAGGCCTTCACGGCCGCGGTGTTCGGCGGCATCGGCAACCTCGCGGGGGCGGTGGTCGGCGGCATCCTGCTCGGGGTGATCGAGGCCATCGGGTCGGGCTATCTGGGCACCCTCACCGGCGATGTGCTGGGCAGCCAGTACAGCGACATCATCGCGTTCATCGTCCTGATCATCATGCTCACGCTGCGGCCGTCCGGTCTGCTCGGCGAGCGTGTGGCGGATCGCGCCTGAGGAGACGGCCATGCAACAAGGCAAGAAACTCCTCATCATCGTCATCGCAGCGATCGGCCTGCTCGTGCTGCCGCTGCTGCTGCAGTCCCAGGGCAACGCCTGGGTGCGCATCGCCGACGTCGCGCTGCTCTACGTGCTGCTGGCGCTGGGCCTGAACATCGTGGTCGGCTACGCCGGCCTGCTCGACCTCGGCTACGTGGCCTTCTTCGCCATCGGTGCCTACATGTACGCGCTCCTGGAATCGCCGCACCTGAGCGAGACATTCCCGGCCTTCAAGGCCATGTTCCCGAACGGGCTGCACAGCTCGCTGCTGATCGTCATACCGCTGGGCTTGGGTCTTGCTGCGACGTTCGGCGTGCTGCTCGGTGCGCCGACGCTGAAGCTGCGCGGCGACTACCTCGCGATCGTGACCCTCGGCTTCGGCGAGATCATCCGCGTGTTCCTGAACAACCTGGATCAGCCTTTCAACATCACGAACGGCCCGAAGGGCATCACGGGCATCGAGCCTATCCATTTCTGGGGCCTGAACCTCGGCAAGGCCTTGAAGTTCAACGGCTTCACGATCTCCTCCGTCACGCTCTACTACTACCTGTTCCTGGCGCTGGTGCTCATCACCATCCTGATTTCGCACCGCCTGCAGGTCTCGCGCATCGGACGCGCCTGGATGGCGATCCGCGAAGACGAGATCGCCGCCAAGGCGATGGGCATCAACACGCGCAACATGAAGCTGCTGGCCTTCGGCATGGGTGCGAGCTTCGGCGGCGTGTCGGGTTCGATGTTCGCGGCCTTCCAGGGCTTCGTGTCGCCCGAGTCCTTCGCCCTCTCGGAGTCCGTGATGATCGTCGCGATGGTCGTGCTGGGCGGCATCGGGCATCTGCCGGGCGTGATTCTGGGCGCGGTGCTGCTGTCGGCACTGCCCGAGGTGCTGCGCTACGTCGCGGCCCCGCTGCAGGCGATGACCGGCGGCCGGCTCGATGCCTCCATCCTGCGCCAGCTCTTCGTCGCGCTGGCGATGATCATCATCATGCTGGTGCGTCCGCGCGGCCTGTGGCCCTCGCCCGAGCACGGCAAGTCGCTGGCGCGCAAGGGCACGGCGCCCGCTTCGGGCATGCCGGCCGCTGCGCCGGGCGTGGAAGAACCGGCCGACGAAGTGCCGGGTATCGCTTCGCGTCCGATGTCGATCAATCCGTGAGGGATGGGAGAGAGAACATGACAGACACCGTCCTCAACGTCCAAGGTATTTCGAAGCGCTTCGGCGGGCTGCAGGCGCTGTCCGACGTGGGCATGAAAATCATGCGCGGCCAGGTCTACGGACTGATTGGCCCCAACGGCGCGGGCAAGACCACTTTCTTCAACGTCATCACCGGCCTCTACACGCCCGACGGCGGCACCTTCGAGCTGGCCGGCAAACCCTACCAGCCGACCGCGGTGCATGAGGTCGCCAAGGCCGGCATCGCGCGCACCTTCCAGAACATCCGCCTGTTCGCGGAGATGACCGCGCTCGAGAACGTCATGGTGGGCCGCCACATCCGCACCCACTCGGGCCTGTTCGGTGCGATCTTCCGCACCGGCGGTTTCAAGGCCGAGGAGGCTGCGATCGCCAAGCGCGCGCACGAACTGCTCGACTACGTGGGCATCGGCAAGTTCGCCGACTACAAGGCGCGCACCTTGAGCTACGGCGACCAGCGGCGGCTGGAGATCGCCCGCGCGCTGGCCACCGATCCGCAGCTCATCGCACTCGACGAGCCGGCGGCCGGCATGAACGCCACCGAGAAGGTGCAGCTGCGCCAGCTCATCGACCGCATCCGCAAGGACGATCGCACCATCCTGCTGATCGAGCACGACGTGAAGCTCGTGATGGGCCTGTGCGACCGGGTCACGGTGCTCGACTACGGAAAACAGATCGCCGAGGGAACGCCCGCGGACGTGCAGAAGAACGAAAAGGTGATCGAGGCCTACCTCGGCACCGGAGGACATTGAGATGGCGCAAACCCTTTTGAAGATCAGCGGCCTGAAGGTCGCCTATGGCGGCATCCAGGCCGTGAAGGGCGTGGACTTCGAGGTCCGCGAAGGCGAGCTGGTCTCGCTGATCGGCTCCAACGGCGCGGGCAAGACCACGACCATGAAGGCGATCACCGGCACGCTGCCGTTCCTCGGTGGCGACATCGAGTTCCTGGGCAAGAGTATCAAAGGCCGGGGCGCATGGGACCTGGTGGGCCAGGGGCTCGTGATGGTGCCCGAAGGCCGTGGCGTGTTCGCGCGCATGTCGATCACCGAGAACCTGCAGATCGGTGCCTACATCCGCAACGACAAGGCCGAGATCGCGCGCGACATCGAGCGCGTCTTCGCGACCTTCCCGCGCCTCAAGGAGCGTGCCACGCAGCTCGCCGGCACCATGTCCGGCGGCGAGCAGCAGATGCTTGCGATGGGTCGCGCGCTGATGGCACGGCCCAAGGTGCTGCTGCTCGACGAGCCCTCGATGGGCCTGTCGCCGATCATGGTCGACAAGATCTTCGAGGTGGTGAAGCAGGTCTACGACCAGGGCGTCACCGTGCTGCTGGTGGAGCAGAATGCCAGCCGCGCGCTGCAACTGGCCGATCGCGGCTACGTGATGGAGTCGGGGCTGATCACGATGAGCGGCGATGCCAAGGTGATGCTGAGCGACCCGAAGGTGCGGGCGGCGTACCTGGGGGAATGACCCCCAGGCTTGCTCGCTTCGCGTAGCCGCCAACCCCCTTCCAGGGGCTGGTCGTCAGTCGACCTGGGCGCCTGTCGCCTTCACCACCTTTTCGTACTTGGCGAGTTCGCTCTTCATGAACGCGCCGAACTGCTCGGGCGAGCTGGCGACGGGCTCGGCGAGCAACGAAGCGAAACGGGTCTTCGTCTCCGGCGTCTTGAGCGCCGCCACGAAGGCCCGATTGAGCTTGGCCACCACGTCCGGCGGCGTGCCCGCCGGCGCGACCAGGCCCCACCAGGTGTCGATCGAGAAACCCTTCAGCGTCGCGGCGACCGGCGGAACGTCGGGCAGCGCGCTGCTGCGCTCGTTGGTGGTGACGGCGATGGCCTTCAGCTTGCCTGAACGGATGTTGGGCGCGGCGGTGGCGAGGTTGTCGAAATTGAAGTCGACCTGGCCCGACAACAGCGCGAGCTGCGCCGGATTGCCGCCGTTGTACGGAATGTGCACCGCGAAGATGCCCGCTTCCTTCTTGAACATCTCGCCGGCCAGGTGCCCGGCGCTGCCGTTGCCGCCGCTGCCGTAGTTGAGCTTGCCGGGATTCGCCTTGGCGTAGGCGATCAGGTCGCGCAGGTTGTCGATGTGGAGCCGCTTAGCCGTGTCCGCGTTCATCACCAGCACGTTGGGCACGCGGACCATCTGCGTGATCGGCACGAAGTCGGTTGCGGCGTTGAACGGCATCTTGGCGTAGAGCCAGGGGTTGACCGCGTTCGTGGCGGTCGCGGCGATGCCGATCGTGAGGCCGTCCGGCGGCGCCTTGGCGACCATGTCCGCGCCGATGTTGCCGCCGGCGCCGGGCTTGTTGTCGATGATCACCGTCCCGAGCGAGTCCTTCACGCCTTCGGCGAGAGCGCGCGCGGTGACGTCGATCGGGCCGCCTGCCGCATAGGGGACGACGAGGCGGATCGGACGGTTCTGGGCGATGGTGTGGGGCGCGGCGATGACTGCCGTGGTGGCGGCCAGCGCGGCGAGGAAATGTCTTCTGGCGTTCATGTGTCTCGGTTGTGCGTTGGTGTCTTCTCGAGGTTCAGGGGATGGCCTTGTCCGCTTCCGTCGTGAAGGCGTCGGCGAAGAATTCCTCCTCGGGCAGGCCGCGCATCGACACGTAGTCGTGCCGGGCGGAGTCGACGACCACCGGCGCGCCGCAGGCATACACCTGATGGCCCGACAGATCGTCGAAGTCCTCCATCACCGCGAGGTGGACGAAGCCGGTGCGACCGTTCCAGTTGTCCTCCGGCACCGCGTTCGAGATCACGGGCACATAGCGAAGATTCGGCAGCTCGGCGAGTTGCGCGCGCACCCACTCGTCCATGTAGAGATCCTCCGGGCGGCGGCCGCCCCAGTACAGGCTGGTCGGGCGCGTGATCCCCTTGAGCTTCATGTGCTCGATGACCGCCTTGATCGGCGCGAAGCCGGTGCCCGAGGCAAGGAAGACGAGCGGCTTGGCCGATTCCTCGCGCAGGAAGAAGCTGCCGTAGGGGCCTTCGACGCGGAGGATTTCCTTTTCCTTCATCGTGCCGAACACGTGGTCGGTGAACTTGCCGCCGGGCAGATGGCGGATGTGCAGTTCGATGCCGGTGCCCGGCTCCTGCAGCGTGTGCGGCGCGTTGGCCATCGAATAGCTGCGCCGCGTGCCGTCGCGCAGGATGAATTCGATGTACTGGCCCGCATGGAATTGCAGCGGCTCGCCTGCCGGCAGTTGCAGGCGAAGCATCACGACGTCGTGCGACATCTTCGTGATGGCGGCCACGCGCACCGGCATCTTGCGGATCGGGAAGGCGCCCGCTTCGGTGACCTGGCGCGATTCGAGCACCACGTCGCTCTCGGCGGTCGCGCAGCAGGTGAGGACGTAGCCGGCCAGTTCCTCGTCCGCGGAGAGGGCCTTGCTCTGGTGCAATTTCATCGTGACCGTGCCCGAGAGCTTCTTGCACTTGCAAGAACCGCAGGCGCCGTCCTTGCAGCCGTACGGAAGACCGATGCCCTGGCGGATGCCGGCCGCGAGAATGGTTTCGTCCGAATACGCTTGGAAGTGGCGTCCGCTTGGTTCCACAGTGATGTGAAAGCCCGATTCGTTCGGGGCCGTGCTGGTCATGGTTATTCTTTAACGCTACTCGAAGGGAGATGAATTTTGCCCTCAATCAACAGTCCTCTCGGCGCGAAGCCCTCGCGCTTCCGTCGCGAGCGCGTGCTCGTCGTGGGATGCGGAGATGTCGGCCTGCGGGTGGTCGGTCTGCTGGGTGGGCGTGTCAGCGTGCTCGCATCGACCTCGTCGCCGCCACGCGTGCCTGCGCTGCGACAGGCGGGCGTGAGGCCGATTGTCGCGGATCTCGATGATCCGACCTCGTTGAAGCGTCTTTCAGGCATCGCGACCCGCGTGCTGCATCTCGCGCCACCGCCGCGCGTCGAAGGCGGCGAATGGTGGCGCGATGCGCGCACGCTCGCGCTCGTTCGGGTGCTGCGCCTGAGGACGATGCCTTCGTCGTTCGTCTACGGCTCCACCAGCGGCGTCTACGGCGATTGCGGCGGTGCCCGGGTCACGGAGACGCGCGCCGTGCGGCCCGAGACGCCGCGCGCGCATCGGCGCGTCGACGCGGAACGCAGCGTGCGGTGGCTCGGCCGCGCCGGGGTGTCGGTCCGCATCCTGCGCATCCCGGGCATCTACGCGCCCGACCGCGAAGGCGGCACGCCCCGCGAGCGGCTCCAGCGCGGCACGCCGGTGCTGCGTGCGGAAGACGACGTCTACACCAACCACATCCATGCCGACGATCTCGCCCGGGCCTGCGTCTTCGCCTTGTGGCGCGGCGGTCCGCAGCGCGTGTTTCATGCGAGCGACGACAGCGAGATCAAGATGGGCGACTACGTCGAATTGGCTGCCAGGCTGTACGGGATGCCGCCGCCGCCGCGCATCGCGCGCGAAGATGCCAAGGCGCACCTTCCGCTTTCGCTCTTGAGCTTCATGGGTGAATCGCGCCGGCTCGACAACGCGCGGCTCAAGCGTGAACTGCGCATCCGGCTGCGCTATCCGACCGTCGAAGCAGGGCTCGCGCCAGATGCCTCGAACCACCGCTGAAGAGCGCTGGTGCCCGGGGCCGGAATCGAACCGGCACGCCTTGCGGCGGGGGATTTTGAGTCCCCTGCGTCTACCAATTTCACCACCCGGGCGGGAAGGAGGAAAGCCAGAAATTATGGCACAGTGACCCCCCATGCAATATCCAACGATTGAAGACGCGATCGGCAAGACGCCGCTCGTTGCTCTGCAGCGCATCGACGCAGAAGCGAATGCGAAGCGCGGCAACGTGATCCTTGGCAAGCTCGAAGGCAACAATCCGGCCGGCTCGGTCAAGGACCGGCCCGCGCTGTCGATGATCAAGCGCGCCGAGGAGCGCGGCGAAATCAAGCCCGGCGACACGCTGATCGAGGCGACCTCGGGCAACACTGGCATTGCCCTCGCGATGGCGGCCGCCATCAAGGGCTACCGCATGGTGCTCATCATGCCGGAGGACCTGTCCGTCGAGCGGGCGCAGACCATGAAGGCCTTCGGCGCCGAGCTGCTGCTGACGCCGAAGAGCGGCGGCATGGAGTACGCGCGCGATCTCGCCGAGCAGATGATGCAGCAGGGCAAGGGGCGCGTGCTCGACCAGTTCGCCAACCCGGACAACCCGCGCATCCACTACGAGACGACCGGCCCCGAGATCTGGGCCGACACGCGAGGCCGCATCACCCACTTCGTGAGCGCGATGGGGACCACCGGCACCATCACGGGCGTCTCGCGCTTCCTGAAGGAAAAGAACCCGGCCGTGCGGATCGTTGGCGCGCAGCCCGATGAAGGCTCGCGCATCCCGGGCATTCGCAAGTGGCCGCAGGAATACCTGCCAAAGATCTACGACCCGAGCCATGTCGACCAGGTGGTCAATGTGAGCCAGGACAGCGCCGAGGAAATGTGCCGCCGCCTTGCGCGGGAAGAGGGCATCTTCGGCGGCATCTCGGCCGCGGGCGCACTCTGGGTGGCGCTCGAGATCGCCAGGACGGTCGAGAACGCGACCATCGTCTTCGTCGTCTGCGACCGGGGCGACCGCTATCTGTCGACCGGCGTCTTCCCTGCCTGAGCCGCCATGAACGATCCCCGCTTCTGCCCCTCGTGCGCCACGCCGCTGGCGCAAATCGAAGCGCTGGAGGATGGAGGCCCCAAGTCCCGTCTGCGCTGCCCCGCCTGCGACTGGACGCACTGGAACAACCCCACGCCGGTACTGGCCGCGATCGTCGAATACGGGGGGCAGGTGCTGCTCGCCCGCAACGCGGCCTGGCCGGCCAAGATGTTTGCGCTGATCACCGGCTTCATGGAGGCCGGCGAGACGCCGCAGGAAGGCATCTCGCGCGAGGTCAAGGAAGAGACGAACCTCGACGTGAGCGAGGTGAATCTCGTGGGCGTCTACGACTTCCAGCGCATGAACCAGGTCATCATCGCCTACCACGTGGTGGCCGATGGCGAAGTGTCGCTGTCGCCGGAGCTGGTGGACTATCGCCTTTACGACCTGCCCGACCTGAAGTGCTGGCCCGCCGGAACCGGCTATGCGCTGGCCGACTGGCTCCGCACGCGCGGCCACGAGCCGCGCTTTTTCACCGACGCCGAGAACGAGGAGCGTCGACGCGGGCTCGCCAGTTGAGCCGCGCGAAGGAGGAAATCAGATGCAAGTGAATAAGGAAATCGACACGCGCGGGCTCAACTGCCCGCTGCCCATTCTCAAGGCCAAGAAGGCGCTCAATGAGATGCAGAGCGGCGAGTTGCTGAGGGTGGTGGCCACCGACCCGGGTTCGGTGCGGGATTTCCAGGCGTTTGCCCGGCAGACCGGCAACGACCTCGTCGAACAGCAGACGGTCGGCGACGAGTTCATCCACGTGCTGCGCCGCCGCTGAACGAACGGCGCAGCAGCCGAACGAAGCTCAGAGCTCCAGGCTCTTCAGGTACTCGCGGAACGAGGCGCCCACTTCAGGGTGCGCCAGCGCCAGTTCGACCGAGGCTTGCAGGAAGCCTTCCTTGCTGCCGCAGTCGTAGCGCGTGCCCGCGTAGGAGTAGGCGTAGACCGCCTCCTTGGCCATCAGCGCGGCGATGCCGTCGGTGAGCTGGATCTCGCCGCCCGCGCCCTTGGGCTGGTTGCGGATGTGGCTGAACACGGCCGGCGTCAGGATGTAGCGGCCGGCGACGCCCAGCCGGGAAGGTGCATCTTCCGGCTTCGGCTTTTCGACCATGCGGTTGACCTTGACCAGGCCTTCCTCGATCACGTCGCCGGCCACGATGCCGTAGCGCTTGACGTGTTCCAGCGGAACTTCCTGCACGGCGAGCAGCGATCCGCCGAGCTTTTCGAAGGCGCGGGTCATCTGCGCCAGCACCGGTTCGCCGCCCGGCGGACCGACCATCAGGTCGTCGGCGAGCAGGACTGCAAAAGCTTCGTTGCCGACGAGGTGCTCGGCGCACAGCACGGCGTGACCGAGGCCCAGCATGCGCGGCTGGCGTACGTAGGAGCAGGTCATGTCGTCGGGCATGACCGAACGCGCGATCGCCAGCAGTTCCTTCTTGCCGCTGGCTTCGAGCTGCGATTCGAGCTCGTAGGCGGCGTCGTAGTGGTCCTCGATCGCCCGCTTGTTGCGACCCGTCACGAAGATCATGTCGCGGATGCCTGCCGCGTACGCTTCCTCGACCGCGTACTGGATCAGGGGCTTGTCCACCACCGGAAGCATTTCCTTGGGTTGCGCCTTGGTGGCGGGCAGAAAGCGGGTGCCAAAGCCGGCTACGGGGAACACGGCCTTGCGAATGCGCGTCGAGGGCGTCGAGGAATTGGACATGTGAATTTCGTGTGAATCGAAGACGTGGATCGAAGGAAGGGGATGGCGTCCCAGACGCCCACCCCGGATGCTCACATACTATTTACCGCCGTGCCACACGTCTGTCAGCCTAGGCGGACAAGCTGATCCCGCAAGCGCTCGAGCGTGGCACTGAAGTCGCTGAGCCGCTTGCGCTCCTGCTCGATCACCGCCGCCGGCGCCTTCGCGACGAAGGACTCGTTGCCGAGCTTAGCGTTGACCTTTGCGATCTCAGCCTCGATGCGAGCAAGTTCCTTGCCGATGCGTGCCTTTTCCGCGGCCTTGTCGATTTCCATGTGCAGGCAGAGGCGGGCGCTGCCGACCACCGCGACGGGCGCGGCTTCGGCCGCTGCGGCCCAGGCGGCCTCGTCGTCGAAGACCTTCACTTCCTTGAGCTTGGCGAGCGCCTGCAGCACGGGTGCCGCCTCGCGCAGGAACGCGGCGCTCGCCGCATCGTCGGCCACCGCATAGAGCGGCAGCCGCGTGGCCGGCGAGACATTCATCTCGCCGCGCAGGGTGCGACAGGCATCGACCAGCGACTTGAGGCGCGCGACGTGGGCCTCGGCCGCCTCGTCGATCTTCTCGGGCTGGCTCTTGGGGTAAGCGGCCGTCATGACCGAATCGCCGGCGCGGCCCGCCACCGGCGCGACCTTCTGCCAGAGTGCTTCGGTGATGAACGGGATCACCGGATGAGCCAGGCGCAGCAGGGCCTCGAGCGTGCGGATCAGCGTGCGGCGCGTGGCGCGCTTCTGGGCGTCGTCGCCCTGCTGGATCTGGACCTTGGCGATTTCCAGATACCAGTCGCAGAACTCGTCCCAGGCGAACTGGTAGATGGCGTTGGCGACGTTGTCGAGGCGGTACTCCTCGAAGCCCTTCTCGACTTCGGCCTCGACGCGCTGCAGCTGGGACGCGATCCAGCGGTCGGCCTGGCTGAACCTCAGGTAGCCGTGGGCCGGTCCGCCGGGCGCGCACTCTTCCTTGGTGTGCTCGCGCAGGCCGCAGTCGTGGCCCTCGCAGTTCATGAGCACGAAGCGCGTGGCGTTCCAGAGCTTGTTGCAGAAGTTGCGGTAGCCCTCGCAGCGCTTGGCATCGAAGTTGATGCTGCGGCCCAGCGACGCGAGCGAGGCGAAGGTGAAGCGCAGTGCATCGGCGCCGAAGGCCGGGATGCCGTCCGGGAATTCCTTCTGCGTGTTCTTGCGCACCGTCGGCGCGGTCTCCGGCCGGCGCAGGCCCTGCGTTCGCTTGTCGAGCAGCTCGGGCAGCGCGATGCCGTCGATCAGGTCGACCGGATCGAGCACGTTCCCTTCGGACTTGCTCATCTTCTTGCCGTGCGAGTCGCGCACCAGGCCGTGGATGTACACATGCCTGAAGGGCACCTTGCCCGTGAAGTGCTTGGTCATCATGATCATTCGGGCGACCCAGAAGAAGATGATGTCGTAGCCGGTGACCAGCACCGTGGACGGCAGGTAGAGGTCGAGGTCCTCGGTCTTCTCGGGCCAGCCGAGCGACGAGAAGGGGACGAGCGCCGACGAATACCAGGTGTCGAGCACGTCCTCGTCGCGCCTGAGCTTCTTGCCGGGCGCCTGCGCCTGGGCCTCGGCCTCGTCGTGCGCGACGTAGACCTTGCCCTCTTCGTCGTACCAGGCCGGAATCTGGTGACCCCACCAGAGCTGGCGCGAGATCGTCCAGTCCTGGATGTTCTCCATCCAGTGGTTGTAGGTGTTGACCCAGTTCTCGGGGACGAAGCGCACCTCGCCGGAACGCACCGCCTCGATCGCCTTCTGCGCGATCGATTGGCCGTTGGCGTCGGGGCGGGTCATCGCGACGAACCACTGGTCGGTCAGCATCGGCTCGACCACGGCGCCGGTGCGCGCGCAGCGCGGCACCATGAGCTTGTGTTTCTTGGTTTCGACGAGCAGGCCCAGTGCCTCGAGATCGGCAACGACCGCCTTGCGTGCCACGAAGCGGTCGAGGCCCCGGTATTTTTCGGGCGCGTTGTCGTTGATGGCCGCATCGAGCGTCAGCACGCCGATGGTCTGCAGACCATGGCGCAGCCCGACCGCATAGTCGTTGTGATCGTGGGCCGGTGTGACCTTGACGACGCCGGTGCCGAATTCCTTGTCGACGTAGTCGTCGGCAATGACGGGAATCAGGCGGTCGACCAGCGGCAGCTTCACGCGCTGGCCGATCAGGTGCCTGTAGCGCTCATCCTCGGGATGAACCATCACCGCGACGTCGCCCAGCATCGTTTCGGGACGGGTGGTGGCCACCGTGAGCGAGCTCGAGCCGTCTTCCAGCGGATAGGCGATGTGCCAGAGGAAGCCATCTTCTTCCTCGCTCTCGACTTCCAGGTCGCTCACCGCGGTCTTGAGCACCGGGTCCCAATTGACCAGCCGCTTGCCGCGGTAGATGAGTCCCTCGTTGTAGAGCTGCACGAAGGTCTGGGTGACGACCTTCGAGAGCTTCTCGTCCATGGTGAAGTACTCGCGGCTCCAGTCCACCGTGTCGCCCATGCGGCGCATCTGGTTGGTGATGGTGTTACCGGACTTTTCCTTCCATTCCCACACGCGCGCGACGAAGTTCTTGCGGCCGAGGTCGTGGCGGCTGACCTTCTGCTCCTGCAGCTGGCGCTCGACGACGATCTGCGTCGCGATGCCGGCGTGGTCGGTGCCCGGCAGCCACAGCGTGTTCGCGCCCGCCATGCGGTGATAGCGGGTGAGGCTGTCCATGATCGTCTGGTTGAACGCATGCCCCATATGCAGCGTGCCGGTCACGTTCGGCGGCGGCAGCTGGATCGCGAAGGAGGGCGCGCCTTCCTTCGGCCTCTGCGTGCCGCGGAAGCCGGCGGCCGCATAGCCGCGCCGCTCCCATTCGGGCTCCCAGTGCGCTTCGATGGCGGCAGGTTCGAAGGATTTGGACAGGCTCTCGAGGCCGGGTTGGGGCAGGGTCTCACTCATGGCGGTACAAAGACGAACGGCATCCCGCAGGATGCCGCTTGTGGGTGGAAGTGAGGAGATTTTATTCGACGCCCGGATGGCGGCGCCCGGGAGCGGCCATGGATGAGCCGCTGATAATCCCGCGATGCTTTTCCTGCTCTCGCCCGCCAAGTCGCTCGATTTCGAAACCCCCGTCCCCGACACCCTGCTGGCCACCCAGCCCCGCTTCGAAGGGCCCCGGGGTCCGGCCTCCGAACTCATCAGGATCCTGCGCGAACAGTCGCCCCAGCAGATCGGCGAATTGATGCACCTGTCGGACAAGCTTTCGGCGCTCAACGTGGCACGCTATGCGGCATGGTCGTCCAAGGCCACCAGCAGGAACGCCAAGCAGGCCGCGCTGGCGTTCGATGGCGATGTCTACGGCGGACTCGACGCGAAGACGCTGACCGAGAGCCAGCTTTCGTGGGCGCAGGACCATGTCTGCATCCTGAGCGGGCTTTACGGCGTGCTGCGGCCGCTCGATCTGCTGCAGCCCTACCGGCTGGAAATGGGCACCCAGCTCGGCAACCGGCACGGCAAGGATCTCTACGCTTTCTGGGCCGATCGCATTTCCGGCTACCTGAACGAGCGGCTTGCCGCGGATCGGACGCCGGTTGTCATCAACCTCGCTTCGCAGGAATATTTCAAGTCGGTCGACCGGAGCGCACTCAAGGCGCGCGTCGTCGAGTGCGTGTTCGAAGAGTGGAAGGGCGGCGCGGGTGCGGCCGATCCCGGCCGCTACAAGATCGTGAGCTTCTTCGCCAAGCGGGCACGCGGTCTCATGGCGCGCTGGGCGGTCCTTCACAAGGCCGTGACGCCCAAGGCACTGGAGAAGTTCGACCTCGAGGGTTATGGCTTCGACGCTTCGGCCTCGAGGCCCGATCGGTTGGTGTTTCGACGGAGGGCATCATGAGTCACGGACAAGTCATCAGCGCAGAGCTTCGCGAGTGGATCACGACCCAGCTGGCCGCCGGCCATTCGGTGCCGAGCCTGCGCGCGTCCATGCAGGCAGCCGGCTGGCACGACGCTGCCGCGGATGCCGCCCTGGCCGAGGTCGAGCGGCAGGCCATGGGGGCCACCGAGTCGACGAAGGCAATGCCCGGGCCCGATCTTTCGAACTCGCCGCTCTACATCGACGCGGGCGACCGCCGAGTCCACGTGCTGCAGACCATGCGCAATCCACGCGTCGTCGTTTTCGGGGACCTGCTGTCCGACGAGGAGTGCGAAGCACTGATCTCGGCGGCACGCCAGCGGCTCGCGCGCTCGCTGACCGTCGAGACGCAGACCGGCGGCGAGGCGCTCAACGTCGACCGGACCAGCGACGGCATGTTCTTCGAGCGCGGCGAAAACCCGTTGGTCGCACGAATTGAGAAGCGGATCGCCACGCTTCTTCGATGGCCGCTCGAATTCGGCGAGGGGCTGCAGATCCTGCGCTATGCGCCGGGCGCGCAGTACCGGCCGCACTACGACTACTTCGATCCGGCCGAACCCGGCACGCCGATCATCCTGAGGCGGGGCGGGCAGCGCGTCGGCACGCTCGTGATGTATCTGCACGAGCCTGAGCAGGGCGGCGGCACGACCTTCCCGGACGTCGGCCTCGAAGTCGCGCCCAAACGCGGCACCGCCGTCTTCTTCAGTTACGAGCGGCCGGACCCGGCGACGCGCACCCTGCACGGCGGCGCCCCGGTCCTTGCAGGTGAGAAGTGGGTCGCGACCAAGTGGCTGCGCGAGCGCGAATTCAAGTGACCGACTGAGCGCGCCCCGGCATGCAAGTCACGGCAAATGGCATCCAGATCGAAGTCGAGGACAGTGGCGCCCATGGCCGCCCTGTGATCCTGCTCATCATGGGGCTCGGCATGCAGCTGATCGCATGGCCGGCGGAATTCGTCCAGACGCTGGTCGATGCGGGATTCCGGGTGATCCGGCACGACAACCGCGACATCGGACTGAGCCAGGGCTTCGACCAGGCCGGCACCGGCAATGTGGTCTGGCAGAGCGTCCGGCAGCGGCTGGGGCTGCCGGTGCGTTCGGCCTATTCGCTTCAGGACATGGCCGATGACGCGCTCGGCGTGCTCGACGCGCTGGGCGTCGAACGCGCCCATGTGATCGGGGCTTCGATGGGCGGGATGATCGCGCAGCGCCTCGCAGCCGGCGCACCCGGCAGGATGGCGAGCCTGGTCAGCATCATGAGCTCGAGCGGCGCGCGCAATCTGCCGGGGCCGCGGGCGGACGTGGCCGCCGCGCTGCTGCGGCGGCCCGCCAGCAGGACCGAGGCGGCGTTGGTCGAACACGGCCTCAAGTTCTCCCGCCTGATATCGAGCCCCGCCTATGCGCGGGACGAGCGTACGCAGGCGGACCGCATCACCCGTGCGCTGCGACGCGCGTATCGGCCCGCCGGCGTCGTGCGGCAGATGCTCGCGATCACCGCCGACAGCGGGCGTGCGGACCTGCTCTCGCGCATCGAAAGCCCGGCCCTGGTCCTGCACGGCGAGGTCGATCCGCTGGTGCCGATCGCGTGCGGCAGGGACACCGCAAGGCGCATTCCCGGGGCTCGTTTCGTCGGCATTCCTGGCATGGGGCACGATCTGCCGCCGCCCGTGATCGAAATCCTCCTGCAGCACATCGTTCCTTTTCTACAGACTGCCGAGAACCGATCATGAGCCTCGACAACACGCCCGAACAGTCGAAGCTGGGCCGCGCCTCCGCCTACGCTGATCAATATGACCCGAGCCTGCTCTTCCCGATCCCGCGCGCGACGCAGCGTGAAGCCATGGGCATCAGGGAAGGCGCGCTGCCGTTCTTCGGCGCGGATCTCTGGACGGCTTTCGAACTGAGCTGGCTCAATCCCCGAGGCAAGCCGCAACTCGCCATCGCGCACTTCACGGTGCCTTGCGAGACGCCCAACATCATCGAGAGCAAGTCATTCAAGCTCTATCTCAACAGCTTCAACAGCAGCGTCTTCGTGGACCAGGATGCCGTTCGGCAGCGCCTGCGCGCGGACCTGAGCGAGGCGGTCTGGCGCGGGAGCGGCCGTACGGGCAGCGTCGGCGTCAAGCTGGTGCCGCCGGCGGCGTTCGAGAACGAGAAGGTGCGTGAGCTGAGTGGCCTCGACCTGGATCGACTGGACATCGAGTGCTCCCAATACCAGCCCGCGCCCGAACTGCTGGCGAGCGACACGACCCAGGCGCCCGTGACGGAAACCTTGACCAGCCGTCTTTTGAAGAGCAATTGCCTCGTCACGGGCCAGCCGGACTGGGGGAGCGTGGAGATCCGCTACAGCGGGCCGCCGATCGATCAGGCCGGCCTGCTGGCGTACATCGTCAGCTTTCGCAATCACAACGAGTTTCACGAGCCGTGCGCGGAGCGGATCTTCACGGACGTCTGGCGCCGCTGCCAGCCCAACAAGCTGGCCGTGTATGCGAGGTACACCCGTCGGGGGGGACTGGATATCAACCCCTTCCGCACGAGCTGGCCGCAGGCCCTGCCCGAGAACGTGCGCACGGCGCGGCAGTAGGGGCGAACAAAAAAAGTTCTGGTGGCTTGCCGATGGCTCGAAAACAGTGCCATAATTCAAGGCTCCGCTAAACGCGACAGTGCTTATGACGCCCGAGAGGGTCGGTGAAAGGGCTCAAGGGTTAAGCGGAGGAAAGAGGAAGAGGAAGAGGAAGAGGAAGAGGAAGAGGAAGAGGAAGAGGAAAAGAAAAAATCTTCAAAAAGTTTTTTCGATTCTTCAAAAAGCGTGTAATAATCGCAGGCTCCGCCAAACACGGCAGCGAATCAGGTTCTTCGGAATGTGATGAGTTGGGCGGGGGAAGAAAAGAAAAGATTTTTAAAATATTTTCTGATCTTCGAAAAAATCGTGTTATAGTAGAGGGCTTCGCTGATCGCAGCAAGCAAACGACGCAAGACAGCAGATGTCGAGCGTTGGGATCCTTAAAAACATACAGCCGATAAGCGTGGGCGTTTGAGGCGAATGGCCAAGTTCTTCGGAACGAAGTCTTCGGACTTTTAAACGCTCATGAGAATAGAAGTGAAGTTCACTTCAATTCCGTTTTTATGAGTTGCCTCGAGAGAGGCGAATATTCAAGATCGAACTATAGAGTTTGATCCTGGCTCAGATTGAACGCTGGCGGCATGCCTTACACATGCAAGTCGAACGGCAGCGCGGGAGCAATCCTGGCGGCGAGTGGCGAACGGGTGAGTAATACATCGGAACGTGCCCAATCGTGGGGGATAACGCAGCGAAAGCTGTGCTAATACCGCATACGATCTACGGATGAAAGCAGGGGATCGCAAGACCTTGCGCGAATGGAGCGGCCGATGGCAGATTAGGTAGTTGGTGGGGTAAAGGCTCACCAAGCCGACGATCTGTAGCTGGTCTGAGAGGACGACCAGCCACACTGGGACTGAGACACGGCCCAGACTCCTACGGGAGGCAGCAGTGGGGAATTTTGGACAATGGGCGCAAGCCTGATCCAGCCATGCCGCGTGCAGGATGAAGGCCTTCGGGTTGTAAACTGCTTTTGTACGGAACGAAAAGGCTCTTTCTAATAAAGAGGGCTCATGACGGTACCGTAAGAATAAGCACCGGCTAACTACGTGCCAGCAGCCGCGGTAATACGTAGGGTGCGAGCGTTAATCGGAATTACTGGGCGTAAAGCGTGCGCAGGCGGTGATGTAAGACAGTTGTGAAATCCCCGGGCTCAACCTGGGAACTGCATCTGTGACTGCATTGCTGGAGTGCGGCAGAGGGGGATGGAATTCCGCGTGTAGCAGTGAAATGCGTAGATATGCGGAGGAACACCGATGGCGAAGGCAATCCCCTGGGCCTGCACTGACGCTCATGCACGAAAGCGTGGGGAGCAAACAGGATTAGATACCCTGGTAGTCCACGCCCTAAACGATGTCAACTGGTTGTTGGGTCTTCACTGACTCAGTAACGAAGCTAACGCGTGAAGTTGACCGCCTGGGGAGTACGGCCGCAAGGTTGAAACTCAAAGGAATTGACGGGGACCCGCACAAGCGGTGGATGATGTGGTTTAATTCGATGCAACGCGAAAAACCTTACCCACCTTTGACATGTACGGAATTTGCCAGAGATGGCTTAGTGCTCGAAAGAGAACCGTAACACAGGTGCTGCATGGCTGTCGTCAGCTCGTGTCGTGAGATGTTGGGTTAAGTCCCGCAACGAGCGCAACCCTTGTCATTAGTTGCTACATTTAGTTGGGCACTCTAATGAGACTGCCGGTGACAAACCGGAGGAAGGTGGGGATGACGTCAAGTCCTCATGGCCCTTATAGGTGGGGCTACACACGTCATACAATGGCTGGTACAAAGGGTTGCCAACCCGCGAGGGGGAGCTAATCCCATAAAACCAGTCGTAGTCCGGATCGCAGTCTGCAACTCGACTGCGTGAAGTCGGAATCGCTAGTAATCGTGGATCAGAATGTCACGGTGAATACGTTCCCGGGTCTTGTACACACCGCCCGTCACACCATGGGAGCGGGTTCTGCCAGAAGTAGTTAGCCTAACCGCAAGGAGGGCGATTACCACGGCAGGGTTCGTGACTGGGGTGAAGTCGTAACAAGGTAGCCGTATCGGAAGGTGCGGCTGGATCACCTCCTTTCTGGAAAACGTGCCGTTCCAATTGAACGCCCACACTTATCGGTTGTTGGATGAAGTCGATTCCATCGACATGGGTCTGTAGCTCAGCTGGTTAGAGCACCGTCTTGATAAGGCGGGGGTCGTTGGTTCGAGCCCAACTAGACCCACCAAATTCCTCCAATGGTTCGTTCCAATGGTTGCGGGTGCCGCGGTGGCGGCTCTTGCGAGGCCTGGGGGATTAGCTCAGCTGGGAGAGCACCTGCTTTGCAAGCAGGGGGTCGTCGGTTCGATCCCGTCATCCTCCACCATTCCGACAAGAATTCATCAACACCAAAGATGCTTTGCAAGAGGCATTTTTGTTGTTGATCGGGATCTCTCGATCGATCGGCTGTTCTTTAAAAATTCATAGAGTCGAATCAGCGTTGCTGGCGGAAAGAGCGTCATGGCTCACCGTGCCGCCGGCAACTTGAATTTTTGATTGCGTCAAATGAACTTCAATTTCGAGGGAACTCGAAGTCTGAAGACGGCATAACGCGCCAGGTGAAAGACCTGGCAATTCCTTGATGGACTTTGGTTTCTGTGAAGAAACGTCAAAGTTATAGGGTCAAGTGAATAAGAGCATGTGGTGGATGCCTTGGCGATGATAGGCGACGAAGGACGTGATAGCCTGCGATAAGCTTCGGGGAGCTGGCAAATTAGCTTTGATCCGGAGATTTCCGAATGGGGAAACCCACCGAAAGGTATCGCACTCTGAATACATAGGGGTGCGAGGCGAACCGGGTGAACTGAAACATCTCAGTAGCTCGAGGAAAAGACATCAACCGAGATTCCGAAAGTAGTGGCGAGCGAAATCGGAAGAGCCTGTCAGTGATAGCACGAGACTTAACAGAACAGCTTGGAAAGGCTGGCCATAGTGGGTGATAGCCCCGTATGTGAAAAGACTTGTGTGGTACTGAGCTGACGAAAAGTAGGGCGGGACACGAGAAATCCTGTCTGAAGATGGGGGGACCATCCTCCAAGGCTAAATACTCATCATCGACCGATAGTGAACTAGTACCGTGAGGGAAAGGCGAAAAGAACCCCGGGAGGGGAGTGAAATAGATCCTGAAACCGCATGCTTACAAAAAGTCGGAGCCCGCAAGGGTGACGGCGTACCTTTTGTATAATGGGTCAGCGACTTACATTCAGTGGCAAGGTTAACCGAATAGGGAAGCCGTAGAGAAATCGAGTCCGAATAGGGCGTCCAGTCGCTGGGTGTAGACCCGAAACCAAGTGATCTATCCATGGCCAGGATGAAGGTGCCGTAACAGGTACTGGAGGTCCGAACCGACTAGTGTTGCAAAACTAGCGGATGAGCTGTGGATAGGGGTGAAAGGCTAAACAAACTTGGAAATAGCTGGTTCTCTCCGAAAACTATTTAGGTAGTGCCTCAAGTATTACCTTCGGGGGTAGAGCACTGTTTTGGCTAGGGGGTCATGGCGACTTACCAAACCAAGGCAAACTCCGAATACCGAAGAGTACAGCTTGGGAGACAGAGCACCGGGTGCTAACGTCCGGACTCAAGAGGGAAACAACCCAGACCGCCAGCTAAGGTCCCTAAAATTGGCTAAGTGGGAAACGAAGTGGGAAGGCTAAAACAGTCAGGATGTTGGCTTAGAAGCAGCCATCATTTAAAGAAAGCGTAATAGCTCACTGATCGAGTCGTCCTGCGCGGAAGATGTAACGGGGCTAAGCCAGTTACCGAAGCTGCGGATTTGCACGCAAGTGCAAGTGGTAGGAGAGCGTTCTGTAAGCCTGTGAAGGTGTCTTGTAAAGGATGCTGGAGGTATCAGAAGTGCGAATGCTGACATGAGTAGCGTTAAAGGGGGTGAAAAGCCCCCTCGCCGTAAGCGCAAGGTTTTCTACGCAACGTTCATCGGCGTAGAGTGAGTCGGCCCCTAAGGCGAGGCAGAGATGCGTAGCTGATGGGAAACAGGTCAATATTCCTGTACCGATCAATAGTGCGATGTGGGGACGGATCTTAATAGGTCATCCGGGTGTTGGATATCCCGGTTTAGCTGGATGTAGGCGATGGGTAGGCAAATCCGCCCGTCATATACCGAGGCCAGCGATCGAGCAAGCTTGCTTGTGAAGTGACTGAACGAGGTTCCAGGAAAAGCCACTAAGCTTCAGCTATTGACGACCGTACCGCAAACCGACACTGGTGCGCGAGATGAGTATTCTAAGGCGCTTGAGAGAACTCAGGAGAAGGAACTCGGCAAATTGACACCGTAACTTCGGGAGAAGGTGTGCCCTATTAGTGTGAAGTGAACAACGGAGCATGAACGGGTTGCAAGAAATCGGTGGCTGCGACTGTTTATTAAAAACACAGCACTCTGCAAACACGAAAGTGGACGTATAGGGTGTGACGCCTGCCCGGTGCTGGAAGATTAAATGATGGGGTGCAAGCTCTTGATTGAAGTCCCAGTAAACGGCGGCCGTAACTATAACGGTCCTAAGGTAGCGAAATTCCTTGTCGGGTAAGTTCCGACCTGCACGAATGGCGTAACGATGGCCACACTGTCTCCTCCTGAGACTCAGCGAAGTTGAAATGTTTGTGATGATGCAATCTCCCCGCGGAAAGACGGAAAGACCCCATGAACCTTTACTGTAGCTTTGTATTGGACTTTGAACAGATCTGTGTAGGATAGGTGGGAGGCTTTGAAGCAGGGTCGCTAGATCCTGTGGAGCCAACGTTGAAATACCACCCTGGTGTGTTTGAGGTTCTAACCTAGGTCCATCATCTGGATCGGGGACAGTGCATGGTAGGCAGTTTGACTGGGGCGGTCTCCTCCCAAAGCGTAACGGAGGAGTTCGAAGGTACGCTAGTTACGGTCGGACATCGTGACGATAGTGCAATGGCATAAGCGTGCTTAACTGCGAGACTGACAAGTCGAGCAGATGCGAAAGCAGGACATAGTGATCCGGTGGTTCTGTATGGAAGGGCCATCGCTCAACGGATAAAAGGTACTCTGGGGATAACAGGCTGATACCGCCCAAGAGTTCATATCGACGGCGGTGTTTGGCACCTCGATGTCGGCTCATCTCATCCTGGGGCTGTAGCCGGTCCCAAGGGTATGGCTGTTCGCCATTTAAAGAGGTACGTGAGCTGGGTTTAAAACGTCGTGAGACAGTTTGGTCCCTATCTTCCGTGGGCGCTGCAGATTTGAGGAAGCCTGCTCCTAGTACGAGAGGACCGGAGTGGACACACCTCTGGTGTATCGGTTGTCACGCCAGTGGCATTGCCGAGTAGCTAAGTGTGGAAGAGATAACCGCTGAAAGCATCTAAGCGGGAAACTCGTTTCAAGATGAGATCTGCCGGGGCCTCGAGCCCCCTGAAGAGTCGTTCAAGACCAGGACGTTGATAGGTCGGGTGTGGAAGCGCAGTAATGCGTTAAGCTAACCGATACTAATTGCTCGTGCGGCTTGACCCTATAACTTTGATCTGTCAGATCAAGGTGTTATGCCAAGTTGACGCAGTCAAAACACCAAGCTGATTCCAAACTCTATGAATTCGTCGTGCTGACCAAAAAATCAGCACGACAACCCTTTATGCCTGATGACCATAGCGAGGTGGTCCCACTCCTTCCCATCCCGAACAGGACAGTGAAACGCCTCAGCGCCGATGATAGTGCGGGTTCCCGTGTGAAAGTAGGTCATCGTCAGGCTCTTACAGCCTCAAAAAGCCCAGCCCTTCAAAAGGCTGGGCTTTTTGTTTTGCTATTGCGGCTTCATGCCTCGCCTGCAAAGGGAAAGCGGCATCGATCAACCGCTTTTTCGTTCTGCTCAGTGTTGCGCAGCCGCTCGCAGTTCCCGGCGCAGAATCTTCCCGACATTGGTCTTGGGCAGCGATTCCCGAAATTCAATGTGTTTCGGCCGCTTGTAGCCGGTCAGTTGATCGTGGCAGTAGCGCATGACCGTCTCTTCCGTCACGGAGGGGTCCTTGCGAACCACGAAGACCTTGATCGCTTCCCCCTGCTTTTCGTCGGCCACACCCACCGCGGCGCATTCGACGACGCCGGGACATAGGGAGATCACGTTCTCGAGTTCGTTGGGAAAGACGTTGAAGCCGCTGACCAGGATCATGTCCTTCTTCCGGTCCACGATGCGACTGTAGCCATCTGGCTCCATCATGGCGATATCGCCCGTCCGCATGAAGCCATCGGCCGTGAACGCCGCGGCGGTCTCCGCGGGCTGGTTGTAGTAGCCGGCCATGACATTGGGCCCCTTGATGCAAAGCTCTCCAGCTTCGCCTGGAGGCAGCGAGCGCCCCTCGTCGTCCTTGATCGCGATTTCGATCCCCGGCAGAGGCAGGCCGATCGTGCCCGTGAACTGGCTGTTGGAGACCGGGTTGTTGGTGCCGATCGCGCAGGTCTCGCTCATGCCCCATCCTTCGATCATCGGGCACCCGGTCACCTCGAACCACTTGCGCGCCGTGCCCTCGGATGCCGCCATGCCTCCGGCCTGCGAAACGAAGAGGGAAGAGAAGTCCACCGTCTTGAACTGCGGATGCACCAGCAGGGCGTTGAACAAGGTGTTGACCGCCGGCAGCATGTGGAACGGACGCCGCTTGAGAACGGCGACGAACTTGTCGAAGTCACGTGGATTCGGGATCAGCGTGAGATGCGAGCCTTGCCGGATGGCCAGCAGACAAAGCGTCAAAGCGAAGATGTGATAAAGCGGCAGCGCAGCAATGCTGTTGACCTTCGAAAGATCGCCGGCGCGCGCGAGCGCCGGCGAGAACCAGGCTTCTGCCTGGAGCGTCGCCGCGACGATGTTCCGATGCGTGAGCACCGCGCCTTTCGAGAGCCCCGTGGTGCCGCCCGTGTACTGCAGGAACGCGATCGAATCGAGCGTGCTCGGGTCCGCAGCCAGCGAGCGTCCGCGGCCTTCTTCGATCGCCTTGGAAAATGGCGTCACCGTCCGCCCCTTGTCCAGCGGCAGCTTGTACGCCGGGACCATCTTGGCGAGATGCCGAACGGCCAGCGTGATCCAGGCGCCATAGAGACCCCCCAGAAGGTCGCCCATCGATGCCACGACGACATGCTGGATGGCGGTGCGGTCGACGACCTGCTCGAGCGTCGCCGCGAAGTTCTCGAGGATCACGATCGCCGTGGCGCCGGAGTCTCCGAGCTGATGCTCCAATTCGCGCGCGGTGTACAGGGGATTGACGTTGACGCAGGTGAATCCCGCGCGCAAGACGCCGCACATCGTCACCGGAAACTGCGGGATGTTCGGAAGCATGATGGCCACGCGCGCCCCCGGCTCGAGGCCGCGTGCCTGAAGCCACGCGCCCATGGCCTGGGACAGCGTGTCGAGCTCCCCATAGGACATCCACCTTTCCATGCACACCGAAAAAGGCCGCGTCGCATAGCGCGTGAACGACTCTCCGAAAAGTTGCCCGAGATTGCGGTACTGCTCGGGGTGCACTTCGTGCGGGACACCCGGCGGGTAGCTCGGTCGTGCAGCGGTCTGCATGTGTGATCTCCTTTGGCGCGGATTGTGAGAGGCTGTCGCCTCCCACTGCCACCGGGCTTGTCCTAAGGGGAAATGATTGCCTGGCCCCGCGTGCGATAGTTGCGCCCATGGTTGCGCGGCTGCAGCGATGGTTGGTGCTGGGTTCACTCTTCATCGCGATCCTTTGGGTGAGCTACTGGTGGAGGTCCTCGCCGGCCATCGCACTCATCGGCCTGTGCGTCGTGCTTTTCGGCCACGCGGGGTTTCTGGCAATCGAGTTCATCGCGAGCTATCGGGTGGGAGCGAATGACCCGATACCGCGCGCCAGCATGAAGCAGTACTTGCGCGCATGGCTCGCCGAATGCTGTGTCGCGCCGCGTGTTTTCAGCTGGCAGCAGCCGTTTCGGTGGGCGTCGTTCCCCGACCGCCTTCAGGCCGACGACCGCCGCGGCGCGGTGCTGGTTCACGGTTTCGTCGGCAACCGCGGCTTCTGGAATCCCTGGCTGCGCGAGCTCAGCGCCCGCGGGCGAAGCTTCGTCGCGGTCAACCTGGAGCCGCCCTTCGGCTCCATCGACAACTACGTTCGCACCATCGATGACGCGATCCTGCGAGTGACCCGAGCGACCGGCCGACCACCGCTTCTCATCTGCCACAGCATGGGCGGCCTCGCCGCAAGGGCCTGGCTGCGCGATGGCGACGGTGTGCGCGTGCACCGCATCGTCACCATCGCCACGCCGCACAAGGGCACCTGGCTCGCGCGATTCGGCCGTACGGCGAACGGCAGGGAAATGCGGATGGGCGGCGAGTGGCTCCAGAAGATCGATTGCGATCAGACCAGCGCCCGGCATGTGCCCTTCACTTGCTGGCACTCGAACAGCGACAACATCGTCTTCCCGCCGTCGGTGGCGACGTTGGCCGGCGCGGACAACCGCCTGATCCCGGGGCGGGGCCACGTCGAAGCGGCCTTCGACGAGCGGCTCAGGCGAGAAACACTCGCCCTGCTCGACTGATCGGCCGCCCGCCGCGTGCTGCGGCTGACTACTTGAGCCAGCGATCCATCGTGCGCTGGAAGTCGCCGCTCGCCTGCGAGAGGTGCAGCCATTGGTCGACGTAGGCCTTGAAGGCCACGTCGTCGCGCGGCAGCATCCAGGCCATCTCGCCGTACTGCAGCGGCTTGTCGGGGTTGATCGCGCACAGGCCGGGCTTGAGCTTCTGCTGCGTGATCGCTTCGGCCGATTCGGTGACGAAGACGTCGGCGCGGTTCGCGAGGATCTCGTCGAAGATGGTCACGTTCTCGCCGTGCAGCGTGAGCTTGGCGCGCTTGAAGTTCGTGCGCGCGAAGCGCTCGTTGCTGCCGCCCGGATTGAAGATCACCCGCACCTCGGGCTTGTCGATCTGCTCCACGGTCTGGTACTTGGCCACGTCCGCGCAGCGCGCGATCGGCGTCTTGCCGTTGACCATGTACGGTGCGCTGAAGAAGGCGCGCTTCTGCCGGTCGGTCGTCACCGAAACGCCGCCCACTGCGATGTCGCACTTGCCGGCGGCAAGATCCGGCAGCAGGTTGGCCCAGGTCGTCTTGACCCACTCGGGCTTCGCGCCGAGGCTGCCGGCAAAGGCGGTCATCAGGTCGACGTCGATGCCTTCGTAGCTCGCATCGGTCTTCTGGAAGCTGAAGGGCCGGTAGTCGCCCGGCGTGCAGACGCGAAGCGCGCCGGCCTTCTGGACCGCGTCGAGACGCGAAGTCGTGGTCGTTGCCCCTGGCTGCGTGGGCATCGCGCATCCGCCCAACGTCAACGCCACAGCTGCCATGAAGAGAGATGTACGAAGCGAAGTCGCGAGACGCATGCGCAGTTCCTTGAAATGAAGTGGAGCTTTATTGTGCGGCGGCCAGTACCCCGCGGCGCATCTGGTCGAGCTCGATGCTCTCGAACAGCGCCTTGAAGTTGCCTTCGCCGAAGCCTTCTTCGCCCTTGCGCTGGATGAACTCGAAGAAGATCGGGCCGAGCAGGTTCTCGCTGAAGATCTGCAAGAGCAGCGCGCCCTTCTTGCCGTCGACGAGGATCTTGCGCTTCCTCAGCTCGCTCACGTCTTCGCCGTGGCCCGGGATGCGCTTGTCGATCAGCTCGTAGTAGGTGTCGATCGTGTCCAGCAGCTTGACGCCCGAGGCGCGCAGCGCATCCACCGAATGCTTGAGGTCGCGCGAGCCCAGCGCGATGTGCTGGATGCCCTCGCCGTGGTAGTTGTCCAGGTATTCCTGGATCTGGCCGGCCTTCTCGTTGCCCTCTTCGTTGATCGGGATGCGGATCTTGCCGCACGGGCTGGTCATGGCCTTGCTCTTCACGCCGGTGACCCGGCCTTCGATGTCGAAGTAACGGATCTCGCGAAAGTTGAACAGGCGCTCGTAGAAGTCCGCCCATTCCTTCAGCCGACCGCGGTGCACGTTGTGGGTCAGGTGGTCGATGTAGGTCAGGCCATGGCCTTCGGGCGCGAGCGCCTCGACGGCCGAGAGGCCCGGCAGCGCCTCGAAGTCGACGTCGTAGAAGCCGATGTTGCCGATGTCGCCGGGCTTTGCACCGTTCTTGCCGCGCCAGCGGTCGACGAAATAGATCAGGCTGTCGCCGATTCCCTTGATGGCCGGGATGTTCAGCTCGCCGGGCCCGGCGCCGGGTGCGAAGCCCCAGGCGCCGAGCGAGATCGCGCGCTCGTAGGCGGCCTTCGCGTCCTGCACCCGGAACGCGATCGCGCAGATGCTCGGGCCGTGCTGGCGGGCGAAGCGCTGCGCGAACGAATCGGGCTCGGAGTTGATGATGAAATTGATCGTGCCCTGGCGATAGAGCAGCACATTCTTGTGGCGGTGCTTCGCGATTGGCCGGAAGCCCATCTGCTCGAAGACCTTGCCCATGGCGGCGGGGTCGGGTGCGGCGTACTCGATGAATTCGAAGCCGTCGGTGCCCGCCGGGTTTTCCCAAGGCGTGAAGGCTGGGGTAGCGGTGCTGCTCATGGCGCTGTCTCTCGGGTGGGGTTTCGGGAGGGGTTCAGTTTCACGCCGCGGGGTTTGCGACGTCCGTTTGCAACTGTAAAAGCGCTCGTCAAGGCCACGACGGCCGTGCCGATCTGAGCGGCGCCGTTACATGTGTGGCTTCGGGTATCGCGTGAAACTGGTATTTGTTCACCAATGAGACACGGAAGCGACCCGACGGACTTGAGGGTTAGGGGAAAACCCTTATATTTGAGGCATGCTTACCGCCAAGGCCCTCCTCAAAGCCTCACTCGGCGTCGGCTCGTTCCTGAAGGCGCCGATGGTTGAGGCGCAACCACGGGCAGCCACGCCCGCTCCTGTGATGGTTCCGATCCGTTCGATCGGACCGCGCGAGCGCGATCGCATCGCGCAGCACCTGCTTGCTCTTTCCCAGCACGACCGTTATCTGCGCTTCGGCTATGTCGCCTCGGACGAGCAGGTCCAGCGCTATGTCGACGGGCTCGATTTCGAACGCGACGAACTCTTCGGCATCTACAACCGCCGGCTCGACCTGATCGCGATGGCCCACCTGGCCTTCCCGCCTGCCGATCAAGAGCAGGATTGCGCCGAATTCGGCGTCTCCGTGGCCGAACATGCGCGCGGCCGCGGCTTTGGCGCCCGGTTGTTCGAGCGCGCCGTGGTCGTCGCCCGCAACGAAGGTGTCGGCATGCTGTTCATCCACGCGCTCAGCGAGAACGCCGCCATGCTGAAGATCGCCCGCAACGCCGGCGCGACCGTCGTGCGCAGCGGCTCCGAATCCGAAGCGCACCTCGAACTGCCTGCTGCGACCTTCGACAGCCGAATGAGCGAGCTTGCCTTGGAGCAGTTCGCCCAGGTCGACTACCAACTCAAGACCCGCGCCAAGCAGTTCTGGGCCTTCCTGGCCGAGCTGCAGGACATCCGCAGCGGCGTGCGAGCCGCCCGCGACCGTTCTGCGCAATAGGCTCGCCCCCGGTTGGGCGAGGCTGGGGGTGTATCCTTGTGCTTCCCCAACTCTGCCCTCCTGCAGTGGCCGAACCTCACCCTGAACGCGCGCCCGCCGAACGCGAGGACAAGCGCAGCTTTTTCCAGAGGCTGGCCGAATTCATCAACCCTGGCCCGGATTCGCGCGACGAGCTGATCGAAACGCTCGCCGACGCCGAGGACAACGAGGTCATCGGCGCCGAATCGCGCGTGATGCTCGAGGGCGTGCTTCGCATGGCCGACATGACGGCCGGGGATGTGATGGTGGCGGCGCCGCGCATGGATCTCGTCAACATCGACGCGCCCTACGACACGCTGCTGAACCTGGTCATCGACACGGCGCACTCGCGCTTCCCGGTCTACGAGGGCGAGAAGGAAAACATCATCGGCATCCTTCTCGCGAAGGATCTGCTCAAGCTGCAGCGCGCGCCGGGCCTGAACATTCGCGCGCTGCTCCGGCCGACCACCTTCGTGCCCGAAAGCAAGGGCCTCAACGACCTGCTGCGCGAATTCCGCGGCAACCGTAATCACCTCGCGGTGGTGATCGACGAATTCGGCCGCGTGGCCGGCCTCATCACCATCGAGGACGTGCTCGAACAGATCGTCGGCGAGATCGAGGACGAGTTCGACATCCCCGAGGACGAGGGCGACATCTTCGGCCTCGCCGATCACACCTATCGGGTCGCCGGCGACACCCCGATCGAGCGCGTGGCCGAAGCCTTCGGCATCAACTTCGACGACCAGGCACACGGCGAGGCGTTCGACACCATCGGCGGCCTGATCGCGCACGAGATGGGCCATGTGCCCAAGCGCGGCGAACACTACGCGCTCGGCAGCTTCGATTTCGTGGTGCTGCACACCAAGGGTGGCGCGGTGCGCTGGTTCAAGGTCTCGCCGGCGCGCGGCGACGACGCCTCCGATTGAACGCGCTCCTCCGCGCCCTGGGCTTCGGGCTCGCGGGGCTCGCCCAGGCGGCTTCCATCGCCGCGCCGTGGAACGGCCAGCCGCAATGGTGGCTCCAGCTTCTTTCGCTGGCTGCGCTCGTCTGGCAGCTCGATGGCCTGCGCAACGCCGATGGCCGCGGCGGCGCGTGGCGCAGCGGCGCGTTCCTCGGCTGGGTCTTCACGACCGCGTGGCTCTGCGGCACCTTCTGGTGGCTCTTCATCTCGATGCACACCTACGGCGGCCTGCCGGCGCCGCTGGCCGCGATCGCGGTGTTCGCCCTGTCGGCGGCGCTCGCGCTCTACTACGCGGTCGCATGCGGCCTCTACGTGGCCTTTGCGCCTTCGAATGCCTGGGGCTCGGCCGCTTTCTTCGCCGCGCTGTGGACGCTGGCCGAGCTGGTGCGCGGAAGCTGGTTCACCGGCTTCCCATGGGGCGCCGGCGGCTATGCGCACGTCGATGGCCCGCTGGCCGCTTATGCACCGTGGATCGGCGTCTACGGCATCGGCGCGGTGGCGGCAGCCATCACGGCGCTCGCGGCCATCGCCTTGCGCCGCGCCCGAGTTCGCCCCTTCGCGACCCAAGCGGGACTCGCGTTGATCGTGCTGTGCGCGCCGGCATTGCTGATGGCCATCCGCGGCACGCCTGGCGATGACAGCGCGCGATCGCAGGGCCACCTGCGCATCGCGCTGTTGCAGGGCAACATCCCGCAGGACGAGAAGTTCATCCCCGGCGGCGGCATCGCGACCGCGCTGCGCTGGTATGGCGAACAGCTGCACAGCGCCACCGCGCCGCTGGTCATCACGCCGGAGACCGCCTTGCCGCTCCTGCCTTCGCAGTTGCCCCCCGGCTACCTCGAAGCCATCGCGGCGCGCTACACGAGCGGCAACCAGGCCGCGATCGTCGGCCTGCCGCTCGGCGACCGCAATGGCTACAGCAACGCGGTGGTCGGGCTGCGTCCCGGCGAGCCGCATCCCTACCGCTACGAGAAGCACCATCTCGTGCCCTTCGGCGAATTCGTCCCGGGCCTGTTCCGGTGGTTCACCGAGATGATGAACATCCCGCTGGGCGACTTCAACAGCGGCGGCCTCGCACAGGCGCCGTTCGTCTGGCAGGGCCAGCGCATCGCGCCGAACATCTGCTATGAGGATCTGTTCGGCGACGAGATCGGCGCGAACTTCCGCAGCGAGGCCGAGGCGCCGACCATCCTGCTCAACGTCAGCAACATCGCGTGGTTCGGCGACTCGGTCGCGATCGACCAGCACCTCGCGATCTCGCGCATGCGTGCGCTCGAATTCCAGCGCCCGATGGTGCGCGCGACGAACACCGGCGCGACGGCGGTCATCGACCACCGCGGCCGCGTGACGCACGAACTGCCGAGGCTCACGCGCGGCGTGCTCGAAGCCGAAGTCGAAGGCCGCACCGGCCTCACGCCCTATGCCGTCTGGGTCTCGCGCTTGCGCCTCTGGCCGCTCTGGGGGCTCGCGCTCGCCGTCGTCGCGGCCACCTTGTGGACGCAGCGCCGCCGGCGCATGCAGGCCTCTGTCGTCACCGGCTGACCGGCCAGTCGCGCAGCTTCCCCGGATTCAGCAGGCCCTGCGGGTCGAAGCGCTTCTTCATTGCGATGACCTCCGGTGCCAGCGCACCGCCGGCCTTGCCGTCCTCGACGATGAAGGTGTGCGGGTTGTTGATGCGCACGCCGTGCTCGCGGTGCATGCGGATGATCTCGCCCAGCCGTTCCTCGGTGGAAAAGCGCACCAGCTGCAGCGCGCTGCAGGTGAGGACGCCATCGAGGTTGCGCAGGAACTCCGCGTGCATCAGGATCTCGCCGGCGAAGAGGTTCTCCATCGCCGTGATCTGCTCGACGTGCTGCCCCGGCACGAAGCTGCTTTGCAGATAGGTCAGCGACTTGTCGACCTTCAGCGCGTGCAGCGTCGTGTGGTTCCAGGTGAACTCCATCAGCGTGCGGTTGGTCTTGCGCACCTCTTCGGCCGTCTTGCGGTAGCTCATCGTGCCGCCGTGCGCCTGCATCAGTTCGAGCATCGTGGATTCGGACGATTCATCGACCAGCGAGAGCACGGCGTGGCAGCCTTTCGGCAGGTAGTCGGCAAGCTGCGCGAGATGGTCGGGCACCGGGCTCGCGAAGAACGCCACCTCGCGCTTCACGATGCCCGGCGCGTTCGCAAGCGCGTTGCCGAAGGCGAGCGCCTTGTCGAAGGCATCGAAGACGACCAGGCTTTCGAGCCACGGGTGCTGAGGCGCCAGCGCCACTTCGAGCTCCAGCACCAGGCCGTTCGTGCCCCACAGGTGATGCAGGCGCAATGCCTCGGCGCCACGCAGTTCGACGATCTGCGGCTCGGGCTCGATCGTCATCGCGCGCAGCCCCAGCACATTGCCCGGCGCACCGAGCGGTCCGTAGTTGATCGAGCCCACACCGCCGAAGCCGCCGCCGAACAGCCCGCCGAGCGTCGCGCTGCGGTAGGTCGACGGCAGGCAGCGCAGTTCCTGTCCGCTGGGCCTGGTGTGCTTTTCGAGCTCGCCGAGCCGGATGCCCGCCTGCGCGCGCGCCGCGCCGGGCCGCACCCATTGCACCGCGTTGTAGCCGGTCATGTCGAGCACCACGCCGCCGGCGAGCGGCGTCGTCTGGCCGTAGTTGCCGGTGCCGCTGCCGCGGATCGTGATCGGCACGTTCATGCGCGCGCAGGCGCCGACCAGTGCTCGAATTTCTTCTTCGGTGCGCGGGCGCACGACCGCATCGGCGCGCTTGTCCTTGAGCTGCCGGTCCAGCACGGGGCTGAACCATGCGAAGTCCTGCGACAGCCTCGCAATGCGGCCCGGGTCGGTGATCCATTCGAGCTCGGGCAACTCGAGGTGGAGTCGCTCGATGGGTGAAACGGGTGCATTCATCGAATCAATCCTGTGAAAGTTCGCTGGCGTGCCAGGAACCGAGTGCGAGTTTGGTGAGCCACGCCATCAGGACGAACAGCGCGACGCCGGTCAGTGAAATCAGGAGCAGCGCGGCGAACATGCGCGGGATGTTGAGCTGGAAGCCCGCCTGCAGGATCTGGTAGGCCAGCCCCGCGCCGGAGCCGCCGGTGCCCGCGACGAATTCCGCCACCACCGCACCGATCAGCGCGAGGCCGCTGGAGATGCGCAGCCCACCGAAGAAGTACGGCAGCGCGCTCGGGATGCGCAGGCGCACCAGCTGCTGCCAGCGCGATGCGTGGTTGAGCTTGAAGTAGCTCTGCAGATCGGGCTCCACGCTGCGCAGGCCCAGCGTGGTGTTGCTGATGATCGGGAACAGCGCCACCAGCGCCGCGCAGACCACCATCGCGGCGGTCGGGTTCTTGACCCAGATGATGATCAGCGGCGCGACCGCGACGATCGGCGTCACCTGCAGCAGCACTGCGTAGGGAAAGAGCGCGGTCTCGATCAGCTTGCTCTGCACGAAGAGGAACGAGATCAGCACGCCCGCAACGGTCGCGACCACGAACGAGAGCACCGTGATCTTCAGCGTCACCAAGAGCGCCATGCCGAGCGGCATCCAGTCGGTGACCAGCGTCTGCAGCATCAGGTAGGGCGAGGGCACCAGGTACGGCGGCAGCTCCATCGCGGTCACGATGCCCTGCCAGAGTGCCACCAGCACGACGCCGACGAGCAGCGGATAGGCGATGCGCTGGACGCGCGGCTGCTGCAGCAGCGGCGTGCGCTTGGCCTCGGGCTTGGCTTGCGGCTTCGCGGCGGTGGGTGAGCTGGCACCTGCCTTCGTGGGCGCAGGCGACGCGGCGGCCGCATTCGTCGGTGCGATCGCGCTCATTCAACCACCTCGTCGGCTGCGCTGCTCGCGCGCAGCAGGCTGTCCTGCAGCTTCTTCGCATGGCGGCTGAACTGCGGCGACACCATGAAATCGGCGGTGCGCGGATAGGGCTCGGGAATCTCGAACTCCTCCACCACGCGGCCGGGGCGCGCGGCCATCATGATCACGCGGCTCGACAGGAACACCGCCTCGTGGATCGAGTGCGTCACGAAGATCACCGTCAGCTTCTTCTCGCGCCACAGGTCGAGCAGTTCGGCGTCGAGCTTGTGGCGCGTGATCTCGTCGAGTGCGCCGAAGGGTTCGTCCATCAGCAGCAGGTCGGGCTGCGTGACCAGGCCGCGCGCGATCGATACCCGCATCTGCATGCCGCCCGAGAGCGCGCGCGGCAAGGCCGAGCCGAACTTCTCGAGCCCGACCAGTTCGAGCGCTTCCGAAACACGCGCCTCGGCTTCCTTGCGCGGCACGCCGGCCAAGTCCAGCGGCAGGCGCACGTTGGTGCGCACGCTGGCCCACGGCATCAGCGTGGGCGACTGGAACACGAAGGCCATGCGGCGGCCGCTCGACTCGATCTGCTGCACCGGCTTGCGGAACACCTTGAGCCGGCCGTCGGTCGGTTCGAGCATGCCGGCGATCATCTTCAAGAGCGTGCTCTTGCCGCATCCCGAGGGACCGAGCAGCGTGACGAACTCGCCTTCGCCGATGCAGAGGTCCACGGTCATCAGCGCCCGCGTTCCGTTCGGATAGGTCTTCTCGGCCGAGAGCACTTCCACGGCGGGCGTCGATGCGATCCGCATCGGCAGGTCGTAGGCGGCGGTTTCGGGATCGTTCATGCAAAGCCTTTCGAGAGGCGGCCCGCGGTGCGGGCTGCCGGTGTTTCAGGGCAGGACCTTCGCGTCCTTCACGAACTCGGTGGTGTAGGTCTTGCCCATCTCGACCTTCGCGGGGTCGAGCAGCTTGGCGGCAACGAGGAAGTCGTAGCTCGCTTTCGTGCGCGCATCGGTGATCACGCCGATGCCCTGCGTGGCCGCATCGCCGCCGGTGACCATGCCCATCTCCTTGAGCTTCGCGACGCTGTAGGCGAGCTGGTCGTCGGTCATGTTCGGGTTGTCCTTCTTGATCAGCGCGTTGGCGGGCGCCGGATCGGCGAGGTAGCTCTTCCAGCCCTCGGCCGATGCCTTCACGAAGGCGGCGACCTGCCTGGCGCGCTCCTTCACCGTCTTGTCCATGCACGACACTGTGGTGGCATAGGACGGGAAGCCGTGGTCGCTGAACATCAGCACCGTGGCCTTCACGCCGGCCTTCTGGATCGCATAAGGCTCGGACGTGAGGTAGCCCTGCTGCGCCGTGTTCCTGTCCGCGACGAAGGGCTGGATGTTGAAGGTGTAGGGCCGCGTCTGCTCGTCGGTGAAGGCGAACTTGGCCTTCAGCCAGGGCCAGTAGCCGCGGTTGGCCTGCGAGCCGATCAGGATCGTCTTGCCCTTCAGGTCCTCGAACTTCTTCACGTCGTCATGCGCGATGAGCACCTGCGGGTCCTTCTGGAAGAAGGCCGCGACGTTGACGACAGGCACGCCGCCTTCGCGCACCTGCATCATCTGGATGTCGCTCGAACCCATGATGCAGTCGGCCTGGCCGGCGGCCATCATCTGCGTGATGTTGACCTGCGGGCCGCCCATCTTGATGGTCACATCGAGCCCGTACTTCTTGTAGATGCCCTGCGCCACCGCCTGGTAGAAGCCTCCATGCTCGGCCTGCGCGTACCAGTTGGTCATGTAGACGAACTTGTCCTCCGCATGAGCGGGCGCAGTCGCCGCGATGGCGAGCGCTGCGGCAGCGGCAAGACGACCGAGAGTGGGAGCGAAGTGTTGGCGCATGGTGAGACCTTCGAGGTGGGAAAGGAAAGGGACGAAACGTGCCGATGCAAGGAACGAGCCTCGGCCCGCATCAGCCGGCAACGGCCGGCTGGCTGGTCTGGATGAATCCCTGCTCATGGCTGCGCCCCCAGGTGGGTTCGTCGCGCACCACCCAGCGCAGGGCGTAGAGCTCGGTCAGCGCCTGCACCCAGCTGTCGGCCAGCGTGTCGAGGATTTCCTCGCCCTGTTCGCGCGTCGCGCTGGTCGGGTCGCCGATCACGCCGCTCGGACCGAAGTCGCGCGCGGTCCACGCGCAGGCGGGCCGGCCGTCGGCCGACAGCAGCTTGATCGGGAAGGGCGGCGGGAAGTTGGCGGCCGCGCGTTCCATGTGCACCGTGTCGGGCGCGAGCGCGAGCATCAGCGCGGTTTCGGAATGGCCGGCATGCATCGCGAGGCGCTTCTCCTGCTCGCTCACCTGCCTGCTCGCGGCGCTCGGCAGCCGCGAGACGCCGTGTGGCACGACCACGAAATCGCCGTGGCGCAGCCGCAGCTCGCGCGCCGCCATCTCGAGCACCTGCGGCTGGCCGCCGTGCCCGTTGGCGAACAGCAGCTTGCGAAAGCCCGAGCGGTACACCGATTCGCCGATCTCGATCACGGTCGCGAGCAGCGTGGTGCCCGTCAAGGTCATCGTGCCGGGGAAGTGCAGATGCTCTTCCGACTTGCCATAGGTGATCGTCGGCAGCGCGAAGGCGCGCACCTCGGCGGGCAGCCGTTCGAGCGCCTTGCCCATCACGCCGGACGAGATGACGCTGTCGACCGAACACGGCAGATGCGGGCCGTGCTGCTCGATCGCGCCGCAGGGCAGCACGATCACGGTGTTCTCGCGATCGGGCAGCGCGTCGATCTCGGTCCAGCTCAGATAGGGCAGGAAGCGGTGGGGTGGGATGTAGCCGTGGAGCATGGGCAAAGTCCTGTAAAGCGTTTCAGGCAAAGCGCGCCATCGCATGGCCCACGCGCTTCAGGAAGCGCCTCCGCTGCGGCTCGGTCGCGATGTTCATGTGGTAGTGCGCGTGGTAGTCCACCCGCGCCTGTTGGCCGGTCAGGCGGCGCATGTAGCGCGTGACGATCTTGCGCGGCGGGTCGCCCATGTACCACGCGACCCAGCGCGGCCGGCCGTAGGTCACCACCGCCGAGATGCGCTGGATGTTCGTCAACATCGGCTTGACGTCCTTTGGGTCGGAGAGGTCGAAGGCCACGCCCGGCATGAAGAGCCGGTCGAAGTAGCCCTTGAGCATGGCCGGCAACCCGAAGCACCATGTCGGGAAGCAGAAGACGATGCCTTCGGCCCGTTGCAGCCGCTCGATGTAGGGCTTGAGCGGAATCTGGTTGCTCGGCACCTCGTGGTAGCCCAGCCGCTCCTCGCGCGACAGCACCGGATCGAAGCCTTCGGCGTAGAGGTCGCAGTCGTCCACCTCGTGACCCGCCGCGCGCAGGTTGCGCAGCACCTCCTGGTGCAAGGCGGCATGGAAGCTGGTTTCGACCGGATGGCAGTAGACGACGAGCACTCGCATGGTGTGTTTGACCGCTTAATCAGAGCAAGCGGTCAGGTTATGCAAGCGACGTGCCAATCCGGCCTGCACCAAGAGCGGGAAGCGGTCGGCTCACCCGCCCGGCTGCTGGCGGCGGCTGGCCCCAGGTTGAGCCTTCGGGCTGTGTGGCTATTTCAGGAGGGGTGCCACGCGATGGCTAGGGTTTACCCTAAAATTGACCTTACCGATTCACAAGGCTCACATGCTCACCCTCGCGCTCGTACTCGCCGCCGCCGCTGGCCTCGTTATCCACGGCGTCCACACCTCCGAGGGTGACCAGCAGCTCTGATCGACCGAATGTCTCCTCGGGTCCGGCAAGGACCCGATCTCGGCCCCGCGCAGCGATGCCCGGGGCCTTTTCTTTGTCCGGCGGCAGCCCAAGAGGAGGAATCTGCCGGCGCTAATTCCCAGCTCAGAAATGCACCGGCATCATCGCGGGCGACCTGGCGCGCCAACAAGAAAAGAAGCGGGGTGCATCGTGTTCCATCGTGCTCGCAGGCTGGGTATGTGCCGGCCAAGCCTGATTCCGTGCGCCGCGGCGGCGCTTGTCCTCTGCGGTTGCGGGGGCGGAGGTGGAGGCCAAGACGCAAGCAGCACGGCCTTGGCAGACCCGGCCGCGGTGGCGCCTCTCACCGTGTCCGCCGTGCGCGCCGGGGTCTCGCCGTTCATCGCCTTCGTGGACCTGCACTTTTCAGGCGGGGAGGTCCCGACCACGGTGCACTACCGCATCGAGGCAAAGCCGGGCACCGTGTCGCGTCCGGTCGATGTCAGCTATGCAATCGCCTCCTTGCAGCGGCGGGGCTATGCCGCCGCGGGTAGCAGCACCATCACGGTGCCCGTCTTCGGCCTGTACTCGAACTATGCAAACCAGGTCGACGTCGACGTGCAATCCGCAGGCGAACCGACCCAGGAATTGCGCATCGAAGTCGACACCGCTGCCTACACCGATCCGAACGGCATCTATGACCGGCCGGTCGCCTTGAAGGCTCGTGCAGTTGGCGATGCGCTGAGTTTCGATTACTTCTACATGAAGTCCGCGCTGGGCAGTCCGGTGGTGGTCGACACCGACGGCCAGATCCGGTGGGTGGTGCCGACGGCGATGCCGTCTTTCTCGTCGCTCTTCGTCGGCAACCGATTCGTCATCGGCGACAACACACCGCTTCAGGTCCGGCGCCTGGAGTTGGACGGAACGGCCAGCGTGGCGCCCCTGGGCGCCACCGACATCAACGACTTTCACCACAACGTCGATCCCGGCAAGGTCGGCCTGCTGGCCGAAGTCGACGCCACGCTCAACGGCGTTTTGAACATCGAGAGCACGCTCGTCGAAATCGACCCGAACAGCGGCAGCGTGCTCGCGCGATGGGACCTGGGCGACATCTTGTCGCGCTACATGCAAAGTCAGGGCGATGACCCGGCTTCGTTCGTGCGGCCGGGGGCCGACTGGTTTCACATGAACGCCGCGACCTACGATCCGAGCGATGATTCGCTCATCGTCTCCAGCCGCGAGAACTTCATTGCGAAGATCGACTACGCCAGCGGCAGCCTGATCTGGATACTCGGCGACCCGGCGAAGTACTGGCACACGTTTCCCTCGCTGGCGGCCAGGAGCCTGACCCTCGCGGCCGGCGGCCTGTACCCCATCGGGCAGCACGCGGTGTCGATCACGCACGACGGCCTGGTGCAGGTGTTCGACGACGGCCTGGGCTCCGTCAATCAGCCGGCCGGCGCCGCGCCGGGAGAAAGCCGAAATTACAGTGCTGTCTCGGCCTATTCGATCGATGCGGGGCAGCAGGCTGCGACGGAAGTCCGGCGCTTCGACGACAACAAGAGCATCTACTCCAGCGTGTGCTCGAGCGCCTACGAGGCGCCGGCGGGCGCATCGGTCCTGGTCAGCTATGCCGTCGCGGACAACGGGACGCATGCGCGGCTGATCGGCCTCGACGGGAGCCAGGCCGTGGCATTCGACTTCGAATACCCGACGTCGGGATGCAACACCAGTTGGAACGCCCGGCCGATTCCGTTCGAATCGATGCACTTCAGCGAATAGCGTGTGCTGGGCGGCCTCGCGCGGTCTGGGCAATGGCGGATGTGGCACAGTCCGGGTCAGGAGCGGCCATCACGAGACATCCGACATGCTTGCCGATGACGAAGAAGCGACGGCGGAGGTGCATCCTGGCGAAATCGTCACTTCGCGGGCGCCATTGGAAGCGCGGGATCAGCGGCCGAAGCGCAGCACCCCGCCGACGCCAAAGCCGCCGCAGCGAAGCCGGAAGGTGTCGGACTGGTCCGAATGGGTCTTCTCTGCCGCCCTGGCGGCGATATTCCTGGCATTCGGGAGCGCGATCCTGATGGACAAGGAGGGCCGCGATCTGCCGCGGAGCTTGGTTTCCGCCCCATTGGACGTCAGAGAACTCCATCCCAACATCAGCGATGTGGTCGACAAGGCGCCGCATGACGGAGCGCTGGAGATCACGCTTGTGGAGGCATCGCCGATGTACCCGGCGAGCGTGGTGGCCGGATTCGCCAGCGACGCATTGGTGGTCTTGCGACGGATGCGCGAGTTCTTCCCTGAGATCGAAAACCGGCTCGTCCGGTTCGTGGCGAAGGCCCCCCTGCATCCGACCGATACGGACTCGAGAGAGATGGTCCCCGTGCTATCGCTCGATTTCGAGCTAAGCGAGGTGCTTGAAAAGGTCACCGCGCCCGAGTTCACATTCCAGGACCTCTTGAACCAGACCTCGGCTGTTCAGTACCTGGATGACATGAGCGGGCCGCGCTACGTGGGGGCGTTCTGCCGTGATCCGTTGTCGAGGTCCGCGACGGACTTTTGTGAGCGGGAAGGTGGGGGAGGCTGAGGCTGCCGCGACGGTGGGCCGGGCGGGTCACGGCGGCCTGAGCCTCACGGCGCCTGGTGGGAGCGCTGCAGCGCTTCGAGAAAGGTCGCGGCCAGGCGCGAGGCGGACGACGAGCGGCGCGAGATCGCGACGAATCGCAATTCGTACATGCACTCCGCATGCGCCACGCGCTCGATCTGGCCCGCGTTCACGAAGCCTGCCGCGTAGTGGTCGGGCAGGAACCCGAGGTAGCAGCCCGAGAGGATCAGCGAGACGATCGCCTCCTGGTCGCTCGCGACGGCCTTGCGCCGGAGGTGGAATCGATGCGTCGCGTCCATGTTGGGCGAGTGGAAGGCCAGGCCCGCGTAGTCGTAGTCCCGGAGGTCTTCCCAGTGCAGCTCGGCAGAGGTCCCGTAGAGCGGATGCTGCCGTCCGCAGTAGAGGTACATCGTCTCGCCGAAGAGATCGACGTACGCGAGGCTGTCGGAGCGACGGTGATCGGGCACGATGCCGACGTGGAGCCGGCCGTCGATCACGCCCGACTCGATGTCCTGCAGGGTGCCGACGGAGGCGTCGATCAGCACGTCCGGCGCCTGCCTGCGGAAGCGCCGGATCGCCTGGCTGATGCGCGCCTGCGGGTTCGTCGCGGTCTTGTCGAACAGTCCGACGGACAGCGTTCCCACGAGTTCGGCATGCATGTCGTGCACGCCGCTGCGAAACGCCTCCATCGCGCCCAGCAGTTGCAGGCCGGCCTCGTGGATCCGCTGGCCGTCCGGCGTTAGCGCGAAGCCGGCGCGGCCGCGGCGGCACAGCACCAGCCCGAGGCGTTCCTCGAGTTCCTTGATGTGGCGGCTGATGGTCGAACGGCCGATGTTCAGCTCGAGCTCGGCGGCGGCCAGTCCCCCGCACGCCACCACCGTCCGGAAGATGCGCAAGAGCCGGATCTCGTTGTCGCTGACCTGGCCCAGCAAGGCCTTCTTGACCATGAAAGTTTCAGTCCCTTGAATGTGAACTGGCAATGAAGTCAGTTTACCGAAACCGACGGTCTCTCCAGAATTTGTCGGATCAATATTTCCCTTCGAGCAAACCCATGGACCTCAGCGACCTCCCGCGCAGCCTCGTCAGCGAAGCACAGCTCAATGCCCACTGGATGCCCTTCACCGGCAACCGCCAGTTCAGGAAAGACCCGCGGCTCCTGGTCGAAGCCGAGGGCTGCTACTACCGCGACGCACGCGGCCGGCGCGTGTTCGATGGACTGTCGGGCCTCTGGACCTGCGGCCTGGGCCACCGGCGCGCGGAGATCGTGCAGGCGGTGAGCCACCAGGTGGCCGAGCTCGACTATGCGCCGCCGTTCCAGTTCGGCCATCCGCTGGCCTTCCGGCTGGCCGAGCGGATCGTCCAGAAGATGCCCACTGGGCTCGACCATGTGTTCTTCGTCGGCTCGGGCTCGGAAGCGGCCGATACCTCGCTCAAGCTGGCGCGCGCCTACTGGCGCGCCAAGGGCCAGGCCGGCAAGACGCGCCTGATCGGCCGCGAGAAGGGCTACCACGGCGTGAACTTCGGCGGCATCTCGGTGGGCGGCATCGCCGGCAACCGCAAGACCTTCGGGCAGGGCGTGGAGGCAGACCACCTGCCCCACACGCAGCCGGCGCCGGGCACCTTCGCCAAGGGCATGCCGGCCGAGGGCGGCGAGGCGCTGGCCAACCGCCTGCTGGACCTGATCGCGCTGCATGACGCCTCGAACATCGCGGCCGTGATCGTCGAGCCTTTCTCGGGCTCGGCCGGCGTGGTGATCCCGCCGGTGGGCTACCTCAAGCGCCTGCGCGAGATCTGCACCCAGAACAACATCCTCCTCATCTTCGACGAGGTGATCACGGGCTTCGGACGCACCGGCGCGTGGTCCGGTTCGGAGGCCTTCGGCGTCGTGCCGGACATCCTCAATTTCGCCAAGCAGGTGACCAACGGCGTGATCCCGATGGGCGGCATCGTGGCGAGCAAGGAGATCCACGACACCTTCATGGCCGCGGGCGGCGACGCGTATGCGATCGAGTTCCCGCACGGCTACACCTATTCGGCGCACCCGGTGGCGTGTGCGGCGGGGCTTGCGACGCTGGACATCCTCGAGAAGGAGGACATGCCGGCACGGGTTCGCGAACTGGCGCCGTATTTCGAGTCCGCGGTGCATCAGCTCAAGGGATCGAAGCATGTGCTGGACATCCGGAACTTCGGTCTTGCGGCCGGCCTGACGATCGAGGCCCTGCCGGGCGAACCCGCGCGGCGGCCGTTCGAGATCGCGATGCGCTGCTGGGAGAAGGGCTTCTACGTGCGCTTCGGCGGGGACACGATCCAGCTCGCTCCGCCCTTCGTCAGCGACCGGTCGCAGATCGATGCGCTGGTCAACGCCCTCGGAGAAGCGCTGAACGAGCCGCGCTGACCGCATCCGTCTTTCATTCGCCCGACCTCGAGAATTCCACCCATGAAGAACAGCATCGCCGCCATCGACCACTACATCCAGGGCCGCGTCGTGGCCAACACCTCCGGCCGCACGCAGGACGTGTTCAACCCCGCCACCGGCGCCCTCACGGGCCGTGCCGGCCTCGCCGCCGCCGACCAGGTGAATGCAGCCGTGGCCGCCGCGCAGGCCGCCTTCCCGGCCTGGGCCGACACGCCGCCGATCCGCCGGGCACGAGTGATGTTCAAGTTCCTCGAGCTGCTCAACAGGCACCGCGACGAACTGGCGCACCTGATCACCGCCGAGCACGGCAAGGTCTTCACCGACGCGCAGGGCGAGGTCACGCGCGGCATCGACATCGTGGAGTTCGCCTGCGGCATTCCGCAGCTGCTCAAGGGCGACTACACCGACCAGGTCTCCACCGGCATCGACAACTGGACGCTGCGCCAGCCGCTGGGCGTGGTGGCGGGCATCACGCCCTTCAACTTCCCGGTCATGGTGCCGATGTGGATGTTCCCGGTGGCGATCGCGGCGGGCAACTGCTTCGTCCTCAAGCCGAGCCCGACCGATCCGAGCCCGTCGCTGCGCATCGCCGAGCTGCTCAAGGAAGCGGGGCTGCCCGACGGTGTGTTCAACGTGGTGCAGGGCGACAAGGCGGCGGTCGATGCGCTGCTCGAACACCCGGATGTCAAGGCCGTGAGCTTCGTCGGCTCCACCCCGATCGCCAACTACATCTACGAGACCGGCGCGCGCCACGGCAAGCGGGTGCAGGCGCTTGGCGGCGCCAAGAACCACATGGTGGTGATGCCCGACGCGGACATCGAGCAGGCGGTCGATGCGCTGATCGGCGCCGGCTACGGCTCGGCCGGCGAGCGCTGCATGGCGATCAGCGTGGCGGTGCTGGTGGGCGACGTGGCCGACCGGCTGCTGCCCAGGCTCGTCGAGCGCACCAAGGCGCTGAAGGTGTTGGACGGCGAGAACCTCGCGGCCGAGATGGGCCCGATCGTGACGCGCGCCGCGCACGAGCGCATCACCGGCTATATCGCCCAGGGCGAGAAGGAAGGCGCGAAGCTGCTGGTGGACGGCCGCGGCTTCCAGGGTGCCGAGGCCGGCGAAGGCTGCGGCGCGGGCTTCTGGCTCGGCGGCACGCTGTTCGACCACGTCACGCCCGACATGCGCATCTACAAGGAGGAGATCTTCGGCCCGGTGCTGTCGTGCGTGCGGGTGAAGGACCTGAAGGAATCGGCGGAGCTGATCAACGCGCACGAGTTCGGCAATGGCGTCTCGTGCTTCACGCGCGACGGCAACGTGGCGCGCGAGTTCGGCCGGCGCGTCCAGGTGGGCATGGTGGGCATCAACGTGCCGATCCCGGTGCCGATGGCCTGGCATGGCTTTGGCGGCTGGAAGAAATCGCTCTTCGGCGACATGCATGCCTACGGCGAGGAAGGCGTGCGCTTCTACACCAAGCAGAAGTCGATCATGCAGCGCTGGCCGGAGAGCATCGGCAAGGGGGCCGAATTCGTCATGCCCACGGCGAAATGAAGGCCCCCCGGCTTTTCACGCCGCTGCGCGGCGTGTAACGCCACCCCCCGAGGGGGAGGCGCGGCCGCCTTGGGGCGGCCCGGCGGCGGCCGCATCGACAGAAGCTCTCATACCAATTTGCGTTCAATAGATTAGATATCATGTCTGTCCACGTACTTCAAGGAGTCGTGGATGAAGAGTCTGATCGTTGGGGATAAGGCGACCGTGATGCGCTTGGCAGAACGGCTCAAGCAAGCCGACAGCCATGCGCAGTACCAGCGCATCCAGTGCGTGCTGATCAGGGCCACGCTGGGCAGCTCGGCCGCGCAGATTGCACAGTTGCTGGGTTGGTCAACCACCACCGTGCATGTGATGCACTCTCGATGGGCCAAGGAAGGTGATGCCATCTTCGATCTTCGAGGCCGCGGTGGCAGACACCACCAGCATTTGAGCGCCGAACAGGAGCAGGAGTTGCTGGCACCCTTCGTCGAACGCGCACAGGCAGGCGGGATGTTGACGGTAGCTGAGATCCAGCAGGCCTACCAGAAGCAACTCGGCAAGGCGGTGGCGCCCTCGACGATCTATCGGCTGCTCGACCGTCACGGCTGGCGCAAGGTCGTGCCCCGGCCCCGGCATCCCAAGGCGGACGTCGCGGCACAGGCCGCCTTTAAAAAAACTCCGCCGCCAGGTACGCCAAGAGGTCGTGCGCCAGGCTGAACAAGGTCGCGCGGTGCGGCTGATGTTCCAGGACGAGGGGCGATTCGGATTGCTGGGCACGCCGCGTCGCTGCTGGGCGCCACACCGCATTCGACCTGTCGTCGGCGCTCGCCTGGAGCGCAAGTACATCTATGCCTTCAGTGCCGTCAGCCCACACGACGGCGTGATGGACAGCCTCGTGCTGCCCTGGGTGAACGCCGAGACCATGTCGCTATTCCTGGCCGAGGTCGCCCAGCGCCATGTCGAGGAATTCATCGTGATGGTCATGGACCAGGCGGGCTGGCATCTGGCAGGTCAACTCGCGGTCCCGGATCACATGCGACTGATCTACCTGCCTCCGTACAGCCCCGAACTCAACCCGGCCGAGCATCTGTGGGAGGCGATTCGCGAGGACTGCTTTGCCAACCATGTCTTCGCCAACCTCGACGCCGTCGAACGCGCCCTCACGACAGGGCTGGTGGCGCTCGAATCAGATCACGAGAGAACCCGATCGATGACCGGTTTCGATTGGATAACTTCTATATCTTTGAACGCAACTTAGTATCAGGCCTTGATGCCGCAGCCGCCCAGCACGAAGGCGACCAGTTCACGCGCGATCGGCTCGCGGTCGATCGGCGCGTCGGGCGGCAGGCCCAGCATCACCCGCGCCTGCAGGGCGTAGTCGGCGTAGCTCTGGGTCATCGCCCAGATGTGCATCAGGAGCAGGCGCGCATCGAGCGGTCGCATCTGTCCGCGCGCGATCCAGCCGTTGATGATGTCCACCTTCTTTTGCGTCCAGGCCCGCGCGTTGGGCCAGTAGCGCTCCAGGTTGCGGCCGCCATCCAGCACTTCGCGCGTGAAGATGCGCGAGATTTCCGGGTTGTCGAAGGCGTGGTCCAGCTTCTTGCGGATGTAGTCGGCCAGCACCGCGCCGGGGTCGTTGGCGTTCTCCTGGAAGTCGAATACCACCTTCCAGTCGTGCAGCACCTGCATCAGCAGCTCTTCGTACAACTCCTCCTTGCCGGGGATGTAGTAGTGCAGCTGCGGCTTGGTGAGCCCCGCGCGCGCCGCGATCGCCTGCGTCGATGCGCCCTTGAGCCCATGCAGGCTGAACTCCGTGATCGCCGCCGTGCGGATCGCCGCGAGGATGCGCTCGCGCCCTGGCCGCGCGCGCGACAGCGGTCCCATCGGGGCGGGCATCTGCTGGGCGGTTACGGCGGCGGAGGGGGATGTGTCGGTCATCGCGTCGGCGATGGTAGCGCTTGCCCGGATCCTTCCACGGCCGCATTCGCCCTCCCGGCCGCATGACGGCATGCGTGCTTGGCATTGCGTGCATGTGCCACGAAGGCGTGGTTTGGCTATCGTCTCGCCCGCTTCCGTCACACAACTGTCAAAAGGAGCTTCCATGTACTTTGCTTCCAGACTTCGCGCGTTCGCGGGCGCGGCCGCGTTGATCACCGCCAGTGCCATTGCGCACGCCCAGGCGGCCCTGCCCAATGTCGTCATCCTCGCGACCGGCGGCACCATCGCCGGCGCGGGCGCTTCGGCCGTCAACAGCGCCACCTACTCGGCGGCCAAGGTGCCGGTGGACAAGCTCATCGCCGGCCTGCCCGAGCTGTCGAAGGTCGCCAACGTGCGCGGCGAACAGGTCTTCCAGATCGCCTCCGAAAGCCTGACCAACGAGAACCTGCTGACCCTCGCCAAGCGCGTCTCGGCGCTGTCGAAGCAGGCCGACGTCGACGGCATCGTCATCACCCACGGCACCGACACGATCGAGGAAACGGCGTACTTCCTGACGCTCACGGTGCACACGCCCAAGCCGATCATCGTGGTCGGTTCGATGCGGCCGGGCACCGCCCTGTCGGCCGACGGCGCGCTGAACCTGTTCGACGCGGTCAACGTCGCCGCCAGCAAGGACGCCGCCGGCAAGGGCGTGCTCGTGGTGATGAACGACGAGATCCACACCGGGCGCGACGTCAACAAGACGGTCAACATCAAGACCGAGGCCTTCAAGAGCCAATGGGGCCCGCTCGGCATGATCGTCGAGGGACGCAACTACTGGTTCCGCGCGCCGGTGAAGCGCCACACGATGCAGTCGGAGTTCGACATCGACCAGATCAACGCCCTGCCGCCGGTGGAGATCGCCTACGGCTACCAGAGCGTGCCGACGACGGCCGTCGACGCACTGGCGAAGAGCGGCATCAAGGCCCTGGTCTATGGCGGCACCGGCAACGGATCGGTGGCCGACCGCAACGTCCCCAATCTGCAGAAGCTGCGCAGCGACGGCATCCTCGTCGTCCGCAGCTCGCGCGTGCCGGACGGTTTCGTGATCCGCAATGCCGAGCAGCCCGACGACAAGTACGACTGGGTGGTGGCCCATGACCTGCGTCCTTCGAAGGCGCGCATCCTGACCATGGTGGCCCTGACGAAGACCAACGACACCAAGGAACTGCAGCGGATCTTCTGGGAATATTGAGCCCACCCCAGGCTCGCGTACTTCGTGGGCTCGTTGGGCCGGGGAACCTAAAATGCCCGGTTCGCCGGGTCGGGGCTGATGCTCCGGCCGGCCACCGGGCTCACCATGCTGACTTTCCAACAAATCATCCTCAAGCTTCAGGCCTACTGGGCCGAACAAGGCTGCGCGCTGCTGCAGCCCTACGACATGGAGGTCGGCGCAGGCACTTCGCACACCGCCACCTTCCTGCGCGCCATCGGGCCGGAGCCCTGGAAGGCCGGCTACGTGCAGCCCAGCCGCCGCCCCAAGGACGGGCGCTACGGCGAGAACCCCAACCGCCTGCAGCACTACTACCAGTACCAGGTGGTGCTCAAGCCCGCGCCGAGCAACATCCTCGAGCTCTACCTCGGCTCGCTCGAAGCGCTCGGCTTCGACCTCAAGAAGAACGACATCCGCTTCGTCGAGGACGATTGGGAGAACCCCACGCTCGGCGCCTGGGGCCTTGGCTGGGAAGTCTGGCTCAACGGCATGGAAGTGACCCAGTTCACCTATTTCCAGCAGGTCGGCGGCATCGACTGCCGGCCCATCACCGGCGAAATCACCTACGGCCTCGAACGCCTCGCGATGTACCTGCAGGGCGTGGACAACGTCTACAACCTGACCTGGACCGAGGGCCTGAGCTACGGCGACGTCTACAAGCAGAACGAGGTGGAGCAGTCCACCTACAACTTCGAGCACAGCGACGTCGACTTCCTCTTCACCGCCTTTGCCGCGCACGAGAAGCAGGCCAAGCACCTGATGGAAGCGCAGCTCGCGCTGCCCGCCTACGAGCAGGTGCTCAAGGCCGCGCACAGCTTCAATCTGCTCGATGCGCGCGGCGCCATCAGCGTGACCGAACGCGCGGCCTACATCGGCCGCATCCGCAACCTCGCGCGCAGCGTCGCGCAAAGCTACTACGACAGCCGCGAGCGCCTGGGCTTCCCGATGGCGCCGCGCGAGTGGGTCGAAAAAGCATGACCACCAAGAACAACCTGCTCGTCGAACTCTTCGTCGAGGAACTCCCGCCCAAGGCCCTGCGCAAGCTCGGCGAAGCCTTCGCCACCGTGCTGTGCGACCAGCTCGTCGCCGCGGGCCTGGCCGATGCCGGCTCGGTGCTCACGCCCTATGCCTCGCCGCGCCGTCTGGCCGCGCACCTCACCAACGTGCTCGCGCAGGCGGCCGACAAGGCCGTCTCGCAGAAGCTCATGCCGGTCTCGGTCGGCCTCGATGCATCGGGCAACGCCACGCCGGCGCTGCAGAAGCGCCTCGGCGCGCTCGGTGCCGACGCCAGCGTCGTGCCCGAACTGCGCCGCGCCATGGACGGCAAGGCCGAAGCGCTCTTCTACGAAAGCACCGCCAAGGGCGCGACGCTCGCCGAAGGGCTCCAGAAGGCCCTCGCCGAAGCCATCGCCAAGCTGCCCATTCCCAAGGTCATGAGCTACCAGCTCGAAACCGGCTGCGAGCTGCCGGGCTGGACCAGCGTGAGCTTCGTGCGCCCCGCGCACGCGCTCGTCGCGCTGCATGGCGATACCGTCGTGCCCGTCGAGGCGCTCGGCCTGCAAGCCGGCCGCGAGACCCACGGCCACCGCTTCGAGGCCAGCGTCGATCCCGTCGTGCTGCATCATGCCAACAGCTACGACCAGCAGCTGCAGGACGAAGGCGCCGTGATCCCCGGCTTCGAGGCCCGCCGCGCCGAGATCGCCCGCCAGCTCGCCGAAGCCGCCATCAAGGTCGGCGGTGGCATGCAGCCCATCAATGACGACGCGCTGCTCGACGAAGTCACCGCGCTGGTCGAACGGCCCAATGTGCTCACCTGCGAATTCGAACGCGAATTCCTCGACGTGCCGCAGGAATGCCTCATCCTCACGATGAAGGCCAACCAGAAGTACTTCCCGCTGCTCGACGCCGCCGGCCGCCTGACCAACAAGTTCCTGGTCGTCAGCAACATCAGCCCCGACGATGCGAGCGCCGTCATCGGCGGCAACGAGCGCGTGGTGCGCCCGCGCCTGGCCGACGCCAAGTTCTTCTTCGACCAGGACCGCAAGAAATCGCTCGCCTCGCGCGTCGAATCGCTCGCCAAGGTCGTCTATCACAACAAGCTCGGCACGCAGGGCGAGCGCGTGGAGCGCGTCATGCGCATCGCGCACGCCATCGGCGAGCAGGTCGGCATGCCCGTCGGCGATGCCCACCTCGCGCCGCGCGCCGTGCAGGCCGCGCAGCTCGCCAAGGCCGATCTCGTCACCGACATGGTCGGCGAGTTCCCCGAGCTGCAGGGCATCATGGGCCGCTACTACGCGCTGCACGACGGCCTCGACCACACGGTGGCCGATGCCATCGAAGACCACTACAAGCCGCGCTTTGCCGGCGACGAGCTGCCGCGCAGCAACGTCGGCGTCGTCGTCGCGCTGGCCGACAAGCTCGAAACCCTGGTCGGCATGTTCGGCATCGGCAACCTGCCCACCGGCGACCGCGACCCCTTCGCGCTGCGCCGCCATGCGCTCGGCGTGATCCGCATGCTGATCGAGCGCCACCTCGCGCTCGACCTGCGCGCCACGCTCAGCCAGGCCTTCGCGGCCTTCAGCGCACACAAGGGCGGGGAGATCGCGCTGACTGACCCCACCGACGCGCTCGAAGCCTTCATCTACGATCGCCTCGCCGGCAGCCTGCGCGAACAGGGCGCCAGCGCGCAGGAAGTCGAAGCCGTGCTCAGCCCGCGCCCGCAGCGCCTGGCCGAAGTGCCCAAGCTCCTCGCCGCCGTGCGCGCCTTCGCCGCGCTGCCCGAGGCGCCCGCGCTTGCCGCCGCCAACAAGCGCATCGGCAACATCCTGAAGAAGTCGCCGGAGGCCGACGCGCACGTGAGCGAACTGCTGCTGCAGGAAGCCGCCGAAAAGGCCCTGCACGCCGCCATGCAGCAGGTCGTGCCCGTGGCCAACCGCCAGTTCGAAGCCGGCGACTACACCGCCTCGCTGCAAACGTTGGCAGCGCTGCGCGACCCGGTCGACGCCTTCTTCGACGACGTCATGGTCAATGCCGAGCAGTCGGATCTGCGCCTGAATCGCCTCGGCCTGCTCATGATCCTGCACGGCGCGATGAACCGTGTTGCACAACTCGAGCGGCTGGCGGCGTAAGCTTAGGCACCATGAAACTCGTCATCCTCGACCGCAACGGCACCCTCAACGTGCACCGTGAGGATTTCGTCAAGAGCGACATCGAGTGGACGCCGCTCCCCGGTGCGCTCGAAGCGGTGGCGAGACTCAACCATGCAGGCTGGCACGTCGTGATCGCGTCCAACCAGTCCGGCCTCGGGCGCGGCCTGTTCGACGTGGCATCGCTCAACGCCATGCACGCCAAGATGCACAAGATGCTCGCCGCGGTCGGCGGGCGCATCGAAGCGGTCTTCTACTGCCCGCACAGCCCCGACGAGAACTGCGACTGCCGCAAGCCCAAGCCCGGCCTGTTCTTCCAGATCGGCGAACGCTTCGGCGTCGACCTCGCCCACATCCCGGTGGCCGGCGACAGCCTGCGCGACCTGCAGGCCGGCGCCGCCGCCGGGTGCGAACCGCACCTGCTGCTCACCGGCATGGGCGCCGCCTGCCGCGGCGTGGACCCGCTGCCGCCCGAATATCCACCCAACACCCGCGTTCACGAAGACCTCGCCGCCTTCGTCGACTTCCTCCTCGAACGCGAAGAAAAAGCCGCCCTGAAGGTGGCCGTCTGATGTCCTTCGTCCGCTCTGTCATCCACGCCCTGTGGATGCTCGTTACCGTGGTTCCGTGGGGAATCATCATGTGCGTGAACTCGCTCTGGAAGCGCGGCATCCCGCTCTACTGGATGGCCGTGCGGTGGCTGCGCTGGGCCATCGGCGGCGCGCGTCTGATCCTCGGCATCCGCTACCGCGTCACCGGCATGGAAAACCTGCCGCAGGACAAGCTCGCCGGCGCCGTCCTGCTCGTCAAGCACCAGTCCACCTACGAAACCTTCCTGATGCCCACGCTCATGCCGCACCCGCTGGCATTCGTCTTCAAGAGGGAACTCATCTACGTGCCCTTCTTCGGCTGGGCCATGTCGCGCCTGGACATGATCCACATCGACCGCAGTCAGCGCACCCAGGCCTTCAACAAGGTCGTCTCGCAGGGCCGCGAGCTGCTCAAGCAGGGCATCTGGATCATCATGTTCCCCGAAGGCACGCGCATCCCGCGCGGCAAGCAGGGCAACTACAAGACCGGCGGCACCCGCCTCGCGTGCGAAACCGGCGTGCCGGTCATTCCGATCGCCGTCACCTCGGCCAAGGTGTGGCCGCGCAAGGCCTTCGTCAAGACGCCGGGCACCGTCGATGTCTCCATCGGCCCCGCCATCCCGAGCACCGGCCGCCGGCCCGACGAACTCATGCGCGAAGTCGAGACCTGGATCGAAAGCGAAATGCGCCGCCTCGACCCCGAGGCCTACGTCACCGAACCCTCGTCGGCCGCATCCACCACCGCCTGAGGCCCGCATGCGCGCGCTGCTGCAGTTCACGCTCGACCTGTTCGATCCGCCCGCGCCTGCGCCCGTGCGCTCGCCGCAACAACAGCCCCCCAAGCAGCCGCAACGGCCCACCCTCGACGACGACGCACAGCAACACCCACCCGCGACCCCGCTCGCCGATGTGCGGAGCCGGGTCAGCTTCATCCACCCGCGCGCGAGCCGCGAAGTCGTGCTCGGCAACGCCCGCGTCGCCTACGAATTCACGCGCGGCAGGCGCCGCACCATCGGCTTCGTCGTCGGTGCCGAAGGCCTGTCGGTGCGCGCACCGCGCTGGGTCGCGCTGCGCGACGTCGATGCCGCCGTGGTCGAAAAGTCCGGCTGGATCCTGCGCAAGCTCTCCGAAACCCAGCAGCGGCAGGACCGGCTCGAAGCCACCCGCATCGACTGGAAAGACGGCGTCAGCTTTCCCTTCCTGGGCCAGCAGGTCACCGTGCGGCTCGATCCGCACCATGCCTTCGAGGGCGTCGGCGCCGTGCTCGACGCCACCGCCAGCGAGGGCCCACCGACCCTGCGCATCGCGCTCGCCAACAACGCCACGCCGGCGCAGATCCGCGACGCCGCACAGGCCTGGCTCATGCGGCAGGCGCGGCGCATCTTCATCGAGCGCCTCGAACACTTCGCGCCGCGCCTCGGAGTGCGGTGGAAGAAGTTGAGCCTCTCGAACGCCGCCACCCGCTGGGGCAGCGCGAGCGCCGACGGCGGCATCCGGTTGCATTGGCGGCTGGTGCACTTCCGCATGTCCGTCATCGACTACGTCGTCGCCCACGAGCTGAGCCACCTGCGCGTGATGGACCACAGCCCGCGCTTCTGGGAAACAGTCGAAAGCGTGGTGCCTGACTACGAACTGCTGCGCCGGCAGCTCAAGGACGAGGCGGTGCCGCGCTGGTGAGCGCGTGCGCCGCATCTGCAGCCCCTCGAATCTTCTGGAGGATGATGATGTCGCCCAACCCGATCGCGATCTGGCGGGGATGGCGGCCGATGAACATCCGCACTCGCCGCCGATCCGCCGCGCTCTTACCTTGCGTGGGTCACGCCGCCATCGACGACGAGCGTCGACCCCATCACGTAGTCTCCCGCGCGCGAGGCCAGGTAGATCGCCGCGCCGGCCATGTCCTCCGGCTCGCCGATGCGGCCGGCGGGGATGTGGCCCTTGATCTCGTCGGCGTGGTCGCGCGCCTCCTTGTTCATGTTCGACGCGAACGCGCCCGGAGCGATCGCGCTGACCACGATGCGGTCCTGCGCCAGGCGCAGTGCCATGCGGCGAGTGAGCTGGATCAGGCCGGCCTTGCTCGCGGCGTATGAATAGGTTTCCTGCGGGTTGACCGAAATGCCGTCGATCGACGCGATGTTGATCACCTTTGCGAGGTGGTCGGTCGCTGCCTTCCTGAGCATCGGCGTGAGCGCCTTGGTCAGGAAGAAGGGCGTCTTCAGGTTGAGGTCGACGACCTTGTCCCAGCCGCTTTCCGGAAACTCGTCGTAGGGCGCGCCCCAGGCGGCGCCGGCGTTGTTGACGAGGATGTCAAGCTTGTCTTCGTGCTTGGCGTAGGCATCGACGAGCGCCTGCGCGCCTTCGAGCGTGGAGACGTCCGCCGGCAGCGAAACGCAGTGGCCGAAGGCGGAAAGCTCCTTGGCGGTCTGGTCGCAGGCATCGGCCTTGCGCGCCGAAATGTAGACGCGCGCGCCCTGTGCCAGAAAGCCTTCGGCGATCATGCGGCCGATGCCGCGCGAGCCGCCAGTGATGAGGGCAGTGCGGCCCTCGAGCGAGAAGAGTCGGGTGGTGTCCATGCGGTTGTCTCCTGATGAAGCTGCCGCAAGCTTAGTGCGGCGCACCGGAGAACCGCGTCACCTTGGCGGCAGTGCGAGCGACCGCTTGCTGGCGAAGAAGCGCTCCACGCCGCTGAGCGGATCGCGAAAGCGCAGCTCGCGCGCCAGCAATTGCAGCGGGCGCTCGTAGTCGTCGCAGCCTTCGGGGCGCAGCACGGGGTAGATGGCGTCGTTGCGGATCGGCATGCCGAGCGCCTGGCAATGCACCCGCAACTGGTGCCGCCGGCCGGTGACGGGGGAGAGCGACAGATGCGCCCAGTCCGTGCCGGTGCCGAGAACTTCGATGCGCGTCTTCGCATTGGGCTCGCCGGGGACTTCGCGCATGCGCATGAAGTGGGTGTCGTCGTCTTCGAGGCGGCTGACCCGCACCGCGGGCGGCGCGAAGTCGGCGCTGCGATGCACGATCGCCTCGTAGCGCTTCTCGATCATGCGTTCGGCGAAGAGCTGGACGTATGCGCCGCGGCTGGCGCGCTGCACCGAGAAGAGGACGACGCCGGCGGTCTCGCGGTCGATGCGGTGCAGCGGCACGAGTTCGTCGATGCCCAGCTTGCGTTTGAGGCGCACCAGCAGCGTTTCCTGCACGTACTTGCCGACCGGCGAGATCGAGAGGAAGTGCGGCTTGTCCACCGCGAGCAGGTGCTCGTCGTGAAAGAGCACCTGCTCCTCGAACGGCACGCGGGGCTCGGAATCGAGCTGGCGGTAGTAGTAGATGCGCAGCTGCGCTTCGAAGCGCCGCGTTTCGGTGATCGGCACGCCATGTGCGTCGACCACCTCGCCCGCGCCCATGCGCGACTGCCATTGCGCTCGCGTGACGGCGGTGAAGCGGTGCACGAAGTAGTCGAGCACGGTCGGCCAGTCGCCCGCGGGCAGCACCACGCAGCTCGGGCCGACGCCGTCTCGCACGGGGAGCGGCAGTGCGCGCAGGGTCATTGGAGTACCGCGCGCAGCAGCGCTTCGGGATTCGCCTTCGGAATGGCCGGGCGGCTCACTGGACTACCCTCGCGCAGCGGCGCTTCGGGATTCGCCTTCGGAACGGCCGGGCGGCTCATGCGAGGAGGAGAGAGGCGATTTCCGAGAAAGCCGGGCGGGCCGCGATGTTCGCATCCATGCAGCGCGACTGCAGCTGCGTGAGCAGCTCGTGGCGCGCCTCTCCGCCTCCTGCAGCAGGTTCGCAATGCGCCAGCAGCTCTTCGAGCAGGCAGCCGAAGGCGCGCGTTTCGATGCGTTGCAGCGTGCGGCTGGTCGCCTCGTCGTCGCGCGGCAGGAAGCACGCCGCGCCGAAGTCGCCGAGCATCACATCGCCTTCGCCGTTCCAGAGCATGTTGTGCGCGTACAGGTCACCATGCACGATGCCGTGCGCGTGCAGTTGCGCGACGGCCGAAGCGATGCCGCCCGCCATGCGCCACGCGGCCCCGACGGACCAGCGCGCGTCGTCGGCATACACATCGCGCGTGCACGATTGCAGGCTCGGCGGACCGGCCAGGTTGCGGAAGGCCGGATCGACCAGCTTGAGCACGAGGCCGGGTGTGCCTTCGGGGTGGTCGTGGATGCGGCCCAGGACTTCGATGAGGTTCGGATGCCTGTCGGCCGCGATGCATGCGGCCATTTCGCTGTGCGGCCAGCCGTCGCTGGTCACCTCGCCCTTGAAGAGCTTGACCGCGACGGCTTGCGTGTTGCCGTCGGCGCGCTGCCAATCCGCCTGATGGATCACGCCGGAGGCGCCTTCGCCGAGCTTGTGGCGCAGCGAGATCTGCCGCCATGGAACCGCTTCGGTCGGCACCGCGTTCATCGCCGCAAGCTCCGGCCCGTCGTCGAACGGATTGCCCGAGAAGGCCAACCACGAGAGGCGCGGCAGCGAAAGCAGCCATGCGGGCAGGGCGTCGAATTCGTTGGCGGCAATGCGGACCAGCTCCAGCGCCTGGCAGGCGGCCATTTCGGGCGGCAGCGCGCGCAGGCGATTGCCCGCGAGCATCAGCTTCTGCAGGCGCGGCCGGCGGCCGAGCTCGGCGGGCAGCGATTCGATCTGGTTGTCGGTGAGGATCAGCCAGCGCAACTGCGGCGGCAGCGATGCGGCCGGCACGCTGCGGATGCGGTTGGCCTTGAAGGCGACCATGTCGAGCCGGGCGCATCGGCCCAGCGCCGCCGGCATTTCGGTGAACGGGTTGTCGGAGCAGAACAGCACGCGCAGTTGCGTCAGCCGGTGCAGGTCATCGGGCAGCGTGCCGAGTGCATTGCCCGAGAGATCGAGCACTTCCAGCGTGTCGGCGAGGTCGAAGACTTCGCGCGGCAACTCGCGAAGGCCGCAGCCCCGGAGGTCCAGCCGCCGCGTTCCCTCGAGTTGGCCCGCGCGCAGCGGGTCCAGCAGGCTCATTGTTCGAAGGCGCCGAAGCGATAGACGCCGTCGGCGCCGCGCCGGCGCTGCAACTGGCCGGAGAACCACAGCAGGTGCAGGTGCGCGACGGTTTCGCCCATCGCGAAAGTCATCTGGTGCAGATCGAGCGCGCGCTTGAAGAGGATCGGCAGCCCCTCGGCCGCGCTCTGGGGCTTGGCGACGCAGGCTTCGAGCAACTCGGCGAGCCGGTCGCGGTGGTGTTCCCTGAGCTGCTCGACGCGGCGATGCACGCCGATGAAGGGCTTGCCGTGCGCGGGCAGGCCCAGCACGTCCACCGGCAGTTGCTTGAAGCGCTCGATGCTGTCGAGGAAGAGCCTGAGCGGATTCGCCTCGGGCTCGCCCGCGTAGACGCTCACGTTGGTCGAGATGCGCGGCAGCATCATGTCGCCCCCGAGCAGCGCGTTGAGCTCTTCGCAGTAGAGCGCGATGTGCTCCGGCGCATGGCCGTAGCCGCTGACGCAGCGCCACGCGCGGCCGCCGATGCGCACGACGTCGCCGTCCATCATCCGCACGAAGGACGAAGGCACGGCGGGCACCATGTTCGCGTAGTAGCTCGATCGCGCGCGGATCTTGGCGACCGATTCGGGTTCGACGAGGCCGTGCGACGCGAAGAAGTCCGCCGCTGCATCGCCGCCGGCCAGCGTGTCGCCCGCGACCGTGAGCACGCGCGCGACGTGGTAGTCGGTGGAGCTGATCCACAGCGGCGCCTTCCAGCGCCTGCAGAGCCAGTCGGCGAGCCCGATGTGGTCGGGGTGCATGTGGGTGACGATGACGCGCAGGATGGGCAGGCCTTCGAGCTGCGTCGCGAAGATCTGTTCCCATTGCGCGCGTGCGGCGTCGTGCGAAATGCAGGTGTCGACCACCGACCAGCCCTCGACGCCGTCGATGTTGTCGCGCAGCAGCCAGAGGTTGATGTGGTCGAGCGCAAAGGGCAGCGCCATGCGGATCCAGCGCACGCCGGGAGCTACTTCGATCGCTTCGCCGGGCGCGGGCAGGGTGTCGCCGAGGGGGTATTTGAGTTCGCGTTCGAGGAGGTTCATGTACGATTGACGTTAACGTAAACGTCATGGCAAGGAGCCATCATTGTAGGCAGTGCGCCCCGATCGCGCTGTCGCACTCGTTCCGATCCCGATTACATGCCGTCACAAACCTTCACCATCGGCGAGCTTGCCAAGGAGTTCGAGCTCACCACGCGGGCGATCCGCTTCTATGAGGACATGGGCCTGCTTGCGCCCGAGCGGGCGGGGCTGCAGCGCGTCTACAGCGCGCGCGACCGCGCCCGGCTGACGCTGACGCTGCGCGCCAAGCGGCTCGGCCTGACGCTCACCGAGGCGAAGGAAATCCTCGACATGTACGACAGCCCGCGCGACACCGCAGCGCAGCTGCAGCGCTTCCTGGGCGTGCTGGGCAACCACCGCCAGCAGCTCGAGGCGCAGCTTTCGGACTTGCAGGCCAACCTCGACGAGATCCGCGCGCAGGAGAAGAAGGCCCGCGCCGCACTCGCGCGCGCCGAGAAGCCGAAGGCGCGCTGACCCACCGGAACACCCCCGATCCACCACCCCATCACCACGACGGACACCCATGGACAACACCTCTGACAACCTCGAAGACCTGTTCGCCCACAACCGCGCCTGGTCCGCGCGCATGGAGCGGGACCGCCCCGGCTTCTTCTCCAGCCTGGTGAAGCAGCAGACGCCCAGGTACATGTGGATCGGCTGCTCGGACAGCCGCGTGCCCGCGAACCAGATCACCGGCCTGGAGCCGGGCGAGATCTTCGTGCATCGCAACGTCGCGAACATCGTGGTGCACTCGGACCTCAATGCGCTCTCGGCGATCCAGTTCGCGGTGGAGCGCCTCAAGGTGCAGCACGTCATGGTGGTCGGCCACTACGGCTGCTCGGGCGTGCAGGCCGCACTGGAAGGTGCGCGCATCGGCATCGCGGACAACTGGCTGCGCCACATCCAGGACGTGCGCGACCGCCACCACGTGATGCTCGATACGCTGCCCGAGGCGGCGCGCGCCAATGCGCTGTGCGAACTCAACGTGGCGGAGCAGGTGATCAACGTCGCCGTCAGCACCGTGATGCAGGACGCATGGGCGCGCGGCCAGTCGGTCACGATCCACGGCTGGGCCTTCGGCGTGCACGACGGGCTCATCCAGGATCTGGAGATCACCGTCGACGGCAGCAAGCCGATGGAAAACCTCTACCGCGCCGCCGTGCAGCGCATCCGCTACAAGTGGAGCAAGCCGACGGACGGCAGCTCCGAGTACATCAAGTAGTCCGACACGCACCCCATCGCCCCATGTTCCCGCAGCGCCTCGATTCGCCGCTTGCCTACGACATCGCCAGGGCGATGCGGGACGGGTTCGACCGCCACTACCGGTTGTTTCGTGCCGAGTCGGCGCGCGCCAAGCATCGCTTCGAGACCGCAGACTGGCACGGCCAGCAGCGCGCGCAGCGCGAGCGCATCGAGTTCTACGACCTGCGGGTGGGCGAAGCGGTGGCGCGGCTCGAAAAGGAATTCAAGGCCGGCGACCAGCCGATGGATGTCTGGCACCAGGTCAAGCTGCACTTCATCGGCCTCCTGGTCGATCATCACCAGCCGGAGCTGGCCGAGACCTTCTTCAATTCGGTCACGACCAAGATCCTGCACCGCGCGTACTTCCAGAACGACTTCATCTTCGTGCGGCCCGCGATCAGCACCGAGTACATCGAGCCGCGCGGCGCACCGACCTACCGCGCCTACTACCCGACGCCCGAGTCGCTGCCCGGGATGATCCAGTCGATGCTGCTGGACTATCGCCTGCAGGGCCGCTACGCCAATCTGGAGCGCGATGCCGGCCGCGTGGCGACCGCGATCCTGGGCCGCTTCCACCAGGTGAAGCTGCGCGCCAACTTCCAGCTGCAGGTGCTGTCAGGGCTCTTCTATCGCAACAAGGGCGCGTACGTGGTCGGCAAGATCATCAACGGCTTCACCGAGCTGCCGTTCGCGCTGCCGATCCTGCACGATGCGGACAATCGCTTCTACATCGATGCGGTGCTCTTCGGCGAGGAAGACCTGCAGATGCTCTTCAGCTTCGCGCGGGCCTACTTCATGGTCGACATGGAAGTGCCCTCGGCCTACGTGCAGTTCCTGCGTTCGCTGATGCCGCGCAAGCCGCGCGCCGAGATCTACAACGCGCTCGGGCTCGCCAAGCAGGGCAAGACCCTCTTCTACCGCGACTTCCTCTCCCACCTGAACTATTCGAGCGACAAGTTCAGAAGCGCGCCGGGCATCAAGGGCATGGTGATGCTGGTGTTCGACCTGCCGTCGTTCCCGTACGTGTTCAAGGTCATCCGGGACTACTTCCCGCTGCAGAAGGACACCACGCGCGAGCAGATCAAGAGCAAGTACATGCTGGTGAAGCAGCACGACCGCGTGGGCCGCATGGCCGACACGCTGGAGTACAGCAACGTCGGCTTTCCGCTCGACCGCTTCGAGCCCGAGCTGATCGAGGAGATCAAGCGCTTCGCGCCGAGCCAGCTCGAGATCGGCGACCGCGACGGCAACGGGGAAATGGAAGTGGTGCTCAAGCACTGCTACATCGAGCGGCGCATGATCCCGCTCAACATCTACCTGCAGGAGGCATTCGACCTGCTCGACCAGCCCGAGCATGCCCATCGCGCGAGCAAGCAGCTGGAGCATGCGGTGGTGGAGTACGGCAATGCGATCAAGGACATGGTGGCCGCGAACATCTTTCCGGGCGACATGCTGTTCAAGAACTTCGGCGTCACGCGCGGCGGCAAGGTCGTGTTCTACGACTACGACGAGATCGAATACCTGACCGACTGCAACTTCCGCAAGGTGCCCGCGCCGCGCCACGAGGAAGACGAAATGAGCGGCGAGGTCTGGTACGCGGTCGGGCCCAAGGATGTGTTCCCCGAGACCTTCGGCCCCTTCCTTCTCGGCAACCCCGCGGTGCGCGAGGCCTTCATGAGCCACCACGCGGACCTGCTCGACGCGGCCTTCTGGCAAAGCCACAAGGAGCGCATCCAGGCGGGCCAGATGCTCGATGTCTTCCCCTATGACGAGGCCCAGCGTTTCAAGCACGTGGGTCACGAACCCTATTTCTGACAACTATCTGAAGGAGCAACTTCCATGAGCGAATCGATCGTGATCGTCGGCGCCGCCCGCACCCCGATGGGCGGCTTCCAGGGAGACTTTTCTTCCCTCGCGGCGCACGACCTCGGCGGCGTGGCGATCAAGGCCGCCATCGAGCGCGCCGGCATCAGCGGCGACAGCGTGGGCGAAGTGCTGTTCGGCAACTGCCTGATGGCGGGCCAGGGCCAGGCGCCGGCGCGGCAGGCGGCCTACAAGGGCGGTCTGCCCGACAGCGCCGGCGCGGTCACGCTCAGCAAGATGTGCGGCTCGGCGATGAAGGCGGCCATGCTGGCGCACGACATGCTGCTCGCGGGCACGCACGAAGTGATGGTGGCCGGCGGCATGGAAAGCATGACGAATGCGCCCTACCTCATGCTCAAGGGCCGCGGCGGCTACCGCATGGGCCACGACCGCATCTTCGACCACATGATGCTCGACGGCCTGGAAGACGCCTACCAGCCGGGCCGCTCGATGGGCACCTTCGGCGAGGACTGCGCGGCCAAGTACAAGTTCACGCGCGAGCAGCAGGACGCCTTCGCGATCGCGAGCGTCGAGCGCGCCAAGGCCGCGACCACCTCGGGCGCCTTCAAGGCCGAGATCGCCGCGGTGACCGTCAAGGGCCGTGGCGGCGAGACGGTGATCGAGATCGACGAAGGCCCGGGCAAGGTCAAGATCGACAAGATCCCGACGCTCAAGCCCGCCTTCAAGAAGGACGGCGGCACCATCACCGCCGCATCGAGCTCGTCGATCAACGACGGCGCTGCGGCGCTGGTGATGATGACCGAGAGCACGGCGAAGAAGTACGGCGCCAAGCCGATCGCGCGCCTCGTGGCGCACACCACGCACGCGCAGCAGCCCGAGTGGTTCTCCACCGCACCGGTGGGCGCGGTCGCCAAGCTGTTCAAGAAGACCGGCTGGGGCGTGAAGGACGTCGACCTGTGGGAAGTCAACGAGGCTTTCGCGGTGGTTCCGATGGCGCTGATGCACGAGCTGTCGGTGGCGCACGAGATCGTCAACGTGAACGGCGGCGCCTGTGCGCTCGGGCACCCGATCGGCGCCAGCGGCGCGCGCATCATGGTGACGCTGATCCATGCGCTGCAGCAGCGCGGCAAGAAGCGCGGCGTCGCGACGCTGTGCATCGGCGGCGGGGAAGGCACGGCCGTGGCGATCGAGCTGGTCTGATTTTTTCGCGGCCCCGTGACGGCCGCGGCCCGCACTGTCGTGTGATGGTGCGGGCTCTTTTTTGCTGCTACCTATTGAGGTTTCCGTAATTCATGACATCACCAAAGCGTGGCCTGCATCCAGCAAGCGGCGATGATCGAGGGGCGCTTCTGGGCACTCTTGAGCTTGTTGCGCGCGGCGCTGTGAAGCTGGGCGAGGTCGTTGGGGCAATAGTTGGCCAGCGCATGGCGCTTGAGCCAGGCCCACAGGTATTCCACCGGATTGAGGTCGGGCGCGTACGGCGGCAGGAACGCGATCTGGATGTGTCCGCCAAGGCTGTCCAGGTAGTCGCGCACCAGGCGACTGCGGTGCGCCTTCAAACCATCCCAGATGACCAGCAGCGGTTGCTTCAGGTGGGCCTTCAGCGCCTTCAGGAATTCGACAATCTCTTCCTTCTTGATGCTGCCCTCGTGCAGCCGGAACATGCAGTTGGTGCGCGTGAGTCCGGCGATGACCGAGACGTGAGTCCAGTTGAAATGGAACTGGATGATGGGTGTCTGTCCCCGGGGTGCCCAGGTGCGCACTCGGGTGGGGCGTTCGCTCAGGCCGGACTCGTCCACGAAGACGATCAGCCGTCCCTGTCGCTGGGCCTTTTTTTGAGGGCCGGCCAGGTCCTGCGTTTCCAACTGCGCACCGCCTCTTCGTTGCGCTCGATGGCGCGCTTCTCGGGCTTTTGCACACTGAAGCCCAAGCTGCCCAGAATCCGCCAGATCTGCGTCTGGCCAAAGCGCACGCCGTACATGCGCTCGATGACAGCGCCCACGCGCTTGAGCGTCCACAACTCGGTGGCAAATCCATGCTCGGTCGGGCTTTGCAGGAGGACCGCGCGCACGGCTGCCAGTTGCCCCTCATCCAACTGGGCCGGACGCCCGCGTTCGGGCACGGCTCGCAGCGCGTCGATACCGCCTTCATCGAGCAGGCGCTTCCATGTGTGCACGGTTTGCCGAGCCACCCCGACAGCCAGCGCTGCTTCGGCACAACTCTTGCCGGCCAGCAGCATTCGCCCGGCCCGCAATCGCCTCTTCGCCGCCTCGCTCAATCGCTTTTGCACCATGCCGATAGTCTCCAGCGTTGTTCCTGGAGGCATAACGCATGAGGCGCTCAACGGTTGTCATGATTTATGGAAATATCAATAGAATCGAAAACCTGTCCATCGAGGAGAAACCCGTTCATGCATCCGGCCTTTACCCGCAGCGCCATCGCGACGCTGTTCGCTTCCGTATTCCTCGCCTCCGCCGCTCACGCGCAGACCCGCGACCAGGCCCTGTTCGATGCCGCCACGGCTGAAAAGCCGGCGGTCATCAAGACGCTCGAGAACCTGGTCGACATCGAGACCGGCACCGGCGATGCGGAAGGCCTCGAGTCGGCCGGCAAGTACCTCGAAGGCCAGCTCAAGTCGCTCGGCTTCAGCGTCACGCGCAGCAAGTCGGCCGGCATCGTGGTCGGCGACAACATCGTCGGCAAGATCAAGGGCAAGGGCGGCAGGAACCTGCTCCTGATCTCGCACATGGACACGGTCTACCTCAAGGGCATCCTCGCCAAGGCGCCGTTCCGCATCGAAGGCGACAAGGCCTATGGCCCCGGCATCGCCGACGACAAGGGCGGCAACGCGGTGATCATCCATACGCTCAAGCTGCTGAAGGCGCGCGGCTTCGATGACTTCGGCAGCATCACGGTGCTGTTCAACACCGACGAGGAGAAGGGCTCCTTCGGCTCGCGCGACCTGATCCAGGAAGAAGCCGCGAAGGCCGACTACGTGCTCTCCTTCGAGCCCACCGGCGCGGGCAAGGAAGACCTCTCGCTCGGCACCTCGGGCATCGCCTACGTGCAGGTCAACATCACCGGCAAGGCTTCGCATGCCGGTGCGGCGCCGGAGCTCGGCGTGAACGCGCTGGTCGAGGCCTCGGACCTCGTGCTGCGCACCATGGACATCGACGACAAGGCCAAGGGCCTGCGCTTCAACTGGACCATCGCCAAGGCCGGTGCGGTGTCGAACATCATCCCGGCGAGCGCCACGCTCAATGCCGACGTGCGCTACGCGAAGAACGAGGACTTCGAAGCCGCAATGAAGACGCTCGAATCGCGTGCGCAGAAGAAGAAGCTGCCGGATGCCGACGTGAAGGTGCTCGTCACCCGCGGCCGCCCGGCCTTCAATGCCGGCGAAGGCGGCCGCAAGCTGGTCGACAAGGCGGTGGCCTACTACAAGGAAGCCGGCGGCGAGCTCGCGGTGATCGAGCGCACCGGCGGCGGCACCGATGCGGCCTATGCGGCGCTCTCGGGCAAGCCGGTCATCGAGAGCCTGGGCCTGCCGGGCTTCGGCTACCACAGCGACAAGGCCGAGTACGTCGACACCAGCGCGATCCCGCGCCGCCTGTACATGGCCGGCAAGCTGATCATGGACCTCGGCCAAGGCGACGAAGCGCGACACGCCATGCACTGAAGAAGAAGGAGCCCACCATGCTGCTCAGCACCGACCAGGAAGCGATCCGCGATGCCGTGCGCGCCTTCGCGCAGGCCGAACTCTGGCCCCATGCGCCGCAATGGGACCGCGACCACAGTTTTCCCAAGGCGGCCCACGAGGGCCTGGCGGCGCTGGGCGCCTACGGCATCTGCGTGCCGGAGGAAGACGGCGGCGCGGGGCTCGACTACCTGACGCTCGCGCTGGTGCTCGAGGAGATCGCCGCCGGCGACGGCGGCACCAGCACCGCGATCAGCGTGACCAACTGCCCGGTCAACGCGATCCTGATGCGCTACGGCAATGCGGCGCAGAAGAAGCAATGGCTGCAGCCGCTGGCGCAGGGAAAGATGCTGGGCGCCTTCTGCCTCACCGAGCCGCAGGCGGGCAGCGATGCCTCGTCGCTGCGCACCAGCGCGCGCAAGGACGGCGAGGGCTATGTGATCGACGGCGTGAAGCAGTTCATCACCAGCGGCAAGAACGGGCAGGTCGCGATCGTGATCGCGGTCACCGACAAGGGCGCGGGCAAGCGCGGCATGAGCGCCTTCATCGTGCCGACCGATGCGCCGGGCTACAAGGTCGCGCGGCTCGAAGACAAGCTGGGCCAGCATTCGAGCGACACCGCACAGATCAATTTCGACGGCTGCCGCATCCCGGCCGAGAACCTGATCGGCCAGGAAGGCGAGGGCTACAAGATCGCGCTCGGCGCGCTCGAAGGAGGGCGCATAGGCATTGCCGCGCAGAGCGTGGGCATGGCGCGCAGCGCCTTCGAGTTCGCGGTCAACTACGCCAAGGAGCGCCAGGCCTTCGGCGGTTCGATTTTCGAGCAGCAGGCGGTGGGCTTCCGGCTCGCCGAATGCGCGACGCAGATCGAGGCCGCCCGCCAGTTGATCTGGCACGCCGCGAGCCTGCGCGATGCGGGCCTGCCCTGCCTGAAGGAAGCGGCGATGGCCAAGCTGTTCGCGAGCGAGATGGCCGAGCGCGTGTGCAGCGCCGCGATCCAGACGCTGGGCGGCTACGGCTACGTCAACGACTTCCCGCTGGAGCGCATCTACCGCGACGTGCGCGTGTGCCAGATCTACGAAGGCACTTCGGACATCCAGAAGCTGCTGATCCAGCGCGCGCTGGCCTGACGGCGCAGCCGCTGTCATCGATTTCGATGACAGACAAGCGACGCGCAGCGGCGCAGCATGGGGGCCCCTTGTCGGAGGTTCTGCCATGCCCAGATCGTTGTCCCCTTCCACCCTGCGTGCGGCGGCGGTTCTTTGCAGCGCCGCTGCCGGTATTCCCGCATGGGCGCAATCCGCCGCTCCCGATCTGGCCACGCTGACGGCCAGCGAGGCCGCGCGGCAAATCTGCGCCGGTTCGCTCAGCAGCGAGCAACTGGTGTCGGCCTACATCGCCCAGGCGAAGGCAAAACCGCAGCTGAATGCGTTCATCACGCTGGATGAAGGCGGCGCGCTGAAGGCGGCGCGCGCGGCCGATGCGGCGCGCAAGCCGGGAGGCACCTGCCCGCCGCTGGCCGGGGTGCCGGTGGTCGTGAAGGACAACATCCAGGTGAAGGGCCTGCCCGCGACGGCCGGTACTCCCGCGCTCAAGAATTTCGTGCCTGCCGCTGACGCGCCGGTGGTCGCCAAGCTGCGCTCGGCCGGTGCGATCGTGCTGGGCAAGACGAACATGCATGAACTGGCCTTCGGCGTCACGGGCTACAACCCTGCCTTCCAGACCGGACCGGAGGTCGGCGTGCGCAATGCCTACGACAGCAGCCGCATCGCGGGAGGATCTTCCTCCGGCACTGGCGCGGCGCTCGGCGCGCGCATGGCGCCGGCCGGTCTGGGCACCGACACCGGAGGCTCGGTGCGCATTCCATGCGCCTTCAACGGCTGTGCTTCGCTGCGCCCGACGGTGGGGCGTTACTCGCAGGAGGGCATCGCCCCGATCTCTCACACGCGCGACACGGCGGGGCCAATGGCCGTCTCGGTGGCCGACGTGGCTTTGCTCGATCGCGTCATCGCCGGCGGGACGGCGGTCAAGCCCGCCAGCCTGAAGCGTGTGCGGCTCGGGGTGGTGCAGGCCTTCTACGCGAACCTCGATGCCGATACGCGCGCGGCTGTCGATGCGGCGCTCGCCAAGCTGCGCGCGGCCGGCGTCACGCTGGTGGACGTGGACATGCCGAAGCTGACGGAACTGAACGGCGCGGTCGGCTTTCCGGTTGCCCTCTACGAGGCGCATGACGACATCGGGGCCTACCTTGCCAGGTACCGCACCGGCGTCGATCTGTCGCAGTTGGCCGCCGGCGTTGTCAGCCCGGACGTCAAGGGCACCTTCGACGGCCTGATCATCCCGCGCAAGCTGCCGGCGCCGAACGGCGTGGTGGACGCCAAGCCTGCCTACGAGAACGCGATGGGCGTAGCCCGCCCGGCGCTGCAGAGGCTCTATCGCGACACCTTCACGAACAACAGGCTGGATGCGCTGGTGTTCCCGACGGTGCCGCGCGTGGCGCTCGCGGCCACGCCGGAGGCCAGCAGCGTCGAGAACTTCGTCGCCCTGATCCAGAACACGGATCCCGGCGGCAATGCGGGCATTCCGGGCCTTCAACTGCCGGCGGCACTGGGCGCCGCTAGCGGACTTCCGGTCGGGCTGGAACTGGATGGGCCGGCCGGGAGCGATCGCAGGCTGCTTGCGCTCGGCCTCGCGATCGAGCCCCTGCTGGGACGGCTGCCGGCACCGGCGAAGTAGCCGCAACCGGGATCGCCGCGGACCTCAGGAGGGGCGATCCCGCCCCGCCAGTCCGGCCAGCGCCGCACGGCGATCGATGCCGAGCTTGTCGAAGATGCGCCGCAGATAGGTGCGGATGGTCGGCACCCCGAGGCCCATGTGCCGCGCGATGTCCTTGTCGGTGAGACCCTGGCACACGGCGGCCGCGACCTCGCGCTCGCGTTCGCTCAGGCGCGACCACGCGGGCGCGGTCTCGCCGGCCGTGGACGCGGTCTTCGCCGGAGCGATGCGCTGCGCGCGTTGCAGCGCTCCCACGAAGGCCGGCTCGATCAGGTCGAGCAGGGCCTTGTCGTGCTCGCTGAAGTCGCCGCGGTGCCGGCGGCGCCAGATGCGCAGGTCGCCCAGTGCGCGGTCGCCGTGGAAGGCGTGGAGATTCATGCCCCAGTGCAGACCGTCGCGCGAGAGGAAGTCGGTAAAGAACGCTGTTCGCATCAGATCGCGCTGAGGCATCACCTCGGTGACGCGGGTGGCGTGTCGGCGCGCCTGCAGGACGAAGGTGATCGGATCGTGGTACTGATGCCAGCGGGTGTAGCGGTCCAGGTTGGCCGGGTCCATGTTCAGCGCGACCCGGCCGCCGAAGGTGTCGCTTTCGGCGTCCCAGACGAAGGAGGCGAACTGGTCTGCCCGCAGCAGGTCGAGCAAGGCCCAGCCGGTGCGCTCGCGGATCTCGCGCTCGCTCTGGTCCTCCGCGAGCAGCGCGAAGATGCTGCGCAGTGCGTGTTGCTCCGAAGCACTCAGGTACATCGCCGCCGCTCCATGACGGGCGCAGTCTGCACAATACGCGACGGTTTGCCAATCACGGTTCTGCATGTCTGCTTCCTCTTCGGGCCCCGCCCTCGCTCCCTGCCCTTGTGGGCGCCGCGATCGCAACGGGCTTTTGCTGCCCTACGCGCAGTGCTGCGGCCGCTATGTCGACGATTTCGAGCACACACCCGCACCGGATGCCGAATCGCTCATGCGGTCGCGCTACACGGCGTTCGTGCGTGAACGCGCGGACTATCTGCTCGCGACGTGGCACGTCTCGACACGGCCTGCGACGCTGGATTTCGAGCCGGGTGTCAAATGGTTGGGGCTGGATGTGCGCACCCATTCGCCTCGCGACGCCGATCATGCGGAAGTGGAATTCGTCGCCCGCCAGCGTGGCAGGTCCGGCGCCGCCGTCCGCCTGCACGAACGCAGCCGCTTCGTGCGCGAGCCTGACGGCGAGCTGAATCGCTGGTACTACCTGGACGGCGATCTGCGCTGACCCGCTCGTCTTCGTGCTCGGCGGCGTGCGATTGTGCACGCGAGCGATACAGTCCGATTCCTTTTGGCCTATTTATCTTCCGGTGCCGCGCCCTCACACTTCGTCCCTGTGGGTTAAAGCGTCCAAAGCGCCTTGCCCCAAGATCAACAACACGAGGCAAGAGGGCAACATGGCGATTGACAAGAAGGTTCGTAGTGCGCAGTGGCAGGGCATCGCATCCGCGCTGTCGCTGGCGGCGGCGCTGCTGGCTGCACCTTCGGCCTATGCGGCCGGCGATGCGCCGCTGCTGACGCCTTTTTCCAGTGCCCAGGGCGGGCAGGCGCCGCAGCCTTGGCGCTTCACCACGCTGCCCAACAAGGCTCCGACACGCTTCGAAGTGGTCCAGGAAGACGGCAAGCGCGTCCTCAAGGTGGATGCGGACCAGTCGTACGGCAACCTCGTCCATCCGGCCCATCTGCCCTTGAACAACAACGCGATGCTGGCCTGGCGCTGGCGTGTCGAGGAATTCGTGGAGGGCGCCGATCTGCGCACCCGCGCGGGCGACGACGGCGCGGCGAAGGTCTGCGTGTTCTTCGACTTCCCGACCGACAAGCTGCCGGTGGGCGAGCGCACACGCCTCGCGCTGGCGCGCAAGGCCACCGGCGAGGACGTGCCTAGCGAAGCGCTGTGCTACGTCTGGGACAACAAGGAAGCCAAGGGCACGGAGCTCACGAATGCCTTCACGAAGCGGGTGCAGATGATCATTCTCGAATCGGGCGCGACGTCCAAGCCCGGCACCTGGGTCGCGGAACGCCGCAACCTGCTCGCGGACTACAAGCGTGCGTTCGGCGGCGAAGCCGGTGACACGGTGCCCGACATCGTGGCGGTCGCGATCTCGGCCGATTCGGACAACACGCACGGCCACGGCATCGCGTATTTCTCCGACCTCGAGTTGCACGGCGCGCCTTCGACGCAGGAAGCGGCGAGCCAGCCGAAGCAAGGGGAATAGCAGACCATTCAACCATCGACCTCCAGGCACCCGAAATGAACGACTTCGTTGCACTCCTCGCCAGCCAGGGCTCGGCCCTGGTGTTCGTCGCCACGCTGGCGGCGCGGCTGGGTGCGCCGGTGCCCGCCGTTCCCTTCCTGGTGGTGGCCGGTGGCTTGACGGTCGGCGGCGAGGTGTCGTTCCTTGCGGTGACCTTGGCGGCGGTGGTCGGCAACATCCTGGGCGATGGTGCATGGTTCCTGGCCGGACGCCACTGGGGCTATCGCGTGATGCGGCTCCTGTGCCGCATCTCGCTGTCGGCGGATTCGTGCGTCAAGCGCAGCGAGAACATCATCGGCCGCTGGGGTGGCCTGTCGCTGATCGCGGCCAAGTTCGTGCCGGGCGTGTCGGTGGTGGCGCCGCCGATGGCGGGTGCGCTGGGCATGTCGAACCTTCGCTTTCTTTCCTACGAGACGCTTGCCGCGCTGATCTGGACCGTGGGCTTCCTGCTGGTCGGGCGTGTGTTCCATGCCGCGATCCAGGATGTGCTGGCGGTGTTCTCGAGCGTGGGCCTGACCGCGGCAGCGGTGTTCGCGGTGCTGCTCGGCGCCTTCGTCGCCTGGCGCTACTGGCAGCGCCGGATCGCCTTGCAGGCGGATGACATCGACCGCATCGAAGTGGGCGCCCTGCGTGCCGCGCTCGGGGCCGGCGCCGACGTGACGGTGATCGACGTGCGTTCCGACGAAGCGCGTCTCCTGGACGGCCGCGTGGTTCCCGGTGCGATCGGCGTGTCGCTCAAGCACATCCCGTCGCGCATCGATGGCTTCGCGGATGGCCGCGAGCTCGTCGTCTACTGCGACTGCCCGGACGATGGCGGTGCGATCGCCGCGGCGCGGCTCTTCGTGGCCGCGGGCGTGCCTCGCGTTCGCGTGCTCGCGGGCGGCATCGATGCCTGGATGGCCGGGACCGGCGGCGTCGAGGAAGCGCCGGTGGCCGCTGCGCCGATGGCCGTCGCCCATCCCGCCTGATCGCTGTCTGACTCACGGCTGACTTCGGGGCGAGTCGCTTGATCGCCCGCGCGGCCAGCGCCTAAAATTCCCCCCGCTCCGGGGTGTGCGCAAAGAAGCGCACTGAGATGGCCAGGCGGCCGAACCCGCGAACTTGATCTGGTTCATCCCAGCGAAAGAAGAGCTGCGACTCCCGTCACGTTTCCCGTCATCCGAGCGGGTGTCGTCCATGGAGCGATTGCGGAGCACCCCGTTGACCCTCACCAGGAGTGCCCCGCATGAACGCAGTCGACAAGTTCGCCTCCCTCCTCACGCTGACCCGTGAGCCTTTCCCTGCTTCCACCAAGAGCGCCATCACCGGCAGCCGGCCCGATCTGCGCGTGCCGGTGCGCGACGTGCTGCTGACCAACGGCGAGTGCGTGTCGCTCTACGACACCTCTGGCCCGTACACCGATCCCTCGGTCGATATCGACGTGCGTCGCGGCCTGCCCGGCGTGCGCGCAGCGTGGATCGCCGAGCGCGGCGACACCGAAAGCTACGAAGGCCGGATCCACAAGGCCATCGACGACGGCGCCACGCACGCCGACCGCGATGCCGAGCGCATCGCCGAACTGCGCGCCGGTGCGGCGAGCCTGCAGCGCACGCCGCGCCGGGCGAAGGCCGGCGCCAACGTCACGCAGATGCACTACGCGCGCCGCGGCATCGTGACGCCCGAGATGGAATACGTCGCCCTGCGCGAGAACGGCCGCCGCGAATGGATGGCCGAATACCTGGCCGATGCCGCGCGCGAGAAGCGCCTGGCCGGCAATCCGATGGGCGCGAGCATCCCGAAGATCATCACGCCCGAGTTCGTGCGCGACGAAGTGGCGCGCGGCCGCGCGATCATCCCCGCCAACATCAACCATCCGGAAGTCGAGCCGATGGCGATCGGCCGCAACTTCAAGGTCAAGATCAACGCCAACATCGGCAACTCGGCCGTGACCTCCAGCATCGAGGAAGAGGTCGAGAAGCTCGTGTGGGCGATCCGCTGGGGCGCGGACAACGTGATGGACCTTTCCACCGGCCGCAACATCCACACCACGCGCGACTGGATCGTGCGCAACAGCCCGGTGCCGATCGGCACGGTGCCGATCTACCAGGCGCTGGAGAAGGTCGGCGGCATCGCCGAGGACCTCACCTGGGAGATCTACCGCGACACGCTGATCGAGCAGGCGGAGCAGGGCGTCGACTACTTCACCATCCACGCGGGGCTGCGGCTGCCCTTCATCCATCTCACGGCCAACCGGCGCACCGGCATCGTCTCGCGCGGCGGCTCGATCATGGCCAAGTGGTGCATCGCACATCACAAGGAGAGCTTCCTCTACACGCACTTCGAGGAGATCTGCGAGGTCATGAAGGCGTACGACGTGAGCTTCTCGCTCGGCGACGGCCTGCGCCCCGGCTGCGCTTCGGACGCGAATGACGAGGCGCAGTTCGCCGAGCTGCGCACGCTCGGCGAGCTCACGCAGATCGCCTGGAAGCACGATGTGCAGACCATGATCGAAGGCCCGGGCCATGTGCCGATGCACCTGATCCAGGCCAACATGGACGAGCAGTTGAAGCACTGCCACGAAGCGCCGTTCTACACCCTCGGCCCGCTGACGATCGACATCGCGCCGGGCTACGACCACATCGCGAGCGCGATCGGCGCCGCGATGATCGGCTGGTTCGGCACCGCGATGCTCTGCTACGTCACGCCGAAGGAACACCTGGGCCTGCCGGACCGCGACGACGTGAAGCAGGGGATCATCGCCTACAAGATCGCGGCGCATGCGGCCGACGTCGCCAAGGGCCACCCGGGCGCGCGGGCGCGCGACGACGCGCTCTCGCAGGCGCGCTTCGACTTTCGCTGGCAGGACCAGTTCAACCTCGGCCTCGACCCCGACACCGCGCGCGAATTCCACGACGAGACCCTGCCCAAGGACAGCAGCAAGGTGGCGCACTTCTGCTCGATGTGCGGGCCGAAGTTCTGCTCGATGAAGATCACGCAGGAAGTGCGCGAATACGCGGCGCAGAAGGGCCTGGACGAAAACGCGGCCGTCGAGGAGGGCATGGCCGGGAAATCGGCCGAATTCAAGGCCGGCGGGGGCGAGATCTACATCCCCGTCAAGCCCGTCGTCTGACATCGGGCTGAAAGGGCTTCGTTGATACGATCGCCCTTTATGAATGCCTTCCCCTTCGACGCCGTCCTTTTCGATTGCGACGGCGTCCTGGTCGACTCCGAGCCCATCACCAATCGCGTCCTGGCAGAAATGCTCGGCGAACTGGGCTGGGAGCTGAGCGCTGAGGAATGCATGCGCATCTTCACCGGCAAGGCGGTCAAGGACGAGGCGACGCTGATCGAGGCGCGCACCGGCTTCACGCTGACGCCGGAATGGCTGGTCGGCTTCCGCGAGCGGCGCAACATCGCGCTGGAGCGCGAACTGGTCGCCATTTCCGGCGCCGAGATGGCCGTCCGCGGGCTGCATGCGGCGCTCGACGGCCGCATCGCCTGCGCCTCGGGCGCCGATCGCTTCAAGGTCGAACTGCAGCTCGACAAGATCGGCATCCTCGACTGCTTCGAGGGGCGCGTGTTCAGCGGGCACGAAATGCCGCGTTCCAAGCCCGCGCCCGACGTCTACCTCGCCGCGGCGCAGGCGCTCGGCGTCGATCCGGCGCGCTGCGCGGTGGTCGAGGACACGGTCACCGGCGCCAGCGCCGGGGTCGCGGCCGGCGCCACGGTCTTCGGCTACAGCCCGAGCGACCTGGGCCACAGCGGGCCCGAGGCCTTGCGCGCGGTCGGCGTGGCACATGTGTTCACCGACATGGCAGAGCTCCCCGGGCTGCTTTCCGGCTGGCGTCTCGTGCCCGCCTGAGATTCCCATGCGGGCCCTGCGCGCGCTCTGGGTCGTCCTGGTCGCCGCGTGCCTTTCGGCCTGCTCGTCGCTGCGGCCATGGATCAACGAGCCCCTGCCCGAGACCCCGCCGCCGCGATCGGTCGTGATCTCGACGGCGCAGCGCGATCCGACCATCCTCGTCGCGGTCACGCTGTCCGGCGGCGGCGCGCGCGCGGCGGCCTTCGGCTACGGCGTGCTCGAGGAGCTCCACCACACCCGGTTCCAGCTGAACGGCCGCGAGACCGATCTGCTCGATGCCACCGACGTCATCAGTGGCGTGTCGGGCGGCAGCATCCTGGCGGCGTACTACGCCGCCTTCGGCGTCCTGGGGCTGCCGAACTTCGAAAGCGCCTTCCTGCGCCAGAACTTCCAGAACAGCCTCATCCTGAAGGCGCTGCGGCCGAGCAGCCTGCATGACCTGACATCGCCCTGGTACGGCCGCGCGCACCTGCTCGCGCGGCGGCTCGACGAGATCTACCAGGGCAAGACCTATGGCGACCTCGAGAACGACCCGCGGCACCCGCAACTGGTGATCGCGGCGACGGACATGTCGCTCGGAACCCCGTTCGAGTTCACGCAGGACCAGTTCGAGCTGATCTGCTCCGATCTGCAAAGCGTGCCGCTGTCGTTCGCTGTCGCGGCCTCGTCGGCGGTGCCGGTCCTCCTGAGCCCCCTGACGCTCAAGAACCACGCCCAGGTCTGCCGCGACCGGGGCATCACGCCCCGGCTCGCGACGGTGGGCGGCGTGAACTACCGGGCGCGCATGTTCCGCATGCAGGCGAACAGCTACCTCGACGCCCAGGCGCGGCCTTTCATCCACCTGGTCGACGGGGGCGTGGCCGACAACCTCGCGGTGCGGCGGCTGCTCGACCGGGCGCTGCTCGGCGGCGGTTTGGCCGAGAGCTTCGAGGAGGTCGGCATCCCGCCCGGCAGCGTCCACAAGCTGGTGGTGATCAGCGTGAACTCCGCGCGCGATCCGGCGAACAACATCGACCAGAGCGGCGAGGTGCCCGGCATCCGCCAGGTGGCGGACACGCTGCTTTTCGGCGCCGGTGCGCGCGCCACGCTCGAGACACAGGAGTTCCTTCTGGATACCGCCAGGCAGTGGCGCGAGGACCTGCGCCGCCGCGGCACCGGCGCGGACGCCTTCGCGCCCGACGCCGAGATCCATGTGGTGCAGGCCAACCTGCGCGATGCGGCGGATGGCGAGTTGCGGCTTCGGTTGTTACAAGTGCCGACCGCGTTCTCGATCAGCGACGAGGAGGTCACCCGGCTGATCGCCGCCGGTCGAAGCGCATTGCAGCGTTCGGCCGATTTCCAGGCGCTGAAGCGGTCGCTGGGCGTGAAGGACGATTGAACCGGACGCGGGCGGGGTGCGGCGAGGGCCGCCCGGAGAGGGAAATCAGTGCTTGCCGAGCACCGAGGAGGCCTTGGCCATCGCGACGAGCGACTGGGTCATCGCCTGGGCGCGGCCGGCCCACATGTCCATGACGAGCCGGTCGGCGTTCTCGTTCACGAAGGCGCCGTTGCGCGTGCGTCCCGACGTGGCGATGAAGTCCATGAGATCCGCGAAGTCGGAACTGTTGGTGTCGGGAATTTGTTGCATTTGGTAATCGTAGGGCTGGCTGGAGGCGTCGCCGGGCTGCGAGCCACTCCTGGAGTGCATCCGGCGCGCAATTGTTCACGGATTAGCCCCTGAAAAGTGCAACGCAATTGTCACCCGCCGCGCTGTTACAGATCCCGGCGCCTGAACGCCCCGGGCGTCAGCCCGCTCCAGGCGCGAAATGCACGGGAAAAGCTCTTTTCGTTGCGGAAACCCACCGCCAGTGCGATCTGCTTGATCGGGCGCTCGGTGCGCCGGAGCTGCTCCGCCGCCAGTTCGTGGCGGACCTCGTCCTTCAGCGTCTGCAGCGACATGCCTTCTTCCTGCAACTGCCGGTGCAGGGTGCGGGTGGAGAGGTTCAGCAGCGCGGCGATCGATTCGGCGTTGCCGGCTTCCGGCCCGCGGGTGCGCAACAGCTCGCGCACGCGCTGGCCCAGCAGCCGGTCGCGCCGGTATTGCAGCACCGTCAGCGGCAGGGCGCGGCGCAGCATCGTCCGCAGCGCGCGCTCGTCGCGCAGCAGCGGCATCGCGAGGTACCGTTCGTCGAAGCTGTAGCGGGCCCGGTCGGCGCCGAAGCGCAGTTCGCCGCCGAACATCAGTGGATAGGCGTCGCGGTGCGGCGGCGCCTCGAACGGGAACGAGGCCGCGCTGAGCGAGACGCGCGAATCGATCGCCCAGCAGGCATAGCCGTGCAAAAAGCGCAGGCTGGAGACGAGGCAGAACTCGCGGAAGACGCCCAGGTCGCGGTGTTCGGTGATCGTCAGCGTGGCCAGCCCGTCCGCCACGTCGAGGTCGAGCGTGATGTCCTCGGTCAGCAGCCGGTGGTGCCGGCACCAGCGCTTGATCGCCACGCCGAGGTCGGGCGAGGCGTTCGAGGCCCGGCACAGCATGCCGTAGGTGCCCCACGGCAGCCGGCGCGAGAACCAGCCGAGCGCCTCGTCGTCGAGTTCCTGCATCGCGTGGCCGGACAGCGTCTCGAACTGCGCGGCCGTCACGCGGGCGTTGGGATTTTCGATCTCATGCGGCGGAATCTGTGCCTCCGCCAGGGCGCCGGCGGGGTCCATCCCGTAGCGCTCGTAGCCTCGGACAATGGCTCTGACAAAGGCCATCGGGGTGGCGGCGCGGCTGGAGCCGCGAAGCGGGGACGAGCTCATCGAGAGGTGAACATGGTGGCTGGATTTGCAACCATTGTGGCGCCAATTGCAACGGCACACGGCGTAAGCTGCGGCTTTCCGCGCACGACTTTCCGCGCGCCGCCGACGACCCGAAAGGAGACAACCCCATGCACGATCCCGGCCTGAACTTCGACCTGGGCGAGACCATCGATTCGCTGCGCGACGCGATCCAGCACTTCGCCGCCGAAGAAATCGCGCCGCGCGCGGCCGCCATCGACCGCGACAACCTCTTCCCGCACGACCTCTGGAAGAAGCTCGGCGACCTCGGCCTGCACGGCATGACCGTGAGCGAGGAATACGGCGGCACCCAGCTCGGCTACCTCGCGCACATCGTGGCGATGGAAGAGGTCTCGCGCGCGTCGGCCTCGGTCGGCCTGTCGTACGGCGCGCACTCCAACCTGTGCGTGAACCAGATCCACCGCAATGGCAGCGAGGCGCAGAAGAAGAAGTACCTGCCCAAGCTGGTGAGCGGCGAACACGTCGGCGCACTCGCGATGAGCGAGCCCAATGCCGGCTCCGACGTGGTCAGCATGAAGCTGCGCGCCGAGAAGAAGGGCGACCGCTACGTGCTCAACGGCGGCAAGATGTGGATCACCAACGGCGGCGACGCCGACACGCTGGTCATCTATGCCAAGACCGAGCCCGAGATGGGCGCGCGCGGCATGACGGCCTTCATCGTCGAGAAGGGCTTCAAGGGCTTCTCGGCCGGCAGCAAGCTCGACAAGCTCGGCATGCGCGGATCGAACACCTTCCCGCTCTTCTTCGACAACTGCGAGGTGCCTGAAGAGAACGTGCTCGGCGGCGAGGGCATGGGCGCCAAGGTGCTGATGAGCGGCCTCGACTACGAGCGCGCGGTGCTTTCCGGCGGCCCGCTCGGCATCATGGCCGCGTGCATGGATACGGTGCTGCCCTTCATCCACGAGCGCAAGCAGTTCGGCCAGAGCATCGGCGAGTTCCAGCTCATGCAGGGCAAGGTGGCCGACATGTATTCGACCTGGCAGGCCACGCGCGCCTACGTCTACGCGGTCGGCAAGGCCTGCGACCGCAACGACCATGCGCGCACCTTCCGCAAGGATGCGGCCGGCGCAATCCTCTATTCGGCCGAGAAGGCCACCTGGATGGCCGGCGAGGCGATCCAGGCCCTCGGCGGCGTGGGCTATACCAAGGAATTCCCGGTCGAGCGGCTGTGGCGCGATGCCAAGCTGTACGAGATCGGCGCCGGCACCAGCGAGATCCGCCGCATGCTGATCGGCCGCGAGCTGTTCTCCGAAACCGCCTGATCCGAAGGAGGCGCACATGACCTCGAAGCTGAGCCTGGCGCAAGGCGCCACCGACGTGCCGCTGATCGAGCAGACCCTCGGCGATTTCTTCGACGACATGGCGGCGCGGCAAGGTGACCGCGATGCGCTGGTCAGCGCGCATGAAAAGAAGCGCCTGAGCTATCTTGAGCTCCAGCGCGAGTCGAACCGCCTTGCAAGTGCGCTGCTGAAGCTCGGCCTCGTGCCCGGCGACCGCGTGGGCATCTGGTCGCACAACAACGTGCCGTGGGTGCTGATGCAGCTCGCGACCGCCAAGGCCGGGATCATCCTGGTCAACATCAACCCGGCGTATCGAACCTCGGAGCTCGAATACGCGCTCAACAAGGTCGCGTGCAAGGCGCTGGTGACGATGAAGAGCTTCAAGACCAGCGACTACGTCGGCATGCTGCGCGAGCTGGCGCCCGAGCTCGCGTCATCGAAGCCCGGTGAACTCAAGGCCGCGCGCCTGCCGCACCTGCGCACCGTGGCGTGGATCGATACCCCGGCCGACAGCGGCGAGCTGCCGGGGCTGGTGCGCTTCTCGGCGCTGCTCGAAAGCGGTTCGGCCGACGACCCCAAGCTCGCGGCCACCGCGAAGACGCTGAAGGCGACGGACCCGATCAACATCCAGTTCACCAGCGGCACCACCGGCTTCCCGAAGGGCGCGACGCTCACGCACCGCAACATCCTCAACAACGGCTTCTTCATCGGCGAATGCATGAAGCTCACGCCAAAGGATCGCCTCTGCATCCCGGTGCCGCTCTATCACTGCTTCGGCATGGTGCTGGGCAACCTCGCGTGCATCACGCACGGCAGCACCATCGTCTACCCCAATGACGGCTTCGACCCGATCACGGTGCTGCAGACGGTGCAGGACGAGAAGTGCACCGGCCTGCATGGTGTGCCGACGATGTTCATCGCCGAGCTCGACCACCCGCGCTTCAGGGAGTTCGACCTTTCGACATTGCGCACCGGCATCATGGCCGGCTCGCCGTGCCCGACCGAAGTGATGAAGCGCGTGGTGGAGCAGATGCACCTGCGCGAGATCACCATCGCCTACGGCATGACCGAGACCAGCCCGGTGAGTTGCCAGAGCTCCACCGATACGCCGCTCGAAAAGCGCGTCTCCACCGTCGGCACGGTGCAGCCGCAGCTGGAGATCAAGATCGTCGATCCGATCAGCGGCGACATCGTGCCGCGCGGCAGCTCGGGCGAGTTCTGCACGCGCGGCTATTCGGTGATGCACGGCTACTGGGAAGACCCGGAGAAGACGCGCGAGGCCATCGACGCGGACGGCTGGATGCACACCGGCGACCTCGCGACGATGGACGACGAGGGCTACGTCAACATCGTCGGCCGCATCAAGGACCTCGTGATTCGCGGCGGCGAGAACATCTATCCGCGCGAGATCGAGGAGTTCCTCTACCGGCATCCGAAGGTGCAGGACGTACAGGTGGTCGGGTTGCCCGACAAGAAGTACGGCGAAGAGCTGTGCGCGTGGATCATCGCCAAGCCCGGCCAGAGCGTGACCGCCGACGAGATCCGCGACTTCTGCAAGGGCCAGATCGCCCACTACAAGGTGCCGCGCTACATCGAGTTCGTCACCGAATTCCCGATGACGGTGACCGGCAAGATCCAGAAGTTCAAGATCCGCGAAGCGATGAAGGGCCGCCTGGGCCTCGACGAAGAAAGAACCGCATGAAGCTGGAGACGAAACTCAACGCCCGTTCGGCCGAATTCCAGGCCAATGCCAGCGCGATGCGCACGCTGGTCGACGACCTGCACGCCCAGTTCGCCAAGGTCGAGGCCGGCGGCGGCGAGGCCGCGCGCAGCAAGCACACCGCACGCGGCAAGCTGCTGCCGCGCGACCGTGTCGCGCAACTGCTCGACCCCGGCACGCCGTTCCTGGAGATCTCCCCGCTCGCCGCGCACGCGATGTACCACGGCGCAGCGCCCGGCGCGGGCCTGATCGCCGGCATCGGCCGCGTGAGCGGCGTGGACTGCATGATCGTGTGCAACGACGCGACGGTGAAGGGCGGCACCTACTACCCGATGACCGTCAAGAAGCACCTGCGGGCGCAGGAGATCGCCGAGCAGAACCGCCTGCCGTGCATCTACCTGGTCGACTCGGGCGGCGCGAACCTGCCGAACCAGGACGAGGTGTTCCCGGACCGCGAGCACTTCGGCCGCATCTTCTACAACCAGGCGAACATGAGCGCGCAGGGCATCGCGCAGATCGCGGTGGTGATGGGTTCGTGCACCGCGGGTGGCGCGTATGTGCCGGCGATGAGCGACGAAAGCATCATCGTCAAGAACCAGGGCACCATCTTCCTGGGCGGCCCGCCGCTGGTGAAGGCGGCGACCGGCGAGGTCGTGACGGCCGAAGACCTGGGTGGGGGCGACGTGCACACGCGGCTCTCGGGCGTGGCCGATCACCTGGCGCAGAACGACCTGCATGCGCTCGCACTCGCGCGCACCGCCGTAAAAAATTTAGGGGATAACCGGGCGCAAGCGCCCGGTCCTTCCGTGGTCAGCGCCCCCGCTTATCCTGCGGAGGAGCTCTACGGCGTGATCCCCGTCGACACCCGCAAGCCCTTCGACGTGCGCGAGATCATCGCCCGCATCGTCGACGGCAGCGAGTTCCACGAATTCAAGGCGCGCTACGGCAACACGCTGGTGTGCGGCTTCGCCGAGATCGAGGGCATGCCGGTGGGCATCGTCGCCAACAACGGCATCCTGTTCTCCGAATCGGCGCAGAAGGGCGCGCATTTCATCGAGCTGTGCTGCCAGCGCAAGATCCCGCTGGTGTTCCTGCAGAACATCACCGGCTTCATGGTCGGGCGCAAGTACGAGAACGAAGGCATCGCGCGCCACGGCGCCAAAATGGTGACCGCAGTGGCCACCGCCAACGTGCCCAAGTTCACGATCATCATCGGCGGCAGCTTCGGCGCGGGCAACTACGGCATGTGCGGCCGCGCCTATTCGCCGCGCTTCCTCTGGATGTGGCCGAATGCGCGCATCAGCGTGATGGGCGGCGAGCAGGCCGCGAGCGTGCTCGCCACCGTCAAGCGCGACGGCATCGAGGCCAAGGGCGGCCAATGGAGCGCGGAGGAGGAAGAAGCCTTCAAGGCGCCGATCCGCCAGCAGTACGAGCTGCAGGGCCATCCGTACTACGCCACCGCGCGCCTGTGGGACGACGGCATCATCGACCCTGCCGACACGCGCCGCGTGCTGGCGCTGGGGCTCGCCGCCGCGCGCAACGCGCCGATCGCCGAGCCGAAGTTCGGTGTCTTCCGCATGTAAGACATAGAAGGAAGGGGTCCGTCATGACACTGCCGAACTACTTCGCGAGCCTCGCGCGCTATCACGTCTGGGCCACGCACAAGCTGATCGACACGAATCTGCGCGGGCTTTCGGACGATGACTGGCACCGCGATTGCGGCCTGTACTTCCGGTCGGTGCACCGCACGGTGAACCATCTTCTCTTGACCGACAACATCTGGTTCTCTCGCTTCGCCGAAGGGCGTTCGCTGCGCGTGCCGCTGGACACGGAACTGCATCAGGAACGCGCCGAAGTGTGCAAGGCGCTCGGCGAGGCGGTGATGCGCTGGAGCCCGTGGCTCGCGACGCTCACGCCCGATCGCTTCGATGGCGAGCTGGTCTATGTGCGCAACAACGGCGAAGAGGTGCGCATCCCCTTCGCGCCGGCGCTCGGCCATGTCTTCAACCATGCGACCCATCACCGCGGCCAGCTCACGGCGGCGCTGACGGCCATGGTCCACCCCGGACCCGAGCTCGACTGGGTCTATCTCCTTCAACAAGAGGCACGTTCCCCGACATGAGCACATCGTTCACCACACTCGAACTGTCCATCGAAGGCGCGGTCGCGCGCATCTGGCTCAACCGGCCCGAGCTGCGCAATGCGTTCGATGACGTGGTCATCCGCGAGCTCGGCGATGCGTTCGCAGAGGCGGTTGCGGCGCCCGCGGTGCGCGCGATCGTGCTCGGCGCGAACGGACCGGCCTTCTGCGCCGGCGCCAACCTCAACTGGATGCGGCGCGCGGCGGACTTCACGCATGCAGAGAACCTCGCCGATGCCGGCAACCTCGCCGCGATGCTGCGCGCGATCCACGAAAGCCCGAAGCCGGTGATCGCGCGCGTGCAGGGCGATGTGTACGCGGGCGGCATGGGGCTCGTGGCCGCATGCGATGTCGCGGTCAGCGTGGACACCGCGTGGTATTGCCTGAGCGAAGTGAAGATCGGCCTGATCCCGGCCACCATCAGCCCCTACGTGCTGCGCGCGATGGGCACGCGCGCGGCGCAACGCTATTTCCTGACGGCGGAACGCTTCAACGCGACGCAGGCGCATCGCATCGGCTTCGTGCATGAAGTGGTGCCAGCCGATGCACTCGACGCCAAGGTGGCCGAGATCGTGAAGGCGCTGACCAGCGCGAGCCCGGCGGCGGTGCGTGCCTGCAAGACGCTGATCGCGGACGTGGCAGGGCAGGAGATCGACGACGCGCTGATCGCGAAGACGGTTCAGGGCATCGCCGACATCCGCGCGAGCGAAGAAGGCCGCGAAGGCGTGCGGTCCTTCCTCGAAAAGCGCAAGCCTTCGTGGCTCGCCTGAAGCATCGGACGGATCATGGACTCGCTGGACATGCCCCAACTGCTGGCTCTGGCCGCGGCATTGGGCTGGGCCAGCGGCGTGCGGCTGTACCTCGTGGTGCTGCTCACGGGGCTTGCGGGCTATCTCGGCTGGGTCCAGCTTCCGGGGGGCTTGCAGCTTCTGGCGCATCCAGTGGTACTGGTTGCAAGCGGCTTCATGGTCTTCGTCGAGTTCTTCGCCGACAAGATCCCCGGCCTCGATTCGCTCTGGGACATGGTCCACACCGTGATCCGCATCCCCGCCGGAGCCGCTCTGGCAGCGGCTGTGTTCGGTGCCGACCATGCGGCGATGGCGCTCGTGGCGGCGCTGCTGGGCGGCGGCTTCGCGGCCACTGCGCATGCCGCCAAGGCCACCACCCGCGCGGCGATCAACACGTCGCCCGAACCGTTCAGCAACATCGGCGCGTCGCTGGTGGAGGACGGCTTGGTGCCGACCGGCCTGTGGCTCGCGGTCGTGCATCCGCTGGTGTTCGGCATTCTCTTCATCGCCGTGCTCGTGCTCAGCGTGTGGCTGATCCGAAAGAGCTGGCGGTTCCTGCGATCGCTCTTTGGCCGTGTCGCCCGCATCTTCAGCGGGCGGCCCGATCCCGGCGTGACGCCGGCGTTCCAGCTCAAGAAGAATCCCCCTGGAGACTCATCGAATGTTTAAGAAGATCCTGATCGCAAACCGTGGAGACCAGCCGCGAAGCGGCGCAGCGGCAGAGCCAAATTGCATGGCACGCGAAGCGTGCGGAGGCGATTTCACCGCGGGGGCGCAGCATGTTTAAGAAGATCCTGATTGCAAACCGCGGTGAAATCGCCTGCAGAGTGGCGGCGACCGCGCGTCGCATGGCAGTGCGCAGCGTCGCGGTGTACTCGGACGCCGACGCGCATGCCAGCCACGTGCGCGCCTGCGACGAATCGGTCCACCTCGGCGGCAGCGCGCCGAAGGACAGCTACCTGCGCTGGGAAAAGATCCTCGAAGCCGCGAAGGCCAAGGGGGCCGAAGCGGTGCACCCCGGCTATGGCTTCCTGAGCGAGAACGAGGAGTTCGCGCAGGCCTGCGCCGATGCCGGACTGGTCTTCATCGGCCCGCCGCCTTCGGCGATCAAGGCGATGGGCCTGAAGGCCGAATCCAAGCAACTGATGGAAAGGGCCGACGTGCCGCTGGTGCCCGGCTACCACGGCGCAGACCAGAACCCCGAGCTGCTGCAGCGCGAAGCGGACCGCATCGGCTATCCGGTGCTCATCAAGGCCAGCGCGGGCGGCGGCGGCAAAGGCATGCGCATCGTCGAGAAGAGGGGCGATTTCGCCGCCGCGCTCGCCTCCTGCCAGCGCGAGGCGATCAACAGCTTCGGCGATGACGCGGTGCTGATCGAGAAGTACGTGCAGCGCCCGCGCCACATCGAGATCCAGGTCTTTGGCGACACGCACGGCAACTATGTCTACCTGTTCGAGCGCGACTGCTCGGTGCAGCGGCGGCACCAGAAGGTGCTGGAAGAAGCCCCCGCGCCCGGCATGACCGAGGCGATGCGCAGGCAGATGGGCGAAGCGGCGGTGGCGGCCGCGCGTGCGGTCAACTATGTCGGCGCAGGCACGGTGGAATTCATCGTCGAGCAGCGCGACGACGGCCGCATGAGTTTTTTCTTCATGGAGATGAACACCCGCCTGCAGGTGGAGCATCCGGTGACGGAGGCGATCACGGGCCTCGACCTCGTCGAGTGGCAACTGCGCGTGGCGTCTGGCGAGCCCCTGCCGCTCAAGCAGGAGCAGCTTCAGATCCACGGCCATGCGATCGAGGCGCGCATCTGCGCCGAGAACCCCGACAACAACTTCCTGCCCGCCACCGGAACGCTGCACGTCTACCGCAAGCCGCACGCGACCGCCTTCCAGCGCAGCCGTGTGCGCATCGACGACGGCGTGCGCGAAGGCGGCGTCATCTCGCCCTTCTACGACTCCATGATCGCCAAGCTCATCGTGCACGGCGCGACCCGCGAAGAGGCGCTCGCGCGGCTCGACCAGGCGCTGGCGCAGACCCACATCGTGGGCGTGGCGACCAATGTGCAGTTCCTGCGCGGCATCCTGCGCACCGATTCCTTCGCCAATGCGAAGCTGGACACCGCGCTGATCGAGCGCGAGCGCGCAGTGCTGTTCGACCAGGAGCCGCTGGGCCTGCCGCTCGCGGCCGCGGCATCGATCGCGAACACGCTGCTCGCCGAGCGGGCGACCGCCAATGCCGATCCCTTCAGCCGTCGCGACGGCTGGCAGTCGCACGGCACCGCCACGCGGCCTTTCGAATTCGAATTCCGCGGCGAGACGAAGACCGCCGAGCTGCGCTACCTGCACGACGGCGCGCTTGCGCTCAGCGTCGGCGATGTCTCGGGTCCGCTGGAGATCGGCAGCTTCCCGACGGGCGAAGTCGAACTGATGTTCAACGGCCACCGGCACACGCTCAATGTCTACGAGGATCAGTCGACGGCGCACGTCTTCGCTGCCGATGGCGCGACGAGGATCACCGCCATCGATCGCCTCGCGCATGCCGGCGACACCCATGCCGAAGGCGGGCGTCTCACCGCGCCGATGCCGGGCAAGGTGGTGTCCTTTGCGGTCAAGGCCGGCGACAAGGTGAGCCGCGGACAGGCGCTCGCGGTGATGGAGGCGATGAAGATGGAGCACACCATCGCCGCACCCGCCGATGGCACGGTCGAGGAGTTACTCTTCGCGCCGGGCGACCAGGTCACCGAGGGCGCGGAGCTGCTTCGGATTGCTGGTTGATTAAGCTCGGGGGATGACTTCCCGAATGCGAATCCTGGTGTGCCTGACCGATCTTCGTCCCGATGCGTGGATCGAAGGGCTTCGCGCCGCTTTCCCCGAGGCCGAGGTGGAGAACTGGCAACCCGGCGCCGCGCCGGCCGACCATGCAGTCGTCTGGGCGCCGCCTCAGCAGATGCTGGACGAGCAGCCCGGGCTGCAGGGCCTCTTCAACATCGGCGCCGGCGTCGATGCGCTGCTCAAGCTCAAGGTGCCGCCCCGGACCCGCATCGTGCGGCTCGACGACGCAGGCATGGCGGTGCAGATGGCCGAGTATGTCTGCCACTACCTGATCCGGCACTTCCGCGAGTTCGATGCCTACGAGGCCGAGTCGCGTGCGGGCCGCTGGAGCTTCCGCAAGCCGCGCGAGCGCGAGGACTTTCCGGTCGGCGTCATGGGGCTCGGCGTGCTTGGCGAGCGGGTCGCGAAGGCGGTTCGGCACTTCGAGTTTCCGGTCAACGGCTGGAGCCGTTCGCCGAAGGATCTGCCCGGCGTGCGCTGCTTTGCCGGCGAGAGCAACTTCGATGCCTTCCTCGGCGCGAGCCGCGTGCTGGTCAACCTGCTGCCGCTGACGCCCGACACGCGCGGCATCATGAACCGCGAGACGCTCTCGAAGATCAACGGCGGCCAACCGGGCGGCTATGTCATCAACGTCGCGCGCGGCGCGCATCTGGTGGAAGCCGACCTGATCCCGCTGCTCGACAGCAGGCAACTCGCGGGCGCGACGCTCGATGTGTTCGAGGTCGAGCCGCTGCCTGCCGAGCATCCCTTCTGGCGGCACCCGAAGATCAACGTCACGCCGCACGGCTCGGCGCGCACGATGCGCGAAGCATCGATCGCGCAGATCGCCGGCAAGATCCGCGCGATGGTGCGCGGAGAACCCATTGCCGGCGTGGTCGACACGGAACGCGGATACTGATCCGTTCACGGAGAACTCCCCCATGAAACTTCCCAGCAAGGTCAGGATCGTCGACGTCGGCCCGCGCGACGGTCTGCAGAACGAGAAGCAGCCGGTGCCCGCCGAGGTCAAGATCGGCCTCGTGCATCGCCTGCAGGACGCCGGCGTGCGGGAAATCGAGGTCACCAGCTTCGTCTCCCCCAAGTGGGTCCCGCAGATGGCGGACAACTCCGAGGTGATGCACGGCATCCGGCGCAAGCCGGGCGTGCGCTACTCGGTGCTGACGCCGAACATGAAGGGCTTCGAGGCCGCGAGCGCCGCACCGCGCGAGGAATGGCCCGACGAGATCGTGGTGTTCGGCGCCGCGAGCGAGGCCTTCAGCCAGAAGAACATCAACTGCTCGATCGCCGAAAGCATCGAGCGTTTCGCGCCCGTCGCCGCAGCCGCACGCGCCAAGGGCGTCCAGGTGCGGGGCGCCATGAGCTGCACGGTGGGGTGTCCCTACGAGGGCGACATCGCACCCGACAAGGTGGACTACCTCGCCAGGCTGATGAAGGGCATCGGCGTGCAGCGCGTGGATGTGGCCGACACGATCGGCGTGGGCACGCCGCGCAAGGTGCAGCGCGCCATCGAGGCCACGCTCGCGCACTTCGGCATCGACGAGGTCTCGGGCCACTTTCACGACACCTACGGCCAGGCGCTCGCCAATACGCTGGCCGCGCTGGAACTGGGCGTGTGGAACTTCCAATCCTCGGTGGCGGGCCTGGGCGGCTGTCCCTACGCCAAGGGCGCGACCGGCAACGTCGCGACCGAGGACGTGGTCTACATGCTGCACGGCATGGGCATCGAGACCGGGATCGATCTCGACAAGCTGATCGATGCGGGCGTGTACATCAGCGATGCGCTGGGCCGCGAGCCGAACTCGCGCGCATCGAAGGCGATCCGTACGAAGAGGAATGGTTGATGTGTGGCGCTGAATTGACTTCGTTGCCCGAAGGCGTGCAGCGCGTCGCGCGGGTGCTGCAGGACAAGGGCCATCCCCATTCGCCGCGCATGCTCGACGATGCCGCGCGCACCGCGCAGCAGGCGGCCGATGCGCTGGGCATCGAGCTCGGGCAGATCGCCAAGAGCATCGTCTTCCGCCGCAAGTCCGACGAGAGCGCGGTGCTGGTCGTGACCTCGGGCGACAGGCGCGTGAACGAGAAGAAGGTCGAGGCCATCGTCGGCAAGCTGGGCCGCGCCGACGCGGACTTCGTGAAGTCGCGCACCGGTTTTTCGATCGGCGGCGTGTCGCCGTTCGGGCATGCGACCGAGCCGGTGATGCTGATCGATCGCGAGCTGTTCCGCTTCGACGAGATCTGGGCCGCGGCAGGCCATCCGCATGCGGTGGTGCGGCTGCGTCCGCAGGATCTCGAAGGACTCACCGGCGCTCCCGTCGCCGACGTCGTGTGACCACCGAAGCCGTGCCTTCGATCGTCGAACGCGCCGTCGCTGCGCGAGCTGTGGCGAGCGGCGTCCCGTCGCCCTGCATCTCGATCTGCCGCATCGACCCCGAGAGCGGCTTCTGCGAAGGGTGCCTCCGCACCATCGACGAGATCGCGGCGTGGAGCCGCATGGGCGATGCGGACAAGCGCGGCGTGTGGCGCGCGATCGAGCTGCGCGCCGAGGCCGGCTTCCTCGCCGGCGCCGGAGACAAGCCATGAAGCACATCACCTTCCATCTCGACTTCATCTCGCCGTATGCCTATCTCGCCTTCGAGCATCTGCCGCAGGCGCTCGAAGGGCTGACCTACAACGTGGCGTACAGGCCGCTGCTCTTCGGTGCGCTGCTCAAGCACCATGGCCAGCTCGGTCCGGCCGAGATTGCGCCGAAGCGCACGTGGACCTACCGGCACATCCTCTGGCTGGGCCGCGAGAGGGGCATTCCGGTGCAGATGCCGGCGACGCATCCCTTCAATCCGCTGCCCTACCTGCGGCTGGCGCTTGCGACGTCGACCGATGGCGACATCAACCGCCACGTGACCGAGACGATCTTCCGCGACCTGTGGCGAAGCGGCGGCGATCCCGGCGACGAAGCCCGGCTCGCTGCGCTGGCCGCTCAGCTGCGGCTGCTGCGCGATCCGGCGGGCGACGAGGTGAAGGCGCAACTCAAGCAGAACACCGACGAAGCGATTGCCGATGGCGTGTTCGGCGTGCCCACCTTCGAGGTCGACGGCCGGCAGTTCTGGGGTTTCGATGGCCTCGGCATGCTGCGCGCCTACCTCGCCGGCGACGACTGGTTCGACAGCGCTGAGTGGGCCACTGCTGACCAGCGCCCTGCGTTGCGTCGCAGCAATCGCTGATATTTTCTGCAGGCTGAAAAGCAATCCGCGGGTTAGACCCTAGGTTGTCAGCCACGATTAAGTTTGGCGACAGCCTCGGGTCAGTCGGCGCTCCAAGAATGCATGATGTCCCACGCCGTGGGCGCAAACACTAGAAGGAGACGACATGGCAGCCACACTAGATTCACGAGGAGTGCCCACGGGCACGCCCCGTCCCATGACCGGCGAGGAGAAGAAGGTCATCTTCGCTTCCTCCCTCGGAACGGTGTTCGAGTGGTACGACTTCTACCTCTACGGTTCGCTCGCGGCGATCATTGCCAAGCAGTTCTTCAGCGGCCTCGAGGCCGGCGCGGCCTTCATCTTCGCGTTGCTCGCCTTCGCGGCCGGCTTCCTGGTGCGTCCCTTCGGCGCCATCGTGTTCGGCCGTCTCGGCGACATGATCGGGCGCAAGTACACCTTCCTGGTCACGATCCTGATCATGGGTCTGTCGACCTTCATCGTCGGCCTCTTGCCCAGCTACGCCACCATCGGCGTCGCGGCGCCGGTGATCCTCATCGCGCTGCGACTGCTGCAGGGCCTCGCGCTCGGCGGCGAGTACGGCGGTGCGGCCACCTACGTGGCCGAGCACTCGCCGCACGGCAAGCGCGGCGCCTACACCTCGTGGATCCAGACCACCGCCACGCTCGGCCTGTTCCTGAGCCTCCTGGTCATCCTCGGCGTGCGCGAAGGCGTGGGCGAGGCCGCCTTCGCCGACTGGGCATGGCGCATTCCGTTCCTCGTCTCGATCCTGCTGCTGGGCATCTCCGTGTGGATCCGCCTGTCGCTGTCCGAGTCGCCGGCGTTCCAGCGCATGAAGGCCGAGGGCAAGACCTCGAAGGCGCCGCTGTCCGAGTCCTTCGGCCAGTGGAAGAACCTCAAGATCGTGATCCTGGCGCTCCTCGGCCTCACCGCCGGCCAGGCCGTGGTCTGGTATTCGGGCCAGTTCTACTCGCTGTTCTTCCTGACGCAGCAGCTCAAGGTCGACGCGACCACCGCCAACCTGATGATCGCGGCCGCGCTGCTGATCGGCACGCCGTTCTTCGTGGTGTTCGGCACGCTGTCCGACAAGATCGGCCGCAAGTCGATCATCATGGCCGGCTGCCTGCTGGCGGTGGTGACCTACTTCCCGGTCTTCAAGATGCTGACCGAAGCCGCCAACCCCGACCTCGCGAAGGCCCAGGCCACCGCGGGCGTCACGGTCACCGCCGACCCGAGCTCCTGCTCGTTCCAGGGCAACCCGGTGGCGCGCGAAATCGACTTCCGCAGCTCCTGCGACATCGCCAAGCGCTTCCTGGTGCAGAACTCGGTGAGCTACGAGCGCATCGACGCCCCGGCCGGCTCACCGGCCGTGGTGAAGATCGGCGAGGTGGCGATCACCTCGCCGGCCGGCAACGTGGTCAACCACAAGTTCGACGAAGCATCGAGCAAGGAAATCGCCGCCTTCAAGAAGAGCGTGACCGAGCAGCTCAAGTCCGCCGGCTACCCGAGCAAGGCCGACCCCGCCAAGATGAACAAGGTCCTGACCGTGGCGCTGCTGTTCTGGCTGGTGCTGCTGGTGACGATGGTCTACGGCCCGATCGCCGCCATGCTGGTGGAACTGTTCCCCACGCGGATCCGCTACACCTCGATGAGCCTGCCCTATCACATCGGCAACGGCTGGTTCGGCGGCCTGCTGCCCACCACCGCGTTCGCGATCGTGGCCAGCACCGGCAACATGTACAACGGCCTGTGGTATCCGATCGTGATCGCTGCGGTGACGCTGGTGATCGGCACGATCTTTGTCCGCGAGACGAAGGACGTCGATATCTACGCAAATGACTGAGCGTCCTCAGCCCCCGTGCTAAGACCAAAGGCCTCGTGCTGGCAACGGCTCGGGGCTTTTTCTTTTTATCCACAGAAACGCGGCGCAACTCGCTCAGTCGGCGTGCCGCTCGATCCAGCGGATCACGCCCTCGATGCTGCGGAATTCATCCGCCGAGCGTGCGGGGATTTCCGTGTGCCGCTCGTTCCACATGCGCGCCAGCGCCTGCCCGGGACCGATCTCGAGCACGCATCGTACGCGCCGTGACGCGATGCCCTCCATGCACTCGTCCCAGCGCACGGTGTGGTCGATCTGGCGCGCGAGTGCGGCCCGGGCCTGATCGGCATCGCGAACGCGGCCGGCGACGTTGCTGAGCAAAGGGAGTCGCGGCGCTTCGAGCGTGCGCGCGGCGAGCAGGGCTTCGAAGGAGCGCGCTGCGTCGCTCATCCATGGCGTGTGCGACGCCACGTGGACATTGAGCCGCGTGACATGGCCGCCGAGGCTTTGCGCTTCATCGGCCGCAGGCGCCAGCGCTGCCCTGGGGCCGCCGAGGACCACGCTGACCGGATCGTTGCGAATCGCCACTGCAAGACCGAAGTCCGCGCACAGGCGATCGAGCACCTCGGCCCCGAGGCCGCTCACCGCGATCAGGCCGCAGGCGCATCGTTCGGCATCGCGGTCCATCCGATCCGCGCGCTGCTGCACCAGTTCGATGGCGGTCGGTGCGTCATAGACGCCGGCGGCCGCGAAAGCCGCCACTTCGCCGACGCTGTAGCCTGCGACCACCGCCGGCGCGGGCAGGTGCGGCGCAAGTGCAGTCCAGGCGGCGAGCCCCGCCCCGGTGAGCAGCAGCTGGGCATTCGCGTTGCGGCCTGCCCAATCGGGATCGCGCAGGCGCTCGCGCCAGTCGTGGCCCAGCCGGCGTTGCACGCCTCGCAGCAAATCATCTTCAGCCAGCCAGGCCAGCATGGCGGGATGCTGCATGCCCTGGCCCGAGAAGATCAGCGCGTAGCTCATGCCAGACGCGCGCAGATGCGCCGTATCCAGCAGGCCGCTGCCAGCGTGTCGGCCGCGCCGCCGGGTGACAAACGCCGCGCCACGAAATCGCGATGGATGGCCCATGCGGCATCGAAGTCTTCATCGTGCGCCGCGCCACCGCGTTCGAGATAACCGCGCGCCGCGTGCCGCGCGTGCTGCAATCCCGCGAGGCCGCCGCGATGCGCGAGGTTGCTGTCGTCGAGCGAAGCCATGATCGCGAACAGCGTATCGAGGCGTGCGCGCTGCGAGTCCAGCCCGCGCTTCGTCGCTGCATCGATTGCCGGCACGGCGATGTCGAACAGCACGGGGAATCCGAGCGCTGCTTCTTCCGAGGCGCTGCGCAGTCCGTATCGGCGCGCGGCAATGCCGCCGGGCAACATCGATACGCGGCGGCTGCGCGCATGGAGCGCGTCGCCCCAATGCCGATGCAGCGCAGCGCGCAGCCCAGCCGGGCAGGGTGCTTGGCCGTCGCGCACCAGGGCACCCGCGGATGCGCAAAGAAGGCCGAGCGTGAAGATCGCACCGCGATGCGTGTTGATGCCGCCGGTGGCCGCGAGCATCCGCGCTTCGGCCGCGATGCCGCAGCGCTCCAATGCTTCGAAGGGCGCGTGGGCCTCGCCCAGGGCCGCGATCTGCACGAAGTAGTGGCGCAGCGCGAACAGGCTCTGCATGAAGGTGTGGGCGTCCATGTCGTCATGGCTGCCGCTGTCGATGAAGGACACCAGCCCCGGCTTGGGTGCGAGTTCGAGTTCGTCGTGCAGCGCGAGCGTCGCGGCGCGTCCGATGTCGGCCGGAGTGAGGTGCGGCGCATGCGTCGCCTGATGCGCGTAGCGCAACTTCGCGAGCACGGTCATGCCGCCATCTCCAGCGCTGGTGCATACCTGCGCACGAAGGACGCATCCGCCATCGATGCGCCGTGCAGGCGCTTCACGAGCAGGTGCCGCGCCCGGCCTGCGCGCCAGGCATGCCATTCGCGCCATGCGACGGCGGTGCCGTCCTCGAAGACCAGTTCGCCATCGAGCCGCGGATGGCGGGGCGCGAAGCGTTCGAGGTGGTGCGCGACGGTGTCCGCCTGCTCGGCATCGCGCACGCCGATCCACAGGTCGATATCGGAGCTCTCGCGCACGTAGGGGAGTCCGGTCAGCAACTGCCAGCCGTAGGCGCCGTAGATGCGTGCCGATGCATCGCAAGCCGCGAGTTGCCGGCCCAGCATTCGCCAGGCCGCACGGGGAATGCGCGGCAGCAGGCCGGCGGCATCGCCGAAGCGCGGGAACTCGTCGAACCACGCGAGCGCATTGCGGGGCACCTGGACCGCGAGGCGTCGCCGATCCCATTGCAGCGGCGCCGGCAGGCCGAGCGCGATCGGCCGATCGCCCGATGCGTCCGCGGGCTGGCGCGTGACCACGAGCGGCAGGCGATGTGCGGCCCAGTGGTCGATGCAGGCCTGCGCCTGTGCGTCCCAGGCCCGGGCGCGGACGCCGGCCCAGCCTGCGTCCGAGAGAAAGGCCAGCCGATGGCGGCGCAGCGGCATCATGGCGCGTCTCAGGCGGCGTCCAGCACGCGCTGTGCGATGGCGGCGGCGAGGCGGCGCCCGCCGCGCGCGGCGCCGTCGATGGCGCGCATGTCCTCCCTGGGCGTGTGCGCCAGCGCGTCACGCAGGGCGGCGGCCAGATCGCCTTCCCACAGCGCGCGCACGCCGCCCATGGCGACGTAGTTCGACACGCCGGGTGCGAACACGGGATTCGATTTCGACAGCGCTTCGAGCATCGCCTCGGGCAGCTTGGTCACGCGCGCCATCGCGGGGATGCGCATCACGCGGATCTCGGCTTCGGGCAGCGCATAGCAGGCATCGGCGATCAGGCCCGAGGTGATGAAGCCGCCGGACAGCGCCTGGTCGTACACCAGCCCGATCACGCGATGGCCGCGCCGCCGCGCGAGATCGATGCTCGCGCCGAGGTGCGCCATCGCGCGGTTGATGCCGAGCAGCTCGTCGCGCCGCCGCAGCTGCTGGCCCTGCGTGTCGATGAGGAGCAGGATCGGCCGCTCCGGATGCCGCGCAACGGTGTCGAGCACCACGCGCGCCTGCGCCAGCGCCAGCCGCACGCCGATGGGCGCGTGGTTCGTGGTGCCGACCACCGTGATCGGCTGGCCCTCGAAGCGCGCGCTGCCGTGCAGGAAATCGCCGTCGGCGGCGATGCCGTGGTCGGCGCCGAAGAGCCGGGTGGCGAGAAGGTTCCAGTCCATCGTTTCGCTCCTCATGCGGGACGCAGCGCGCGCACGGCGGCCACGTCCAGTTCGGGAATGCGCGCGGCGTCGGCGATGCCCAGGCGCGACCACAGCGCGATCGCGTCGTCGCCACCTTCGTCCGCGGGCGGCAGCAGGCAGAGGCGCGCCGCGAGCAGGGCGTGTTCGCGTTCGAGCGCGTCGAGCGTCACGGGCGCAGCCGCACCGATCGCATCGAGCGCCGCTGCGCGGAAGGCCGCCACGTCGTCCTCGACGAGCACGTCGCAATCGCCGGTCAGCCAGCGGTGCTTGCCGCCGGTCGTGCGCCACACGAGGGCGCGGTCGCGCGAATCGAACTCCTCCACGCCGAAGGAGGCTTCGATCACTTCGGGGCCCGACATGGCGAGCCGGCCCACGTCGCTCATCACGATGTGGTCGGTGCAGCGCGCGACGATGCCCATGCCGCCGAAGCAGCCGTTGGCGCCGCCGATCAGCGTGATCACCGGCACGCCGGCCGCGCGCACGTCGAGTACCGCGCGCATGACTTCCGACACCGCGATCAGCCCCGCGTTGGCCTCGTGCAGCCGTACGCCGCCCGATTCGGCCAGAAGCAGCACGGCGGCCGGGCGGTCGCGCAGGGCGCGTCGCAGCAGGCCCACCAGCTTGGCGCCATGCACCTCGCCGACGCCGCCGCCCATGAAGGCGCCTTCCTGCGCCGCGACGAACACCTCCAGCCCGCCGAGCTTCGCGCGGCCGATCGCGACACCGTCGTCGAAGGAAGACGGCACGCCGAGCTGCGCGAGATGCGGGCTGGTCAGCCGTTCGGACGGCGGCAGCCATTCGTGGAAGCTGCCGGCATCGAGCACACGCGCGAGCCGCTCGCGCGCCGAGCATTCGGCGTAGCTGATCATGGCCGTCCTCCTTGCGCCGTGCCCGGCAGTTCCGCCACGGCCTGGTCGAGCCGCAGGCTCACGACGGCCGGCGTCGCGCCCATGTCGTTGATCGAGATGCGCACGCCGGCCAGCGGATGCCGCGCGTGGAAGTCGCCGAGCACGGCTTCCCAGATCGGCCCGAAGCCGCGCGCCGAGGTCTCGACGCGCACGGTGCAGCCGTCGCCGCCGGCCGCTTCGAGCAGCACCTCCAGGTTGCCCGAGCCGACGACGCCCACCAGCACGGGCGCGAAGGCGCCGGCCGGGCGTGTGCCGGTGAAGGAGAAATCGAGGGCTTCGAGCCCCGCGGGAAGGGTCATGACGAATGCTCCATGATGTTGCGCGTCTTGCGCGACGCGTGAAACCGAAACACGCGAGGCCAGGAACCCCGCGGAACCGGCTTCGCCGGGCCGCCGGGGTTGCCCCCGGAGAGGGGGTGTCTGAGCCACACGAAGTGGGCGAGGCTGGGGGTGAGTTCCATTCACCAGTTTCTGAAACGCTTGGGCGGAACGTAGAGGCCGCCTGATGCACGCACCAGGTCGCGCATGCTGCGCGCGGCCAGCAGATTGCGCGTGGCCTCGCGCGGATCGATGCCGAGGTCTTCCGGCCGCCGGATCACGCCGCGGTCGCGCAGGTTCTCCACCGCGCGGCGGTCGCGTCCCAGGCCGATGGCCGTGTAGCCGGCGACGCCGCGAATGGCCTGCTCGCGCTCGGCGTCGGTGCGGCACAAGAGCAGGTTGGCGATGCCTTCCTCGGTCAGGATGTGCGTGACGTCGTCGCCGTAGATCATGATCGGCGGCAGTTCCATGCCGGCCTGCTCCGCGAGCTGCCAGGCATCGAGCTTGTCGACGAAGGCCGGCTGCATGTGTTCGCGGAAGGTCTCGACCATCTGCACCACCAGCTTCTGCCCGCGCGGCGTGCCGGCCGCGCCGCCGCGGCCATGGCGTGCCTCGCGGCCGGCCTTGAGCCACGCCGGGCTCGCATGGCGGCGGCCGCGCGCATCCGCGCCCATGTTGGGCGCGCCGCCGAAGCCGGCGATGCGGCCCAGGGTCGCGGTCGAGCTGTTGCCGTCGAGGTCGATCTGCAAGGTCGAGCCGATGAACAGGTCGCAGGCATAGTGGCCGGCCGCCTGGCACAGCGCGCGGTTGCTGCGCAGGCTGCCGTCGGGGCCGGTGAAGAAGACGTCGGAGCGCGCGCGGATGTAGTCCTCCATGCCCAGCTCGGAGCCGAAGGAGTGCACCGACTCGACCCAGCCCGCCTCGATCGCGGGAATCAGCGCCGGGTGCGGATTCAGCGCCCAGTGCCTGCCGATCTTCCCCTTGAGGCCGAGCGACTCGGCATAGGTCGGCAGCAGCAGCTCGATCGCGGCGGTGTCGAAGCCGATGCCGTGGTTGAGCCGCTGCACGCCGTACTCGGCGTAGATGCCCTTGATGGCCATCATCGCCATCAGCACCTGAATCTCGCTGATCTGCGCCGGATCGCGCGTGAACAGCGGTTCGATGAAGTTGGGACGCGGCGCCTTGACGACGAATGAGACCCAGTCGGCCGGAATGTCCACGCGCGGCAGCGTGGTGGTCCTGCCGTCGACCAGCTCGTTGACCTGCGCGATCAGGATGCCGCCCGAGAAGGCGGTGGCTTCCGCGATGACCGGCGTGTCCTCGGTGTTGGGGCCGGTGTAGAGGTTGCCCTCGGCGTCGGCCGCGTGCGCGGCCACCAGCGCCACCTGCGGCGTGAGGTCGACGAAGTAGCGCGCGAAGAGTTCGAGGTAGGTGTGGATCGCGCCGATCTCGATGCGCCCGCCCGACACCAGCTTGGCCAGCCGCCCGCCCTGCGGGCCCGAGAAGCTGAAATCGAGCCGCGCGGCGATGCCGTTCTCGAACACGTCCAGATGCTCCGGCAGCGCGAGCACCGACTGCACCATGTGCAGGCCGCGCACCCTGGCCGGGTCGACCTGCACCAGCGCGCGCGCCAGGAAGTCGGCCTGCTTCTGGTTGTTGCCTTCGAGGCAGACGCGGTCGCCCGGCTCCAGCACGGCCTCCAGCAGCTGGCCGACCGCCTCGGTGGCGACGCGCTTGCCGGCCAGGTCGGCGCCGAGGGCATGGGCCGCTCGCGCGAGGCGCGAGGCGCGGTTCTCGGCCTTGGTGTTCCAGTTCTTCATGCGATCCATGGGGATTCCTCAACCCACCAGTGCCCTGGTGGCAAAAAACAGCACCGACGGGCCCATCAGGCAGCCGAGGCCGGTATGGAAGGTCGCCACCAGTGCGCCGTAGGGCACCAGCTTGCGGTCGGTGGCGGCGAGGCCGGCGGACACCCCGCTCACGGTGCCTGCGAGGCCGCCGAACACCATCGCCGAGCGCGGTGTCTTCAGGGCCAGGAAGCGCGCCGCGATCGGCGTGCCGACCATCACGATGATGGCTTTGACGAGCCCCGTCGCGATGCTCAGCGCCATCACGTCGGGGCTCGCGCCGATGGCAGCGCCGGTCACGGGGCCGACGATGTAGGTGACCGCGCCCGCGCCGATGGTGGTCATGCTCACCGCGTCGGAGTAGCCGAAGCTCCATGCGATGGCGGCGCCGACGACGAAGGGCAGCACCGTGCCGAGCAGCAGCGACACCGCGCCGATCAGGCCCGCCTTGCGCGCCTCGGTGGCCTGCACTTCGAAGGCGGTCGCCACGATCGCGAAGTCGCGCAGCATCGCGCCGCCCATGAGGCCGATGCCGCCGAACAGCGACATGTCGGCCAGGCCCTTGTGGCCGCCGGTCTGCGTGCCGCCCCAGTAGGCGAGCGCGAGGCCGATCACGATCGCGATGGCCGAACCGTGCACCCGGCCGAAGGTCAGCCGGCGGGAAATCTGGCCCGAGACCAGGATGACCAGGCCGACCACCGCGAAGGCGGTCACGAGGCCATTCTGGAGGGCGGCTTTTTCGAGGATTTCGATCATGGTGTCGCTCCGCGATCCGGTTATTCCGCTTCGGTCAGCAGGGGGTTGTCGTGGAGCTTCGGCGTCGTCTCCGCTTCCGCCTCCGGCCGTTCGGAGCGGTTGATCGCGGCAATGACACAGGCGCAGACCACCACCGCGGCGATGGCCGAGAGCACCGCGACCGGGCCGCCGCGCAGCGCCGACACCATGTCCTGCTGCGCCGCCATGGCGACGACGACCGGGATGTACATCGCGCCCCAGTACTCCACGCCGAGCTCGGTCAGCTTGGGCAGCATGTTTCGCTTCTGCATGTAGAGCCGCGCGAAGATCAGGAGCAGCATCGCGATGCCGACACCGCCGACATTGGTCTTCACGCCGAGCGCCTGGCCCAGCAGATCGCCGAGAAAGATGCCCAGCAGATGGCAGACGGCCAGCAGGGCGGTACCGAAAATGATCATGTGCGTCTCCTGGAAATGCACCGCTCGAAGCTGCGGTGTCGTGGAGACAGAAGGTATCGGTGGCCCCTTGCTGGATCAATTAAGGGGGAGCGGCGATGCTTACGCGCTGTGAAACGATCGTGGGTAAACCCTTAGGCCAGATCCGCCTTCGAGCTGCGGCAGAGCGCCAGCAGCGCCAGCAGGTTCGGGTCGCGCTCGCGGGTGCGCAGGAAGTTCACGGCGATCGTCTGGCGCACGAGGTATTTCGGCTGCAGCGGCACCAGCCGCACGTTGTGCGGCAGCGCCCCGCGCACCCGCCCCGGCAGCAGCGTATAGCCGACGTCGCCGCTCACGAGGTTCATGAGCGAGAAGATGTCGCCGGTGCGCATGACCACGTCGGGCGTGAAGTCCGCGATGCGGAACGACGCCATGAAGCCGTTGTAGGTCACGAAGCCTTCGGAGAGGCTCACGAAGCGCTCGTGCCGGCAGGCGCCGAGGTCGACCTCGGCCATCTCCGCGTAGCGCGAGCCGACGGGCGCGGCGAAGAAGATGTCGTCCTCGAAGAGCGGCTCGGATTCGACGTCGGGCGCTTCGTCGGGGATCGCCATCAGCACCGCATCGACCGCGCCGTCGCGCAGCTTCTGCAGCAGGTCGGCGTTCGAGCCCAGCACCAGCTCGGTGTGCAGATCGGGCTTGCGCAGCTTCATGCCCATGATGACCTTCGGCACGGTGCGGCTGGTCAGCGAATAGAGCGAACCGATGCGGATGCGGTCCGCCGAATAGCCCGCCACTTCGCGCGTGGCGCGGATGCCCTCGGACATCGTGCGCACCACCTCGCGCGCCACGTCGGCCAGCGCCCGGGCGGCTTCCGTGGGCAGCAGGTTGCGGCCTTCGAGCCGGAACAGCGCGCAGCGCGCGCCCGTCTCCAGCGAGTGCAAGGCGCGATGCACGCTCACGGTGCTGATGTCGAGCTTTTCGGCGGTGCGCGCGAGATTGCCGGTCTCCATGAAGGCCAGCAGGATCTCCAGCTTGCGGAAGGTGATTTCTTCGTCGACGAGGAATGTCATGAACTGGCGGGATGTCGGATCTGAGCCGGATTGTGGGCTGCTTGCGGCGCTGCCGGATGTGTGTCGGTGTGTAAGCGATTCGCCTTGGGCCACCGCAAGCGAAGCCGCGCCCGAATTCCTAGAATGTCTGCCCCATCCCGCAAGGCATTCATGACACAGGGCTCCATCCGCATTCGCGGCGCACGTCAGCACAACCTCCAGAACCTCGATCTCGACATCCGCACCGGCGAGATGACGGTGGTCACCGGGCCGAGCGGCTCGGGCAAGTCGAGCCTGGTGTTCGACACCCTCTACGCCGAAGGCCAGCGTCGCTATGTCGAGACCTTCTCGGCCTACGCGCGGCAGTTCCTCGACCGCATGGACAAGCCGGCGGTCGACAAGGTCGAGGGCGTGCCGCCCGCGATCGCGATCGACCAGACGAACCCGGTGCGCTCGTCACGCTCGACCGTCGGCACGATGACGGAGCTCAACGACCACCTGAAGCTGCTCTTGGCCCGCGCGGCGCAGTTGTTCGACCGCGAGACCGCGCTGCCGGTACGGCACGATTCGCCCGATTCGATCTATGCCGAGCTGGTTTCGCGCGCGGCCGCGGCGGGCGATCCGCGGGTGGTGTTGACCTTCCCGGTCGAGCTGCCTGCGAGCACCAGCGCCGACGAAGTCACGCAGTGGCTTTCCGCGAGCGGCTTCACGCGCGTCCAGGCCGAGCGCGAGGTCGCGACGCCGACCGGCCCGCGCAAGGTGCTCGACGTGGTGGCCGACCGCTTCCGCATCGCCGGCGCCGAGCGCGCGCGCGTGATCGAGGCGATCGAAGTGGCGCTCAAGCGTGGCAGCGGGCGGCTCACCGTCTATGCGCTGGCGGGGGAGGAGGGCGCTGAGCCAGATGTTTGGAAGTTTTCGACCGGCCTGCATTGCCCCGAGAGCGACATCCGCTACGCGGACCCGATCCCGTCGATGTTCTCGTTCAACTCGGCCGTGGGCGCCTGCGACACCTGCCGCGGCTTCGGCCGCGTGATCGGCGTCGACCTCGGCCTCGTGATCCCGAACGACAAGCTCACCTTGCGCGCCGGCGCGATCAAGACCATCCAGACGCCCGCCTGGAAAGAGGCGCAGGACGACCTCATGCGCCACGCCGAGGCCGCCGGCATTCCGCGCGACACGCCCTGGAACAAGCTCACCGACGCGCAGAGGCACTGGGTGATCGAGGGCACGCCCAACTACAAGGAAGGCAACTGGAGCCGGCAGTGGTACGGCATCCGCCGCTTCTTCGGCTACCTGGAGAGCAAGGCCTACAAGATGCACATCCGCGTGCTCTTGTCGAAGTACCGCAGCTACACGCCGTGCCCGACCTGCGCCGGCGCACGGCTCAAGCTCGAAAGCCTGCTGTGGCGCATCGGCAGCAAGGAAGACGCCGACGCGGTGCTCGAGCCCTCGAAGCGCTTCATGCCGCAGGGCGCGAAGTGGTCGCGCGCGCAGCTCGAAGCGCTGCCGGGGCTGTGCCTGCACGACCTGATGCTGCTGCCGATCGAGCGGCTGCGCCGCTTCTTCGACGGCATGGAGAGCCACGGCAACCAGAGCAACGCGAGCGAAGGCGAGGTGCAGGCGCTCAAGCTGCTGTTCGAGGAGATCACGACGCGGCTGCGCTACCTGCACGACGTCGGCATCGGCTATCTCACGCTCGACCGCCAGAGCCGCACGCTGAGCGGCGGCGAGGTGCAGCGCATCAACCTCACGACCGCGCTCGGCACCTCGCTCGTGAACACGCTCTTCGTGCTCGACGAGCCCAGCATCGGATTGCATCCGCGCGACATGAACCGCATCACCGAAGCGATGCTGCGCCTGCGCGATGCGGGCAACACGCTGGTGGTGGTGGAGCACGACCCGGCCGTGATGCTCGCGGCCGATCGTGTGATCGACATGGGCCCGGGCCCCGGCGTGCGCGGCGGTCGCGTGGTGTTCGACGGCAGCACCAACGCACTGCGCGACGCCGACACGCTGACCGGCCAGTACCTCGGCGGCCGCAAGCAGATCGGCATGGGTTTCCGCCGCATGGTGAGCGACAACACGCCGCGCCTGATCCTCGAAGGCGTGCGCGAGCACAACCTGAAGGACGTGACGGTGGAGATTCCGCTGTCGCGCCTGGTGTGCATCACCGGCGTGAGCGGCTCGGGCAAGTCGACGCTGGTGCAGGACGTGCTCGCGCCTGCGCTGATGCGGCACTTCGGCCGCGCGACCGAATCGCCGGGCGCGCACGACCGGCTGCTGGGCGCCGACCATCTGAGCGACGTGGTGTTCGTCGACCAGTCGCCGATCGGCAAGACCGCGCGATCCAATCCCGCGAGCTACGTGGGCGCGTGGGACGCGATCCGCGAGATCTTCGCGACCGCCGCGCTGTCGCGGCAGCGTGGCTACACCTCGTCGAAGTTCAGCTTCAACAGCGGCGACGGGCGCTGCCCGACCTGCGGCGGCTCGGGCTTCGAGCACGTGGAGATGCAGTTCCTGTCCGACGTCTACCTGCGCTGCCCCGATTGCGATGGCAAGCGCTACCGGCCGGAGATCCTCGAAGTCACGATCGAGCGCAAGGGCCGCACGATGAACGTGGCCGACGTGCTCGAACTCACGGTGGCCGAGGCGGCCGCCACGTTCGAAGCGGACCGCGAAGTGCTGCGCATGCTGCAGCCGATCGTCGATGTCGGCCTCGACTACGTGAAGCTCGGCCAGCCCGTGCCGACGCTCAGCGGCGGCGAGGCGCAGCGCCTGAAGCTCGCGGGCTTTCTTGCGGAGGCCGCGAAGAACGGCAGCGCGAGCAAGCAGCCGCTGGCGCGCAAGGGCCAGCTCTTCCTCTTCGACGAACCGACCACCGGCCTGCACTTCGACGACATCGCACGCCTGATGCGCGCCCTGCGCAAGCTGCTCGATGCGGGGCATTCGCTGGTGGTGATCGAACACAACCTCGACGTGATCCGAGCCAGCGACTGGATCATCGACCTCGGCCCCGAAGGCGGCGAGGGCGGCGGCCAGGTCGTCGCGGTCGGCACGCCCGAGCAGGTGCGCGAGAACCGCGCCTCGCTGACCGGCGAGGCGCTGGCCGACTACGAACTCGCGATCGGCCCCGGCGCCTTCAAGGTGGCCGAGCGCGCGGCGCGCGAATATGCCGCCCATGCGCAGCCGGTGCAGGGGCGCGATGCGATCCAGATCGTCAATGCGCGCGAGCACAACCTCAAGCACCTGTCGGTCGATGTTCCGCGCGGCAAATTCAGCGTCGTGACCGGCGTCAGCGGCTCGGGCAAATCCACGCTGGCCTTCGACATCCTGTTCAACGAGGGGCAGCGGCGCTATCTCGAATCGCTCAATGCCTATGCGCGCAGCATCGTGCAGCCGGCGGGCCGGCCCGAGGTGGATGCGGTGTATGGCATTCCGCCGACGGTGGCGATCGAGCAGCGCCTGTCGCGCGGCGGCCGCAAGAGCACGGTGGGCACGACCACCGAGGTGTGGCACTTCCTGCGGCTGCTCTATGTGAAGCTCGGCGTGCAGCACTGCATCCACGACGGCGCGGCGGTGCAGCCGCAGACACAGGACAGCATCGCGGCGCAGTTGCTGAAGAACTTCAAGGGCCAGCACATCGGACTGCTCGCGCCGCTCGTGAGCAACCGCAAGGGCGTCTACACCGAGCTGGCCGACTGGGCGCGTCCGCGCGGCTACACGCATCTGCGGGTGGACGGCGAATTCCTGCCGACCACGGGCTTCCCGCGCATCGACCGCTTCAAGGAGCACAGCATCGAGCTGCCGGTGGCGAGCCTCGACGTTCTGCCCTCGCAGGAGACCGAACTGCGGCAGGCGCTTGCGCGTGCGCTGGAGCATGGCAAGGGCGTGGTGCACGTGCTGAGCGATCTCACCGGTTTGCGCGGCGCGATGATGGCCGGCGCGCCGACCCGCGGCATCGGGCGTGCGCATGTGTTCTCGACCCTGCGCGCCTGCCCGGTGTGCAGCACCAGCTATGCCGAGCTCGATCCGCGCCTGTTCTCCTACAACAGCAAGCATGGCTGGTGTCCCGATTGCGTCGGCACCGGCGTCAAGCTCACGAAGGAGCAGCGCAAGGTCTACGACGACTCGGTGATGGCCGACGACCAGAAGGGGCGCGAGCAGACCTTTGCCGAACCCGAGGCCGAAGACGTGGGCGACGTGGTGTGCCCGACCTGCGAGGGCACGCGGCTCAATCCGACCGCGCGCGCGGTGCTCTTCGGCGCCTCGGATGCGTCGGGCAACGGCGGCATCGGCATCACGCAGCTCGCGCGCATGAGCGTGAGCGACATCCGCGTGTGGTTCGAGGGCTTGCAGCTTTCGGGGCGCGAGGCGGAGATCGCGCGCGACCTCGTGCCCGAGATCCGCAGCCGGCTCGAATTCCTCGAAGAGGTGGGGCTCGGCTATCTCACGCTCGACCGCGGCGCGCCGACCTTGAGCGGCGGCGAGGCGCAGCGCATCCGGCTCGCGGCGCAGCTCGGCAGCAACCTGCAGGGCGTCTGCTACGTGCTCGACGAGCCGACCATCGGCCTGCATGCGCGCGACAACCAGATCCTGCTCGACGCGCTGCACAAGCTGGGCGACAAGGGCAACACGCTGGTGGTGGTGGAGCACGACGAGGACACGATCCGCCGCGCCGATCACATCATCGACATCGGCCCGAGCGCGGGCAAGCGCGGCGGGCGCCTGGTGGCCGAAGGCACGGTGGCCGAGATCCAGGCGGCGAACGATTCGCAGACGGGCCGCTATCTGCGCGATGCGATCAAGCATCCGCTGCAGGCGCGCCGGCCGGTGCCGGCGCCTGAACCCGGTGCGCCGGACTGGCTCACGGTGCGCGGCGCGGACATGCACAACCTGCAGGACGTGACGGTGTCGCTGCCGCTCAAGCGGCTGGTCGCGGTGACGGGCGTGAGCGGTTCGGGCAAGTCCACGCTGGCGCGCGATGTGCTGCTGTCGAATGTGCATGCCGTCGTGGCGCAGCGCATGACGAAGGCGGGGCGCGATGCGGATGCGGCGGGCAAGCGTCCCGCGTGGGCCGGGTGCCGTGCGGTCGAAGGCTACGAGACCATCGACCGCGTGCTCGAGGTCGACCAGACGCCGATCGGCAAGACGCCGCGCAGCTGCCCGGCCACCTACATCGGCTTCTGGGACACGATCCGCAAGCTGTTCGCGGACACGCTGGAAGCGAAGGCGCGCGGCTATGGTCCGGCGCGCTTCAGCTTCAACACCGGCGAGGGCCGGTGCCCGGGTTGCGAGGGCGCGGGCGTGCGCACGATTGAGATGAGCTTCCTGCCCGACGTGAAGGTCCCTTGCGAGGTGTGCCACGGCGCGCGCTTCAATCCCGAGACGCTGGCGGTGAGCTGGCGCGGCAAGAGCATCGGCGACGTGTTGCAGATGGAGGTCGACGAGGCGGTGGCGTTCTTCGCCTCGATGCCGAACATCAGCCACCCGTTGCAGTTGCTGAAGGACGTGGGCCTGGGCTATCTCACGCTGGGGCAGCCTTCGCCGACCTTGTCGGGCGGCGAGGCGCAGCGCATCAAGCTGGTGACCGAACTGAGCAAGGTGCGCGACGACGTCACGCGGCGGGGCAACAAGACGCCGCACACCCTCTACGTGCTCGACGAGCCCACGGTCGGCCTGCACATGGCCGACGTCGAGAAACTGATCCATGTGCTGCATCGGCTGGTGAACGGCGGGCACAGCGTGGTGGTGATCGAGCACGATCTCGACGTGGTCGCCGAGGCGGACTGGCTGATCGACCTGGGGCCTGAGGGCGGCAATGCGGGGGGGCGCATCGTGGCTGCTGCGCCGCCGGAAGCCGTCGTGGCGTTGCGCACGCACACCGGCGTGGCCCTGGCGCCCGTGCTGGCGCGGGCGGGGCGTTCGGCGAAGGTGGTCGTGCCCTTGCCGGTTGCGGAAGAGTCAGCCGAAGGGTTGCGGCGGGAGGCCTGATTCCGTTGGCCCTGGGGCGTCCGCCCGGTCTGCGATGCGGCGCTGCGAGCTTCACTGCGCCGGCCGCTTCGCGGCTGCCCTGCGGTGCTCGCCTTTCGCGGGGTCTCGCGCAAACTCGCTTCGCTCAAACAAGCGCGAGCCCTGATCCGCGAAAGGCTGCGCTCCTCGGCGGCGCAGAGGCGCCCGCAGCGCCGCATCGCAGACCGGGCTCTGTGATTGATCAACGGATTGTTCGGCTCCGACGTCGCGGTCCGCTCCCCGGTGACCGCCGTGCCAGTAGAGGTGGACAGTTTTTCCCTGCCGTGTCCACGGTGGTGGGCGGTATGGGCTGGGCCGGCCGTTGAGACGCCGCCGAGCAGCGCAGCGGTACGCGGAAAAAGGGCTGCGCGTGTCTGAGCGAAGCGAGTTTCGCGCGGACCCCGCGTGCCGTGAGCAGCGCAGGGCAGCCGCGAAGCGGCCGGTGGCGTCGGCCGGCCCAGCCCATACCGCCCACCACCGCCCCTCCGATCTCAGTACCCCCACCCATCAGGACGGCCCATTGGTCGAGCGGAAAGACAAGCGCTACCCTATCGCCATGCTCACCGTCTTCAACCACCTCCACGCAGTTCATCACGGCAAGTTCGAGATGTTTCGGGGTCAGCTGCTGCCGTGCTTCGAGGTCCCGGCGCGTGCCGACTACGTCCTGCGGGAATTGCAGGAGCGCAACCTCGGGCCCATCGAATCGCCCGTTGAATCGGATGAATCCGCATTCGCGCGAGTTCATTCGCAGCGCTACCTCGATTTCCTGGCCGGTGCATGGAGCGAATGGATCGCGCTGGACCCCGCCAACGCCGAACGCGACGCGCTGCCTTCGTACTGGCCGATCCGCACCTTCCGCTCCGACGTGCTGCCCGCGAGCTTCGCTGCGCGCATGGGCCTGTTCTCGTACGACGCGGGCACGCCGCTGACCGCCGGGACCTGGCAGGCGGCCCGTGCGGGCGCCTTCTGCGCGCTGACCGCCGCGGCGCACGTGCTGCGCAGCGAGCGCGCCGCGTTCGCGCTCACGCGCCCACCGGGGCATCACGCCGGCGCGGATTTCTTCGGCGGCTACTGCTTCCTCAACAACGCGGCCATTGCGGCACAGGCATTGCGCGATGCGGGCGTGGAGCGCGTCGCGGTGCTCGACATCGACTACCACCACGGCAACGGCACCCAGGCCATCTTCTACGACCGTGCCGATGTGCAGTTCACCAGCATCCACGGCGATCCGCACACCGAGTATCCGTACTACCTCGGCTATGCCGACGAGCGCGGCGCGGGCGATGGCCTCGGCTTCAACCACAACCTTCCGCTGCCGCGCGGCACCGGATTCGCGCGCTGGCGCGAGGCGCTGAAGGAAGCATTGCGCGGCATTGCGAAGTTCGAGGCCGGCGCGCTCGTCGTCTCGCTCGGCCTCGACACCTTCGAAGGCGACCCGATCGCGGGCTTCACGCTCGCCACGCCCGACTATCTGCGCATCGGCGAAGACCTCGCGCGCGCCGGCCTGCCGACCGTCTTCGTCTTCGAGGGCGGCTATGCGGTGGCCGAGGTGGGCGCAAATGCGGTCAACGTGCTCGAGGGATTCATGCAGCACGCGGGCTGAACCCGGCCCGCGCGCATGACGATCAGCCTGCCGCGCGCTGTGCCGAGCGGCCCTTGCGCAAGCGCGTATAAGCCACGCCCGCGAGCATCAGGCAGCACGCCAGCACGAAGGCGGCGCTGATCGGGCGGGTCACGAAGATGCCCGGGTCGCCCCTGGAGAGCAGCAGGGCGCGGCGGAAGTTCTCCTCCACCATCGGGCCGAGCACGAAGCCCAGCAGCACGGGCGCCGGCTCGAAGCCGAGCCGGGTCGTGAAATAGCCGCCGACGCCGATCGCGAGGACGACGCCGACGTCGAACAGGTTGTTGTTGCCGCTGTAGACCCCGATGCAGATGAAGAACAGCACGCAGGGGTAGATGATCCGGTAGGGCACCGTGAGCAGCCTGACCCACATGCCGATGAGCGGAATGTTCAGCACCAGGAGCAGCAGGTTGCCGACCCAGAAGCTGGCAATCAGGCCCCAGAAGATCAGCGGGTGTTCGCTGATCAGCTGGGGGCCGGGCTGGATGTTGTGGATCATCAGGGCGCCCAGCATCAGGGCCATCACGGCATCGCCCGGGATGCCCAGGCTCATGGTGGGGATGAAGGCCGTCTGGGCTGCCGCGTTGTTGGAGGCTTCGGGGCCCGCGATGCCTTCGATGGCGCCGTGGCCGAACTGCTCGGGATGCCTGGAGACCTTCTTCTCGGTGGCATAGGAGATGAACGAGGCGATCGTGGAACCGGTGCCGGGCAGGATGCCGAAGAAGGAGCCGATCGCCGTGCCGCGCAGGATCGGCATCCAGGAGCGCTTCATCTCGCCCTTGGCCAGACGCAGCGAGCGCAGCGTGACCTTGGTCTCGACCGCGCCGGTGCCGATCCGGTTGACGTTGGCCAGGGTGTCGGCGATGCCGAACAGCCCCATGGCGAGTGCGACCAGTGCCAGGCCGTCGGTCAGTTCCGGGATGTCGAGCGCGAAGCGCGCCACGCCCGAGTTCACGTCGGTTCCCACCACACCCAGTATCAGTCCCACGAGCACCATCGCGATGCCCTTGAGCGGCGAGCCCTTGGCCAGGGTCGAGGCCGCAAGCAGCCCGAGCAGCATCATGGCGAAGTATTCGGCCGGGCCGAACCGGAAAGCCACGTCGACCAGGAGCGGCGAGAAGAAGGTCATCAGCGCGATGCCGATGCTGGCGCCGATGAAGGAGGCGAGCATGGCCATGAACAGGGCCGCACCGCCGCGGCCCTGCTTGGCCATGGGATGACCGTCGAGACAGGTCACCGCATGCGAGGCGACGCCGGGCAGGTTCAGCAGGATCGAGGTGGTGGCGCCGCCGTACTGGGCGCCGTAGTAGATGCCGGCCAGCATCATCAGGGCGGCGGTCGGGTCGAGCGAGTAGGTCACCGGCAGCAGCAGCGAGATGGCGGCCAGCGGGCCGATCCCGGGCAGCACGCCGATCAGGTTGCCCATGAAGACGCCGATGAAGGACCACATCAGGTTGTTGGGCAGCAGGGCCACCCCGAAGCCCTGCCACAGGTTGTTCAGTGCGTCCATCGATCAGCCCCCGAAGAAGAGAGGGAACTGGATCTTCAGCAGGACGGAGAACACGAGCACCGCCAAGGCACTCATGCTCAGGCCCAGCACCGTGGCCGTGACCCACGTGTTGCGCCGATCGCCCAGGGCCGAGACAAAGACCAGGCCGAAGGTGGCGGGCACCAGCCCGGCGTATTTGCCGAGCACGATGAAGGCGATCACGCCGCCGGTCACGCAGGCCCAGGCGCGGTACTCGGGTGCGCCCCGGGCTTCCTCCGGTGACGTGTCGGGCGCGGCCGAGGGCGACAGCACCATCAGCAGGCTCACCAGGCACAGCAAGGCGCCCAGCAGCATCGGATAGAAGCCCGGCCCCATGCGGGACGCGCTGCCGAAGTGGTAGTTGGATCCGCCGGCCATGGTGGCCAGCCCGATGGCGAGCATCAATCCCGCAGACGTCAGCTCGCGCCGATCGATCCTGATTCTCATTTTTTCGTCTCCCTTTTTTCGCTTCGAGCCCGAGCGGCCCGGCGCGCCGAATTCTAGGAAGGCTCGGAGCGCGGTCATCGGGGACATTACGTAGGGCGAGGATGCCAAGGCCAATGAGAAAAAGCCCCGCATCGCGGGGCTTTTTCCGGGTGCGTTGCGCCCTAATTCGCGCGTTACTTCGCGCGTGCCACGGCGGCCGAGCCGGCCATCAGTGCGAGCAGGATCATGAGGAACACCGAGAACTCCTCCGTCCATGCGAAGGAGGGGGCGGTGAAGTGGCGCAGCGCGGCGTTGGCGAAGGTGATGCAGGCCAAGAGGCCCATGATGACCACGGTCGTCCAGTCCAGGGTGGCGAGCGGGATGCGCGCCGGTTCGTCGGCGGCTTCGATTTCGGGGCGGAGGGGGCTGGCGGCGTCCAGCACGGGGTCGGACTGGTTGGGGGTGGTCATCGTGATCGATCCTAACGATCGATCACCATGCATCCATGGGGGATTTCCTTAGCCGGCCCCGAGGGCCGGCTTCCCCCCCAACCCCGTCAGTCGAAGTAGCTGCGCGCCCGGTCGAGGTGCTCGCGGCACTCCCGGACCATGCGCTCGATCAGTTCCGCGCAGGTCGGCACGTCGTCGATCAGGCCGATGCACTGCCCCGCCGAAACGACGCCGCCATTGACCTCGCCGGACTGCAGCGCCGCCCGGCCGCGCACGCCGGCGACCAGCGGGCGGATGTCTTCGAACTGGCAGCCGCCGGGGCGGTTCTCGGTAGCGACCACTTCCTCGGAGATCGCGTTCCTGAACACGCGCGCGGTGTTCTTCATGGTGCGGAACATCAGCTTGGTGTCGCGCTCCGAGGCCGCGACCAGCGCCTGCTTGATGTTGTAGTGGATCGGCGCTTCCTGCGTGACGCAGAAGCGGGTGCCCATGTTGACGCCCTCGGCGCCGAGCGACAGCGCCGCGGCCATGCCGCGCCCGTCCGCGATGCCGCCCGAGGCGATGATCGGGATGTTGAGCGCGCGCGCCGCGATCGGCAGCAGCACGAGGCCGGGCACGTCGTCCTCGCCCGGATGGCCCGCGCATTCGAAGCCGTCGATCGACACGGCATCGACGCCGTTGCGCTCCGCCGAGAGCGCATGGCGCACCGAAGTGCACTTGTGGACGATCCTGATGTCGTGCGCCTTGAACTGCGCGATGAAGTCCCGCGGGCTGTTGCCGGCCGTCTCGACGATCTTGATGCCGCTGTCGATGATGGCCTGCACGTACTCGGCGTACGGCGGCGGCTTCAGCGCGGGCAGGATCGTGAGGTTCACGCCGAACGGCCGGTCGGTCATGGTGCGCGTGCGCTCGATCTCGCGGCGCAGGTCGTCGGGCGTCTGCTGCGTGAGCGCCGTCAGGATGCCGAGGCCGCCGGCGTTGGAGACCGCCGAAGCGAGCTCCGCCAGCCCGACCCATTGCATGCCGCCCTGGATGATCGGGTAGCGGATGCCGAGCAGTTCGGTGACGCGGGTCTTCATGGTGCTTCCTTTCGGGTGTGGTGCGGTCAGAGTGCCTTCACCAACTCCGGCACGGCCGTGAACAGGTCGGCCACGAGGCCGTAGTCGGCCACCGAGAAGATCGGGGCTTCTTCGTCCTTGTTGATCGCCACGATCACCTTGGAGTCCTTCATGCCCGCCAGGTGCTGGATCGCGCCGGAGATGCCGCAGGCGACGTACAGCTGCGGGGCGACGATCTTGCCGGTCTGGCCCACTTGCCAGTCGTTCGGGGCATAGCCCGCGTCCACCGCGGCGCGGCTGGCGCCGAGGGCGGCACCGAGCTTGTCCGCCAGCGGCGTCATCACTTCATTGAACTTCTCGGCGCTGCCCAGCGCCCGGCCACCCGAGACGATGATCTTGGCGGCGGTGAGTTCGGGGCGGTCGCTCTTGGTGACTTCACGGCCCACGAAGCTGCTCTTGCCGCTGTCGGCCACGCCGTCGGCGTTTTCGACTTGGGCGCTGCCACCGGTGGCGGCTGCGGCGTCGAAGCCCGTCGTGCGCACCGTGATGACCTTGATCGCGTCGCTGCTCTGCACGGTGGCAATGGCGTTGCCCGCGTAGATCGGGCGCTCGAAGGTGTCGGCGCTATCGACCTTCGTGATGTCGCTGATCTGGGCCACATCCAGCTTGGCCGCCACGCGCGGCGCGACGTTCTTGCCGTTGGCGGTAGCCGGGAACAGGATGTGGGTGTAGTTCCTGGCGATGGCCAGCACCTGGGCGGCCACGTTCTCGGCGAGGTTCTCGGCCAGGCTCGGGCTGTCGGCGACGATCACCTTGGCAACGCCTGCCGCCTGGGCAGCGGCCTTGCCGGCTTCGGCGGCATTGGCGCCGGCCACCAGGACGTGGACGTCACCGCCGCAGGCCTTGGCCGCGGTCACGGTGTTCAGGGTCGCCGGCTTGAGGGTGGCGTGGTCGTGTTCGGCAATAACAAGTACGGTCATGTCTGTCTTCCTCAGATCACCTTGGCTTCGTTCTTCAGCTTGTCCACGAGGGTGGCGACGTCGGGCACCTTGATGCCGGCGCCGCGCTTGGGCGGCTCGGCGACCTTCAGGGTCTTCAGGCGCGGCTTGACGTCCACGCCCAGGTCTTCGGGCTTGAAGGTATCGAGCTGCTTCTTCTTGGCCTTCATGATGTTGGGCAAGGTCACGTAGCGCGGCTCGTTCAGGCGCAGGTCGGTGGTGATGACCGCGGGAAGAGACAGCGACAGGGTTTCCAGGCCGCCATCGACTTCGCGCGTGACGCTGAGCTTGTCGCCGGCCACTTCGACCTTCGATGCGAAGGTGCCCTGGGGCAGGTCCGCCAGGGCGGCGAGCATCTGGCCGGTCTGGTTGTTGTCGTCGTCGATGGCCTGCTTGCCGAGGATCACCAGGGCCGGTTGCTCCTTGTCCACCAGTGCCTTGAGCAGCTTGGCAACCGCGAGAGGCTGCAGCTCTTCAGTCGTTTCCACGAGGATGCCGCGATCCGCGCCGATGGCCATCGCGGTGCGCAGCGTTTCCTGGCACTTCGCATCGCCGCAGGAGACGGCGATGACTTCGGTGGCCACGCCCTTTTCCTTCAGGCGAACCGCCTCTTCGACGGCAATCTCGTCGAAGGGGTTCATGCTCATCTTGACGTTGGCAATGTCCACACCGGTGCCGTCGCTCTTCACGCGCACCTTGACGTTGTAGTCGACGACCCGCTTGACGGGGACCAGGATCTTCATGGGTTCACTCCTTCGATTTGAAATTCGTTCACTCGAGCTTCGCGCCCGATTGCTTGATGAGGCGTTCCCACACCGGGCGCTCCTGCTTGTAGGCGGCGGCGAAGGCCTCGGGCGAGCTGTCCTTGATCTCGAAGCCCATGGCCGCGATGCGCGCCTGCACGTCGGGCTGCTGCGTCGCCTTGCGGACCTCCTCGGCGATGCGCTGCACGATCGGCTTCGGCGTCTTGGCGGGCGCGGCGACCGCGAGCCGCCCGGTGACGCGATAGGCCTCGTCCTTCATGCCCTGTTCGGCCAGCGTGGGTACGTTCGGCAGCGTGCTCATGCGGCGCTCGCCGGTCACGCCGATCGCCTTGAGCTTGCCCGACTCGATGTGCGGCTTGGCGACCAGCGCGCTCGCGAAGGCCATCTGGATCTGGCCGCTGATCAGGTCCTGGATCATCGGTGCCTCGCCCTTGTAGGCCGCATGGTTCATGTCGGCCTGCTGCGTGAGGCTCATGTGCGCACCCGCCAGATGCGGATAGGCGCCGATGCCATATGAACCGTAAGCCATCTTGCCCTTGTTGGCGCTGACGTACTTCAAGAGCTCGGGCCCGGTCTTCACCGGCACGCCCGGGTGCACCACCAGGACCAGCGGCGCGGCCGCGATCTGGTAGACCAGCGCGAGGTCGCGCTCGGTGTCGTAGGGCAGCTTCTGATAGAGGAACTGGTTGGTCAGGAGCGAATTGCTCAGCGACAGCACGATCGTGTAGCCGTCCGGCGCGGCCTTGGCGACCATGTCGGTGCCGATGATGCCGGCCGCACCGGGCTTGTTGTCGACGATCACCGGCTGGCCCATGCTGGCCGCCATCTTCTCGCCGATCACGCGCGCGAGCACGTCGGTCGCGCCACCGGCGGCGAAGGGCACCACCAGCCGGATCGGCTTGCTCGGATAGGTCTCGGCATGGACAGCGGCAAGGCCGCACAGCGCGGCAGCGGATGCCGCCGCGCGCAGCCACGTCCTGCGACTCGGCAGAAATGCATTCATGGATGTCTCTCGGGTTGGTTGGTTCGGAAAAACTACTGCAGGACCACCTGCGTCCTGAACGGCAGCCGGCCCAGCGACTGCGCGAGCTGCGCATGCAGTTGCGGGGCCTTGGCACCCGCGGCGGCCGCATCGACGATCACCTTGAGCGCGCTCTCGCCATCCGCCTCGACGCGCGGCCGCGCCGCTTCGCCAAGACCCGCAAGACCCAGTGCCGCGCAGGCTTCGTCGACGATGGCCTCCGCCACCTTGCGCGCGGCCAGCGCGCGCAGCTGCGGCTTGTAGATCTTGCCGACGTTGGTCATCGGCATGTGCTCGATCACGATCACCGACTTCGGCCTGGCGGGCGCCTCGTCGACCCGTTCGCCGGTGAAGGCGAGCAGCTCGGCTTCGGTCGCCGATGCGCCGGGCGCGAGCGTGGCGAAGACCACCGGCAGTTCGCCCGCATAGGCATCGGGCGCGCCCACCGCGGCGCAGAGCTGCACCGCAGGGTGCGCGCCGAGCGCATCCTCGATGACCTTGGGATCGATGTTGTGGCCGCTGCGGATAATCAGGTCCTTGGAGCGGCCCGAGAGGTTGAGCCGCCCTTCGGCATCCAGCCAGCCCAGGTCGCCGGTCGCGAGCCAGCCGTCGGCGGTGAACGCCTTCGCGGTGTCGGCCGGATCGACGAAGCCCGAGAACACGTTGGGCGACTTGAACAGCACCATGCCCTGCTCGCCGGCCGGCAGGTCGCGGTCGCTCGCGTTGCCGTTCGAATCGAGCGCGACGATGCGCATCTGCGCGTAGGGCAGCCGGAAGCCGACGCAGCCGGCCGGCCCGTTCACGCCCGGCGGCGTGATCGTCGAGATGCCCGCCATCTCGGTCATGCCGAGGCTCTCGTGCACATGCAGGCCGAAGAGCCGCTCGAAACGCGCCGCCAGTTCGGGCGGCAGTACCGCCGCGCCGGTGCGGCAGTAGTGGATCGACGAGATGTCCGCGCCGGCCAGCGGCACGTTGGCCAGCGCGGCGAGCACCGTCGGCACCGCCGAGAGCGAAGTCGCCCGGTACTTCTCGACCAGCCGCCAGTAGTTGGCCACCACCTCCTTGTTGCGCAGCAGCGATGGCGTCGGAATGATCATTTCCACGCCCGCCGACAGCAGCGCGAGCGAGGCCGGCAGCACGCCCGCGACATGGAACAGCGGGTAGCCGTTGATCGAGGTGTCCTTCGCGCTCTGGCCCGTGAGTTGGATGCTGGCCCAGGCGGTGAACACCTGCGCGCCGTGGCTGTGCCGCGCGAGCTTGGGGGCGCCGGTGGTGCCGCCGGTGTGGAAGTAGGCGGCGATGTCGCCGGCCTGGATGTCGCGGCCGCTCACCAGATGGTCGCCGGGCTCCTTCATGCGTTCCGCCAGAAAGTCCAGCACGCCATCGGGCAAGGGGCCGGCACTGCCCGGCGCTTCGTCGTGCGGCGCGACGCGCAGCACGGTCGTGAGCGAGGGCAGCTCGCCGCGCAGGCGCATCGCCTTCGACCACATGCCCGATTCGGCATCGCTGCCGTAGGCGATCAGCACCTTCGCGCGGCCGGCCTTCATCAGCGAGACCAGCTTCTCGTCGGTGAGCAATGGGTTGAGCGGCTGCGCGATGCCGGCCGCCGCACCGCCCCAGAGCGCGAGGTGGTATTCGAGGCAGCCCGGCAGCAGGATCGCGACCGCATCGTCGGGCCCGACGCCGAGCCGGTTGAGCAGGTTCGCGGTCTGGTGGATGCCGGCCATCAGTTGCGCATACGACCAGCGGATCGGCGCGTCGTCCGGATTGCCGGTGCGCAGGAAGGTCAGCGCGGTCTTGTCGCCGAAGGCCGCGGCCGAGTTGCGGAAGATCTCGTAGGTGCTGCGCACCGTGAGCGCTTCGGCGAGCGGTGTCTCTTCCAGCCTGCGGATGTCGCCTTCGCTGCGGATCGGAAACGACGCGCTGAAGGGCGCGGCGATGGGCGGAGGATTCGTGCTCATGCCGAATCCCTCAGGCGCGGCCGAGCGCGATGTAGCGCTGCAGGTGGTGGTCCTCGTCGCCGAGCTGGTGGTCGATCATCACCAGCCGCTTGGCGAAGTGCGCGAGCGGCAGCTCCCAGGTCATGCCGATGCCGCCGTGCATCTGGATGCTTTCCTGCGCCACCAGCGTGCCGATGCGGCCGATGCTGAACTTCGCGGCCGACAGCGCGCGTTCGCGCGTGACGCGGTCCGCCTCCATCGCGGCCGCGGCGTTGATCACGGCCGAGCGCGCCTGCTCGATCTCCAGCAGCAGGTCGGCCATGCGATGCTGCAGCGCCTGGAAGCTGCCGATGAAGACGCCGAACTGCTTGCGCGTGCGCAGGTACTCCAGCGTGGCGGTCTTGGCCGACTCCATCGCGCCGAGCGCTTCGGCGCACAGGGCGAGCACGCCGCGTCCGATGGCCCGTTCGAGCGCGTCGAAGCCCTTTCCTTCGGCGCCGAGCAAGGCATCGGCGCCGATCTTCGCGTTGTCGAACGTCAGTTCCGCCACACGGCCGCCGTCGATCGCGGGGCAGCCGCGCACCTCGAGGCCCGGCGTGTTCGCGGGCACGAGGAAGAGCGAGATGCCGGCTTCGTCGTCCATGCCGCCCGAAGTGCGTGCCGAGACCACGAAGAGGCTCGCCTGTTCGCCCTGCTGCACCACGGCCTTCACGCCGTCGAGCACCCAGCCGTCGCCGCTGCGTTCGGCGCGCGTCCGAACGCGCGACAGCTCGTAGTGCGATTCGGGTTCGTCGTGAGCGAATGCGGCGACCGTGGTGCCGCCGATGATCCCGGCCAGCTTCGCCTTCTGCGCCTCGTTGCCGCAGGCCGAGATCGCCTCGCCGGCCATCGCCGCGCCGAGCAGCGGCTCGACCACGAGCCCGCGTCCCAGTTCCTCGAAGACCACGGCGACATCGAAGCCCGCGCCGCCGAAACCGCCGTCGGATTCGCTGAACAGCGCGCCGATCACGCCCAGTTCCGCGAACTGCTGCCAGATCGCCCGGCTGAAACCTTCCTTCGATTGCGCGATGCGATTGCGCGCCTCGAAGCCGTACTGCTCCGCGATGAAGCGGTTCAGGCTGTCGGCGAGCATGCGCCGGTCTTCGGTGTGTTCGAAGTTCATGACCGTTCCTGTCAGAGGCCCAAGATCATCTTGGAGATGATGTTCTTCTGGATTTCATTCGAGCCGCCGAAGATCGACAGCTTGCGGTTATTGAAGTAGCGCACTGTGGCGGCGGGTGCGGGGCTGAAGGTTTCGCCCGCATAGCCTTCCTCCAGCGCCTCGGCGACGAAGGGCCGCGCCTGCGCACCCATCGCGCGCCGCGTGAGCGACGAGATCTCCTGCCGGATCTCGGTGCCGCGGATCTTGAGCATCGAGCTTTCCGCGCCCGGCACGCCGCCGCCGGCCACTGCCGCGATCACGCGCAGGTTGGTGGTCTTCATGTTCTCGAGGTCGATCTCGACCTTCGCCATGCGCGCCGCGAAGGCCGGGTCCTCGGCGAGCGGGCGGCCGTTCTTCTTCTGCGTGGCGGCAATGACCTTGAGCTGCTCCATCGCCGCCACCGAGAAGCCCACGCCCGCGATGTTGGTGCGCTCGTAGGTCAAGAGGTACTTGGCGCAGGTCCAGCCCTTGTCTTCCTCGCCGACGAGGTTCTCGGCCGGCACGCGCACGTCGGAGAAGAACACCTCGTTGACTTCGTGCTCGCCGTCGAGCGTGATGATCGGCCGCACCTCGACGCCGGGCGACTTCATGTCGATCAGGAGGAAGCTGATGCCCTCCTGCTTCTTGGCCTCGCGGTTGGTGCGCACCAGGCAGAAGATCATGTCGGCGTGCTGGCCCAGCGTGGTCCAGGTCTTCTGGCCGTTGACGATGTAGTGGTCGCCCTTGGCATCGCGTCCGCGCACGGCGGAAGTCTTGACCGAGGCGAGGTCGGAACCCGAGCCCGGCTCCGAATAGCCCTGGCACCACCAGTCGCTGCCGTCGAGGATGCGCGGCAGCCAGTATTGCTTCTGCGCCTCGTTGCCGTACTTGATGAGCACCGGGCCGAGCATGTTCACGCCGAAGGGCACGATGCGCGGCGCATGGGCGAGGGCGCATTCGTTCTCGAAGATGAACTTCTCGACCGCAGTCCATCCCGGCCCGCCGTACTGCCGGGGCCAGTGGTTGGCGAGCCAGCCGCGCTCGTTGAGGATGGCGTGCCACTCCTGCATGTCGGCCTTGGTCAGGTGCTTGCCGGTCGCGACCTTGTCGGACAGGCGCTCTGGCAGCTTTGCGGCCAGGAAGGCGCGCACCTCGTCGCGGAAGGCCTCTTCCGCGGGCGTGAAGTTCAGGTCCATGAAGGACTCCTCAGTAGATTTCGAAAAGTCCTGCGGCGCCCATGCCGCCGGCGATGCACATCGTGACCACGGCATACTTCGCGCCGCGCCGCTTGCCTTCGATCAGCACATGGCCCGCGAGGCGCGCGCCGGTCATGCCGAAGGGATGGCCGATGGAGATCGCGCCGCCGTCGACGTTGAGCCGTTCCGACGGAATGCCCAGCTTCTGCTGGCAGTAGATCGACTGCGAAGCGAAGGCCTCGTTGAGTTCCCACAGGTCGATGTCGTCGACCTTCAGGCCGTGGCGCGCGAGCAGCTTCGGCACCGCGAACACCGGGCCGATGCCCATCTCGTCGGGCTCGCAGCCGGCCACCGCGAGGCCGCGGAAGGCGCCCAGCGGCTTGAGGTTGGCGCGCTCGGCGTCCTTGGCTTCCATCAGCACGCAGGCCGATGCGCCGTCGGACAACTGCGAGGCGTTGCCGGCGGTGATGAACTTGTCCTCGCCCATGACCGGCTTCAGTTTGGCGAGCGCGTCGTAGGTGGTGCCGCGGCGGTTGCAGTTGTCCTCCGTGGCCGTGACTTCGCGGTACGTGACTTCCTTGGTCTCCTTGTCGGTCACTGCCATCGTCGTCGTGCACGGGACGATCTCGTCCTTGTAGCGCCCGGCGAGCTGCGCCTCCTCGGTCCTGCGCTGGCTCTCGGCGGAGAAGCGGTCCTGCGCCTCGCGGCTGATGCCGTAGCGCGCCGCGACGATGTCGGCGGTCTCGATCATCGCCATGTAGAGCGCGGGCTTGTGCTCCACGATCCACGGGTCCATGCCGCTGTCGCCGCTGTCGGTGGCGCTGCGGGTGCGGATCTGCGAGATGCTCTCGACGCCGCCCGCGATCATGGCAGGCGCGCCTTCGACCACGATGCGGCCCGCCGCCATCGCGATCGCCTGCAGGCCCGAGGCGCAGAAGCGGTTCACCGTGGTGCCGGCGATCGAGATCGGCAGGCCGGCGCGGATGACCGACTGGCGCGCGATGTTGCGGCCGGTGGTGCCTTCCGGGTAGCCGCAGCCGAGGATCGCGTCCTCGATCAGCGCCGGGTCGATGCCCGCGCGCTCCACCGCGGCCTTCACCGCGAAGGCGGCCAGCGTGGCGCCGGGCGTGATGTTGAATTCGCCGCGATGCGACTTGGTGAGCGGCGTACGGGCGGTCGAAACGATGACGGCTTCGCGCATGGCAATGTCTCCTGGGATGCTGGGACTACTCGGATTGGTTGAGGCTTGCGAAGTCGGCGCCGCGTTCGACCAGCTCGATGAGGAGCGGCGAGGGCTTCCAGAACACCGGGTCCTGCTTTTCGAATTCGCGGATGTCGGCCAGCACCTTGGCGAGGCCCACGGTGTCGGCGTACTTCATCGGGCCGCCGCGATGGCGCGGGAAGCCGTAGCCATAGAGGAAGGTCACGTCCACATCGAGCGGACGCAGCGCGATGCGCTGGTGCACCACGTTCGCGCCTTCGTTGATCATCGCGGCCATGTAGCGGCGGATGATTTCCTCGTCGGTGAAGGGGCGCGGCGTGATGCCGGCGCGCTGGCGCTCGGCGTCGATGATCGCGAGCACCTCGGGATCGGGCTGGCCGGTGCGCGCGCCTTCGGGGTAGAGGTAGTAGCCGCGCTGCGTCTTCTGGCCGAACCAGCCGCGTTCGCAGATGCGGTCGGCCACCTGCACGTAGCGCGCCTTCGGGTCGCGCGTGGCAGCCTTGCGCTTGCGCGTGGCCCAGCCGATGTCGCCGCCCGCGAGGTCGGAGACCTGGAACGGCCCCATCGGGTAGCCGAAGTCGCGCACCGCCTGGTCGATCTGGTAGGGCGAGGCGCCGTCTTCCATCATGTGGTCGGCCGCCTGCCGGTAGACCGCGAGGATGCGGTTGCCGATGAAGCCGTCGCACACGCCCGCGCGCACCGGCACCTTCCTGAGCTTCTTCGCGAGCTCGAAGCCGGTCGCGACCACGTCGGCGCTGACCTTGGCGGGCACCACGATCTCGAGCAGCTTCATGATGTTGGCCGGCGAGAAGAAGTGCAGGCCCACCACGTCCTGCGGGCGCGAGATGCTCGCTGCGATCTCGTTGATGTCGAGGTACGAGGTGTTGGTGGCGATCACCGCGCCGGGCTTGCAGACGCGGTCGAGCTCGGCGAAGACCGCCTTCTTGACGCCCATCTCCTCGAACACCGCCTCGACCACGATGTCGACCTTGGCCAGTGCGTCGTACGAGGTCGAGCCGTTGAAGCGCGCCAGCACGGCGGCCTTGGCCTCTTGTGTCATGCGGCCCTTCTGGATCAGCCCGTCGTAGACCTTCTCGACATTGGCGCGGCCGCGCGCGAGCTGGGTGTCGTCGCGCTCGATCATGGTGACCGGGATGCCCGCGTCGAGCATCGACACCGCGATGCCCGCGCCCATGGTGCCGCCGCCGACGATGCCGGCCGAATCGAGCGGGCGCGGCTTGGCGGCCTTGGTCTCGGGCGCCTTCAGCACTTCGCGCTCGGCGAAGAAGGCGTGGATCAGGCCCGCGCGCTGCGGGCTCTCGATGCATTGCAGGAACAGCTTGCGTTCGAGCGCCATGCCCTCGTCGAAGGGCAGCGTCAGCGCGGCCTCGACCGCTTCGACGATCTTCATCGGCGAGAACAGGCCGCGGCTCTTCTTCGCGGTGTCGGCGCGCGCGGCGTCGAGCGCGGCGCGGCTGGCCTCCTTGTCTGCCAAGGCGTGTGCGTCACGGGTGCGGCGCACCGGTGCCTTGGCGGCGATCAGTTCCTTCGCATAGGCCATGCCTTCGGCCAGCGCGTCGGCGCCCTCGCCCAGCCGGTCGACGAGGCCGAGCGACAGCGCTTCCTTCGCGCCCGCATGGCGGCCGCTCAGCATCAGCTCGATCGCGGGCTTGACGCCGACGAGGCGCGGCGCGCGCTGCGTGCCGCCGGAGCCGGGGATCAGGCCGAGCTGCACTTCGGGCAGTCCCAGCTTGGCCGAGGGCACCGCGAGGCGGTAGTGGGCCGAGAGCGCGATCTCCAGTCCGCCGCCGAGCGCCGCGCCGTGGATCGCGGCCAGCACCGGCTTGCTGCAGTCCTCGATGCGCTTGCAGACCTCGGGCAGCGACGGCGGCTGCGGCGTCTTGCCGAATTCGCGGATGTCGGCGCCGGCGATGAAGTTGCGGCCCGCGCCCACGATCAGCACCGCGGCCGCGTTGCCGTCGGCCTCGGCGGCTTCGATCGCGGCAACGAGGCCGCGGCGGACGTCGACGCCGAGCGCGTTGACCGGCGGGTTGTCGACGGTGACGACGAACAAGTCGCCATCGCGGCGGAAGGTGACGGGAGAAGGCGTGGAGGGCGTGGAAGAGGCAGGGGAAGCCATGCAGTGTGTCTCCGAAGGCGCGAACCCTGAGGGTTCCTTGAGGGTGAACCTCGAATTCTTGGCCTCGCGACCGCCTTTGACAATTGCATTGGCGATTGACAGACTGTCAAGGCATTTTTGACAAAATCGGGCTTGCATGGATCTGCAATCGCTCACCCTCCTCGTCGAAATCCTGGACGCCGGCAACCTCAGCGAGGCTGCGCGCCGGCTCAAGATGACCCGCGCGAACGTGAGCTACCACCTGAACCAGCTCGAGCGCTCGGTCGGCGCACAGCTCGTGCGCCGCACCACGCGGCGCGCGGAGCCGACCGAGATCGGGCTGCGCCTCTACCAGCACGGCCTGGCGATCCAGAGCGAGCTCGCGGCGGCGCGCGAGTCGGTCACCACGCTGGGCCAGAGCCTGCTCGGCCGGGTGCGCCTGAGCGTGCCGAGCGGCTACGGGCAGATCGTGATGTCCGAGTGGCTGATCGACTTCAAGCGCCAGTACCCGGGCATCGTGCTCGACGTGCTGTTCGAGAACCGCATCGAGGACCTGCTGCGCGACGAAGTCGACATCGCGATCCGCGTGATCCCGGAGCCGCCGCAGAACCTCGTCGCGCGCGACCTCGGTCCGGTGCGCTACGTCGCCTGCGCGTCGCGCGAGTACGCCGCGCAGCATGGCCTGCCGACGCAGCTCGACGAACTGCAGTCCGCGCCGGTGGTCACCGCGGCGGTGATCGGGCGGCAGCTGCGCGTCGCCGCCTACCAGGGCGAGGAACGGCGCGAAGTGGTGCTGGAGCCGACGCTGATCTCGGAGAACTTCCTCTTCCTGCGGCAGGCCATCCTCGCGGGGCTCGGCATCGGGCTCGTGCCCGACTACCTCATGAACGACGACGTGCGGCGCGGCGAAGTGCTGACCACGCTCGACGACTGGCGGCTCAGCATCTTCGGCACGCAGATGTACATGCTCTACATGCCCAACCGGCAGCACACGCGCGCCACGCGCACCTTCATCGATTTCATCCTGGCCCGGGCCCGAGGCCCCTCTCCAGTAGCATCGCAGGCATGAGCTTCGAAAACCTGACGATGAGGAGTCCTGGGTCGGACCGCTACGTGCTGGGCACGCCGATCGAGGTGCTGGATGATGGCGCGAGCGTGGGAATCGTGCGAACGGTCGTTCTTGCTCCAACAGGCAACGAGATCCTGCTGGGTGACTTCGAGGCCGCCAACCAGGCGGAATACCTCGCGAAGCGCATCGCGAAGCTGGTCATCGCAGAAGTGGTCAATTTCGTGGCGACGAGCTACGAGGCGATCAGCGCCATCGAGATCGTGCTGGGCCGCGACATCGACGGCTTCGAAGGCCGGCAGGCCTATCTGGCGCAAGCGCGCGCGGACCTGCTGCAGAGCATCGGGGTGCGCAACGTGCAGGTGGCGCCGAAGCCCCTGCGCGGCAAGGAGGCGCACTTCACGGTGAGCGGCATGTGGGCCTACGACCGCGCCAGCCTCGAGGCGCTCGAGGCCGTGCTGCAGGCGGAGCGCGCGGCCTACGCGCAGTTCAAGGCGGCGCAGGTCAAGGCGCCGGCCGCGCCGCGGCGCCGGTCGGTGCTGAGCCGCGTCTTCGCGTCGAACGGCTGAACATTTGTGTCCGGGCGGCTTCAGGGCCGCCGGCTTCGATCAGGCGGTCGTTGTGCGGATGGGGAGACGCGCGGTTGAGGGCTGCATGGGGTCTCTGCCGGCCACATTGCCGCGTCATAGGGGCTATGGATAATGCATGTTGCACTGCAACATATGAAGCCTGGAGTCCCTGATGATCCGTGCGAACGCGATGTCCGAAGCCGGCGGCAACCCGATGCGACGCCTGCAGCAGGAAGCGGCGAGCTATGTGTCCGATGCATGGCAGCGCGGCCTGCTGTACCTCGACGTGCTGCGTGAGCGCGGCAACATTTATCTGGAGCATCTGAGCGAGGGCAAGCCGCCGCTGCTCGACTTCGAGCACGAGTTGCTGGTCGACGGCCGCGATCTTCCAGAGCCCTGCAACTACTCGCTGCTGCGCATCGTGCCGCCGGCCGGCGTGCGCGTCGATGCGGCGAAGCGGCCCATCGTCGTCATCGACCCGCGCGCCGGGCACGGTCCGGGCATTGGCGGCTTCAAGCCCGACTCGGAAGTGGGCGTGGCCTTGCGGGCGGGCCATCCGGTGTACTTCGTGACCTTCGCGCCGGAGCCGGTCGAGGGGCAGACGCTGCTCGACGTCGCACGCGCGGAGGCGGCCTTCATCGAGGAAGTCGTGCGCCGCCACCCCGAGTGCGAGGTCAAGCCCGCCGTGATCGGCAATTGCCAGGCCGGCTGGGCGGTGGCCTGCCTCGCGTCGGTGCGCAACGACATCATGGGGCCCATCGTGCTCAACGGCGCGCCGCTGTCCTATTGGGCGGGCAGCGCCAAGCAGAACCCGATGCGCTACGCGGGCGGCATGCTCGGCGGCGCGTGGCTGTCCGCGCTGTCGTCGGACCTGGCGGGCGACCGCTTCGACGGCGCCTACCTGGTCGAGAACTTCGAGAACCTCAACCTCGGCAACACCTACTGGGGCAAGTACTACAACCTCTACGCCAACGTCGACGCGGAGCGCGAGCGCTTTCTCGAATTCGAGCGCTGGTGGGGCGGCTACTTCCGCATGACGGGCGAGGAGATCGAGGCCATCGTCGAGAACCTCTTCGTCGGCAACCGCCTCGCGCGCGGCGAGGTGAAGACACCGGACGGCGTGCCGATCGACCTGCGCAACATCACCTCGCCGGTCGTCATCTTCGCTTCATGGGGCGACAACATCACGCCGCCGCAGCAGGCGCTGAACTGGATCCTCGACGTGTGGGGCAGCGAGAAGGCGCTGGTCGCGACGGGCCGCACCATCGTCTACATGCTGCATCCGACCATCGGCCACCTGGGCATCTTCGTGGGCGGCGCGGTAGCCCGGAAGGAACACGACCAGGTCATCAACACCCTCGACATGATCGAGGCGCTGCCGCCCGGCCTGTTCGAGATGAAGATCGAGCCCAAGGATCCGAAGGCTTCCTTCGCCGAACTCGAGGCCGGCAGCTTCAGCGTGCGCTTCGAGACCCGCACCGTGGACGACATCCGCGCCCTCGACCCCGACGGCCGGCAGGACGAAGCGCTGTTCAGCACCGTGGCGCAGATGTCCGAGATCAACATGAAGATCTACCGCACATGGCTGCAGCCGTGGGTGCGCAGCGTCGGCAGCAGGGCGCTCGGCGAGGCCATGCGCTGGACGCATCCGCTGCGGATGCAGCATCTGGCGCTGTCGGACCTGAGCCCGGGCGCGCGCTGGCTGGCGCGTGCGGCGGAGCAGGTGCGCGAGAGCCGCCAGCCGGTGGCCGGGAACAACCCATGGCTGGCCTGGGAGCGCCTGGGTTCGCAGTGGATCACCGAGGCGCTCAATCGCGTCGGCGGCCTGCGCGACGGCGCCACCGAGCGGTGGGTCAACCTGGCTTACGGCCCGCGCGGACTCGGCGCGCTGCTGCCGCCCGAGGCTGCGGACGAGCTCGCCGCCGAGGCCCGCGCCAGGACCGACGAGGCGCATGCGCGCCGCCTGGCGTTGCGGCATGTCGGGCAGGGCGGCTACGCCGAGGCGGTCTGCCGCATCGTGCTGGCGGGACTCGCGAAGCGCGGCGCGCTGGAACGGCGCGGCATGCACATCGGCCGCCTGCTCGCGACCTCGCATCAGGCGATGGCGCGGCACTTTGCCCTGCCGGTCGCCAGCGGCCACATCGAAGACTGGCAGAAGCTGCTCGATGGCCAGGCGCTGATCGTCGCCTTCGCGCCCGAAGAGGCGATGGCGCAGCTGCCGAAGATGCTGCCCACGCAGGCCGAACGCGAGCGTGCCGTCGCGTTGGCCGCCGCCGTTTTGATGTCGGAGCCTGAACTGGCGGATCCGCAATCGCCGGTCTCGCGCAACGTGCATGCGCTGCTGGACATCGACACCTCGCGGGCCGCCGCACTTGCGTTGTCGCTGGCCCAGACCGTCGCGACGGCCGAGGCGCAGGGCACGGCAGGCCCGGTGCCCGGCGTGACGCCCGAAGCTTCGGCGCCTGCCGCTTCTGCTGCCCCTGCCGCCCTTGCCGCGCCGAAGCGCCGCGCAAGGCCGGCCTCAAAGACCGCGCGAGCCGCGAAGAAGACGAGCCGGTGACGAGCACCGACGAGGTCGACATGAGCGAAACCCAACCCCTCCATCACGAAGAGCGCTTCACAGAGGCGCATTGGTCCATGCTGCTGGAGAGCATCGATCTCTCGATCGCGCAGGAGGCGATCATCTGCCGCGTGCCGCTGCTCGAAGAGGGCGTGGTGGAGCGTGTGCTGAAACGCGACGCACTGGTCTGTGGCCACGCCAATCCCGCCGCGTTCGAAAAGCTGCGCTCGCTGCTCATCATGCATTTCTCGGCGCGCAACCAGATGGCGCTGGAGCTCGGCGAAGAGGAAACCACGGCGATCGCCTCCAGCGTGCGCGAGCACTTGCGCGGGCGCGTGGGCGACCAGCTGGGCACGCCGCCGGGCTGAGCGGGCGGCCGGATGGGACAATCCGGCCCATGAACAGCCCCGCCGACACACTCACCATCACCCGCCCCGACGACTGGCACCTGCATGTGCGCGACGGTGCCGCGCTCGCAGCCGTGGTTCCGCATTCCGCCCGCCAGTTCGGCCGCGCGCTGATCATGCCGAACCTGCGTCCCCCGGTGACCACCGCAGAGCAGGCCGTGGCGTACCGCGATCGCATCCGCGCCGCGGTGCCCGCCGGCACGGATTTCGAGCCGGTCATGTCGCTCTACCTCACCGACAACCTGCCGCCCGAAGAGATCCAGCGCGCCGCCGATGCCGGCGTGCGCGCCCTCAAGCTCTACCCCGCCGGCGCGACCACCAACAGCGATGCCGGCGTGACCGACATCCGCAAGACCTACGCGACGCTCGCGGCGATGCAGAAGCACGGCCTGCTGCTGCTGGTGCACGGCGAGGTCACCGATCCGGCGGTCGACCTGTTCGACCGCGAAGCGGTGTTCATCGACCGGGTGATGATTCCGCTGCGCCGCGACTTCCCCGAGCTCAAGGTGGTGTTCGAGCACCTGACGACCCAGGAAGGCGCCCACTACGTGCGTGACGCGAGCCGCTTCACGGCTGCCACGATCACCGCGCACCATCTGCTCTACAACCGCAACGCGATCTTCACCGGCGGCATCCGGCCGCACTTCTACTGCCTGCCGGTGCTCAAGCGCGAGACGCATCGCGTGGCGCTGGTCGAAGCGGCGACCAGCGGCAGCGACCGCTTCTTCCTCGGCACCGACAGCGCGCCGCATCCCGCGCACCTCAAGGAGCATGCGCTCGGCTGCGCAGGCTGCTACACCGCCCTGACCGCGCTGGAGCTCTATGCCGAAGCCTTCGACAAGGCCGGCGCGCTCGGCAAGCTCGAAGGCTTCGCGAGCTTCCACGGCGCCGACTTCTATGGCCTGCCGCGCAACAAGGGCACCGTCACCCTACGCCGCGAAAGTTGGACGGTGCCCGAGACCGTGCCCTACGGCGACGCCACGCTGAAGCCGCTGCGCGGCGGCGAAACCGTCGGCTGGAGGATGGTGTGAACGCTTCGCCGCGCGTGACCCTGCTGATCGACGCCGACAACGTCTCTGCCGACGTGATCGAGCAGGCCGTGCAGCGCACGATGACCGAGTACGGCAACATCCACGTGCGGCGCGCGTACTGCAACGCGGAGACGGCGCTCAAGCAGCAGGCGCTCTTCAAGCGCCTCTCGGTGCGGCCGATGGTCAACCTCTCCGCCGGCAAGAACAGCACCGACATCGCGATGGCGGTCGATGCGATCGACCTCGTGGTTGCCGAACGGCCGGACGTGGTCGTGCTGGTGTCGTCGGATTCGGACTTCGCACCCCTGGTGATCCGCCTGCGCGAGAAGGGCTGCCGCGTCTGCGGCATCGGCCAGCAGGGCAAGACGGGCGATGAGACGGTGGCCATCTACGACAGCTTCGTCGATCTGTTGCATCACCAGCCGCCGAAGGCCTCGCCGGCCAAGCGCACCCGGCGCGCCAAGGCCGCTCCGCCGCCGGCACCAGCGGTACCGGATCTGCCGGATGACGTGCACCGCATCCTCGACGCAGTCGTCGAACTGGCGACCGGCAACAAGGTCGAGCTCAACCTCGCGGCCGAGCGCCTGCGCGCCGCCAAGCTGCTCGGCAAGAGCGCGAGCTCGCCCAAGCTGTTCAAGAAGCATCCCGAGCTGTTCCTGCTGACACCCGAGAAGACGCCCAACAAGGTGCAGTACGTCGGCCCCATGCGGTCGTGAGCGCATCCGGCGGCGCCTCCTGGGGCTTCGATACGGCCACGCCCTGGATGGCGCCTTACGCCGCGCGGGCGTCGCGTCTCACGGCGAAGATTGTCGAGGGCGCCAGCGTCAGTGAAGCGCTCTCGGATGAACCGGCATCCATCGCGCTGGCTTCGGGCCCGCTGCAGTTCGTGCCCGGCAATAGCGCACCGCCGGGCGAAGCCTACGAAGCCTTCATCCATCGAAGCGCATGCGTTCCGACGCGCGACAACCTGCACGACTTCTTCAATGGCCTCGTGTGGCTGCACTACCCCGAAACCAAGCGGCGCCTGAACGAATTGCAGGCGGACCAGATCGCGCGCGACGGCATCGGCGCCACGCGCGGGCCGCTGCGCGATGCGCTCACGCTGTTCGACGAGAACGGCGCGGTGCTCGATGCGCCGAGGCCGCTGTGGCAGGCGCTGCTCGCCCGCGACTGGCAGGGCCTTTTCGTCACGCATCGACCTCTGTGGCGCGAGGCGCGACTGCTCGTGTTCGGCCATGCACTGCTCGAAAAACTGACCGTCCCGCGCAAGGCCACGACCGCCCATGTCCTCATCGCTGCGGGGGATTTGAATTCGAGCGCACGGGACGATGCGACCATTGCGGCCTTGCTCCATCCCGCGCACCTGGCGACCAAGCCATTCACCCCGCTGCCGGTGCTCGGTGTGCCGGGGTGGTGCATTCAAAACGAGAACTTTTCCTTCTATGATGACTCGGAAGTCTTTCGTCCACGCAGGGGCGCAGAACCAAGTCCAACCCCCTAGTCCCTGCCACGTCGGCGCAGCTTGAAGCGGACCGGTCCGGCCCCCATCTGCGCTACGTTTGCCTCACGGAGAAACCACTTGAAACGCATCCTTCTGTTCGTGCTGACCAACGTCCTGGTCGTGGCGGTGCTGGGCGTCGTCGCGAGCCTGCTCGGCGTCAACCGCTTCCTCACGGCCAATGGACTGAACCTGGGCGCGCTGCTCGGCTTCGCGCTGGTGATGGGCTTCGGCGGCGCGATCATTTCGCTCTTGATCAGCAAGCCGATGGCCAAGTGGTCGGCGGGCGTTCACATCATCAACGACCCGCAGTCGCCCGATGAAGCCTGGATCGTCCAGACGGTCAGGAAGTTTGCCGACAAGGCCGGCATCGGCATGCCCGAGGTCGGCATCTTCGAAGGCGAGCCCAATGCCTTCGCCACCGGCGCGTTCAGGAACTCGGCCTTGGTCGCGGTCTCGACCGGCCTGCTGCAGAACATGACGCGCGAAGAGGTCGAGGCCGTGATCGGCCACGAAATCGCACACGTCGCCAACGGCGACATGGTCACGATGACGCTGATCCAGGGCGTGATGAACACCTTCGTCGTGTTCCTCTCGCGCGTGATCGGCTATGCGGTCGACAGCTTCCTGCGCCGCGGCGACGAACGCTCCTCCGGCCCCGGCATCGGCTACATGGTGACGACGCTCGTGCTCGACATCGTGCTCGGCTTTGCCGCCGCCATCGTGGTGGCCTGGTTCTCGCGCCAGCGCGAGTTTCGCGCCGACGCCGGCTCGGCTCAGCTCATGGGCCGCAGGCAGCCGATGGTGAACGCACTGGCGCGCCTGGGCGGCCTGCCTGCGGGCGAACTGCCGAAATCGGTCGAGGCCATGGGCATCACCGGCAAGCTGGGCAGCCTGTTCGCCACGCACCCGCCGATCGAGGAGCGCATCGCTGCGCTTCAGAGCGCACAAGGCTGATCGCCGATCTCGTGCAAAAGAAAAGCCGCCTTCGGGCGGCTTTTTTTCGTTCAGGCGGCCTGCGTGGCAATGGTGCGCGCCAGCGCTTCCGCCACCTTCAACCCATCCACGCCCGCCGACAGAATCCCGCCCGCGTAGCCTGCGCCTTCGCCGGCCGGATAGAGCCCGCGCACGTTGAGGCTCTGGAAATCCTCGCCGCGCCCGATCCGGATCGGCGACGAGGTGCGCGTCTCGACGCCGGTCAGCACGGCGTCGTGCAGGTCGAAGTCCTTGATCTTGCGGCCGAAGGCCGGAAAGGCTTCGCGCATCGCCTCGATCGCGTACGCGGGCAGTGCCGCATGCAGGTCGCCGAGCGTCACGCCGGGCTTGTACGACGGCTCGACGCTGCCGAGCGCGGTCGACGGCTTGCCGGCGACGAAGTCGCCCACCAGCTGCCCCGGCGCGCGGTAGTCGCCGCCGCCGAGCACGTAGGCGTTGGATTCGAGCGAGCGCTGCAGCGCGATGCCCGCGAGCGGCGAGCCGGTCCGGCCTTCTTCCCAACCCGGGTAGTCGCTGGGCTCGATGCCTACCACGATGCCGGCGTTGGCGTTGCGTTCGTTGCGCGAGTACTGGCTCATGCCGTTGGTCACGACGCGGCCCGGCTCGCTGGTTGCCGCGACGACGGTGCCGCCCGGGCACATGCAGAAGCTGTACACCGAGCGCCCGTTGCTCGCGTGATGCACCAGCTTGTAGTCCGCCGCGCCGAGCAGCGGATGTCCGGCGTGCCGGCCCCAGCGGGCGCGGTCGATCAGGCCCTGCGGATGCTCCACGCGAAAGCCGATCGAGAAGGGCTTGGCCTCGATCTGCACGCCGCGCTCGTGCAGCATCGCGAAGGTGTCGCGCGAGCTGTGGCCGAGCGCCATCACGACATGGTCGGCGCGCAGCTCGCTGGTCTCGCCGCTGCGCTGGTCGAGCACCCTCAGGCCGCGCAGGTGCCGGCCGTCCGGGCCGTCCTCGATCAGCACGTCGGTCACGCGCTGCTCGAAGCGGATCTCGCCGCCGAGGGCGATGATCTCCTCGCGGATGCCCTCGACCACCTTCACCAGCTTGAAGGTGCCGATGTGCGGATGCGCGACGTAGAGGATCTCCTCCGGCGCGCCGGCCTTGACGAACTCCTCCATCACCTTGCGGCCGAGGAAGCGCGGGTCCTTGATCTGGCTGTAGAGCTTGCCGTCGGAAAAAGTGCCGGCGCCGCCTTCGCCGAACTGCACGTTCGACTCCGGGTTCAGCACGCTCTTGCGCCACAGGCCCCAGGTGTCCTTGGTGCGCTCGCGCACCGTCTTGCCGCGCTCCAGCACGATGGGCTTGAAGCCCATCTGCGCGAGCGCGAGCGCGGCGAAGATGCCGCAGGGGCCGAAGCCGACCACCACCGGTCGCAACGGGAGGTTCGCAGGTGCCCTGGCGGGCGCGTGCCAGGCCATGTCGGGTGTGGCCGAGACGCGCGGGTTCTCGGCGAACCGGGCGAGGAGCTGCGCTTCGAGCGCCGGGTCCGCGAGGCTCACATCGAGGATGTAGGCCTGCAGCAGTTGCACCTTGCGCGCATCGAAGCTGCGCTTGTAGACCTTGATCGCGGTCACCGCGCCGGGCGGTGTGCCCAGCAGGGTGTCGACGGCGTGGGGGAGGGCCGCCTGGTCATGGTCGAGCGGCAGTTTGATTTCGGAGATTCGCAGCATATGAACTCACCCCCAGCCTCGCCCACTTCGTGTGGCTCTGACACCCCCTCTCCGGGGGCGCACCCGGCGGCCCGGCAAAGCCGGGTGCGCGGGTGCCCTGGCCTGGGTTGCGCCAGTTTCATGCGTCGCTGGAGGCCTGTAGTTATCAGGCAAGGCGCGAATCATAAGGGCCCGCCTTCTACGTCGGCAGGAATCCGTCGACGGACAGGTAGCGCTCGCCGGTGTCGTAGTTGAAGCCGAGCACCACCGCATCGCGCGGCAGCGAGGGCAGCTTCTGGCCGATGGCGGTCAGCGTGGCGCCGGATGAAATACCCACGAGGATGCCTTCCTCGCGCGCGCAGCGCCGCGCCATCTCGCGCGCCGGCTCGGCATCGACCTGGATCACGCCGTCGAGCAGCGAGGTGTCGAGGTTCTTCGGGATGAAGCCCGCGCCGATGCCCTGGATCGGATGCGGCGACGGCTGGCCGCCGGAGATCACGGGCGAGGCCACCGGCTCGACCGCGAAGACCTTGAGCTTGGGCCACTTCTTCTTGAGGATCCGTGCGCAGCCGGTGATGTGGCCGCCGGTGCCCACGCCGGTGATCAGCACGTCGACGCCCTGGGGAAAATCGGCCGCGATCTCCTCGGCCGTGGTGCGCTCGTGCACCGCCACGTTGGCCGGGTTGTCGAACTGCTGCGGCATCCAGGCGCCGGGCGTGCCGGCGACGATTTCCTCGGCGCGGGCGATGGAGCCCTTCATGCCTTTCTCGCGCGGCGTGAGATCGAAGGTCGCGCCGTAGGCCAGCATGAGCCGGCGGCGTTCGAGCGACATGCTGTCGGGCATCACGAGGATCAGCTTGTAGCCCTTGACCGCCGCGACCATCGCCAGGCCGATGCCGGTGTTGCCCGAGGTCGGCTCGACGATCGTGCCGCCGGGCCGTAGCTTGCCGGAGCGCTCGGCATCCTCGACCATCGACAGCGCGATGCGGTCCTTGATCGATCCGCCCGGATTGGCGCGCTCGGATTTGATCCAGACCTCTTGGGTCGCATGGCCGAACAGGCGCTGGATGCGGATGTGCGGCGTGTTGCCGATGGTTTGGAGGATGTTCTCTGCTTTCATGGGTCCTTGCTCGCGTGCCGGGATGGCCTGATGAATGAACGGGAGCGCCATTGTGGCGATAATCCCCGCGTGAAGCACGCCGGACCGCCGCTGGTGCATGTCTCGAAAGAGCGCACTGGAGGAACGTCCGGACTGCACAGGACAGCGCAGGAGCTAACGGCTCTCCACCGCGAGGTGAGGATCAGAGCAACAGAGACGAGTCGGCCGGGGGCAACCCCGGCCGGGTGAAACGGGCAATCTCTGCGCGCAGCAACACCAAGTAGGCCAGCGTTGATGTGGATCCGCAGAGCTGGCGGGTAGGTGGCACCGAGCCGTTCGGCGACGAACGGCCCAGAGTAATGGCGGTCACGTCGGCGTCTCGCAAGAGCGCCGATGCACAGAATCCGGCTTACAGGCGGGCTTCACACTTTTCACATCGCCGCCCCGTGCGACGGGTTCCGGCCTTCCAGCGCGACGCTGAAGCCAACGGTCGTGATCCCGTCGCCGGAGCGCGCGAACACCGTGCCGTGGTGCATCACCGCCACCGCCTTGACGATCGACAGGCCCAGCCCGTGGTTCTCGCCGCTGTTGCGGCGCGAGGTGTCGACGCGGTAGAAGCGGTCGAAGAGCCGCGCGAGCTGATCGGGCGCGATCGGCGCGCTCGGGTTCGAGAAGCTCACCTCGGCCGAGCGTCCGTGGCTGCCGATCCGCACCTGCACCTGCGCGCCGGGCCGCGAGTGCTGGATCGCGTTCTGCAGCAGGTTGGTCAGAGCGCGGCGGAACAGCGAGGTCTCGATCGGCGCCACCGCATCGCCCTCGACCTGCACCGTCATGCCGGCCTCGTCGAGCAGCAGGTCGAGGAACTCGACCGTCTTGCCGACCTCCTGCGCGATCGACGAGGCGACCAGTCCCCGCGCGCGCACGCCCTGCTCGGCACGCGCGAGGAACAGCATGTCGGCGACGATCGCGCGCAGCCGCTCCAGTTCCTCGAGGTTGGATTGCAGCACCTCGCGCAGTTCGGCCGCGTTGCGATCGCGCGCGAGCGCCACCTGCGTCTGGCCGATCAGGTTCGCGAGCGGGGTCCGCAGTTCGTGCGCCACGTCGTCGCTGAAGGTGGCGAGCTGCGCGTAGGCGGCATCGAGCCGGTCCAAGGCGGCATTGAACGAGACGCCGAGTCGCGCCAGCTCGCGCGGCAGCGCGGGCAGTTGCAGGCGCTGCGCGCGGTTGTCGGGGCCGATGCGCTGCGCGTCTTCCGACAGGCGCCCCACCGGCCCGAGGCCGATGCGCGCGATCCAGTACCCCAGCGCCGCGGCGGCCGCCGTACCGGCCAGCGTCAACACCAGCAGCGCCGCCTCGAACCTGTGCAAGGTGTCGCGGAACGGCTGCGCATCGACGCCGGCCACGAAGTGCACCGGTGGCCGCGCCTGGGTAGCTGGCAATGTCTGGCCGCGCACGCGCATGCGGCGGGCCTGCGCGGAGCCCGGCCTGCGCACCTCCACGGTGTCGCGGCCGGCATCGATGGCCGCGACCATGTCGGCCGCCTCTTCGCCGAAACGGTAGGCCGGGTCCTCGCTCCACATCCAGGTGCGGGTGCGCGGGTCGGCGGCGCCGAGGGTGTCGAGCTTGTCGCGGATGCGTTCGCCGAGGTTCGGCGCGCGGCCGTGCTGGAGCATGTACGAGATGTCCTCCAGCCGCGCATCGATCTGCGCCTGCTGGTGCCGCGCGAGCTCGCCGGCCAGCACCTGGTGCAGCGCGAAACCGAGCAGCGCGAAGCCCGCCAGCGCGGCGGCGGCGAACATCAGGGCCAGCCGGGTGGCGATCGAGTTCCTCATTCCGGCTCCGAGCCGCTGCGGTCCTCCAGGACGTAGCCCATGCCCCGGATGGTGTGCAGCAGGCTGCGGTCGAAGGATGCATCGATCTTGGCGCGCAGGCGCTTGATCGCGACTTCGACCACGTTGGTGTTGCTGTCGAAATTCATGTCCCAGACCAGTTCGGCGATCACGGTCTTGGAGAGGATCTCGCCCTGCCGCCGCGCGAGCACCGCGAGCAGCGCGAATTCCTTGGCCGTGAGGTCGATGCGCTGGTCCTGCCGCCAGGCCTTGCGGCTGATGAGGTCCACGCGCAGGTCGCCCACCCGCAGCAGGGTGGATTCGTGGCTGCGCCCGCGCCGCGTGAGCGCCTGCAGCCGCGCGAGCAGTTCGAGGAACGAGAAGGGCTTGACCAGGTAGTCGTCGGCGCCGTCCTGCAGGCCGCGCACCCGGTCGGCGACGCCGTCCCGCGCAGTGAGCATGATGACCGGCGTGTTCTTCACGCTCCGCAGCGACTTCAGGATCGAGAAGCCGTCGAGCCCGGGCAGCATCACGTCGAGCACGATGACGTCGAAGTCGTAGTGCAGCGCCATGTGCTGGCCGTCGATGCCGTCGAAGGCGACATCGACGGTGCAGCCCTGCTCGGTCAATCCCTGGCAGAGGTAGTCGGCCGTCTTGCGCTCGTCCTCGACGATCAGCACTTTCATTCGGCGATGGCTCCCGCGGTCGCCTCGGGCCGCCCGCGCTGCCGGCGGGCCGCCTTGCGGCGCACGTACCAGTGATGCGCGCGGTCGAGGTACAGGTAGATGACCGGCGTGGTGAACAGCGTCAGCATCTGCGACAGGATCAGCCCGCCCACCATCGCGTAGCCCAGCGGCCGGCGCAGCTCCGAGCCCGATCCGTGGCCGAGCATCAGCGGCAGGCCGCTCAGGAGCGCGCACATGGTGGTCATCATGATCGGCCGGAAGCGCAGCAGGCAGGCCTCGAAGATGGCATCACGGGGCGACATGCCCTTGTCGCGCTCGGCGTGCAGGGCGAAGTCGACCATCATGATGCCGTTCTTCTTCACGATGCCGATCAAAAGGATGATCCCGATCAGCGCAATCACGCTCAGATCGTACCCGCCGGCCATCAGGATCAGCAATGCGCCCACGCCGGCCGACGGCAGGGTCGACAGGATCGTCAGCGGATGGATGTAGCTCTCGTACAGCAGCCCCAGCACGATGTACACCGACACCAGCGCCGCCAGGATCAGGTAGGGCTGCGTGCGCAGCGAATCGCCGAAGGCCTGCGCGGTGCCCTGGAAGGTGCCGCTCAGCGTGGCCGGCACGCCCATCCGCGCCTGCGCGGCGTTGATCGCGTCGACCGCCTGCCCGAGCGAGACGCCGGGCCTGAGGTTGAACGAGATCGTCACCGCCGGGAACTGGCCCTGGTGGCTGATCGAGAGGTAGCCGGTCCTGCTGGTGTCGAGCTTGACGAAGGTCGACAGCGGCACCTGCTGGCCGTTGATCGGCGAGGTCAGGTAGAGGTGATCGAACAGCGACGGGTCGCGCTGCAGTTCGGGCGTGACCTCCAGCACCACGTTGTAGCTGTTGAGCTGCGTGAAGTACTGCGCCACCTGGCGCTGGCCGACCGCGTCGTAGATCGTGGCGTCGACCATCGCCGGCGTGATGCCGTAGCTGGAGGCGCGCTGGCGGTCGATGGTCACCATCGCGGTCGGCGCGGCGTTCTGCTGGTCGGAGGTCACGTCGGTGAGCTGCGGCAACTCCCGCAGCCGCGCCAGCAGCTTCGGCGCCCACTGGTTGAGCTCGCCCAGGTTCGAGTCGGTCAGCGTGTACTGGTACTGCGTGCGCGAGAGCCGGCCGCCGACGTTGATGTCCTGCCCCGCCTGCATGTAGAGCGTGATGCCCTGCACCGGCGCCAGCTTGGGCCGCAGCCGCGCGATGATCTCGTCGGCGCTGGCGGTGCGGCCTTCGTCCTTGGGCCGAAGGCCGATGAAGAAGTTGCCCGAGTTGAAGGTGCTCGCGCCGGCCTGCAGGCCGAAGCTGGCGATGTCCGGATCCTCGCGGATGATGTCGGCGAGCTTGAGCATGCGGTCATGCATCGCCTGCGAGGAAGAATCCTGCGCGGCGTCGGCCGAGCCGAAGATGAAGCCCGTGTCCTGCTGCGGGAAGAAGCCCTTGGGGATCACGATGAAGAGCGCGACCGTCGCCGCCACCGTGGCGATGAAGCTCATCAGCGTGATGAACGGATGCCTGAGCACCACCGTGAGGCCGCGCTTGTAGCCGGCGAGCATCGCGTCGAAGCCGTTCTCGAACCACTGGTAGAGCCGCCCATGCTTCTCGTTCGCCGTGTGCGGCTTGAGAAAGCGCGCGCACAGCATCGGCGTGAGCGTGAGCGAGATCAGCACCGACACCACGATCGTCAGCGTCACCGTCACCGCGAACTCGCGGAACAGCCGCCCGACGATGCCGCCCATCAGCAGCAGCGGAATGAACACCGCCACCAGCGACACCGAGATCGAGACGATGGTGAAGCCGATCTCGCCCGCGCCCTTGAGCGCCGCCTCCATCGGCGGCATGCCCGCCTCGACGTGGCGGTAGATGTTCTCCAGCATCACGATCGCGTCGTCCACCACGAAGCCGACCGCGATCGTGAGCGCCATCAGCGAGAGGTTGTCGAGGCTGTAGCCCACCACGTACATCACGGCCGCCGTGCCCAGCAGCGCGAGCGGCACCGTCACGCTCGGGATGATCGTCACGGTGAGGTTGCGCAGGAAGACGAAGATCACCGCCACCACGAGTGCGATCGACAGCAGCAGCGTGAACTCCACGTCCTTGACCGAGGCGCGGATGGTCTGCGTGCGGTCGATCAGCGTGTTGACCGTCACGCTCGGCGGGATCGCCGCCTTGAGCTTGGGCAGCGCGGCCTGGATGCGATCCACCGTCTCGATCACGTTGGCGCCGGGCTGCTTGGTGATCGCGAGCATGATCGCGCGGCCGTCGGCGATGTCGCTGCCCTCGCTCGCCGCCTTGCCGGCGTAGCCCCAGGCGGCGACCTTGGCGTTCTCGGGGCCGTCCACCGCCACGCCGACGTCGCGCACGCGGATCGGCGCGCCGTTGCGCCAGGCCAGCACCATGTCGTTCCACGGCGCGGCCTTCAGCAGCTGATCGTTGGTGTAGACGTTGAACGCCTGCCGCTCGCCGTCGATGGTGCCGGTCGGCTGGCTCACGGTGGTGCTGGCGATCACGCCGCGCACCTCCTCCAGGCTCAGGCCGACCGCCTTGAGCTTGGCCGGATCGATCTGGATGCGCACCGCCGGCTTCTGCACGCCGAAGATGTTGACCAGCCCCACGCCCTGGATGCGCGAGATCTGCTGCGCCAGCACGTTGTCCGCATAGTCGTTGACCTGGATCAGCGGCAGCACCCTGGACTGCACGCCGAGCACCAGCACCGAGGTGTCGGCCGGGTTGATCTTGCGGAAGCTCGGCGGGCTCGGCAGGTTCTGCGGCAGCTGGCCGCCGGCCGCGTTGATGGCGCTCTGCACGTCGAGCGCGGCGGCGTCGATGCTGCGGTCGAGGTCGAACTGCAGGGTGATCTGCGAGAGCCCGAGCGAGCTGGTCGAGGTCATCTGCGAAAGCCCCTGGATCAGCGAGAACTGGCGCTCCAGCGGTTGCGCGACGCTGGCGGCCATGGTCTCCGGACTCGCGCCCGGCAAGCGGCCCGTGACCTGGATCGTCGGGAAATCGACCTGCGGCAGCGGCGCCACCGGCAGCAGCGGCCAGGCGACGAGGCCGATCAGCAGCAGCGCTGCCGCGAGCAGCGAAGTGCCGATCGGTCGCTTGATGAAGGCGGCGGAGATGCTCATCGCTTCACTTCCCCGGCCTCGGCCACCTCGGCCCCGCCGCCGATGCTGCCGCCCTGCTGCCGTTCGACGATGCGTGCGCCCGGCGTCAGGCGGTACTGGCCGTCGGTCACGACGCGGTCACCCACGGCGAGACCCTTGGCGATCACCGACTTCCCGCCGACCGTGTCGGCCACCTCGATCGGCTGCACGCGCACCTTGTCGTCGGGGCCGACCACGTAGGCGAAGAAGCCGTCCTGGCTGCGCTGCACCACGGCCGAAGGCACGGTGAGCGCATCGGCGCGCTCGCCCAGCACCAGCCGTGCATCGATCGACTGGCCGGGCCAGAGCTTGTGCTCGGCGTTCGCGAACTGCGCCTTCATCGAGATGGTGCCGGTCGCGGTGTCGATCTGGTTGTTCAAGAGCACCAGCTTGCCGGTCGCGAGCACCTCGTGCGTTTCGCGGTCGATGGCCTCGACGGGCAGCGGCGCGTGCTGGGTGTTGAGCGCACGGTTCACGGCCTGGAAGCTGCTTTCGGGCAGGGTGAACTGCACCGCGATCGGATCGATCTGGTTGATGACCAGGAGCCCGTTGGCATCGGCCGCGTGCACGATGTTGCCCGGATCGACCAGCCGCGCGCCCACGCGGCCGCTGAGCGGCGCGGTGATGGTGGTGTAGCCGAGCTGCACCTGCGCCAGATGGATCTGCGCGTCGTCGCTCTTGACCGCCGCCTGCAGCTGGTTGACCAGCGCGCGCTGCGTGTCCAGCGTCTGCTGCGTGGTCGCGTCTTCCTTGATCAGCTCGCCGTAGCGCTGCAGGTCGGCGCGGGCGTTGGCGAGCTGGGCTTCGTCCTTGGACTTCTGCGCCAGGCTCTGCTCGAGCTGCGCCTGGAAGCTGCGCGGATCGATGCGCGCGAGCACCTGGCCGGCCTTCACGTCCTGCCCTTCCTTGAATTCCACGCCGTCGAGCTGGCCGTCGATGCGCGTGCGCACGGTGACCGAAGCGACCGTCATCACCGTACCCACGCCGGTGCGCGCGATCGGCACGGTTTCGCTCGCGACCCGGGCCGTGCTCGCGGGCACCGGCGGCGGTCCCGCCGTCGGCGCGGTATGCGCCGACTTGCGCCATGCGCCCGTGGCGATGATCAGCACGGCCAGCAGCGCGATCGCGCCGGCGATCCACCAGCGTCGGCGCGGGTGAGCTTGGGGTGTGGGGGTATCCATGTCGTTCATTCGTTGGTCGAAGCCACCGGTCCGGAAGCGGCGGCGGATGTGGCCATCGGGCTCGCGCCGGAGCGGGCCTGGAGCTGGCTCGCGTCCCAGCCGCCGCCGACGGCCTTGGTGAGCGCCACGCTGGCGGCGTATTGGCGGCCCTGCAACTGGAGCGCCGTGCGTTCGTTGTTCAACGCGAGCGCCTGCGCGGTGATGACCGCAAGATAGGGCGCGGTGCCGGCGCGGTACTGGCTCAGCGTGACGCGCTCGGCATTGCGCGCGGAGCGCACCGCGCCTTCCTGCACGCCGCGCTCCTGCGCGAGCAGGCTCAGCGCGGCGAGGTTGTCCTCGACTTCCTGGAAGCCGGCGAGCACGGTCTTGCGGTACGTCGCGGCGGAGGCATCGAAGACGGCGCGCGCCTGCTCGACCTGCGAGGCGCGCAGGCCGCCGTCGAAGATCGTGGCCGCGAGCGCGGCGCCGAGCGCCCAGACCCGGTCGGGCGTCGAGAACCAGGGCCCGAAGCCCGAGCCGCCGTAGCCGCCCGCCGCCGTGAGCGCGAGCGTCGGATAGCGCGCGGCCTGCGCAACGCCGATGCCCGCATTGGCCGAGGCGACACGGCGCTCGGCCGCGGAAATGTCGGGCCGGCGCTCCAGCAGCTCCGACGGCACCATGGCTGGCACCTGCGGCAGCGTGAGCGCGAAGCGGTCCGGCGCAATCGAGAAGCCGGCCGGCGTCCGCCCCATCAGCACGGCGATCGCATGCTCGGCCTGCCGGCGCGCGATCTCGATATCGATCGCTTGCGCCTGCGTCGATTGCAGTGTCGTGTTGGCGAGCTCCACATCGGCGCGCGTGGCGACGCCGACGCGGTACTGGCTCTGCGTGATCTGCAGCGACTTCTGGTAGGCCTCGACGGTGCGCGCATAGAGCTGCTGCTGGGTATCGGCCACGCGCAGCAGGATGTAGTCGCTGACGACTTCCGCCTGGATCGCCAGTCGCGCGGCGGCCAGATCGGCCTCGCTCGCCTGGGCGCTGTCGCTCGCGCCTTCGATCCCGCGCCGCGCGCGACCCCAGAGGTCGGCCTCCCAGGCGGCCTGCAGCGACCACGCATGCGAGTCGCCGAGCTTCGGGCCGAGCACCGTCTGGCTCTGCCCCCGACTCACCGTGGCATTGGCCTGCAGTGTCGGGAACAGCGCCGAGCGTGCGTTCTGCACCAGCGCTTGTGCTTCCCGATACTGCGCCTCGGCCGCCCGGACGTCCTGGTTGGCGCGATTGGCCTCATCCACCAGGTCATTGAGGCGGCTGTCGCCGAAGGCCGTCCACCACGGCTGGCCGGCATCGACGCTGCCGGGCGCTGCCGCCTTCCAGTAGTCATCGCCTTCCTTGAATGCGGGCGCCGAGACGCCCTCCGGCAACGAGGGGCGCCGGTAATCGGGTCCGACAGCGCAAGCCGTCAGTGATGCGGCCAGGGCCAGACAGAGGATTCGCATGCGGCCACTCTAGGCCGCGCTGCGGCACGCCAGCCTGACAGGAAAATGACAATCCTGTCAGGTGGCCTTGCGGCCTCTCAGAATTTCTCGCTCGGCAGCAGGTAGCGCCACTGGCCCGCCAGCAGGCCCGCCAGCGGGATGCGGCCGATGCGGATGCGCTTCATCGACTGGATGCGCAGGCCGGCCTGGGTGCACAGGTTGGCGATCTGCCCGGGCTGCGGGCCCTTGATCGCGAAGCGCAGGCCGGTGTGGCCTTCGCCGCGCTGGCTGACGCTCACGCGCGCCGGCGTGCGGTCGAAGCGCAGCAGGGTTTCGGGACCGACGGCGCCTTCCACGTCCACCATGAATTCGTGCTCGAGGATCGCGGCATCCTCGTGCAGCCGGCGCTCGACGCGCCATTCCTGCGTGAAGACGACCAGGCCGCTGGCGCCGGTTTCCAGCGCGGTCATGCAGCGCTGCCCGGCGACATGGCGCGGCAGGAAGCGCAGGCCGGCGCGCTCGGGGGCGTGATGGTTGGCGGGCACCAGCAGCCGGTGTGCGTTGTCGGTCGGCGTGCCGGCCGGCTTGTGCAGCAGCAGGCTGACCGGCACCACCGGCTCGGGGCGCGCACCGGGTTCGATCTCGACACGCTGCTCCGGCAGCACGCGCGTCTGCGGCAGCAGGGCAGGCTCGCCGTCGATCCGGACCGCGCCGTTCTCGATCAAGAGCTCGGCCTCTCGCCGCGAGCAGCCGGCGAGCGCGGCCACGCGCTTGGCGAGGCGGATGCCTTCTTGCGCATCGGTCACTGTGTGGACCTCATGCCTCTCGAGCTCTGCCGGATGCGCTCGACATGCGCCGCCAGCGAGCGGGCGGCCACCGGCCACATGCGCTGCGGCACGTCGTCGTAGGCGAGCGGCAGCCAGTCTTCCGGTGTCCCTTGAGGCAGCTTGCGCATCGCGGCGGCGATCTTGGCTTCGCGCTTCAGGCGGTGTGCCTTCAGGTGGGCGAGCGCCGCGCGCGCATTGCCGAGCACGTAGCCGTGCGCGGGCAGGATGAAGTCGACGCCGCCCTGCTCGCAAGTTGCGTCGAGCTTGTCGAGCGAGCCGAGATAGGCGTTCATGTTGCCGTCCGGCGGATCGATGACGGTGGTGCTGCCGTTGAGCACATGGTCGCCGGAGAAAAGCAGGCCGTCTTCCTCCAGCACGAGGCACAGATGGTTGGCCGCGTGGCCCGGCGTGTGGACCGCGCGCAGGGTGTGCGTGTGCGCGCCGGCGCCGAGCACGATGCGCTCGCCGTCCGCCAGTTCGCGATCGGGCGTGAAGCGCGCGGACGATCGCGCGGTGGACGCGGATGCCAATCCGAGGATCGGCGGCGGCGTCTTGCACAGCTGCTGCAGCGGCGCGGCAGCCGGCGAATGATCGGCATGCGAATGGGTGCAGACGATCACGCGGATGTCGCCGCCCGTCGCGCGCCACAGGCGCTCGATGTGCGCGGCGTCGTCCGGGCCCGGGTCGATCACGAGGTAGCCGGTGGAGGCATCGCCCACGATGTAGCTGTTGGTGCCGGGGCCGGTCATCGGGCCGGGATTGGACGCGGTGAGGCGCTGCACGTTCTTCAGCAGCGGCACCGGCTTCTCGCTTTGCCAGTCGAGCGTGTGCACGAGCTGGCCGTCGGGGCTGACCAGTGCGAGTTCGCCGAAGGCCGATTCGTGCTCCATGTAGCGCGCCTCCTCGCCGCGCAGCAGGCCGGCGCGCGGGCAACTGGTCCACAGCGGTCCCTCGCCGCTTTCGCGGGTCGCGCAGGCATCGAGCACCGCATCCACCGTCTCGTAGGCGGCGAGCCGCTCCAGCGTGCGCAGGGTCGGGAAGATCATGAAGAAGCTGCCGGCCTTGTGCCGCGCCAGCGCGTCGGCGGGGCGCACCCAGCAGGGCTCGAACTGCTCGGCCTCGTCGGCGCTCGGCGTCTGCCCTTCGGGCATGCGCGCCACGAGGAAGGGCACGTCGAAGCGCTTGGGAAGATCGCGGTCGGTGGTCCAGTGCGCGAGGGTGTAGACCTGGTCGGTGCAAAGCAGCAGGCCGCGCTGCGCGCACTGCTTCGCGAACGCGACGGTGGTGGCGGCGGTGCTGCGGTCCATGGTGGCGAATTCGTCGGCGCCGACCGGCCGGCCGTCCGGGTGGCGGGCCAGCAGCACGCCCAGTTCCTCGAAGCTCTCGCGGATCGCGGCGATCGCCTGCGTGAGCTGCGCGTCACTCTGCGTGTCGCGTCGGGTGGCGATCGGGCGCGCGGTGGCGTCACCCTCGTCGATGCGCCCGCCCGGGAAGACGTAGGCGCCGGGCGCGAAGCTGGCGCTCGCCGATCGGCGGGTCATGAGCACCTCGACGCCCTCGGGCGTGTCGCGCAGCAGGAGCACGGTGGCAGCGGGATGCGGGCGTGCCGGTTCGCGCTGGGGATGGAGCAGTTGGGTGGGACGGACCATGATTCCCGAGGATTATCGGGAGAAGCCTGCCGCCGCGCCCCGGGGCGGGTTTCGGGGCATAAGCTTCTGCCCGGCCGGTGATGAGCGAGGCGCCACAATCTCCCGCTGGCTGTTCATCCGCCCGATCCACCGCCCGATCGAAAGACCGTCCATGACCGATACCTCTTGCGGCCGCACCCGCCGCTTCCTCGCGATCGCCGCGCTGGCGCTTTCCTCGGCGGCGCCCGCCGCCTTCGCCCAGCCCGACTGGCCGCACCAGCCGATCATGCTGATCATGGGCTTCCCGGCGGGCTCGGGCGTCGACGTGGTGGCGCGCACGATCCAGGAGCCGCTGCAGCGCAAGCTCGGCCAGCCGGTGGTGATCGACTACCGCTCCGGCGCGGCCGGCAACATCGCGAGCGAGTATGTCGCGCGCGCCAGGCCCGACGGCTACACCTTCGCCTTCGGCACCGCGGCCACGCACGGCAGCAATGCGGCGCTCTACAAGAAGCTGCCCTTCGACGTCGAAGCCGACTTCGTGCCGGTCGCGCCGGTGCTCGACGTCTCGAACGTGCTCACGATCAACCCCGACGTGATCAACGTGAAGACGCTCAGGGAATTCGTCGACGTGGTCAAGGCGAACCCCGGCAAGTACAACTACGCCTCGACCGGCAACGGTGCCGGCACGCACATGGCCTTCGCCGAGTTCAACTCGCGGCTCGGGCTCGACATGGTGCATGTGCCCTACAAGGGCGGCCCGGAGGCGATCACCTCGGTCGTGCGCGGCGAGACCTGCTGCATCATGAACCAGGTCCAGACCGTGCTGCCGCAGTACAAGGCGGGCAAGGTGCGCCTGCTGGGCGTGACGACCGCCAAGCCGGTGGCGGCGGTCAGGGAAGTGCCGACCATCGCGTCGAGCGGCCTGCCGGGCACCCAGGGCTTCGACAGCTCGATCTGGTTCGGCGTGTTCGCGCCCAAGGGCACCGATGCGCGCATCGTCGACAAGCTCAACGCGGCGATCCAGTCCGTGCTCGAGGAGCCGGAGATCCGCGAGAAGTTCGAGAGCCAGGGCAACACGATCCGCATCGAGTCGCCGGCCCAGTTCAAGCACACGGTCCACGCCAACCGCGTGAAATGGGCCGAGGTCGCCAGGACCGCCAACATCAGCATGGACTGAGCTCGCCCCCAGCCTCGCCCACTGCGTGTGGCTCGGGCACCCCCTACCGGCGGCAGGCTCTGCTGCGCCGCGATGTGACAGCGCGCCTGCCGCTCCCTAGAATGAAACGATGAGGTCCGCCAGAGCATGGTTGACAGGACTGGTCCTCTCCGCCTGTGCGGCAGGAGCGGCCCATGCCCAAGCCGTGCCCGACGCGCCGCCCGCCGCCACGCCCGAGCCGCCGCCTGCCGCGACGCCCGCCGCCGCGAAGCCCGGAACCGTGGTGCTGATGGAGCTCGAAGGCGCCATCGGCCCCGCGTCGGTCGACTACATCCGGCGCGGACTCAAGCAGGCGGCAAAGGAAAACGCGCGCCTCGTGGTGATCCAGATCGACACCCCGGGCGGGCTCGACGCCTCCATGCGCAGCATCATCAAGGACATCCTCGCCTCGCCGGTGCCGGTGGCGAGCTTCGTCGCACCCAACGGCGCGCGCGCCGCGAGTGCCGGCACCTACATCCTCTACGCGAGCCACATCGCGGCCATGGCGCCGGCCTCCAATCTCGGTGCGGCGACGCCGGTGGCGATCGGCATGCCGAATCCGGCCGCGCCCACCGCCAAGCCGGAGTCTCCATCCAAGGGCGAGCCCGAAGGCGACGCGATGACGGCCAAGCGCCTCGCCGATGCCTCGGCCTACATCCGCAGCCTGGCGCAGCTGCGCGAACGCAATGCGGAGTGGGGGGAAAAGGCGGTGCGCGAATCGGTGAGCCTGTCGGCGCAGGAAGCCAAGGAGAAGAACGTCGTCGACTTCGTCGCGCGCGATGTGTCCGACCTGCTCCAGCAGGCCGACGGACGCGAGGTGCGCACCATCAACGGCAAGGTGAAGCTCGCCACGCAGCGTGCCGAGCTGCTGGTCGTCGATGCGGACTGGCGCACCCGGCTGCTGTCGGTGATCACCGAGCCCAGCCTGGCGCTGATCCTGCTCATGATCGGCGTCTACGGCCTCTTGTTCGAATTCTCCAACCCCGGCTTCGTGCTGCCCGGCGTGGCGGGTGCGATCAGCCTCATGCTGGCGCTCTTCGGGCTGCAGATGCTGCCGGTCAACTACGCGGGGCTGGGGCTGATCTTCCTCGGCGTGGCATTCCTGATCGCCGAGGCCTTCCTGCCGACCTTCGGCGTTCTCGGCGTCGGCGGCGTCGTGGCCTTCTGCATCGGGGCGGTGCTCTTGATCGACAACGAGGCGCCGGGCTTCGGCGTGCCGCTGTGGCTGATCGGGCTGCTGGCGCTGGGCTCGGCCGCTTTCATCCTCGTCGTCGGCGGCATCGCGGCGAAGTCGCGACGACGGCCGCTGGCGGTCGGTGTCTCGACGCTGGTCGGCGCGACCGGCGAGCTGGTCGAGTTCGCCAATGGCGAAGGCTGGGCGCAGATCCAGGGCGACTACTGGAAGGTGCGCGGCTCCGAAGCCCTGCGCCCCGGACGGCGCATCCGCGTCACCCAGGTCCAGGGCCTCGCGCTCCAGGTGACCGACGAGGAAGGCCAGCAAAGCCCCGCCGGGGCCTGAAACGAGGCTCATCATGTTCATCAACTTCAGCCTCGTGCTCATCGCCTTCCTCGTGGTGCTGCTGGCGATGATCGCCGCCGCAGCGCTGCGCATCCTGCGCGAGTACGAGCGCGGGGTGGTGTTCCAGCTCGGCCGCTTCTGGAAGGTCAAGGGGCCGGGGCTCGTGATCCTCATCCCCGGCATCCAGCAGATGGTGCGCGTGGGGCTGCGCGTGATGGTGCTCGACATCCCGAGCCAGGACCTCATCACGCGCGACAACGTCTCGGTGAAGGTGAACGCGGTGCTGTACTTCCGCGTGGTCGATCCCGAGAAGGCGATCATCCAGGTCGAGAAGTACTTCGAGGCCACCAGCCAGCTCGCGCAGACCACGCTGCGTGCGGTGCTCGGCAAGCACGACCTCGACGGCCTGCTGGCGGAGCGCGAGCGGCTCAACCTCGACATCCAGAAGACATTGGAAGCCCAGACCTTCCAGTGGGGCATCAAGGTCACCAACGTCGAGATCAAGCACGTGGACCTCAACGAGACCATGGTGCGCGCGATCGCGCGGCAGGCGGAAGCCGAGCGCGAGCGGCGCGCCAAGGTGATCCATGCCGAAGGCGAGTTGCAGGCCTCCGTCAAGCTCGCGGAGGCGGCCGAGATCCTGGGGCGGCATCCGCAGGCGCTGCAGCTGCGCTATCTCGAGACGCTCACCGTGATCGCGGCCGACAAGAACTCGACCATCGTGTTCCCGCTGCCGGTGGACGTCATCGGCCCCTGGCTGCAGACCATGCAGCGCAAGCAGGACGCATCGAAGCCCTGAGGGCGCGCGTCAGCGGGCGAACAGGTCCAGCCCCTGCACCAGCCGCTTCGCGAGCCGGGGCTGCCTGAGCTGGTCGAGCCACCACTGGAGCGCGCGGCCTTCCTGGCCTTCCTGCTCGCCGCGCCACGCCACGTAGAGCGTGTTCGGCTCGCGCGGATTGGCGGTCTTCTTCTCCACCAGCTCGCCGCGCGCGATCAGCGAAGCGGCGCGTTGCCGCGGCAGCCAGCCGACGCCGAGCCCCTCGCGCTGGGCCAGCATCTTCGCGTGCATCGTCGGTACCGCCAGCGTGGCCTGCCCGCCCTGGACGCCGTACGCGCTGCCGGCGGTGCCGCGCGAGGTGTCGGCGACGACGACCGCGCGATGGCTCGCGATCGTGTCGCGGCGAAGCGGCTCCTTCGCCTCGGCGAGCGGATGACGCGGCGATACCGCGAAGACCCATTCCATGACGCCGAGCTCGAACCAGCGCAGCCCCTGGTGCGACGGTGGCTCGTTGGTGGCGCCGACCACCATGTCGGCGCGGCCGTCGCGCAGGGCTTCCCAGGTGCCGCGCAGCACTTCGTGCGTCACGCGCAGCGGCACGCCGGAGTCGAGCGCATCGAAGGCGGCGATGACCGGCAGCAGCGTCTCGAATTCGATGACCTCGTCGGTCACGATCCAGAGCCGGTCTTCCCAGCCGCTGGCGACCTGCCGCACGCGCTGCGACAGCCGCGAGACGTCGAGCGCCAGCCGGGCGGCCTCCTGCGCGAGAAGCTGTCCCGCGGGCGTGAGCTGCAGACGGTAGCGCCGGCGGTCGAACAAGAGCGCATCGAACTTCTCCTCGAGCTGGCGGGCTGCGTGCGACACCGTCGACGGCGCCTTGCCCAGCCGGGCGGCCGCGCGCGACAGGCTCCCGCTTTCGCGGATCGCCTCCAGCAGCGCCAGTTCGTCGTTGGACAGCATGTTCGGGTCCCTCGGGCCAGTTCGGCCGGATGATGGCATGTCCGGCCGGAACGTTCGATGTTTTCGAACATGTCCGTCGCCAAGCCGGTACGTCAAAAGCCGCCCGGAAGCCGACCATTCATTCCACGGTGATTGCACCGCAACCCAAACGGAGAAACATCATGGAACGCTTTCAAGACAAGACCGTCCTGGTCACCGGCGGCACGAGCGGCATCGGGCTCGCGGCGGCCAAGGCCTTCATCGCGGAAGGCGCGCGCGTCGTCGTCACCGGACGCGACGCCGCGGCGCTCGACAAGGCGCAAGCCGAACTCGGCCCGCGCGCCATCGCAGTGCGCAACGATGCCGCCGCGGCCGGCGCCGCGAAGGAGCTCGCCGCCGCGATTTCGAGCCGCGGCCTCGTGCTCGACGCGGCATTCCTCAATGCCGGCATCGCGAAGTTCGCGGGCCTGTCGGACGTGACCGAGGCCCTCTGGGACGACACCTTCGACATCAACGTCAAGGGCGTGTTCTTCCAGATCCAGGCCCTCGCGCCGCTGCTGGCGCAGGGCGCGTCGATCGTGATCAACGGCTCGATCAACGCCCACATCGGCATGCCGAGCAGCGCGGTCTATGCGGCGAGCAAGGCGGCGGTCGTCTCGCTGGCGAAGACGCTGTCGGCCGAGTTGCTGCCACGCGGCGCGCGGGTCAACGTCGTGAGCCCCGGGCCGATCCGCACGCCGCTCTACGGCAAGCTGGGGCTGGACGCGGGCGCGCTGGAAGCCACCGCCGCGCAGATCCAGGCGCAGGTCCCGCTCGGCCGCTTCGGCACGCCGGAAGAGCTCGCATCGACCGTGCTGCACCTCGCGGCGCCGGAGTCGGCCTTCATCGTCGGCAGCGAAATCATCGTGGACGGCGGCATGAGCCAGCTCTGAGCGCCCGCCGCCGAAGGCGGCCCGTGGCAAGATGGGTCGTCCTTGTCCCACCGAGGGTGAATCGCATGCTCGTCAACTGCGCGGTCTATGAAAACGGCAACAAGCTCGCCGACATTCCGGTCTCGAGCATCGGTCAATACCTCAGGCTCCCGGGCTGCTTCGTGTGGGTGGCGCTGCACGATGCGACGCCCGGGGAGCTGGCCGAGGTGCAGCAGGAGTTCGGGCTGCACGCGCTCGCGGTCGAGGACGCGCGGCACGGCCACCAGCGGCCGAAGGTGGAGGCATACGGCGATTCGCTGTTCGTGGTGATGCACCTGCTGGAGCCCGAAGGCGATGGGCAACCCACACTCGGCATCGGCGAGATCGACGTCTTCGTCGGCAAGAACTACGTGGTGTCGGTGCGCAACCGCAGCGAGCATGGCTTCACCGAGGTCCGCGAACGCTGCGAGCGCGAGCCGGAACTGCTGAAGAACGGCCCGGGCTTCGTCTTCTATGCGCTGATGGACGCGGTGGTCGACCGCTACTTCCCGATCATTGATGCGTTCGAGGTCGAGCTGGAGACGATCGAGCAGCGCATCTTCGCCAAGGGCGAGGCGCGCGAGAACGTCAAGCGGCTCTACGAGCTGAAGCAGCGGCTCACCGTGCTCAAGCATGCGGTCGCGCCGCTGCTGGAGGGCGCGGGCAAGCTCTACGGCGGCCGCGTGCCGCAGATCTGCATGGGCTCGCAGGCCTACTTCCGTGACGTGGTGGACCACCTCGGGCGCATCAATGCGTCCACCGACACGATCCGCGACACCATCGGCACCGCGATCAGTGTGAATCTCTCGATGGTGACCATCGAGGACAACGAGGTCGCGAAGCGCTTCGCCGCCTGGGCCGCGATCTTCGCGGTGTGCTCCTCGTTCGCGGGCATCTGGGGCATGAACTTCAAGAACATGCCGGAGCTGGAATGGCGCTACGGCTATGTCGTCGCGCTGCTGCTCATCGTCTCGCTCTGCGGCTTTCTCTACTACCGCTTCAGGCGCGCCGGCTGGGTCTGAGCCGGCGCGCCGCGCTCAGCGTTGCGGCGGTGGCGGCGGCATGAAGACCAGCCGCCCGTCCGGTGCGCGCTGGCAGGTGCCCGTGAGCGGCTCGCCGTTGCGCCCGGTGAGCTGGACCGCAGCGCCTTCCTGCTGGCCTTCGCAGGCGCGCACGAATTCGGGCGGCGGCGGGCGGTGTTCGTGATGATGGGGCGGTGGGGGTGGCGGAGGCGGCGGGGGCGGCATCACGCATCCTTGCAGCACGGCGGCGAGGCCGAGCAGGCTCCATCCATAGGTACGAGTCACGGGGTCTTCCTTCTTGTTGCGGCGCCGATGCTCGCCCGCAACTTCGGAGGAATCTGGGAGTGGCGAGCGCGCGCCGCTCAGTCGGCAGGTTCTTCGAAGGCGAAGCCGACGCCGTAGACCGAGCGGATCCAGTCGTGCCCGGACCCGGTCGCGGCCAGCTTGCGCCTGAGGTTCTTGACGTGGCTGTCGACGGCGCGCTCGGTCACTTCGGCGGCGTCGTCATAGGCGAGGTCCAGCAACTGGGAGCGCGAGAAGATCCGCCCCGGCTGACGCGAGAGTGCCTGCAGCAGCCGGAACTCGAGGCGCGTCAGGGTGAGCGGCACGCCATCCAGCGAGGCGCGCCACAGCGAGTCGTCGAGCTCCAGGCGGCGCACCGCGGGAGCGGCCGGCGCATCCTGCGCCGCGCTGCGGCGAAGCACGGCGCGCACCCGCGCCACGACCTCGCGCGGAGAGAAGGGCTTGCACACGTAGTCGTCCGCGCCGAGTTCGAGGCCGACCAGGCGGTCGACCTCCTCGATGCGGGCGGTGAGCATGATGACCGGATTGGCGTTGTGCCGGCGCACCTCGCGCAGCACCGCCATGCCGTCCAGGCGCGGCAGCATCACGTCGAGCAGCGTGAGCGCGGGTGGGTCGGCCACCATGCGTTCGAGCGCGGCCTCGCCGTCGGCGACGCGCTCCGGCTCGTAGCCTGCGTGGCGCAGGTAGTCCACCAGCACCGAGGCGATGTCGTCTTCATCTTCGACCACGAGGATGCGCGTCATGCCGCATTCTCCAGCGGCAGGATGACCGTGAGGCGCAATCCGCCGAGCGGCGAGGGCGCGGCTTCGATCGATCCGCCGTGCGCCTCGACGGTGGCGCGGCAGATCGCGAGCCCGAGCCCCGAGCCGCCGAGCGCGCGGCTGCGCGAGGCCTCGCCGCGGAACAGCCGCTCGAACAGGCGCGGCATTTCCTCGGGCGGCACGCCGGGCGGGCTGTCGTCGAAGCGAAGCACGAGACGGTCCCTGCCTTCGTCGCTCTCGACTTGCGCATCGATGCGCATGCGGCCGCCGGTGTCGGTGTAGGCCAGCGTGTTCTCGAGCAGGTTCATGAACGCCTGGTGCAGCCGGCGCGCGTCGCCGCGCGCGGACGGCGGATGCCGGCCGGCAAGCGCGTCGAGCGCGGCGGCGTCCAGCGAGATCATGCGCTGGGCGAAACGTTCGCGGGTCAGCGCGAGCGCCTCCTTCAGGATCGAGAGCGGATAGACCGTGACGAAGAGCGGCGAGCTCTCGCTCTGCTCGCGCATGCTGCTGCGCAGGTCGTCCACCAGCTGCCCGAGCCGCATGACCTGCCGGTGCAGCCGCAGCGCGGTCTTCTGGTCGAAGCTGCGGACGCCGTCCTGCAGCGCCTCGATCTCGGCGCGCATCGCGGCCAGCGGCGTGCGCAGCTCGTGCGCGACGTCGGCCAGCCATTCGCGGCGCGATGCTTCGATGTGGTCGAGCCGCTCGGCCATGTCGTTGAAGGTGCGGCCCAGCAGTGCGAGCTCGTCGCTCCCGCGCACGGGCACGCGCGTGTCCAGCCGGCCCTGGGCAATGCGCTGCGCGCCCTGCGTCAGCGCGTCGATCGGCGCGAACCAGCGGCGCGCGAGCAGCCATGCGAGCAGCAGCGCCATCGCGAGGCCCGCCACGCCGGTCCAGATGACGAAGCCGGACTGGCGCGCGACGAAGGCGCGGTCGGCGTCGGTTTCCATCCCCTCCAGCGGCGCGAGCACCAGCGTGCCGATCAGGCGGTCGCCCTCGCGCAGCGGCAGGCGCGCGGCGGTCGATGGATCGACCTTCGCGCCGACCACCCAGACGTCGTTCGCGTCGAGCAGGCCCAGCCGCCGGTAGACCGAATCGGGATTGCGCAGCAGCTCGCCCAGCATGCCGTGCCGCGGCGGGGGCCACGAGGGTCGGGGCGGCAGGAGTTCGGGTGGCCCGCCTGGGGGCGGAGGCGGATCGCCGCCCGACGGGCCGATCTCCCACGACGGCGGGCGGAAATCGTGCGGCGGCCACGGCGGGATGCGGCCTGGCGGCGCGCCGGGCGGGCCGGCGATGGCGGAATCGCGCTCCTCCACCCCGAAAGCGTTCATCGGCAGCCGCAGCCAAGCGGCCTCGTTGCTGCGCAGGTCGTCCCAGTTGCCGTTCGTGGCGTGGTGCTTGCGCAGCAGTTCGGCGAACCAGTCCATGCGCCGGATCTCGATCTCCGCCACATAGGCGCCGAGCCCGCGCTGCAGGCCGAGCCACGAGAAGGCGGTGAAGATCGCCAGCAGCGCCGCGAGCAGCAGCACCAGAGCGAGAAAGATCTTCCTAAAGAGGGTCAGGCGGGGCATGGCGGCGGATGCGGGGGGCGCCGCATTGTGCGGCATGCGCGGCGGGCGGATCGAGCTCAGGCCGCGAGGAGCCGGCCCGCAACGGCGCGCCCGCAGCCACGAGGCGTCATTTGGCGGGGCAGGTCTTTTCGGTGCTGGCCGTGCTGGTCGAGGCGTTCGCAGGGCCGGTGGCCATGATCGGCGCCAAGGTCGAAGGAGGGGTCAGGCTCGCGCCGCTGCCGCAGGCGAAGCCGGTGGCGACGAACAGGCCGAGCGCGCCGATCGCACCGAGGGCATGGCCCAGGCCAGGGCTGCGGATCGACGAGGGGACCATGTTCGTGGCGACGGGGAGCGCAAGAGGCGAAACGGCGACTGTGCACGGCGAAGTGGGAGAAAAAGCGGAGGTCAATGGACACTCCCGATCGCGTCCTGCAGCGGAAGCCGCAGGGTGATGCCCAGGCTGCCCAGCGGCGACGGCGCCGAGTAGATGCGGCCCCGGTGCTCGGACACGATCTGCGTGCACAGGGCGACGCTCGCCGCCGCATCGCCGTCGTCATTCCGCGCTGCGGTCGCGCTGGCCGCGGCGTCGAAGCAGCGCGCCAGACGCGGCTCGCCGGCGCCGGGCGCGGCGTCCATGAAGTTGACGACCGCATGCGTGCCTTCGACGCGGCCAAGCACGCGCAAGGTGCTGCCGGCCTGCATGGCGCGGCACGCGAGATCGACGATGTGCGCGAAGACCTCCTGCATGCCCGAGTGGTCGAGCAGCACGGGCAGCGGGTCGCTCGGGAGCATCATCTCCAGCGCCATGCCGGCGGACTGGAGTCGGGCCCGCAGCGATTCCGACATCTGGCCCAGCAGTTGGCGGATGTCGGCGTGATGCTGTGGGCGGCGGGCGGCGCGCATCGGCGCCGGCTGGGCGGCTCGCGGCGTGCGCTCACCGGTGCGCGCGGGAAGCGTGCGCCAGAATGCGTAGAGCAGGAAGGCGGCGGAGACGGCGACGCTGATCGGGGCGGCGTTCATGCAGTGCAACTGTTGTTGTGATGCATCGGATTAACGCCTGCCGAAGGCTTTTTCGCAACAACGCCCGGACGCGACGCCCGGCCTTCAAGATGTCTCCTCAATCCGGGTTCATGGAGGAGGAGATCCGCGATGCGTGCTGCCGCAGTCTGAAGGCCGTGGATCTCAGCGGTTGCGAACTCTACACCTCGTGGTGAGAAGATTCGCGAACCGACAAGGGAAACTCAATGAAGATTGCAGTGATGGGCGCCGGCGCGGTCGGCTGCTACTACGGCGGCATGCTGGCGCGCGCCGGCCATCCGGTGACGCTGATCGGCAGGCCGCAGCATGTCGAGGCGATCCGCCGCGACGGGCTTCTGCTCGATACGCTCGGCTTCAAGGAGCGTGTCCGGCTCGACGCCAGCACCGAGGTCGGCGCGGTGCAGGGGGCGGATCTGGTCCTCTTCTGCGTCAAGTCCACCGACACCGAAATCGCCGCCGATGAGATGAAGCCGCACCTGGAGCCCGGCGCGGTGGTGCTCACGCTGCAGAACGGCGTCGACAACGCCGAGCGCTTGCAGGCGCGTCTGTCGCAGGTGGTCGCGCCCACCGTGGTGTACGTGGCCACCGAGATGGCCGGCCCGGGCCACCTCAGGCACCACGGGCGCGGCGAGCTGGTCATCGCGCCGACCGCTCAGAGCGATGACATCGCGAAGACCTTCGCAGAGGCGGGCATTCCGACGCAGGTGTCCGACAACGTGATCGGCGCGCTGTGGATGAAGCTGATCCTGAACTGCGCCTACAACGCGCTGTCGGCGATCTCGCAGCTGCCCTACGGCCGCGTGGTGCCCGGCGAGGGCGTGGAAGGCGTGATGCGCGACGTGGTGCAGGAATGCCTCGCGGTCGCGCAGGCCGGCGGCGTCAGGCTGCCCGGCGATGCATGGCAGGCGGTCGCCGGCCTCGTGCAGACGATGCCGACGCAGTACTCGTCCACCGCGCAGGACCTCGCGCGCGGCAAGCGCACCGAGATCGACCATCTCAACGGCTACGTGATGCGCAGGGGCGAATCACTCGGCGTGGCGACGCCGGTCAACCGCACGCTGTTCGCGCTCGTCAAGCTGATCGAGGCGCGCCAGGCGAGGCCCGCCTGAGCGCCGGCGGCTTCATTCCTCGGAGGACGGCGGCACGTACCAGCGCGTGGCGATGAGTTCGGGCTCGTCGTGCGCCTGCAGGCGGTCCCAGTGGCGGTCCGCGTCCTCGACGAAGAGATCGCGCGCGATCCCTTGCGCGAGCCGCGTGGCGCCGATCGCGAGGCCCGGGATGTCGCCGGCCAGCGCGCCGTGGCTCATGGTCGCGCCCCAGTTGAAGAGGCGCATGCGCGCCAGCGCCGAGGCCTGCGGATGCGCCGGATCGGCGCCGCGCAGTTCGAAGCCCGCGCCCAGGTACGGAAAGCGCGCGGGCTCGGGGTGGCGCTCGGCCTCGTCGGCCGAGATGTGGTTGGCCCAGGTGTCGATCTGCGCCATGTAGGCCGCGATCTCCGGCCGATCGATCAGGTCGACGTCGAAGCCGGTGCCGAAGATCACCGCGTCGAAGCGCTCCATGCCGCCGTTGGGCAGGGTGACGGTCACGCCGTCCTCGTCCGGCGCGACGTCGACCCACGGCGTGCCGAGCCGCAGCAGGAAGGCGTCGTGCGCGTCGCAGCGCCGCACGGTTTCCCAGGGCGGCGGAACCTGCTCGTCGAAGATGTAGGTGTAGACCCGCCACTTGCGCGGATCGTCGAGCCCCTCGAAGCCGCGCAGGAAGCCGTGCGTCGATGCGGCCTTGCTCTTGTTGACCTGCGGCAGGTGCGCGCGGCGCGCGAACAGCGTGACGTTGGCGGCGCCCGCTTCGAGCGCGCAGGCCGCGTTGTCGAAGGCCGAGGCGCCGGCGCCGAGCACGCCGATGCGGCAGCCTTCCCAGCTCGCGAAGTCGATCGCATCGGCGGAATGGAAGACGCGCCCGGCCGCCAGCGGATCGCCCGGCCTGAGCGAGGGAAAGTCGGGCCAGCGCGGCGCGCCGCTGCCGTCGCGCCCCAGCGCCAGCACGAGTTGGCGCGTGCGGACCGTTTCGCGCCGGCCATCGGCATGTTCCAGTTCGATGTGGAGCAGCCGGCCGTCGTCCGAATGCGAGACCGAATTCAGCGACACGCCGTTCTCGACCGGAAGCCCGACCGTGTCGCGCACCCACAGCAGATAGTCGCGCCAGTCGACGCGGCCGATCTTGTGCAGCGCCTGCCAGCCGGGTGCCCCCAGTCCGGAGGTCGCCGCGCCTTCGCCGTGCTGTGCCTCGTACCAGGCGCGAAAGCTGAGCGACGGCAGGCCCAGCTCGGGCCCGCCGATGTGCTTGGGGCTGCGCAGCGTGAGCATGCGCGCGTAGGTGCCCCACGGGCCTTCCTCGCCGCGCGCGGCGCGGTCGATCACGCGGATGTTCGTGACGCCTTCGCGGCGCAGCGCGTAGGCGGCGGTCTGTCCGCACATGCCGGCGCCGGCCACCAGCACGTCGAGCACCGGCGACTGCGCCGTGGCCGATTCGGCCGGCAGGACCCAGGCGGGCGGCGGCACGTTGATGCGCTCGAGATCGGCGCGCGCCTGCGCGGCCAGGCGGTCGAGCGCCTCGGTGTGGCGCGGGCTGGCGGCGAATTGCAGCGGGACCGCGGGCAGCGCTTCGGCGTTCGGGATGAAAGCGGGGTCTTGGGAAGCCATCGCGTGAAGATAATCCAGATCATGATCGCGCTCGACTGCTACTACAGCTTGTCCTCTCCCTGGGCCTACCTCGGCGGCCCCCAGCTCCAGGACATCGTGCGTCGCCACCATGTGAAGCTCACGCTCAAGCCCTACGACTTCCAGGCGGTGGTGCCGCAGACCGGCGGCATTCCGCTCAAGACCCGACCCGAAGCGCGCCGGAGCTATCACGCGCTCGAGCTCGCGCGCTGGCGCGAGCACCTGGGCATGCCGCTCACGCTCGAACCGGCGCACTATCCGAAGGGCGCGCCGGCCGATCCCGACTGGAACAAGTACGCCGGCTGGATGGTGATCGCCGCCCAGCTCCAGGGCCTCGATGCCCAGCCCTTGTCCCATGCGCTGCTGCGCGCCTTGTGGGCGGAAGAGCGCGACACCTCGGACGCCGCGGTCCGCATCGCGGTCGCCGACGAGAACGGCTATGACGGCACGGCACTGCAGGCGCAGGAACGGACGGCGCAGACCCAGGCCGCCTACCGCGCGTACACCGCCGAGGCGGCGGACCGGGGCGTTTTCGGCGCGCCGATCTACATCCTGGGCGGCGAGCGCTTCTGGGGGCAGGACCGGCTGGTGTTCCTCGATCGCGCGCTCGACCGGCTCCGCGCCCCGCGCGGCGCATAGTCGCAGGCGCCAGCAGATAATTCCCCGATGCGAATCCGCTTCACCAAGATGCAGGGCGCCGGCAACGACTTCGTCGTGCTGGACGAGACCCGCGGTCCGCTCGGCCTGGGGCCGGCGCAATACCGCTTCCTGGCCGACCGCCATTTCGGCGTCGGCGCCGACCAGATCCTGTCGGTACGGCCGTCGCCGGGCGAAGGCGTCGACTTCCAGTACGTGATCCACAACGCCGACGGCGGCGAGGTCGAGCAGTGCGGCAACGGTGCGCGCTGCTTCATGCGCTTCGTGCACGAGCACGGCCTCACGCCCAAGCAGACGGTGCGCGTGCAGACGCTTTCCGGCGTCATCGAGCCGCGCATGGGCGCCGACGGCCGCGTGACCGTGGACATGGGCGCGCCGATCTTCGAGCCCGCGCGCGTTCCCTTCGACACCGCCGGGCTCACCCCGCTGCACGAAAACGGCTGGCACAAGTGGCATCTGGCGCTCGGCACGCATGCCGACAGCGCGATCGTCTCGGTCGCGGTGCTGTCGATGGGCAATCCGCATGCGGTGCAGCTGGTCGACAACGTCGACACCGCGCCGGTGGCCAAGCAGGGGCCGCTGATCGAGCACCATCCGCGCTTTCCGCAGCGGGTCAATGCCGGCTTCATGCAGGTGGTCGACCGCTCGCAGGTGCGGCTGCGCGTCTTCGAGCGCGGCGCGGGCGAAACGCTGGCCTGCGGCACCGGCGCCTGCGCGGCGGTGGTGGCCGGCATCCGGCTCGGCCTGCTCGAATCGCGCGTGGATGTCGAGACGCGCGGCGGCCTGCTGACCATCGAATGGGCCGGCGACGGCGCGCCGGTGCTGATGACCGGCCCCGCGATCACCGTGTTCGAAGGCGACATCGAAGTCCCGGACCTGCCATGAAGAATTTCAACCAAGACGTCATGAACCCGATCACCGAAGACGACATCGCCAACTACCTGTCGAACACCCCGGACTTCTTCGAGCGCCACGCGCAGCTGCTGGGCCAGGTGCAGCTCACCAGCCCGCACGGCAATCGCGCGGTCAGCCTGCAGGAGCGGCAGGCCGAGATGCTGCGCGAGAAGATCAAGGCGCTGGAGCACCGCATCATGGACATGGTGCGCCACGGCACCGAGAACGGCGTGACGGCCGACCGGCTCCAGCGCTGGACGCGCGCGCTGCTGACCACGCGCGATCCGCGCCACCTTCCCGTGGAGATCGCCTCGCAACTGCAGAGTCTCTTCCTGGTGCCGCAAGCCGCCATCAAGGTCTGGGATTGCGACAGCGCCTACTTCAACGAGGCCTACACGCAATCGGTGAGCGACGACGTGAAGACGCTCGTGACTTCGCTGACTGCGCCGTATTGCGGCCTGAACTCCGGCTTCGAGGCGGCCAACTGGCTGGCCGAGCCGCAGGCCGCGGTGTCGATCGCGCTGATCCCGCTGCGCGACGCGCCCGAGTCGCCGGCTTTCGGCCTGCTGGTGCTCGCCTCGCCGGATGCGCAGCGCTACAACGCCGAGATGGGCACCGACTTCCTGGAGCGCATCGCCGAGCTCGCCTCGAGCGCGCTGTCGCGGCTGCGGTCTTGAGTCCTGCGCTTCGGCGCGGCCTGTGGGGCGCGCTGCTGGTCTTCCTCGTCGGCTATCTCTCGATCTCGGTCATGGTCTGGCGGCATGCGCGCGAGGTGCTCGCGCATCCGCCGCAGCGCGCGGCCGATGCGGCGCTGGTGCTCGGCAACCGGGCCTATCGCGACGGCAAACCCAATCCCTGCCTGACCGGCCGCGTCGATGCCGGCATTGCGCTCGCGAAGGCGGGGCTCGTGCAGAAGCTGGTCCTCAGTGGCGGCATGGACAGTGAAGACGGGCGCATCGAAGCCGAAGTCATGGAGCGGCATGCGCGCTCGGCCGGCTACGCCGGTCCGCTCTTGCTGGAGCCGCGCTCGCAGACCACGCTCGAAAACCTGTCGATGTCCGGCCCGCTGATGCAGGCGGCGGGGGTGCAGAGCGTGATCATCGTCACCGAGCCCTATCACCTGTGGCGTGCCGAGCGCCTGGTCAGAGGATCCGGCTTCGACCGGATCTTCGACGTGCAATATGCCGCCGCGCGGACTTCCTGCTGGCAGCGCTGGGGCATGGTGTTCAAGGGTGCGTTGCGCGAGCCCTTCGCGATCGTCAAGAATTCCGTGCATTTCTAGCGCGGAGATCTGCGTGCTGATTGAAAAGTACCTCGAATACGTGCGCGTCGAGCGCCGCCTCGCCGCGCGTACGGTGGATCTCTACGCCATCCATCTGAAGGCGCTCGCCGAGAAGGCGGAGGCGGCCGGGCTTGCGCTCGACACGGTGCAGACCGCGCACGTGCGGCGCTGGATGGCCCAGCTCCACAGCGCCGGGCGCGAGTCGCGCGGCATTGCGCTGGTGCTGTCGTGCTGGCGCAGCTTCTATCGCTGGCTCGGCAATGAGGGGCTGGTGGGTTCGAATCCGGTGCAGGACGTCCACGCGCCGAAGGCGGAGCGGCCGCTGCCGAAGGCGCTCGCGGTCGACGACGCCGTCCGGCTCGCGGAACTCCACGACGCGGAAGCCGACCCTTGGGCCGAGGCGCGCGACCGCGCCATCGTCGAGCTTCTCTACGGCTGCGGCCTGCGGGTCGGCGAGCTGACCGGCCTGGACGCGCGGCCGAGTCCCGCGGCGCGCGGCTGGGTCGATCTCGAATCGGCCGAAGCCAACGTGCTCGGCAAGGGCGGCAAGCGCCGCCTCGTGCCGGTCGGCAGCAAGGCCGCCGAAGCCCTGCGCGCATGGCTCGCGGTGCGGGACGACTGTCCGGCCATCGAAGCGGCGCGGCTCTGCAATCCCGAAAGCGCGGCCGCCCTCTTCATCGGCCGCAACGGCCTGCGCTTCTCGGCGCAGTCGGTCTGGAAGCAACTGCGCCAGCGCAGCCTGAAAGCCGGCCTCGCGGTGCCGGTGCACCCCCACATGCTGCGGCATTCCTTCGCAAGCCACGTGCTGCAGTCGAGCAGCGACCTGCGCGCGGTGCAGGAACTGCTCGGGCACGCGAACATCTCGACCACGCAGGTCTACACGCGGCTGGATTTCCAGCATCTCGCGCGGGCCTATGACGCCGCCCATCCCAGGGCGCGCGCCCGCGATGAGCAGAAGCCCGCGGACGAAAGAAAGATCAAGAGCAGCAAACCATGAAAGTCCTCCGTCTTCGGCCCGGCAAGGAGCGCTCGCTGCAGCGGCGCCATCCCTGGGTCTTCGAATCCGCCATCGCCAAGGGCGGTGGCGACGCGGGCGAGACCGTGCGCATCGAATCGGCCGAGGGCAAGTTCCTCGCCTGGGCGGCGTTCAGTCCGAACTCCAAGATCCGCGCGCGGGCCTGGAGCTTCGATGAAAGGCAGCGCATCGATGCCGCGTTCCTTGCCGCGCGGGTCGCGAGCGCGGCCCGGGCCCGGAGCCTCTTCGATCTGCCAAGCGACGGCGTGCGCCTCGTCCATGGCGAGGCCGACGGGTTGCCGGGGCTGATCGTCGACCGCTACGGCGACACGCTGGTGGCGCAGTTTCTCTCGGCCGGCGTGGAGCGCTGGAAGAGCATCCTGGCGGATGCCTTGCTCGCGGCCACCGGCTTGGCGAAGCTCTACGAGCGCTCCGACGCCAGCGGCCGCGAGCGCGAAGGGCTGCCGCCGGTCACCGGCTGGCTGCGCGGCAGCGGCGAGACCGAGCTCACGATCCGCGAGCACGAATGGCGCCTTAGCCTCGACATCGCAACCGGCCACAAGACCGGCTTCTACCTGGACCAGCGCGACAGCCGCAAGCGCTTTGCAGAACTGGCGGCGCGGCGCCGGTTCAGGCGCGTGCTCAACTGCTTCTGCTACACGGGCGGGTTCACGGTCGCCGCGCTGGCGGGGCTGAAGGCGGCCGGGGCGGTCGAAGGGGCCGAGCTCATTTCCATCGATTCGTCGCTGCCGGCGCTCGAACGGGCGCGGGCGCACCTGGCGCTCAACGGTTTCGACGCTGCCCGGGCCGAATTCCAGGACGCCGACGTCAATGCCTCGCTGCGCCGCTTCGTGGACGAGGGCCGGACCTTCGATGCCATCGTGCTCGACCCGCCCAAGTTCGCGCCGACCGTCGCCCATGCCGAGCGGGCCGCGCGCGCCTACAAGGACCTCAACCGGCAGGCCTTCAAGCTGCTCGCGCCGGGCGGGCACCTGCTGACTTTCTCGTGCTCCGGCGGCATCGGTGCCGATCTGTTCCACAAGATCGTGGCCTCGGCGGGCATCGATGCCGGGGTGGACGGCTACATCACCGAGCGCCTCGGCGCCGCGCCCGACCACCCCATGACCATCGAGTTCCCGGAAGGCGAATACTTGAAAGGCCTGGTGGTGGTGCGCAAATAGCAAATGGCGTTTGACCCTGGCGCAGCGGGGCCGGGCGGCCGTCGCTAAACTTTCCGTTTTTCACAACCACCAGCTTCGCCACAACTTCTGAAACTGGCCCGACCCGGGCCAGGGCACCCGCGGAACCGGCTTTGCCGGGCCGCCGGGTGCGCCCCCGGAGAGGGGGTGCAGAGCCACACGAAGTGGGCGAGGCTGGGGGAGATTTCATACTTATGGCCCTCATCCCCGCGACCATCCTCACCGGCTTTCTCGGCTCCGGCAAGACCACGCTGCTCAAGCGCGTCCTGACCGAGGCGCACGGCCAGAAGATCGCCGTCATCGAGAACGAATTCGGCGAGGAGAACATCGACAACGACATCCTGGTGACCGAGTCCAAGGAGCAGATCGTGCAGATGAGCAACGGTTGCATCTGTTGCACGATCCGCGAGGACCTGCGGGAAGCTCTGCAGTTGCTGGCCGCCAAGAAGCGCAAGGGCCTGCTCGACTTCGACCGCGTGGTGATCGAGACCACCGGCCTGGCCGACCCGGGCCCGGTCGCACAGACCTTCTTCATGGACGACGAGATCGCCGAGAGCTATCTGCTGGACTCGATCCTGACGCTGGTGGACGCCAAGCACGCGCCCCAGCAGCTCGACGACCGCCAGGAGGCGCGCCGGCAGGTGGGCTTTGCCGACCAGATCTTCATCAGCAAGACCGACCTCGTCGCCGCCGAGGAAACCGATGCGCTGATCCATCGGCTCAAGCACATGAACCCGCGCGCGCCGCAGCAGAAGGTGCACTTCGGCGAGGTGCCGCTCAAGGATGTGTTCGACCTGCGCGGCTTCAACCTCAATGCCAAGCTGGATATCGATCCGGACTTCCTCAAGGAGGAGGACGAGCACGACCACGACCATGTGCACGGCGAGCACTGCGACCACCCCTCGCACCAGCACGACGGGCAGGGCCACCACCATCACCACGACGACGACGTGAAGAGCTTCGTCTACCGTGCCGACCGGCCGTTCGACCCGGCGCGGCTGGAGGACTTCCTCGGCGCGGTGGTCAATATCTACGGCCCGCGCATGCTGCGCTACAAGGGCGTGCTCCACATGCAGGGCACCGAGCGCAAGGTGATCTTCCAGGGCGTGCACCAGCTCATGGGCAGCGATCTCGGCCCCGCCTGGGGGCAGGGCGAAAAGCGCGACAGCCGGATGGTCTTCATCGGCATCGACCTGCCGCGCGAGATCCTGGAGCAAGGCCTGGATCAGTGTCTGGTCTGAGGCCGGCGCCGGGCCGCCCCAGGCCGGCCTGCGCCCCCGCTTGGGGGTAGCGAGAACACACAGTGCAGGAGCGTCGGGGGTGATCCCACCGGCCGCTTCGACTTCTCTATACAATCGCGCGCCTGTTCCGGGAGCCACCCCGCCCTTCTTTTAGGGCGGTGTGTGACTTCCGGCATAAGACTGCGTGCGTTCTTGGGTCGTTTTCAGGGGTATAACCCTTGGGTTCGCCGTTGGCGAGCACCCGTGAAATCCACGGGGGAGACATCCATTGAATGTGCGTTTCGAGTTCGTCGAAGGAGCCAGTCACTGTGAAGAAGCCTGTCGCCAAAGCCAAGCCAGCCTCGAAGCCGGCCGTCAAGAAGACGGCGGTTGCCAGGCAGGCTGTGTCCGCGGCGAAGAAGGTTTCAGCTGCAAAGCCCGCCCAGCCCGCCGCCGCCTCCACGGCCTCCGCCACGAGCAAGGTCAAGGCGGCGACTGCCGGCGCCTCGTCCTCCAAACCGGCCGGTTCCCACCCCGCGCCATCTGCACCACCGACTCCCATGAAAAAAACGGCTGCTGCCTCCGAATCCTCTACCGCCACGGTGACTCCCGCCGGAACCGCCGCCTCCGTGCCCGCCCGCAGTGCGCGCCCGTCGTCCCGGCTGTCGCAGGTGACCGTGCCCTCCATGCCGCAGGCGGTCGCGTCGACCGCCGCCAAATCCAGCTTCGTGCAGACCTCGTCCAACGCGCTGGTCCCGCCGCCGCCGGTCGCGATCAAGAAGGACCCCAAGCTCGCGAACAACTGGAAGGCCAAGTCCGCCGAGGAGCTGACCGACGCCGAAGTCATTGCGATGCCGGATTCCGAATACATGAACGAGAAGCAGATGGCGTTCTTCCGCCTGAAGCTGCAGGAACTCAAGCGCGGCATCCTCGAGAACGCCGGCGAGACGACCGAGCACCTGCGTGAGGACACCGTGGTCGTGCCCGACCCGGCCGATCGCGCGACCATCGAGGAAGAGCACGCGCTCGAACTGCGCACCCGCGACCGCGAGCGCAAGCTGCTCAAGAAGATCGAGCAGTCGATCCAGCGCATCGACGCCGGCGACTACGGCTACTGCGACGAGACCGGCGAGCCCATCGGCGTCGGCCGCCTGCTGGCCCGCCCGACCGCGACGCTGTCCCTCGAGGCGCAGCAGCGCCGCGAGCTCAAGCAGAAGATGTTCGGGGACTGACCGCGCGGGAGCCGGACGGAGACGAAGCGCATGGGCAAGGAAGAAACCGGCCGCCTGCTGTCGAAGGTCGCGAAGTTCGTTCGCAATCCGCTGAAGGACTGGTCGGAGCTCGACGCCGACGATTCGGCGTCGCTCGAGAACAGCTACAGCCGTGAAATGCTCAAGGAGATGATCGAGCGGCGGCAGCGCAACGATTTCGTGCGCCGCCGCGAGTTCGACATGCTGCGCAAGCTGCGGCAGCGCGAGGCCGCCGGCGGCCGCGATGCGGCGGCGACGCCGTCCTCCTTCAATGTCAGCAGCACCTCGGGCAAGTCCGACGGCAGGGCGCTCACGCTCAAGAAGATCGACGAGATCGAAGAGCAGATGTCGCAGCAGTGGTGGAAGGCCCGCAACGCCCGCGCCGAGGAAAAGGCCGAGGGGGCGCCCGCCGGGCCGATGGCCGTGCAGCATTCGCGCGCCTACGCCGATACCGTGCCCGGCGTGCCGCAGGGCGGCGCCGGCGCGCAGCAGGCGCCTGCCGATGTCCCCACGCACGACGGCAGCATCGAAGAGGCAGCCATCCGCTTCGCCCACGGCGACGATGACGGTGCCGAGGCGATCCTTCTGCAGGCGCTGGCGCCCGACAGCCCCTCGGGGGAGCACGACGACACCTGGCGCACGCTCCTCGACTTCTATCGCGCCACCGGTGACGCCGAGAAATTCGTTGCCACGGGCACCCGCTATGCACAGCGCATGAAGCGCACGCCGCCCGACTGGATTTCGCTGCGCGCGCTCGCGAATTCCGCGCGTGCGGCAGCGGTGGCGCTGTTGCCGCCGGATACTCCCCAGGCGGGCGGTGCGGATTGGTCGAGCCCGCCGCGCCTCACGCGCGAGGCGCTGATCGGCCTCACGCGCGCCCTCGGCGCCGCCGGACCTTCCTGGAAGCTCGACTGGACCGCGCTCGACACCATCGAGGTCGACGCCGCCGCGCCCTTGCGCGCCTTGTTCAATCACTGGTCGGATTCGGCGGTCCAACTGCGCTTTGCGGGGGCGGACCAGTTGCTGCTGGTGCTGGCCGAGGCGACGCCGGCCAACGAACGCAACGTCGACGCGGTCTGGTGGCAGCTCCACATGGCGGCACTGCGCGTGATGCACCGGGCCGACGAATTCGAACTCCTCGCGCTCAACTACTGCATCACCTACGAGGTGTCGCCGCCGCCCTGGGAGGATCCCAAGGGCGCCTACCTGCCCTTCGATGTCCCGAGAGCCACCCGGCCCGGCGGCTTCCCTGCCGCTGCCGACGGCACGCCGGAGGGGGGCAGTGCGGCGCTCTGCGGCGATCTGGCCGGCGAGTCCCTTTCCACCTGGCAGCGGCTCGACGGCGAACTCGGCGAAACGGCAACGCCGGCCATTTCCTGCGCGGCCCTCGTCCGCATGGACTTCACGGCCGCGGGGACGCTGCTCAACTGGGTGACGGCGCGGCACGTGCGCGGGCAGAGCGTCCAGTTCACCGAGGCGCATCGCCTCGTCGCGGCGTTCTTCGCCGTGATCGGCATCGCCGACCACGCGACTGTCAAGACCCGGGATTGACCGCTGGCGGGGGTGGGCGTCCACTCGCGGCGCGGCGGGCGTGGGGGCGACCAAAGATAATGTCGCATGGAACAATTTCACGGAACCACGATCATCAGCGTCCGCCGCAAGACCGCTGGTGGCGACCAGGTGGCCATCGGCGGTGACGGCCAGGTCACCCTCGGCAACATCGTCATCAAGGGCAGCGCGCGCAAGGTCCGGCGCCTCTACCACGGCAAGGTACTGGCCGGATTCGCCGGCGCGACCGCCGACGCATTCACCCTGTTCGAGCGTTTCGAGGCCAAGCTAGAGAAACACCAGGGCCATCTGGCGCGCGCCGCCATCGAGCTCACCAAGGACTGGCGCACCGACCGCGTGCTGCGCCGGCTGGAGGCGATGCTGGCGGTGGCCGACGCGACCACCTCTTTGATCATCACCGGCAACGGTGACGTGCTGGAGCCCGAGAACGGCATCATCGCGATCGGCTCCGGCGGCGCGTACGCGCAGGCCGCGGCCAAGGCGCTGGTCGACAGCACCGATCTGACCGCCGAGCAGATCGTCCGCAAGTCGCTCGAGATCGCGGGCGAGCTCTGCATCTACACCAACATGCACCACACCATCGAGAGCCTGTGAGACCTCCCATGTCCATGACTCCCCAGGAAATCGTCTCCGAGCTCGACAACCACATCGTCGGGCAGCCCGAGGCCAAGCGCGCCGTGGCGATCGCCCTGCGCAACCGCTGGCGCCGGCAACAGGTCGAGGAGAAGCTGCGTGCCGAGATCACGCCCAAGAACATCCTCATGATCGGCCCGACGGGCGTCGGCAAGACCGAGATCGCGCGCCGCCTCGCGCGGCTGGCCGATGCGCCCTTCATCAAGGTCGAGGCGACCAAGTTCACCGAGGTGGGCTACGTCGGCAAGGACGTCGACTCGATCGTTCGCGACCTGGCCGAGATCGCGGTCAAGCAGACGCGCGAGACCGAGAGCGCCAAGGTCCGCATGCGCGCGGAAGACGGCGCGGAAGAGCGCATCCTCGACGTGCTGCTGCCGCCGGCACGCCTGGCGGACGGCAGCAGCACCTCCGACACCGGCAACGCCACGCGCCAGGCCTTTCGCAAGAAGCTGCGCCAGCACGAGCTGGACGACAAGGAAATCGAGATCGAGCTGGCCGACACCAAGATGCCGCTCGAGATCATGGGCCCGGCCGGCATGGAGGAAATGACCGAGCAGCTTCGCGGCATGTTCGGCCAGCTCGGCGGCGGCAAGCGCAAGACGCGCAAGCTCAAGATCTCCGAGGCGATGCGCCTCCTGATCGAGGAGGAAGCGGCCAAGCTGGTCAACGAGGACGAGATCCGCAGCCAGGCCATACAAAATGCCGAGCAGAACGGCATCGTCTTCATCGACGAGATCGACAAGGTTGCCTCGCGCGCCGAAGGGCAGGGCGCCGATGTCTCGCGCCAGGGCGTGCAGCGCGACCTGCTGCCGCTGGTCGAAGGCACGGCCGTGAGCACCAAGTACGGCGTGGTGCGCACCGACCACATCCTCTTCATCGCGAGCGGCGCCTTCCATCTCAGCAAGCCCAGCGACCTGATCCCCGAACTGCAGGGCCGCTTTCCGATCCGGGTCGAGCTGCAGTCGCTCTCGGTGTCGGACTTCGAAAGCATCCTGACGCAAACGCAGGCCTCGCTGGTCAAGCAGTACCAGGCGCTGCTGGCGACCGAGGGCGTCGGGCTCGAGTTCATGCCCGACGGCATCACCCGCCTGGCGAGCATCGCTTTCGATGTCAACGAGCGCACCGAGAACATCGGCGCGCGGCGCCTCTCGACGGTCATGGAGCGCCTGCTCGACGAGGTGAGCTTCGACGCCACCCGCCTGGGCGGCCAGTCGGTGCGCATCGATGCCGCCTACGTGGATGCGCGGCTTTCGGCACTAAGTCACGACGAGGATCTCTCCCGGTTCATCCTCTGATTCCCGCGCCATGTAACGGACGCTTCACGCAACACATTCATTGCGTGAGCTAAGTACTTCATTTGCAACGGAATTCGGTTTTTCGCGGTTGCGAAAACGCCGCTAAGTCGTTGATTCCATTACAAAAAATTCCGGCGACCTCCCGTTGCGCAGTAGTCGTTTCCTGCTACAGTGCAAAAAAGTGCAGTTAAGTGGGAAAAAGTGTCGAGAACTGCCGCAAGAACCCATGCGGCGGCTCTCCCAAGCGGGGTTTTCAGGTCGTGTTTCAAGGCGCTTCATCGCTCAATCTCGATGCCAAGGGGCGGCTCTCGGTGCCGACCCGGCACCGTGACGTCCTGAGCGCGACCGCCGGCGGCCAGCTCACGATCACCAAGCACCCCCACGGCTGCCTCATGGTGTTCCCGCGTCCCGAGTGGGAGAAGTTCCGCGAACGCATCGCCCAGCTGCCGATGTCGGCCCAGTGGTGGAAGCGCGTCTTCCTCGGCAACGCGATGGACGTCGAGATGGACGGCACCGGTCGCGTGCTGGTTTCGCCCGAACTGCGCGCCGCCGCCGGCATCACGCGCGATGCCCTGCTCCTCGGCATGGGCAACCACTTCGAGCTCTGGGACAAGGCGACCTACGATGCCAAGGAGGCCGAGGCCACCCAAGGCCAGATGCCGGACGTATTCCAGGACTTTTCGTTCTGAGGCGCGAAGTGCAGGAGCCATGGACTCACACGACCGTCATGTTGAAGGAAGCGGTGGATGCCCTCTTCCCCGACGGTCCGCACGCGCCGCCGCCTGCGGGCACCTACGTGGATGCCACCTTCGGCCGCGGCGGGCACAGCCGCGCGATCCTCGCCAGGCTGGGGCCGGAGGGCCGCCTCATCGCGTTCGACAAGGACGCGGAAGCGGTGGCCGAAGCAGCGCGCATCCAGGATGCGCGTTTTTCCATCCGTCACCAGGGATTCAAGGACCTGGGAGAGCTCCCGCCGGGCAGCGTGTCAGGCCTGCTGCTGGACCTCGGAATCAGCTCTCCCCAGATCGACAACCCCGCCCGGGGTTTTTCTTTTCGTTTCGAGGGGCCGCTCGACATGCGCATGGACACCACGCGCGGGGAGAGTGTGGCCGAGTGGCTGGCAACGGCCGACCAGCAGCAGATTGCGGAGGTGATTCGTGACTATGGCGAAGAACGGTTTGCTGTTCAGATTGCAAAGGCGATTGTTGCTCGCCGACAAGAACGGGGCCCAATTTCAACCACCACCGAGCTGGCCCAGCTCGTGGCTGGCGCGGTCAAAACCCGCGAGCCGGGCCAGAACCCTGCAACGCGCACATTTCAGGCTCTTCGGATTTTCATCAACGCCGAGCTTGAAGAGCTGCAACAGGCGCTAGAAGCGAGTCTCGTCGTGCTCAAGCCCCAGGGTCGGCTCGCGGTGATCAGCTTCCATTCGCTGGAAGACCGCATCGTGAAGCAGTTCATCGCGAAGCATTCGCGCGAGGTCTACGACCGTCGCGCGCCCTTCGCTGCGCCGAAGGCGATGAAGCTGCGCTCCCTGGGCCGCGTGAAGCCGTCGCAGGCCGAGGTCGACGGCAACCCGCGCGCACGCAGCGCGATCCTGCGCGTGGCAGAGCGCACCGCGGATGGGGGCTGAAGAAGCCATGATCCGCCTGAACCTGCTCCTCCTGATCGCCGTGCTGGGCTCGGCGATGTACCTCGTGCATACGCAGTACCTGTCGCGGCAGCTCTTCACCGAGCTGCACCGGGTCGAGCTCGAAACCCGGCGCCTCGAGCTCGACCAGGACCGCCTGCAGGTCGAGAAGCGCGCACAGGCCACGCCGCTGCGCATCGAGAAGCTCGCCAAGGAGCAGCTCAAGATGCGCACGACCACGCCCGCGATCACGCAGTACGTGCGCCAGGACGGCACCGTGATCCCGGCCGTCGCCATGCCCGCAACCGCAGCGACCGCGCCCGCGCAGCGCCCCGCCACCCCGCGAGGAGCGCACTGAGATGGCCCGCCGCAGCGTCCAGTACACGACGAGCCCCTTGCTCGCCAGCAAGACTCCGGTCTGGCGGAGCAAGTTCATCGTCGCGGGCATCGCGTTCGGCTTCATCGTGCTCGCCGCGCGCGCAGCCTACGTGCAGGTGATCGACAACGCCTTCTTCCAGCGCCAGGGCGAGGTGCGCTTCACCCGCACGCTCGAGCTGCCGGCGAACCGCGGGCGCATCCTCGACCGCAACGGCCTGCTGCTCGCGCAGAGCGTGGTCGCGCCGAGCATCTGGGCGATCCCCGAGGACATCGAGCGCGACGATCCCGAGGTCAAGGCCAAGCTGCGGCAGGTCGCCAAGCTGCTCGACATGCCGCAGAAGGACTTCGACAAGAAGCTCGAGGACGAGGACAAGAGCTTCGTCTGGGTCAAGCGCCAGGTCGATGAGCCGATCGCGAAGGAAATCGCGGCACTCAACATCAAGGGCATCTACCAGCGCAAGGAATACAAGCGCCAGTACCCCGAGGGCGAATCGGCGGCGCACGTGGTGGGCTTCACCAACGTCGAGGACAACGGCCAGGAAGGCATCGAGCTCGCCTTCAACAAGGAGCTGGCGGGCAAGCCGGGTTCGCGCCGCGTCATCAAGGACCGCCTCGGCCGCGTGGTCGAAGGCGTGGGCGAGCAGGTGCCGCCATCCGAGGGCAGGGACATCCAGCTGAGCATCGACAGCAAGGTGCAGTTTTTCGCCTACCAGAAGCTGCGCGACGCGGTGACCTTCCACAAGGCCAAGGCCGGCAGCGTGGTGGTGCTCGACTCGATCACCGGCGAAGTGCTGGCGCTGGCCAACTACCCGAGCTACGTGCCGGACAAGCGCCAGAACCTCACCGGCGAGCAGCTCCGCAACCGCGCACTGACCGACGTCTTCGAGCCCGGCTCGACGATGAAGCCGATCACGGTCGCCACCGCGCTCGAAGCCGGCCGCATCAAGCCGCAGACCATCATCGAAACCTCGCCGGGGCGCTACAGCCTCGGCGGCTTCACGATCAGCGACACCCACAACTACGGCTCGCTCACCGTCGAAGGCGTGATCCAGAAGTCGAGCAACATCGGCGCCCTGAAGATCTCGCAGAAGATGACGCCCCACGAGATGTGGGACACCTACACCGCGCTCGGCTACGGCCAGAAGCCCCAGATCCAGTTCCCCGGCGCGGTCACCGGCCGCCTGCGCCCGTGGAAGTCGTGGAAGCCGGTCGAGCAGGCCACCATGGCCTACGGCTACGGCCTGTCGGCGTCGCTGTTCCAGATGGCGCATTCGTACACCGCCTTCGCGCACGACGGCGACGTCATTCCGGCGACCATCCTCAAGAGCAGCGAGCCCGCCGTCGGCGTCAAGGTGTTCTCGCCGCAGACCGCTGCGTCGGTGCGCAAGATGCTGCAGATGGCGGCCGGGCCCGGCGGCACCGGTCCGCTCGCGCAGACCATCGGCTATTCGGTGGGCGGCAAGTCCGGCACCGCGCACAAGCAGGTCGGCCGCGGCTACGCGAGCAAGCAGTACCGCTCGTGGTTCACCGGCCTGGCCCCGATCGAGAAGCCGCGGATCATCGTCGCGGTGATGATCGACGAGCCGAGCAACGGCCAGTATTTCGGCGGCATCGTGGCCGCCCCGGTGTTCAGCGAAGTGGTTCAGCAGACGCTGCGCATGATGAACGTGGCGCCCGACCTCGCGGTCAAACCCCTGGTGGTGACCAAGGGCGTGGAAGAGAGCTTCTGATGACGACGATGCTTCGCACCCCCGACGAAGCCGCGCGCTGGCTGCGCTCGCGCGTGCGCGGGGCGCTGCACGCCGACAGTCGCGCCATCGGCGCCGGCGACGGCTTCATCGCCTGGCCCGGCGCGGCCACCGATGGCCGGCGCTTCGTGCGGGCCGCGCTGGCGCAGGGCGCGGCGGCCTGCCTGGTCGAGGCCGAGGGCAGTGCGGTCTTCGGATTCGAAGGCGAAGCGATCGCGACCTATCCGGGCCTGAAGGCCGCGACGGGGCCGATCGCGGCCGCCTACTACGAGAACCCCTCCGCGCAGCTCGACGTGCTCGCGGTCACCGGGACCAACGGCAAGACGTCCACCGCGTGGTGGCTCGCCGAGGCATTGTCGCGCTCCGGCCGCGCGCCGTGCGCGGTCGTCGGCACGCTGGGCGTGGGCGTTCCGCCCGGGCTCACCTACACCGGGCTGACCACGCCCGACCCGGTGCTGCTGCAGCGCGAGCTGCGCCGCTTCGCCGATCGCGGCTTCGGCGCCTGTGCGATCGAGGCGTCCTCCATCGGCATCGTCGAGCGGCGGCTCGACGGCACGCGGATCGGGGTCGCGGTATTCACCAATTTCACCCAGGACCATCTGGACTACCACGGCAGCATGGATGCCTACTGGCAGGCCAAGGCCGAGCTGTTCCTCTGGCCCGGCCTGCGTGCGGCGGTGGTCAACATCGACGACCTGCATGGCGCCGCGCTGGTGGGCAATCTGATCGCGACCGGCGTCGGCGTGCTCGACGTCTGGACCGTCTCGGCCGCCGGTGCGCCCGCGCGGCTCGTGGCCGAGGACATCGGCTACGACGCCGAGGGCCTCGGCTTCAGCGTCGTGGAGCGGGGCTCGCCGCCGGTGCGGCTCGCGACGCAGCTCATCGGCCAGTACAACGTCTCGAACCTGCTCGGCGTGATCGGCACGCTGCGGGCGATCGGGCTGTCGCTCGAAGACGCCGTGGCCGCCTGCACCGGCCTTGACAGCGTGCCGGGCCGCATGGAACGGCTCAGCGTGGCCGGCCACCCGCTGGCGGTCGTCGACTATGCGCACACGCCCGACGCGCTCGACAAGGCCCTCGCGGGGCTGCGTCCGCTGGTGCAGCAGCGCGGCGGCGCGCTGTGGTGCGTGTTCGGCTGCGGTGGCGATCGCGACAGCGCCAAGCGCCCGATGATGGCCGCCGTCGCCGAAAAGCGGGCCGACCGCGTGGTCGTGACCAGCGACAACCCGCGCAGCGAGAAGCCCTCCGCGATCATCAGCCAGATCCTGCTCGGGCTGGCCAGCCCCGAGGCGGCGCAGGTCGAGCCCGACCGCGCCAGGGCGATCGCCGGCACGCTGGCGCAGGCCCGTCCCGAGGACGTGGTGCTGATCGCCGGCAAGGGCCACGAGGCATGGCAGGAGATCGCCGGCGAACGCATCGCGTTCTCCGACCGCACGCATGCCATCGAAGCGCTCACCCGAAGGAGCGGCGCATGACCGAATCGCAAGCCATGGTTCCGATGATGACGCTCGGCCAGGCGCATGCCTGGGTCCGGGGTTCGCGCCTGGTCGGCGATCCCGCGACGCCCATCCTGCGCGTCCACACCGATACGCGCACGCTCGCCGCCGGCGATCTGTTCGTGGCGCTGAAGGGCGAGCGTTTCGACGCCAACCAGTTCCTGGCCGACGCGAAGGCGCGCGGCGCGGTCGCGGCCTTCGCGCACGGCGGTCTCGAAGCCGTGGGCCTGCCGGGCCTCGAGGTGCCGGACACGCTGGTCGCGCTCGGTGCGCTCGCGGCCGGCTGGCGCGGCCAGTTCGACCTGCCGCTGATCGCGGTCACCGGCAGCAACGGCAAGACCACGGTGACGCAGATGATCGCGTCGATCCTGCGCGTTGCCAGCGGCGAAGGCGCGCTCGCGACCGCCGGCAACTTCAACAACGAGATCGGCGTGCCGCTGACCCTGCTGCGGCTGCGGGCGCGGCACCAGCGCGCGGTGGTCGAGCTCGGCATGAACCATCCGGGCGAGATCGCGCGGCTGGCGGCGATCGCCAAGCCCACCATCGCGCTGGTCAACAACGCGCAGCGCGAGCACCAGGAATTCATGGCTACCGTCGAGGCGGTGGCGCGTGAGAACGCCTCGGTCTTCTCCGCGCTGCCCAACGGCGGCACGGCGGTGTTCCCCTTCGGGGACGAGTTCACGCCGCTGTGGCAGGCGATGGCGCGCGAAGGCGCGACGCGGCGCACGCTGACCTTCGGTGTGCACCCCGATGCGGATATCGCCCTGGTGGCCGCCGAATGGCAGCACGGCGCCTGGAAGTTCGAGGCCCGCACGCCGGTCGGCGACGTGCGCTGCGCGCTGCGCATCGCGGGCCGCCACAACGTGGTCAATGCGCTGGCGGCCATCGCCTGCTCGCTGGCCAGCGGTGCCTCGCCGGCCCGGATCGCCGAAGGGCTGGCCGCGTTCGAACCGGTCAAGGGCCGCTCCAAGGCCGCCGAGCTTCGCCTCGCCGACGGCCGCACGATCACGCTCGTCGACGACACCTACAACGCCAACCCCGATTCCATGCGCGCCGCGATCGACGTGCTCGCGAGCCTGCCCGCCCCGCGCATGCTGGTCATCGGCGACATGGGCGAGGTCGGCGACCAGGGTCCTCAATTCCATTCCGAAGTCGGTGCCTGGGCGCGCGAGTGCGGCATCGAGACCGTGTTCGCGCTCGGCAGCGAAACGGTGCACAGCGTCTTCGCGTACGGCGCCCCAGCCGACGGCCAGGCCCGGCATTTCGGCGACATCGATTCGCTCAACGCCGCCGTGCTCGCGCAACTGCCGGCCGCCGCAAGCGTCCTGGTGAAGGGGTCGCGCTTCATGAAGATGGAGCGCGTGGTGCAGGCCGTCATCGCTTCGGTGCCACAACAACAAGACAGGGAGGCCGGTCATGCTGCATGAACCGCGCTCGTTCACATCATGCTGATGACACTCGCCCAATGGCTGCAGGCGATGTCGCCGGAACTCGGGTTCCTGCGCGTCTTCCAGTACCTGACCTTCCGCGCCTTGATGGCGTCGTTGACCGCGCTGCTGTTCGGACTGGCCGCGGGGCCCTACGTCATCCGCCGCCTCACGGCGCTCAAGATCGGCCAGCCGGTGCGCGGCTATGCGATGGAGACGCACCTCACCAAGAGCGGCACGCCCACCATGGGCGGCGTGCTCGTGCTGTTCTCGATCGCGCTCGGGACGCTGCTCTGGTTCGATCTGTCGAACCGCTTCGTCTGGATCGTGCTGTGGGTCACGCTGGGCTTCGGCGCGATCGGCTGGGTCGACGACTGGCGCAAGGTGGTGCGCAAGGACCCCGAGGGCATGCGCTCGCGCGAGAAGTACTTCTGGCAGTCGGTGGTCGGCGCGGTCGCGGCCTTCTACCTGCTGTTCAGCATCTCGGAGAGCTCCAACTGGCGCGTGCTCGAACTCTTCTTCTCCTGGGTGCGTTCCGGCTTCGACCTCGATTTCCCACCCAAGATCAACCTCCTGGTGCCCTTCTTCAAGGAAGTGAGCTATCCGCTCGGCGGCATCGGCTTCGTGATCCTGACCTACCTGGTGATCGTCGGCGCCAGCAACGCGGTGAACCTCACCGATGGCCTCGACGGGCTGGCGATCATGCCGGTGGTGATGGTCGGTTCCTCGCTCGGCGTCTTCGCCTACGTCACCGGGAGCGCGGTGTACTCGCGCTACCTGCTGTTCCCGCACATCCCGGGCTCGGGCGAGCTGCTGGTGTTCTGCTCGGCGATGGCGGGCGCGGGTCTCGCGTTCCTGTGGTTCAACACGCACCCGGCGCAGGTGTTCATGGGCGATGTGGGCGCGCTCGCGCTCGGCGGTGCGCTCGGCACCATCGCCGTCATCGTGCGCCAGGAGATCGTGTTCTTCATCATGGGCGGCATCTTCGTGGTCGAGGCGATCTCGGTGATGGCGCAGGTCACCTACTTCAAATACACCAAGAAGCGCTTCGGCGAAGGGCGGCGCGTGCTCAAGATGGCGCCGCTGCATCATCACTTCGAGAAGAGCGGCTGGCGCGAGACGCAGGTCGTGGTGCGCTTCTGGATCATCACGATGCTGCTGTGCCTCGTGGGTCTCTCCACCTTGAAGCTGCGCTAGGACGACCATGCTGCATCTCAAGGACCTCCACGTTCTGATCCTCGGTCTCGGTGCGTCCGGGCTGGCGATGGCGCGCTGGTGTGCACGCCACGGCGCGAAGGTCACCGTGGCCGACACGCGCGAGGCGCCGCCCCAATTGGCGACGCTGCGCGAAGAGCTGCCCGCCGCGGCTTTCGTCGGCGGACCGTTCGCGGCAGGGCTGATCGAAGGCACGCCGGTGCGGGCGGTGTACCGCTCGCCCGGGCTTTCGCCGGCCAGCGTGGCGGCAGTGGCCGACGCCGCACGCGCGGTCGGCCTGCCGGTGGGCGGCGAACTGGATCTGTTCGCGCAGGCGCTGGCCGATCTGCGCATGACGTCGCTGACCGTGGAAGCCGAAGCGGCCGAACCCCCCGATGCGGCCGACGTGCAAGCCGCACTGGAGCCGCAGAGCTCCGCGTCGACCGGCGCGACCGAAGGCGCATCCGCGCCTGGGGACGAGGACGACGATTCGTTCACGCCAGCGCCCGAAGCCGTCGTGCCGCCGCCCAAGCCCGAGGGCTACGCGCCCGCCGTGCTCGCGATCACCGGCACCAACGGCAAGACGACCGTCACCGCGCTCACCGGCCAGCTGGTCGAACGTGCCGGCAAGACGGTCGCGGTCGCCGGCAACATCGGCCCGACCCTGCTCGACACCCTGTCGGAGCGCATGGACGCGGGCACGCTGCCCGAGGTCTGGGTGCTCGAACTGTCGAGCTTCCAGCTCGACGGCGTGCAGGGCTTCGAGCCGACGGCGGCCACGGTGCTCAACATCACCCAGGACCACCTCGACTGGCACGGCGACATGGCCGCCTACGCGGCGGCCAAGGCGCGCATCTTCGGCAAAGAGGGTGTGATGGTGCTCAACCGTGACGACGAAGCGGTGATGGCGATGCGCCCCGCGCCGGTCAAGCTCGCCAAGGGGCAGCTGCCCCGCAGCGTGGTGAGCTTCGGCGCGGGCATGCCGACGCGCCCGGGCGACTACGGCATCGAGAAGCTGCACGGCATGACGTGGCTGGTCCGCGCGCTCGAAGCCGACGAGACGCAGAAGCGCAAGCGCGGCGCCGCCGCCCTGGAAGAAGAGATCCACATCCAGCGCCTGATGCCCGCCGATGCGCTGCGCATCCGGGGCCGGCACAACGCGCTCAACGCGCTGGCATCGCTCGCGCTCGCGTCGGCCGCGGGCTGCCAGCTCGCGCCGATGCTCTACGGCCTGCGCGAGTACCAGGGCGAGCCGCACCGGGTCGAGCCGGTCGCGATCGTCAAGGACGTCGAGTACTTCGACGACAGCAAGGGCACCAACGTCGGCGCGACGGTGGCCGCGCTGATCGGCCTGGGCGAAGACCGCCGGGTGGTCGTGATCCTCGGCGGCGACGGCAAGGGGCAGGACTTCACGCCGCTCGCCGCGCCGGTGCGCCAGTACGCACGCGCGGTGGTGCTGATCGGGCGCGATGCGCCGCAGATCGAATCGGCCCTCGAATCCACCGGCGTCTCGATGCAGAAGGCCGCGTCGCTGCCCGAAGCGGTCCAACTGGCTTCGGAGCGCGCGCAACCCGGCGATGCGGTGCTGCTGTCGCCGGCCTGCGCCAGCTTCGACATGTTCAAGGACTACGCGCATCGCGCTGCCGTGTTCTGCGAGACCGTGCAGGACCTCGCGGCGGAAGGAGGGCTGGCATGAGCGCTGCCGTCCCCAACGCTAGGGCCGGCCGCTTCGCCGGCTGGTTCAGCCGCGCCAAGAGCGGCATCGACGCACTGCCGATCCACCTCCCGGTGCGGCTCGGCAGCGCCGGCATGACGCAGACCAAGGCCGCGCCGGTGCGCGTGCTGGGCTTCGACCAGGCGCTGGTCTGGGTCACGGTCGCGCTCCTGGCCTGGGGGCTGGTGATGGTCTATTCGGCATCCATCGCGATGCCGGACAACCCGCGCTTCGCGCGCGCCGGCTACAGCCCCGTCTTCTTCCTCACGCGCCATGCCGCATCGCTCGTGATCGCCTTCGTCGGCGGCATGCTGGCGTTCCAGGTGCCGATGCGGACCTGGGAGCGCGCGGCGCCGTGGCTCTTCGTCGTGTCGCTGCTGCTCTTGGTGGTGGTGCTGATCCCGCACCTCGGCATCAACGTCAACGGTGCACGGCGCTGGCTGCCGCTGGGCTTCATGCGCTTCCAGCCCTCGGAGCTCGCGAAGCTCGCGATGATTCTCTACGCGGCCAGCTACATGGTGCGCAAGATGGAGATCAAGGAACGCTTCTTCCGCGCAGTGCTGCCGATGGGCATCGCGGTGGTCGTGGTCGGCATGCTGGTGATGGCCGAGCCCGACATGGGCGCCTTCATGGTGATCGCGGTGATCGCGATGGGCATCCTGTTCCTTGGCGGCGTGAACGCGCGCATGTTCTTCGTCATCGCCGCGCTCGTGGTGGTGGCCTTCGGCACGATCGTCGCGACCAGCCCGTGGCGGCGCGAGCGGATCTTCGCCTACCTCGATCCGTGGAGCGAGGAGCACGCGCTCGGCAAGGGTTACCAGCTGTCGCACTCGCTGATCGCGATCGGCCGCGGCGAGATCTTCGGCGTCGGCTTGGGCGGCAGCGTCGAGAAGCTGCACTGGCTGCCCGAGGCGCACACCGACTTCCTGATGGCCGTGATCGGCGAGGAGTTCGGCCTCGTGGGCGTGCTGATGGCGATCGGCCTGTTCCTCTGGCTCACGCGCCGCATCATGCACATCGGCCGGCAGGCGATCGCGCTCGACCGCGTCTTCTCGGGTCTCGTGGCACAGGGCGTGGGCATCTGGATCGGCTTCCAGGCCTTCATCAACATGGGCGTGAACCTCGGCGCGCTGCCGACCAAGGGGCTCACGCTGCCGCTCATGAGCTTCGGCGGCTCGGCCATCCTGATGAACGTGATCGCGCTCGCCGTGGTGCTGCGCATCGACTACGAGAACCGTGTCCTCATGCGGGGAGGGCGTGTATGAGCGCAGCGCTGGGCCGCCCCGAGCAAGCTCGGCCTTGCAGGCCGCGCCGCTGCGAGACGCAGCGTCCCTTCATGCCGTCCAAGTCTGCCCGCGCAGACTTGGAGCCGCGGCATTCAGCCCCCTCGGGGGGCAGCGAGGACATGCAATGCCGAGCGTGGGGGCGTGTATGACCAGGACGGCGCTTGTCATGGCGGGCGGCACGGGCGGCCACATCTTCCCCGGCCTTGCGGTGGCCGAGGCGCTGCGCGATCGCGGCTGGCGCGTGCACTGGCTGGGCGCGCCCGGCAGCATGGAGCACCAGCTGGTGCCGCCGCGCGGCTTCGCCTTCGAGCCGGTGCAGTTCGGCGGCGTGCGCGGCAAGGGGCCGCTCACGCTGGCGCTGCTGCCGATGCGCCTCTTGCGCGCCTTCTGGCAGAGCCTGGGCGTGGTGCGGCGCGTCAAGCCCGATGTGGTGGTCGGCCTCGGCGGCTACATCACCTTCCCGGGCGGCATGATGAGCGTGCTGGTCGGCAAGCCGCTGGTGCTGCACGAGCAGAACTCGGTCGCGGGCCTGGCCAACAGGATCCTCGCGGGCGTCGCGGACCGCGTGTTCACCGCGTTCCCGAACGTGCTCAAGAAGGCGCAGTGGGTGGGCAACCCGCTGCGCGCGGCGTTCACCTCGCAGGGCGAGCCGTCGGCCCGCTTCGCCGGCCGCACCGGGCCGCTCAAGCTGCTGGTCGTCGGCGGCAGCCTGGGCGCGAAGGCGCTCAACGCGGTGGTGCCCAAGGCGCTCGCGATGATCGCGCCGGCCCAGCGCCCGAGCGTCACGCACCAGAGCGGCGCCAGGCAGATCGACGAGCTCCGCGCCAACTACGCCCAGGCGGGCGTCGAGGGCGAGCTCACCCCCTTCATCGACGACACCGCTCGCGCCTATGCCGACGCCGACCTCATCGTCGCGCGCGCCGGCGCGAGCACCGTCACCGAAATCGCGGCCGTCGGCGCAGCAGCGCTGTTCGTGCCTTTCCCTTCCGCGGTGGACGACCACCAGACCACCAACGCGCGCTTCCTCGTCGACGCGGGCGGCGGCTGGCTCGTCCAGCAGACTGAACTGACACCTGAAGTGCTGGCTGACTTGCTACAGAAAACCGGGCGCGATGCGCTCCTGGACCGGGCCCTGAAAGCCCGAACGATGCGAAAGACCGAGGCGGTGGACGCCGTGGTCCGCGCCTGCGAGGAACTCGCCGAACCCGTACGTGGAGGGCGCTCATGAAACACGCGATCCGACGCATTCACTTCGTCGAGTCCAGCAAAGCCGACGAAGATTCTTGCCGACATGGAGGCCGCGCATGAAGCACGCTATCCGTCACATCCACTTCGTCGGCGTGGGCGGCTCGGGCATGAGCGGGATCGCCGAGGTGCTGCTCAACCTGGGCTACAAGATCTCCGGCTCGGACCTTGCCGACAGCGCGACGCTGCGGCGGCTCGCGGGCCTGGGCATCACCACCTTCGTGGGCCACGATGCGGCGCACATGGCGGGCGCGGATGCGGTCGTCACCTCGACCGCCGTGCATGCCGACAACCCCGAGGTGGTCGCGGCGCGCGAGAAGCGCATCCCCGTGGTGCCGCGCGCGCTGATGCTCGCGGAGCTGATGCGGCTCAAGCAGGGCATCGCGATCGCCGGCACCCACGGCAAGACGACCACCACGAGCCTCGTCGCGAGCGTGCTCGCCGCCGCCGGGCTGGACCCGACCTTCGTCATCGGCGGCCGGCTCAACAGCGCGGGCGCGAATGCGCAGCTCGGCAGCGGCGACTACATCGTGGTCGAGGCCGATGAGTCGGACGCCTCGTTCCTGAACCTGCTGCCGATCATGGCGGTGGTCACGAACATCGACGCCGACCACATGGAGACCTACGGGCACGACTTCGCGCGGCTCAAGAAGGCCTTCGTCGACTTCCTGCACCGCATGCCGTTCTACGGCGTCGCGATCCTCTGCACCGACGATCCGGCGGTGCGCCAGATCGTGACCGAGGTGTCCTGCCCGGTCACCAGCTACGGCTTCGACGAGGGTGCCCAGGTGCGCGCGGTCAACGTCCGCGCGGTCGGCGCGCAGATGCACTTCACGGCCCAGCGCCGCAACGGCGTGACGCTGCCCGACCTCGACATCGTGCTGAACCTGCCCGGCGAACACAACGTGCGCAATGCGCTGTCGGTGATCGCGGTCGCGGTCGAGCTCAACATCCCCGATGAAGCCGTGCAGCGCGGCCTGGCCGACTTCAAGGGCGTGGGCCGGCGCTTCCAGCGCTATGGCGAAGTCCCGGCCGCCCAGGGCGATGCCGGCAGCTTCACGCTGATCGACGACTACGGCCACCACCCGGTCGAAATGGCCGCGACCATCGCGGCCGCGCGCGGCGCGTTCCCGGGACGGCGGCTGGTGCTGGCCTTCCAGCCGCACCGCTTCACGCGCACGCGGGACTGCTTCGAGGACTTCGTCAAGGTCATCGGCCAGGCCGATGCGGTGCTGCTGGGCGAGGTCTATGCCGCCGGCGAGGCGCCGATCGTGGCGGCCGACGGCCGCTCGCTCGCACGCGCGCTGCGCGTCGCGGGCAAGGTCGAGCCGGTGTTCGTCGACGACATCGCGGAGATGCCCCAGGCCATCCTGGACAACGCGCGCGCCGGCGACGTGGTGATCTGCATGGGCGCGGGCTCGATCGGCGGCGTGCCCGCCAAGGTCGTTGAAATTGGAACGCGCGAAGGGAGTGCGCAGTGAGCGTGATCGACCCCAAATCCTTCGGCAAGGTTGCCGTGCTGTTCGGCGGCAGTTCGGCCGAACGCGAAATCTCCATCATGTCCGGCACGGGCGTGCTGGCCGCGCTGCAGTCGAGCGGCGTGGATGCGCATGCCTTCGATCCCGCCGAACGGGATCTCGTCGAGCTGCGTCGCGATGGCTTCCAGCGCTGCTTCGTCGCGCTGCACGGCCGGCACGGCGAGGACGGCACCGTGCAGGGCGCGCTCGAACTGCTCGGCATCCCCTACACCGGCTCGGGCGTGATGGCATCGAGCGTGGCGATGGACAAGGTCATGACCAAGCGCATCTGGCAGGCCGACGGCCTGCCGACGCCGCATTACGTGCGCCTCGCCTTCGACCAGCAGAGCCGCGAGCAGATCAACGCAGTGCCCGACGTGCTCGGCCTGCCGCTGATCGTCAAGCCGCCGCGCGAGGGTTCGTCGATCGGCGTGACCAAGGTCGACGGCTATTCGCAGATGCAGGACGCGGTCGCGCTCGCGGTGCGCTACGACGCCGATGTGCTGTGCGAGGAGTTCATCGAGGGCGAGGAAGTCACCTGCGCGGTGCTCGGCAGCGGCCTCGACGCGGTCGCGCTGCCGGTGGTGCGCATCGCCGCACCCGAAGGCGCCTACGACTACCAGAACAAGTACTTCACCGACGACGTGAAGTACCACTGCCCGAGCGGCCTGCCGCCGGCGGAGGAGGCGGAGATCCGCCGCATCACGCTGGCGGCCTACCACCAGCTCGGCTGCCGTGGGTGGGGGCGCGCCGACCTGATGATCCGGGCCAGCGACCGCAAGCCCTTCCTGCTCGAGATGAACACCTCGCCGGGCATGACCAGCCATTCGCTCGTGCCGATGTCGGCGCGCGCGGCCGGCATCGCCTACGAAGAACTCTGCCTGCGGGTGCTCGCTTCTGCGACGCTCGATTCCGGGTCTGGACGTACGGAAGACTAGACATGGCCGATAGCATTCCCGTGCCCTTCGACGTCAAGCTCATGAACGTGACCGCGAGCCTGGTGTTCGCGCTGTTCGCGCTCATGATGCTGGCCGCGGGCGCATGGTGGGTGCTGCGTCAGCCCTTCTTCCCGCTGGCCGGCATCAAGGTCGACGGCGAGGTCACGCACAACAATGCGGTGACCTTGCGCGCCAACGTGGCGCCGCAGCTCGCGGGCAACTTCTTCACGGTCGATCTCGCACGTGCGCGCGCGGCCTTCGAATCGGTGCCGTGGGTGCGCAAGGCCGTGGTCCGGCGCGAGTTTCCGAACAAGCTGCGCGTGACGCTGACCGAACAGCAGCCGGTCGCGCACTGGGGCGACGAGGCCGGCTCGCGGCTCATCAACGGCTTCGGCGAGGTCTTCGATGCCAACGTGGCGGAAGTCGACGACGACCTGCCGCGCCTCGACGGGCCGGTCGAGCAGGCGGGGCAGGTGCTCGGCATGTACCTCGTGCTGGCGCCGCTTTTCAAGCCCTATGACCTCGCGCTCACCGACCTGACGCTGTCGAGCCGCGGGAGCTGGCGCGCGACGCTCGACAGCGGCGCGGTGATCGAGCTCGGCCGCGGCCAGGGCGAGGAAGTGGTGGCGCGTACGCAGCGGTTCCTGCGCACGGTCACACCGGTGGCGAGCCAGTACGGGCGAACGGTTGCGTCGGTCGAAGGCGCCGATCTTCGGCACAACGAAGGGTACGCGCTGCGGCTGCGCGGCGTGACGACGGTCGTGCCCGACCTGCCGAAGAAAAAGTAAGCACAAGAGAGAAAGCGAACAGAGGAAGCTTCATGTCCAAAGACTACAAAGATCTCGTTGTCGGCCTCGACATCGGCACCGCCAAGGTGATGGCGGTGGTCGCCGAAGTGCTGCCGAGCGGCGAGCTCAAGCTGGCGGGGTTGGGGATCGCGCCGAGCAACGGACTCAAGCGCGGCGTGGTGGTGAACATCGATGCGACGGTGCAGAGCATCCAGCAGGCGCTCAAGGAAGCCGAGCTGATGGCCGACTGCAAGATCAGCCGCGTCTACACCGGCATCACCGGCAGCCACATCCGCGGCATCAATTCGAGCGGCATGGTGGCGGTCAAAGACAAGGAAGTCACGCCGGCCGACGTGGCGCGCGTGGTCGAGACGGCGCGCGCGATCAACATCTCGAGCGACCAGCGCCTCCTGCTCGTCGAGCCGCAGGAGTTCGTGATCGACGGCCAGGACGTCAAGGAGCCGATCGGCATGAGCGGCATGCGGCTCGAAGCCAAGGTGCACATCGTGACCGGTGCGCAGAGCGCGGCCGAGAACATCATCAAGTGCGTGCGCCGCTGCGGCCTCGAAGTGGATCAGCTGATGCTGAACCCGCTCGCATCGAGCCAGGCGGTGCTGACCGAGGACGAGCGCGAGCTCGGCGTGGTGCTGGTCGATATCGGCGCGGGCACGACCGACGTCGCGATCTTCACCAACGGCGCGATCCGGCATACGGCGGTGATCCCGATCGCGGGTGATCTCATCACCAGCGACATCGCGATGGCGCTGCGCACGCCGACCAAGGACGCCGAAGACATCAAGGTCGAGAACGGCTTTGCCAAGCAGCTTTTGGCCGATCCCGAAACGCAGGTCGAGGTGCCGGGGCTCGGCGATCGCGGACCTCGTCTTCTGAGCAAGCAGGCGCTCGCGGGCGTGATCGAGCCGCGCATCGAGGAGATCTTCTCGCTGGTGCAGCAGGTGATCCGCGAATCGGGCTACGAGGAGGTGCTGTCGTCCGGCGTGGTGCTCACCGGCGGCAGCGCGGTGATGCCCGGCATGGTGGAACTCGGCGAGGACATCTTCCTGAAGCCGGTGCGCCGGGGCATTCCCAAATATTCGAGCGCGCTGTCCGATATGGTGGCGCAGCCGAGGGCCGCGACCGTGATGGGGCTGCTCGAGGAAGCGCGCTACGCGCGCATGCGCGGCTTCAAGGTGGCACAGAAGAATGGCTCCGTGAAGACGGCCTTCGGCCGCTTCAAGGACTTCATCGTAGGGAACTTCTGATGACGAACGGCTCCCCACTCTGGCTGGCGCGTGCGGGGCCGCCGCGGCATTTCAACGAGCGATGGCGAAGAACCGGACCACCGCGCTGACACGTCAACGGTTCCAACAACAAATTCATTCACAAACATGGCAACTGCATATTCAAGGAGTCAGAACATGGCAATCGAAATGATCGAGATCGAGGAGTTCAATCAGGGAACTCAGATCAAGGTGATCGGCGTCGGGGGTGGCGGCGGCAACGCGGTCGCGCACATGATCGATCGTGGCGTGCAAGGTGTTCAGTTCATCTCCGCAAACACCGATGCGCAGGCGCTGTCGCGCAGCAATGCGCACAAGACCATCCAGCTCGGCACCAACGGCCTGGGCGCGGGCAGCAAGCCCGAGAAGGGCCGCGATGCCGCGGAAGCCGCGGTGGACGACATTCGCGAAGCCATCGCCGGCGCGCACATGCTGTTCATCACGGCCGGCATGGGCGGCGGCACCGGCACGGGCGCCGCGCCGGTCATCGCGCGCGTCGCGAAGGAAATGGGCATCCTCACCGTCGGCGTGGTGACCAAGCCCTTCGACTGGGAAGGCGGCCGCCGCATGACCAACGCCGAAACCGGCCTGAACGAGCTCGAAGCCAACGTCGATTCGCTGATCGTGGTGCTCAACGAGAAGCTGCTCGACGTGCTGGGCGAGGACGTGACGCAGGAAGAGGCTTTCGCGCATGCCAACGACGTGCTGAAGAACGCGGTCGGCGGCATCTCGGAGATCATCAACGAGTACGGCGGCGTGAACGTCGACTTCGAAGACGTCCGCACCGTGATGGGCGAGCCCGGCAAGGCGATGATGGGCACGGCCGCCGCGAGCGGTCCGGACCGCGCCCGCATCGCCGCCGAGCAGGCCGTGGCCTGCCCGCTGCTCGAAGGCATCGACCTCTCGGGCGCCAAGGGCGTGCTGGTGCTGGTGACCGCATCGAAGGCTTCGCTGAAGCTGAGCGAATCGAAGCTCGCGATGAACACCATCCGCGCCTACGCATCGCCGGACGCGCACGTGATCTACGGTGCGGCCTACGACGACAACCTCGGCGACGAGATGCGCGTGACCGTGGTCGCGACCGGCCTCTCGCGCCAGGATGCCCGCCGCCAGGCGCCGACGCTCGAAGTGATCCGCACCGGCACCGACAACATCCCGTTCACCGTTCCTGCGCTCGGCGCGGGCGTCGGCCATGCTGCCAGCCAGCCGAACTACGACGGCATGGCGGTGCCCAGCGTGTGGCGCACCAACCGCACGATGGCCGCCGCGAAGGTGGATGCGCTGTCGTCGGGCGGGATGGACGATTTCGAGATCCCCGCCTTCCTGCGCCGCCAGGCCGACTGACGGGGGCGCGGTGGAAGCTATCGGGGACATAGCGAGGCGGGCGGTACGCCGGACGCCGCGCGCTTTTAAAATCGCGCCCGTGCTTCCACAACGTACCCTCAAATCGATCAGCCGCGCCGTCGGCGTGGGGCTCCACAGCGGCCAGCGCGTGGAGCTCACCTTGCGTCCTGCGCCGGTGAATCACGGCATCGTGTTCCGGCGCGTGGACCTGCCCGAGCCGGTCGAGATCCCGATGACCGCCGAGGCGGTCACCGACACGCGCCTCGCTTCCACCGTGTCCTCGGGCGGCGCGAAGGTGCAGACGGTCGAGCACCTGATGTCGGCCTGCGCCGGCCTCGGCATCGACAACCTGCTGATCGACATTACCGCGGACGAAGTGCCGATCCTCGACGGGTCCGCGTCGTCCTTCGTGTTCCTGCTGCAAAGCGCCGGCATCGAGCTGCAGAATGCCCCGCGCCGCTTCATCCGCGTGACGCGGCCCATCGAGGTACGCGAAGGCCAGGGCGCCGACGAGAAGTGGGCGCGGCTGGAGCCCTACCACGGCTTCAAGCTCAGCTTCGAAATCGACTTCGACCATCGCGTGGTCAGTTCGACCGGGCAGCGCTTCGAGTTCGACCTCGGCAGCGGCTCCTACAGCCAGGACATAGCCCGCGCGCGCACCTTCGGGTTCACCAAGGAAGTCGAGTACATGCGCTCGAAGGGGCTGGCGCTCGGCGGCGGTCTCGATAATGCGATCGTGATGGACGACACCAAGGTGCTCAATGCCGGGGGCCTGCGCTACGACGACGAGTTCGTCAAGCACAAGATCCTCGACGCGATGGGCGACCTCTACGTCATCGGCCAGCCGCTGCTGGCGGCCTACAGCGCCTTCCGCTCGGGCCACGCGCTCAACAACAGGCTGCTGCGCGAGCTGCTCGCGCAGGGCGATGCGCACGAGATCGTGACCTTCGACGACGAGCGCCGCGCGCCGGCCGGCTTCGCCGAGGTCGCGCGCGCCTGGTAGCCGACGAGCACGATGCTGCTCTTCCGCTGGGCCATCCTGCTGCTTCTGCTGGTGGCCGGCGCGTCGTTCGCGATCTACGCGGCCACGGCGCAGGTCAGGTACCGGCGCTTCGGCTGGATCGTCCTCAAATGGACGCTGCTGGCGGCGTTCGGCTTCTTCGCGGTACTGATCGCCGAGCGCGCTTTCTAGCGGCGACTTAGCGCGTGCGCCCCTGCCGGTATCGTCCGGCGAGCCCCTTCTCCAGCATCGCCGCCGTCTCCAGACGCGCCATCGAGCGCCCGACGTGCGCATGCGTGATGGCGATCCCCAGCGCGTCCGCCGCATCGCTGCCGGGCAGCCCGGGCAGCTGAAGCAGGCGCTTCACCATCTCCTGCACCTGGGCCTTGGCGGCGCTGCCGTGTCCCGCGACGGCCTGCTTCATCTGCAGTGCCGTGTATTCGGCCACGCTCAGGTTGCAGGCAACCAGTGCGGTGAGACAGGCGCCGCGCGCCTGCCCGAGCAGCAGCGTGGACTGCGGATTGACGTTGACGAACACGATTTCGACCGCCGCCGCGTCGGGCTTGTAGCGCTCGTTGATCTCGCCGATGCCGTCGAACAGCACCTTGAGGCGCGTGGGCAACTGGCCCTTGCCGATGTGGCGCGTGCTGATGGTGCCGCTCGCCACGTAGCGCAGCGAATGGCCTTCGACGTCGACCACGCCGAAACCGGTGGTCTGCAGGCCGGGGTCGATACCGAGGATGCGCATCGGGCCCTTATACGTTGAAGTACCAGCGCACCGCGTGGAAGAACACCGGCGCTGCGAAGCAAAGCGCATCCACGCGGTCGAGCAGGCCGTTGGCGCCCGTCACGCCCACGCCGCGCTGGCCCCAGTTGGGAATGCCGCGGTCGCGCTTGAGCGCCTTCATCACCAGGTGGCCCATCGAGCCGGCCGCGCAGGCGATCAGCGACATCGCGAGCGCCTGCCCGTACTTGAACGGCGTGATGAACGAGAGCAGCGCACCGAAGAGACTTGCGATCACCATGCCCAGCGCCCAGCTCGTCCAGTTGAAGCTGCGGCTCACGTGGGGCGCGAAGGGCGCCTGCACGAACAGGCGATGCCTGAGCGGACCGAGCCTGCCCTCGGGCGTCTCGCCAGGCGGTGCGCCGCTGGCCGGCATCGAACTTCGCCGCGAGACGAGGTGCTGCACCAGCATGCAGGTCTGGACCACGACCACCAGGTAGAACACGAGGAACGCGCTCTTGCCCTCGTAGCGCGGGAAGGAAAGCAGCAGCAGCGCCGGCACGTGGCTGAGCCCGTAGACGCAGACCATGATCCCCCATTGCAGCTTGGCATTGCGTTCCAGGAAGTGGCTCGGATCGTCGGCCAGCGCGCTCACCACCGGGATCGCGAGAAAGACGTACACCGGGATGAACACGGTGAAGAGGTCGAAATGCGCGGTCGCCACCAGCCAGAACTGGATCGGCAGCACGACGAAGAAGGCCAGGATCAGGCTGCGATGGTCGCCGCGCCGCGTGGGCGAGAGCGTGATGAACTCGCGCAGCGCGAAGAAGGAGATGAGCGCGAAGAGCACCGTCGCGACCGTTTCGCCCAATGCCCAGCCGATCCAGAAGACGACCGCCATCACCCAGCTGGTGCGCAGCAGCGAGCGGAAATGCTGCAGTTCGCGCTGCCAGATCTCGTCGTGGACCGGGTTGCGCCTGTCCCTGAAGCTCAGCAGGAAGGCGGCCGTGCTCATGATGAAAAGGATCCCGAAGACGATGAGGAAGAGGGTCGCGACCTGCCGGGTCGGCGTGAGATTGCGCAGGAATTCGTTAGACATCGCGCAACGCCATCACCGCCTCGCGGGCGCGATCGAGGAACAGGCGGCGCTCCTCGCCCTGCTCGAGGCGTATCGGCGCACCGAAGGTCACCGAGCACAGGATCGGCACCGGCACCACCTCGCCCTTGGGCATGACGCGCTGCACGTTGTCGATCCACGCGGGCACCAGCACGACCTCGGGGAACATCTGCGCCAGCGTGAAGAGACCCGACTTGAATTTTTGCGGCACGCCGGTGTTGCCGCGCGTGCCTTCGGGAAAGATGATGATCGAGTCGCCGCTTCGCAGCGCTTCGACGAGCGGCTGCAGCGGTGCGAGCGCCTCGGCGCTTCCGGGGATGACCGGCGCTGCCACCGCGGCGCTGCCGCCGCGCTCGACATAGATCGCGTTGAAGACTTCCGTGGTGATCCAGCGCTTGAGCGGCGTCGTCGCCCAGTAGTCGCGCGCGGCGATCGGCCGCGTGATGCTGCGCAGCTCCTGCGGCAACGCGGCCCAGATCATCACGAGGTCGAGATGGCTTTGATGGTTGGCGAAGTAGATGCGCTGCTCGGCCTTGGGCGGACACCCCCACCAGCGCGCCTGGGCACCCGTGAGCAGGCGGATGGCGGCCAGCAACCCCCATCCCATGAACTTTGCAAGCATGACTGATCATATGTGGCTCCCCGTCGCGCGTACCGGGCGGGCCTACAGCAGGATGCGCGAATTCCTACAGGGCGGCGCCGACGAAGCGAGGCAAGGTGAGCGGCCCGCGCCGATTCGGCCGGATCCATCCGCGAAGGGATCTCGATGAACGCCAATCCGCCTTCCGAGGCGCGACTGGGCTATGTGCCTGCATTCGACGGCATCCGCGCCATCGCGATCGCGATGGTGCTGGTCTTTCACGGCGGGTTCCATCCAGCAGGCGGCGGCTACCTCGGCGTGGACGTGTTCTTCGTGCTCTCGGGCTTCCTGATCACCAAGCTGCTGGCGGGCGAGCTGGAGCAGCAGGGACGTCTCGATGTCGCCTCCTTCTACGGGCGCCGGGCGCTCCGCTTGTATCCCGTGTTCCTGGTCGTGCTGGCCTGCGTGACCCTGCCGGGACGGATTCTCTGGCCGGGCATCCCGATCGGGCAGCACGCATTGCTGGCGGGCCTGTACCTCAATGACTACGCGCAGGCGCTGCACTACGTGCCGACGCCGCTGACCTACACCTGGTCGCTCGCGGTCGAGGAGCACTTCTACGTGCTGTGGCCGCTCGCGCTCCCCTTCGTCCTGCGCTCGCGCGACCCGGTCCGGCTGATGCTGATGCTCTATCTGCTGGTCTTCATGTGGCGTGTCTTCAACATGGCGATGCTCGGCTGGGAGCCGACCTATTTCCGTTTCGACACGCGGGCCAGCGGCATCGTCCTCGGATGCATGCTGGCGCTGATGCCGACCCAGGCACCGCCGAAGTACGCAGGCATCGTCGCGCTGATCCTGCTGCTGCTCGCCGCGGCCCCGGGCAGCTGGGGGCTGCCGTACGGCCTCGATCTGGCGTTGCCGGTCGCCGAGGTGTGTGCGGCGATCCTGGTGCTCTCTGCCTTTCATTCGAGCCATGAAGCACGGCTTTTGGCATGGGCGCCCCTGGCTTATGTCGGCAGGATCTCGTACGGCATCTACCTCTGGCATGCCCCGCTGATGTTCTGGCTGCGCGAGGCGGGGTACAGCCGGGTCACGGTCCTGATGGCCGGCACCTCGATGGCCGTGGCGCTGGCTGCGCTCTGCTACCACCTGATCGACCGGCCCGTGCGCACCCGGGGCCGTGCCGCCTTGGCGCGCTGGGCGCAATCGCGAGGACGGCTTCCCCGGGCGACGGCGGAACGGGATCTCGATTCGCCTGCCGATGCTCAGGGCAACTCGGCCGCCGGCATGCGCGCGACGATCGACGTGGTGCGGCCCGCGAGGTAGCTCGACCCCGGCCGGCGCTCGAAGAGCTTCGGGCTCGGGAGCATCACCGCGAGCCGTGCCGCCTCGCTCGTGCCGAGTCGCGCCGCGGGCTTGCGGTAGTAGTGCTGGGCCGCGGCCTCGGCGCCGAAGATGCCTTCGCCCCATTCCACGTTGTTGAGATAGATCTCGAGGATGCGCTGCTTGCCGAGCAGCATTTCGAGCGTGGTCGCGAGCACCAGCTCCTGCGCCTTGCGCAGCATCGTGCGTTCGCCCGACAGCAGCAGGTTCTTCGCCAGCTGCTGGGTGATGGTCGACCCGCCGCGCAACTGCGGCGGGCGCGCTTCCCTGCCGCGTGCGCGCATCTGCGCGGCGCGCCTGGCGGCGATCTCCTCGGCCTTGGCATTGCGCTGGCGGGCGCGTTCGATCGCTTCCCATTCCACGCCCTGGTGGTAGATGAACTCGCCGTCCTCGCTCGCGATCACGGCGCGCTTGAGCGAATCGGAGATCTGCGCATAAGGCACCCAGCGCTGGCGCCATTCGCGCTCGCCGTTGGCGCGGCCCTGCGTGGCGACCCGCCAGGCCTCGGAGCGCTGGAACGCCGTCGACTCGGGATCGAGCGCCGCCATCGCGGCGATGCGCAGGATGAAGAAGAGCTGCAGCGCAAGGGCCGCGATCAGCAGGCAGCCGAGCCAGCGCAGGAAGGGCTTCACTTGGCTTCGACGATCGCGCGCAGCTCGGCCAGCACGTCGGCCGTCGGCGGCCGCACGCCGCGCCAGGTCTGGAAGGCTTCGGCGGCCTGTTCCACCAGCATGCCGAGGCCGTCGCGCGGCACCGCGCCGTGCTCGCGCGCCCAGCCCATGAAGCCGGCCGCGGCCGGGCCGTACATCATGTCGACCGCGAGCGCACCGCGCTTGAGCACGCCGGCGGCCACCGGCACTTCGCCGCCGGCAAGGCTCGAGGCGGTGCCATTCACCAGCACATCGAACGAGCCCGGGACCGCGTGCAGCGCCTGCGCTTCGAGTTCGACGTGGTGCTTGAGCGCCAGCGCCGCGTGCTGCTGGACGAGCGCGATCGCCTTGGCGAGCGTGCGGTTCGCCACCACCAGCCGGCGCGGTCCGGCTTCGATCAGCGGACCGAGCACGCCGGCCGCGGCGCCGCCCGCGCCGAGCAGCAGCAGATCGCCACCCGCGATCGCGATGCCCGCGTGCAGCGTGATGTCGTTGACGAGGCCGATGCCATCGCTGTTGTCGCCGTGGATGCCGTCCTCGCGAAAGCTCAGCACGTTGACCGCGCGCGCGAGCGCGGCGCGCGGCGTCAGGTGCTGCGAGAGCGCTGCCGCATCGAACTTGAAGGGCACGGTGACGTTGCAGCCGCGCGCGGTGCCGGAGCTCTCGTTGCGGAAGGCCTCCACCGCCGCGTCGAAGCCGCCGAGCGGCACGAGCCGCCGGCCGTAGTCGAGCTGCTGCCCGGTCAGTTCGGCAAAGCGCGCATGGATCCACGGCGAACGGCTGTGTTCGACCGGATTGCCCATCACACAGTAGAGATCCACGGAGCCCCCCTTGTCTTCGTCATCTGGACGAGAGCTGGGTCTCCAGCGTCTCGTCGTGGGTGAACTTGAAGCGCGACGGCAGCACGATCTGGTCGGTCTGCCGCCGCATCGCATCGGTGAACTTGCCGAAGCTGCCGATGCTGCGCACGATGGCCTGCGCGCGGCGGTCGAGCACCTTGTTGCCGGAGCTTTCGATGACGTCGGTCGCGAGGATCGAGCCGTCGAAATTGACCGTCACCATCATCGTGAGTTCGCCGTACAGCTTCTTGCCGCCGGCTTCGGGGAAGTTCTCGGTGCCGCGCACTTCGATCCGGCGGCGCAGCGCATCGACGTAGGCCGCATAGGCGGCCTCGCGCGTGGCGGGACTGAGGTAGCGCTTCTTGGGCCTCGCGTTCTCTTCGTTGACGCGGCGCTCGATCTCGGCGAGCAGCTCGATGAGCTGGCGGCGCTTCTCCTCGCGCGCGGCGGCCTCGCTCGGGTCGCCCGTGCTGCGCGGATCGGTCGTCGTCGGCATCGCGGCGAGCTGCTGCTTGAGCTGCGCCAGCAGCAGCATCTGCTGCTGCTGCATGGTCTCGACCTGGCGCTGCGCGTCTTCCATCGAATCGCCGATGGTGGTGAAGGTCGAGGGCGGCAGCGGGCTGGTGGCGCGCCCCTTGTCGAGGTCGCCGCCGCCCGCGAGCGAGGTCTGCGCGATCGCCCGGGCCTTGTCCGGGCGTTCGTTGGTCTTGGCATTGACCAGGATGACCTCCAGCGGCGTTTCCTTGAAGACGCGGTTGAAGGACTCGGGGTCCACGAAGCGGACGGTCAGCAAGGCCGCGTGGGCGATGACCGACAGGCCGAGCGCAATCTGCAGCGTGCTGAAGTCACGCAGGTTCATCGCTCACCCCCAGCCTCGCCCACTTCGTGTGGCTCTGACACCCCCTTCCAGGGGGCAACCCCAGCGGCCCGGCAGAGCCGGTTCCGCGGGGTTCCTGGGTTGAGTCGCGCCGGGTTCATGCGTTGTGGAGTTCGCGGAGCGTGATGGGGAACTGACATGTCCGGCGGCCTTTCATGCAGGCGTGTTCTCTGTGGCAGCTTCGCTGTCGGTCAGGTCCACCGCGATCGCGATGGGGCCGGCGACTTCTTCCTCGTCCTCGGCGCCTTCTTCCTCGGGCGCCGCTTCGGCGGCAGCGGTGTCGAGCCGCGCGATGACCGTGCCGTGCACGTCCAGCGCGATCTCGTCGACCTCGCCGAGCTTGACGCGCACCCGCGCGCCGCGCTGCAGCCCTTGCGTACCGGTCACCTGGAACACCAGCGGCAGCGTGTCGGCGCGCACCATCGCGCCGTTCGGCACGTCCTTGATCAGCGTGGCGTCGAGCTCGGTGATGCCTTCCTGCTCCAGGTACTTGAGCGTCCAGAAGCGCTCCATGCCGCCCTGGTGCGCGTTGTAGGCGCTGTAGGCGGCGTCGAAGCCGGACAGGATCGAGAACAGGTCGGCGTCCTTCGGCTTGAAGGGCGCGGCGAGCGCGGCGGTCTTGCCGTGCCGCGCGGCGGCGATGATCTGCCACTGGTTCACGAGGTCGGTGTAGCGGCGCAGCGGCGAGGTGCTCCAGGCATAGCTCTTCACGCCGAGGCCCGCATGCGGCAGCGCGCGCGTGCCCATGCGCACCTTGATGCCGGGCAGCAGGCTGGCCTGGCTGCGGTAGAGGCCCGGCACGCCCAGTTCGGCGAGCCAGCCGCCCCAGCTGCTGTTGGCCAGGATCATGGCCTCGGAAACGATCAGGTCGAGCGGTGCGCCGCGCTGGCGCGTGGTGATCTGCACCTGTTCGGCGCCGCTGGGCTCGCCGTCGTTGCCCACGAGCCGGAAGGTGTAGTCGGGCCGGGTGAAGGTTTCGGGCTTGCCGCGAACCACTTCGCGCCGTGCCTTCAGGTGCTTCGCGAGGCGGAAGAGGAAGCCGAGCGGCTGGCGAACGCGCGTCGCCACCTCGGGCGTGCCGTCGGCCTGCACCGATGGGTCCTCGAGCCACGCCTGCGAGATCACGGTGTCGAGCTGGTCGTGGCGCAGGTTGGCAACGATCGGCACGCGCTCCAGGCGCGTCTCGGTCGACTTCAATTCGAGCGTCGATTCATCGAAGGTGGCGTAGAGCGACACGGCGGGGCAGTCGCGGCCTTCCTGCAGCGTGTAGGCATCGACCACGTGGTCCGGCAGCATCGTGATCTTGTAGCCCGGCATGTAGACCGTGGACATGCGCGAGCGCGCCACCTGGTCGATCGTGCTGCCCGGCAGCAGTGCGAGGCCCGGCGCGGCGATGTGGATGCCGACCACGACCGTGCCGCTGCCCAGGCCCTGCACCGAGAGGGCATCGTCGATCTCGGTGGTGTGCGAATCGTCGATCGAGAAGGCCTCGACCTTGGCCACGGGCAGGTCGTCCGCGATCGCGGGCGCATCGAGCCCGGGAAAGCCGGTGCCCTTCGGGAAGTTCTCGAACAGGAAGCGCCGCCAGTGGAACTGGTAGGACGAATCGATCGCGCCCGCCTGCTTCAGCAGTTCGAGCGGCGGGCGCTGGGTGGCGCGCGCCGCTTCGACCACCGCCTTGTATTCGGGCGCGTTCTTGTCGGGCTTGAAGAGGATCTTGAAGAGCTGCTCCCGCACGGGGGCGGGACATTCGCCCGCGGCGAGCTGTGCCGACCATTCGACGATCTGCGCCTGGAGGGCCTTCTTCTTCTCGATGGCGGCGAGCGCCTGCTGCAGGATCTCGGCCGGCGCCTTCTTGAAGCGGCCCTTGCCGGCGCGGCGGAAGTAGTGCGGCGCATCGAAGAGCGCGAGCAGCGCCGCGGCCTGCTGCGCCAGCGTGGGTTGGGCCTGGAAGTATTCGGCCGCGAGTTCCGCGAAGCCGAATTCGCCTTCGGGAGCGAACTCCCAGGCCAGATCGAGGTCGACGCCGGCGGCCAGCTCGCGCGCCTGCGCCACCAGCTCGGCCGGCGCGGGCTTTTCGAAGCGCAGCACGATGTTGGCGCCCTTGACCTTGACGCGCTTGCCGGTCTCGAGCTCGACCTGGGCCGATGACTCGGCCTCCGACAGGACGCGGCCGCCGAGGTACTTTCCGGCTTCTTCGAACAATACAAACATGGCGCGGATTGTCCCACGCAGTGCAGCGGCTTCCGGCGGTCCGGGCGCTCAGGCGGGGTTCAGGAAAGCCAGCACCTCGTCGAGATGGCTGCGCTCGAAATCGCTGAGCGCGTGGTCCTCGCCTTCGACGATCTTGAGCCGGCTCCCCGGATAGCGGGCGGACATTTCCTTCCAGTCCAGCACCTCGTCGCCCTTGGCGATGACCGCGAAGAGGCGTTCCGGATGCGCCAGCGGGCCGACCTCGAGCGCGCGCAGCTCGTCGATGTATTCGGGCCGGAAATAGAAATGCTCGCTCGGGTCGTGCCAGGCCACCTGGTCGCCGATGTAGGCGGCCAGATCGCGGGCCGGATGCACCGCCGGGTTGAGCAGCACCGCGCGGCACCCCGCCTTCTGCGCGACGTGGGTGGCATAGAAGCCGCCGAGCGAGGAGCCCACCACGCCCATCGAAGCGCGCGGCCAGCCGGCGGTGCCCGACATGACGAGCTCGATGGCGGCCTTCGGCGACGGCGGGAGCTGGGGGCACCACCAGGCCGTTGCGGGGTGCTGCCGGGCGATGCGCTGCGCCATCAGCCGGGCCTTGGTGGACTGCGGCGAGGAGCGGAAGCCGTGCAGATAGAGCAGGTGGGTGATGGGCGGCGCGGAATTCATAGGGCAATTATCCGAACGCACCCTGAACGGCCCCGAAAGCCGACCGGACCGAACGGTCGCCGGCCCCACTGCCCGTGGGGCCGGGGCGCGGCGCGGGGGATAATCGAGGGCTATGTCAGCCGTCCTTCATCAACCCTCGCTCGCGCGCCGCCTGTTGCCGGTCTTCCAGGGTTTCGACGGCTACCTCCTTTTCGCCGTCCTCCTGCTGGCCGGGGCCGGGCTGCTCACGATGTACTCGTCCGGCTACGACCATGGCACGCGCTTCGTGGACCATGGCCGGAACATGGTGCTCGCGGCCGGCATCATGTTCGTGGTGGCGCAGGTGCCGCCGCAGCGACTGATGAAGTTCGCGGCGCCGCTCTATGTCCTCGGCGTGGCGCTGCTGGTGGCGGTCGCGCTCTTCGGGATCACCAAGAAGGGTGCGCAGCGCTGGATCAACGTGGGCGTCGTGATCCAGCCCAGCGAGATCCTCAAGATCGCGATGCCGCTGATGCTGTCCTGGTGGTTCCAGCGCCGCGAGGGCCAGTTGCGGGCGCTCGACTTCGTGGTGGCGACGGTGCTGCTCGCGGTTCCGGTCGGCCTCATCATGAAGCAGCCCGATCTTGGCACCGCGCTGCTGGTGCTGGCGACCGGGCTGTCGGTGATCTTCTTCGCCGGGCTGCCCTGGAAGCTCATCGTGCCGCCGGTCGTCATCGGCCTCGTCGCGGTGGCGCTGGTCGTCGGCTTCGAGTCGCAGCTCTGCGCGGACGGCTTCGACTGGCGCGTTCTTCACGACTACCAGAAGCAGCGCATCTGCACGCTGCTCGATCCGACCAAGGACCCGCTCGGCAAGGGCTTCCACATCATCCAGGGGATGATCGCGATCGGCTCCGGCGGCGTGCCCGGCAAGGGCTTCATGCAGGGCACGCAGACGCACCTGGAATTCATCCCCGAGCGCACCACCGACTTCATCTTCGCGGCCTACTCCGAGGAGTTCGGTCTGGTCGGCAACCTGTTCCTGATCGTCTCGTTCATCTTCCTGATCTTCCGTGGCCTGCTCATCGCGCTCGATGCGCCGACGCTCTTCTCGCGCCTCTTGGCCGGCGCGGTGACCATGATCTTCTTCACCTACGCCTTCGTGAACATGGGCATGGTGAGCGGCATCCTGCCGGTGGTGGGCGTGCCGCTGCCCTTCATCAGCTACGGCGGCACCGCGATGGTCACGCTGGGGCTGGGGCTCGGGATCCTGATGTCCATCGCCCGGGCCAAGAGGCTGGTTCAGACTTAGCGCGATTGCAGGGGCAAGCCTAGAATCCCCTGATGATTTCCCGCGAACCCACCATCGAGCGCCTGGCCACGGCGCAGCAACTCCTGCTCACGCCCTTCGGTCTCGACGAATCGCACCTCACGCGTGCGCTCGCCGAAATCGCCGCGCACAAGGTGGATGACGCCGATCTCTACTTCCAGTACACGCGCAGCGAAGGCTGGAGCCTCGAGGAAGGCATCGTCAAGACCGGCAGCTTCAGCATCGACCAGGGCGTCGGCGTGCGCGCGGTGAGCGGCGAAAAGACGGCGTTCGCCTATTCGGACGACATCTCGGAAGCCTCGCTGCTCGATGCGGCGCGCACGGTGCGCAGCATTTCGGCCGCCGGCCGCTCGGCCCGGGTCAAGGCGCCGGCACGCAAGATCGCGAGCAGCCGCTCGCTCTACGGCGGCATCGACCCGATCGCCACGCTCGACAGCACCGGCAAGGTCCAGCTGCTCGAAAAGGTCGAGAAGCTCGCGCGCTCGCGCGATCCGCGCGTCTCGCAGGTCATGGCCGGGCTGGCGAGCGAATACGACGTGGTGCTGGTCGCGCGCGCCGACGGCACGCTGGCGGCGGACGTGCGTCCGCTGGTGCGCCTGTCGGTGACGGTGATCGCCGAGCAGAACGGGCGCCGCGAAGTCGGGTCCGGCGGCGGTGGCGGCCGTTTCGGATTGGCGTACTTCGACGACGAGCAGATCGCCGAATACGTCGACCAGGCGGTCAAGTCCGCGCTCACCAATCTCGATTCACGCCCCGCGCCGGCCGGCGAAATGACCGTCGTGCTCGGCCCCGGCTGGCCCGGCATCCTGCTGCACGAAGCCATCGGCCACGGGCTGGAGGGCGACTTCAACCGCAAGGGCTCGAGTGCGTTCTCGGGCCGCATCGGCGAGCGCGTCGCGGCCAAGGGCGTGACCGTACTCGACGACGGCACCATCGCCGACCGCCGCGGCTCGCTCAACGTCGACGACGAAGGCAACCCGACGCAGCGCAACGTGCTGATCGAGGACGGCATCCTCAAGGGCTACATCCAGGATTCGCTCAACGCCCGCCTGATGAAGACCGCGCCCACCGGCAACGGCCGGCGCGAGAGCTACGCGCATTCGCCGATGCCGCGCATGACCAACACCTACATGCTGGCCGGCAGCCGTGCGCCCGATGAAATCGTCGCCAGCATCAAGAAGGGCCTCTATGCCGTCAACTTCGGCGGCGGCCAGGTCGACATCACGAGCGGCAAGTTCGTGTTCTCGGCCAGCGAGGCCTACTGGGTGGAGAACGGCAAGGTCCAGTACCCCGTGAAAGGCGCGACGCTGGTGGGCAATGGCCCCGACGCGCTGACCCGCGTGACCATGATCGGCAACGACATGGCGCTCGACTCCGGCGTCGGCACCTGCGGCAAGGAAGGCCAGAGCGTGCCGGTCGGCGTCGGCCAGCCGACCCTGCGGATCGACGGCCTCACGGTCGGCGGAACCGCCTGATCGTCCCCGTCGCTCAGTCCTCTTTCGGGGCCTGTCCCGCGCGTCGGCGCAAGGTCGGCAGGCCGACACCCGCGGCATCGAAGCCGCCGTCGACGGCGATCACCTGGCCGTTGATGAAGCTGGCCGCCGGACTGCAAAGGAAGCCCACGGTGGCCGCCATCTCCTCGGTCGTGCCGTAGCGCCCGAGCGGGATGGTGTCGTAGTAGTCCGAGCGGATGGCCACGCTGTGGACCAGCTTGGCCATCTCGGTCTCGACCGGCCCCGGCGCGATGGCGTTCACGCGGATGCCGGCATTGCCGAGTTCCACCGCCTGCTGCTTGGTGAGATGGATGAGCGCGGCCTTGCTGGTGCCGTAGGCCACGCGCAGCGTGCTGGCGCGAAGGCCGGAAATCGATGCGATGTTGACTACCGCGCCGCCCCCTGTCCTCAGCATCACCGGCGCGCACGCCTGGGTGCACAGGAAGGCGCCGTCGAGATTGACGCCGAGCACGCTGCGCCATTCCTCGAACGACGTTTCCCCGATCGGCTTGAACACCGCGATGCCGGCGTTGTTGACCAGCGCGTCGATGCGCCCGAAATGCGAGGCCACGGCATCGATACCGGTGCGCACCGCTTCGGGATCCGAGACGTCGCGGTGCAGGGCGAGGACCGCGTCGGGCCGATCGAGCGCGGCCGCGGCGGGCTCCAGCGTTTCGCGGTCGATGTCGATCAGCGCGACGCGCCAGCCGTGCGCGAGGAACCAGCGGCCGATCTCCAGGCCGATGCCGCGAGCGCCTCCGGTGACGACGGCGACCGGGGAGGGGGATGTGGACGTGTTCATGGGACTTCGTGAGAGGGGGCGGACGTGCCTGCCGCAGTGTATCTGCGGCGTCCGCGATGGTTGATCCCGCGCCCTATACTCCCGCCCCGAGGAGCGCGGCGCCCGTCCTCCGGGGTGCATGCCGCGAGTTCGCCCCCACAGACACCACCAAAAAGGAGACAGCGAATGAATTTCACTCGACGCCGGATACTTGCGGCCAGCGGCGCATCGGCCCTCGCGATCCCGGCCAGCCGGGCCTTTGCGCAGAAGGCCGAGTTCACCTACAAGTACGCGAACAACCTGCCGGTCAGCCACCCGATGAACATCCGGGCGAAGGAGATGGCCGACGCGATCCGCGCAGAGACCCAGGGGCGCGTCGATATCCAGCTCTACCCCAACAACCAGCTCGGCTCCGACACCGACATGCTGAGCCAGCTGCGCTCCGGCGGCATCGAGTTCTTCACCCTGTCGGGCCTGATCCTGTCGACGCTCGTGCCGTCGGCCTCGATCAGCGGGATCGGGTTCGCCTTCAATGACTATGCCAGCGTGTGGAAGGCCATGGATGGCGAGCTCGGGGCCTTCATCCGCGGCCAGATCGCGAAGGCCAACCTCGTCGTGATGGACAAGATCTGGGACAACGGATTCCGCCAGATCACCTCGTCGAGCAAACCGATCGCGACGCCCGAGGACATGAAGGGCTTGAAGATCCGCGTGCCGGTCTCGCCGCTGTGGACCTCGATGTTCAAGGCGCTCGACGCATCGCCGGCTTCGATCAACTTCGCCGAGGTCTACTCCGCGCTGCAGACCCGGATCGTCGATGGCCAGGAGAATCCGCTGGCCATCATCGCGACGGCCAAGCTCTACGAAGTGCAGAAGTACTGCTCGCTCAGCAACCACATGTGGGACGGCTTCTGGTTCCTCGCCAACAAGCGCAGCTGGGACAAGCTGCCGCAGGACCTGCAGGCCATCGTCGCCAAGAACATCAACGCGGCCGGCATGAAGGAGCGCGCCGACGTCGCCGAGCTGAACGCGAACCTGCAGAAGGAACTCGCGGCCAAGGGGCTCGCCTTCAACCAGCCCGATCCGACGGCCTTCCGGGCCCAGCTGCGCAAGGCGGGCTTCTATTCGGAGTGGAAATCCAAGTACGGCGACGAGGCCTGGGCGCTGCTCGAGCGCGGCGCCGGCAAGCTGGCGTGACGACCGCGCCGCGCCTGCAAGACCTGCCGGGCGAGCACCCCGCCGAGACGGCCTGGCGCCGCGGCCTGGCGCGGCTCGACGTCGCGCTGGGCTGGCTCGTCGAGGGGCCGGCCGCATTGCTCGTGGTCGCGGACATCGTCGTGTTGTTCGCGGGCGTCTTCTCGCGTTTCGTGCTCCATCGCCCGCTCGTCTGGTCCGATGAGCTGGCCTCGATCCTGTTCGTGTGGCTGGCGATGCTGGGCGCGGTGATCGCGCTGCGGCGCGGCGAGCACATGCGCATGACCGCGCTGGTGTCGAGACTCGCACCGCCGGGACGGGAGATGTTCGAGGCGATCGCGACTTGCGCTGCCCTGGCCTTCCTGGCGCTCGTGGCGTGGCCCGCATGGCAGTACGCGGCGGACGAGGGCGCGATCACGACGCCTGCGCTCGAGATCTCCAACCTGTGGCGCGCCGCGGCGCTGCCTGCGGGCATCCTGCTGATGGCCGCGTTCTCGCTCTTGCGGCTTCTTCGCCATGCGCGGCGCCGGCCGGCGCTGCAGGCCGTGGCGATCGTCGCGGCGGTGATCGCGGCCTTCTGGTTCGGGCGCTCCGCCTTCGCGGATCTCGGGCGCCTCAATCTGTTGATCTTCTTCGTCGGCGTCGCCGCGGGAAGCGTGTTCGCCGGCATTCCCATCGCCTTCGCCTTCGGCCTCGGAACCTTCAGCTATCTGGCGCTCGGCACCGAGACGCCGCTGCCGGTCATCATCGGGCGCATGGACGAAGGCATGTCGCACCTCATCCTGCTGGCGGTGCCGCTGTTCGTCTTTCTCGGCCTGCTGATCGAGATGACAGGCATGGCGCGCGCGATGGTCGCCTTTCTGGCCAGCCTGCTCGGCCATGTTCGCGGCGGGCTGTCCTACGTGCTGGTCGGCGCGATGTACCTCGTGTCGGGCATCTCGGGGGCGAAGGCCGCCGACATGGCCGCGGTCGCGCCCGCGTTGTTTCCGGAGATGAAGCAGCGCGGCGCGGACGACGGCGAGCTGGTCGCCCTGCTCGCGGCCACGGGCGCGCAGACCGAGACGGTGCCGCCGAGCCTGGTGCTCATCGCCATCGGCTCGGCCACCGGCGTGTCGATCGCCGCGCTCTTCACCGGTGGCTTGCTGCCGGCCGTGGTGCTGGGCATCGGGCTTTGCGTCGTTGTCCATCGACGCAGCCGCGGCGACGACGCGAGCCGGACGCCGCGCAGGCCATGGCGCGAGATCGGCCGCCTGTTCGCGATCGCCTTGCCCGCGCTCGCATTGCCGTTCGTCATTCGCGCCGCGGTGGTCGAGGGCGTGGCGACCGCCACCGAGGTGTCGACGATCGGCATCGCCTACGCGATCGTCGTCGGCCTCCTCTTGTATCGCCAGTTCGACTGGCGCCGTCTCGGGCCCATGCTGGTCAGCACGGCGTCGCTCTCGGGGGCGATCCTGCTGATCATCGGCACCGCGACGGCAATGGCATGGGGGCTCACGCAGTCCGGGTTCTCCGGCTGGCTGGCCGGCTCGATGGCCACACTTCCCGGCGGCGCGCCGACCTTCCTCGCGATGTCGATCCTCGCCTTCGTGGTGCTCGGTTCGGTCCTGGAAGGGATTCCGGCGATCGTGCTGTTCGGGCCGCTCTTGTTCCCGATCGCGCGGTCGATGGGCGTGCACGAGGTGCACTATGCGATGGTCGCGACCCTTTCCATGGGCCTGGGCCTGTTCGCGCCGCCGCTGGGCGTCGGCTTCTATGCCGCCTGCGCGATCGCTCGCGTGCACCCCGATCGTGCGATCGGGCCGATGGTCGGCTACATGCTGGCGCTCCTGATCGGCATCGTCGTGATCGCGGCCGTGCCGTGGCTGTCCATCGGCTTTCTCTAGCCTTGCTCGACGGCCTGCGCGTTGCGCCGCGCAGAAGCCCGAAATTTCGGATCCACCGGCGCCTGTGCTACATTCGACACCGATGTCCGCTCTCCGCGCTTATTTCTTTGCCTACTTTTGGTTCCCGAATATCGGCGGACGAGAGGCGCGCGCGTAAAGCAAGCAGACAAACAGAACCTCCCAGAACCGCCGGTGCCAAAAGCCCGGCGGTTTTTTCTTGCCCCACGAAATCACGACACAACCGAAGGAACAACACATGAGCTCCAAAGCCGCCGCTAGCGACAACTGGTATGCGAACGTCGAAAAGACCAGCCGGACCGACGACGAACGCATCAAGGACATCACTGTGTTGCCTCCTCCAGAACACCTGATCCGTTTCTTCCCGATCCGGGGGACGCAGGTCGAAACCCTCATCACCGGCACCCGCCGGGCCATCCACCACATCATGTCCGGCAAGGACGACCGGCTGCTGATCGTGATGGGGCCGTGCTCGATCCACGACCCGGCGGCCGCCCTCGAATACGCGCGGCGCCTGAAGGCCGAGCGCGAGAAATACGCCGGCACGCTGGAGATCGTGATGCGCGTGTATTTCGAGAAGCCGCGCACCACGGTCGGCTGGAAGGGCCTGATCAACGACCCGTACCTCGACGAAAGCTTCCGCATCGACGAGGGCCTGCGCATCGCGCGCCAGCTGCTGATCGAGATCAACCGCATGGGCCTGCCGGCCGGCAGCGAGTTCCTCGACGTGATCTCGCCGCAGTACATCGGCGACCTGATCTCGTGGGGCGCGATCGGTGCCCGTACCACCGAAAGCCAGGTGCATCGCGAGCTGGCCTCGGGCCTGTCGGCACCGATCGGCTTCAAGAACGGCACCGACGGCAACATCCGCATCGCGACCGATGCGATCCAGGCGGCGGCGCGCGGGCATCACTTCCTCTCGGTGCACAAGAACGGGCAGGTCGCGATCGTGCAGACCAACGGCAACAAGGACTGCCACGTGATCCTGCGCGGCGGCAAGGCGCCCAACTACGATGCCGCGAGCGTCGCGGCCGCATGCAAGGACCTCGAGGCGGCCAAGCTGCATCCCACGCTGATGGTCGATTGCAGCCATGCCAACAGCAGCAAGCAGCACCAGAAGCAGATCGATGTCGCGAAGGACATCGCGGCGCAGGTGGCGGCCGGCAGCCGCAGCATCTTCGGCCTGATGGTCGAGAGCCATCTGCATGCCGGCGCCCAGAAGTTCACGCCGGGCAAGGACTCGATCGAGGGCCTCGAATACGGCAAGAGCATCACCGATGCGTGCCTGGGCTGGGAGGATTCGAGCCACGTGCTCGAACTGCTGTCGCAGGCGGTCAAGCGCCGCCGCGGCTGAGTGCGTCCGGGCCGGGGGGCCGCGCTTCAGATCAGCGCGGCCAGCTCCGGCCAGTGGTGCCGCAGCAAGGCGGCCTCGTCGCCGTCGGGGCGCATGAAGGCGAAGTCGTCGAAGTCGAAGCCCGGCCCGACGGTGCAGCTCACCAGCGTGTAGTCCGCGTCGCCCTGGCCTTTGATCGGCTGCGCCGCCTGCCACTGGCCCGCCGGCACCGTGTGCTGGGGCCGCGTGCCGTGGACGTCGACCGGGCCCAGCCGCACATGCGCCGGCGGCGTGCGCAGCGCGGCATCGCTGGTCCAGAGCGCCAGTGGCGCGCCTTCCAGATGGATCCACACCTCGTCGGACTGCACGCGGTGCCAGCGCGAATGCTGGTGCGCCTCGAGCAGGAAGTAGATGGTCGTGAGCGCATCGCGCGCGGGCCGGCCGTCATCGGGCTGCACCTGCGCCGATGAGCGGTAGATCTCGTGAAACCAGCCGCCCTCCGGATGGGGCTGCAGGTTCAGGGTTCTGATCAGTTCCTGTGCGCGCATGGTGCGAATGTTAGACCTCGGGGCCGAGTCACCGCGATGCGCGCAGCGAAGCCAGCAGCTTGTCGTGCACGCCGCCGAAGCCGCCGTTGCTCATGCACACGATGTGATCGCCCGGCCGGGCGGCGGCCACCACCTGGGGGACCAGCGCATCGATACCGGCGGCGACTTTCGAGCGCTCGCCGAGCGGCGCGAGTGCTGCCGCCGCGTCCCAGTCCAGCCCGCCGCTGTGGCAGAACGACAGATCGGCCGATTCGAGGCTCCAGGGCAACTGCGCGGCCATGGTGCCCAGCTTCATCGTGTTGCTGCGGGGCTCGAAGACCGCGAGGATCCGGTCGGCCCTGCGGCCGTCGGCGTCCAGCTTCTGGCGCAGGCCGTCCAGGGTCGTGCGGATGGCTGTCGGGTGATGCGCGAAATCGTCATACACCGCGATCGCGCCCTGCGGGCGGTCCACCACGCCGCGCAGCTCCATGCGGCGGCGCACGTTGCGAAAGCTGCCGAGCGCGTCGGCCGCCGCGGCCGGCGCGACGCCGACGTGCTCGGCCGCCGCGATCGCCGCGAGTGCGTTCATCTGGTTGTGCTGTCCGGTGAGCGCCCACTGGACGCGGCCGACGGAGGCGCCGCCGCGCAGCACCTCGAAGGCGTCATGCGTGCCTTGCGCCTGCCATTCGCCGCCGGCGCCGAAGCGCGCGAGCGGACTCCAACAGCCCTGGGCCAGAACGCGGCGCAGGCTTTCTTCGGTCGCGTTGACGACGATCCGGCCGCTCGCCGGGACGGTTCGCACGAGATGGTGGAACTGCCGCTCGATCGCCGCGAGGTCGTCGAAGATGTCCGCGTGATCGAACTCCAGGTTGTTCAGGATCGCGGTGCGCGGACGGTAGTGGACGAACTTGCTGCGCTTGTCGAAGAAGGCGGTGTCGTATTCGTCGGCCTCGATCACGAAGGTGGACTTCCCGCCGCGGCCCAGCCGGGCGGACACGCCGAAGTCCAGCGGCACGCCGCCCACCAGGAAGCCCGGCGCCAGTCCGGCGCGCTCGAGGATCCAGGACAGCATCGAGGTCGTGGTCGTCTTGCCGTGGGTCCCGGCGACGGCCAGCACATGCCGGCCCTGGAGCACGTGCTCCGCCAGCCACTGCGGACCGCTGGTGTAGTTCGCGCCGGCGTCGAGAATGGCTTCCATCAACGGAAACTTGGGCGTTCCGTCGGCCAGCCGGGCGCGGGAAACCACGTTGCCGACCACGAAGACATCGGGCTTGAGCGCCAGTTGATCGGCACCGAAGCCTTCGATGAGATCGATCCCGAGCGCGCGCAGCTGGTCGCTCATCGGCGGATAGACGCCGGCGTCGCAGCCGGTCACCCTGTGGCCGGCTTCGCGCGCCAGCGCGGCAAGGCCGCCCATGAAGGTGCCGCAGATGCCGAGAATGTGAATGTGCATCGGCCGATTCTAGGGATGCGGTAGGGACGCTGGCGCCCGGCCTTCTGCGCACGCGCTACTGAGGGCAAAATGGCCCGATGGACGATGCCAAGCAGGAAATCGCCGCGACTGCGGCCCGCCTCGTGGTCGAGGAGGGGCTCGAATACGGCCCCGCGAAACGCCGCGCGCTGCGCGACCTGGGACTTCCTGCGCGCACCGCGCTGCCCAACAACGACGAGATCGAGGCCGAGGTGCGCGACTACATCCGGCTTTATTGCGCCGACACGCAGCCCAAGGAACTGCATGCGTTGCGGGTCCTCGCGCTCGAATGGATGGAGCACATGGCGGAATTCCGCCCGCATATCGGCGGCGCCGTCTGGCACGGCACCGCGACGCGGCTTTCCGACATCTACATCCAACTCTTCTGCGACGACCCGAAATCGGCCGAAATCGCGCTGATCGACCACCATGTGGACTACGAGCCGCGCATGGTCACCGGCTTCCACGGCGAGCAGGTGGAGGCGCTGAGCCTTCATGCGGCGAGCCGGGCGCTCGGCGAAGAGGTCGGCGTGCACCTGATGGTGTACGACCTCGACGACCTCCGGGGGGCGCTCAAGCCCGATTCGCAGCATCGCGTGCCGCGCGGCAACCTCGCAGCGCTGCGGCGCCTGATCGAAAAGGAAAACGGATGACCTCGGGACCGACCCGGCGCGGCCTGCTTTACGGTGGGGTCGCGGTGTTTGCCGCAGCTGCCGGAATCGGTGGCGCGTACTGGCGCAATCGCGCCTCGGAGCAGGGCGGCGAGCGTCTCGACGAGGCCTTCTGGTCCCAGCGATTCGACCGGCCGGAGGGCGGCGAGCTGTCGCTGGCGAGCCTGCGCGGCAAGCCGCTGCTGATCAACTTCTGGGCCACGTGGTGCCCGCCATGCGTCGAGGAAATGCCGATGATCGACGCCTTCTTCCGCGAAAATGGCGTCAACGGCTGGCAAGTTGTCGGATTGGCCATCGATCAGCCGAGTGCAGTGCGCAAGTTCCTGGAAAGGACGCCGGTCAGCTACCCGATCGGGCTGGCCGGTCTGCATGGCACGGAACTGGTCAAGAACCTCGGCAACACCTCGGGCGGCCTGCCGTTCACCCTCTTCATCGATGGTTCAGGTTCGGTCGCGGCGCGTAAAATGGGCAGGCTCGACCCGAGCGACCTGCAAACTTGGCGCCGCGCCTGAGATCGCGGCTAGAATCCGGCCCCACCAATTTGGCAGATGGCGGTAAAACGCCGAAATAAGCCGAAATTCAGGCGAGTTAAGTTCTAATAACCGGCAAGGCCGAGGCTGGAGTCCCATGGATCTACGAAAGCTCAAGACACTGATCGATCTGGTGTCTGAATCCAATATTTCCGAGCTGGAAATCACCGAAACCGAAGGCAAGGTCCGGATCGTGAAGGGTGGCCCCGCTGCGCCGGTCCAGTACGTGCAGACCGTTGCCACCCCGGCGGCAGTGCCCGCCATTGCCGGCGTCCCTGCGCCCGCCGCCGCAGCGCCGGCCGCCGCCGCACCGGCAGTGACCGGGCACGCGGTCAAGTCGCCGATGGTCGGCACCTTCTACCGGTCGTCCAGCCCCGGCGCCCCGGCGTTCGTCGAGATCGGCAGCCAGGTCAAGGAAGGCGACACCCTCTGCATCATCGAGGCGATGAAGATCCTCAACGAAATCGAGGCCGACAAGGCGGGCACCATCACCCAGATCCTCGGCGAGAACGGCCAGGCGGTCGAATACGGCCAACCGCTGTTCATCATCGAGTGACCATGTTCAAGAAGATCCTGGTTGCGAACCGCGGTGAGATCGCCTTAAGAATCCAGCGCGCCTGCAGCGAGCTCGGCATCAAGGCCGTCATGGTCTATTCGGAGGCCGACCGCGATGCCAAATACGTCAAGCTGGCCGAAGAAGCGGTGTGCATCGGCCCCGCGCCTTCGTCGCAAAGCTACCTGAACATGCCCGCCATCATCTCGGCCGCCGAGGTGACGGACTCCGAGGCCATCCATCCCGGTTATGGCTTCCTGAGCGAGAACGCGAACTTCGCCGAGCGGGTGGAGCAGAGCGGCTTCCAGTTCATCGGCCCCTCGCCCGAGTCGATCCGCATCATGGGCGACAAGGTGTCGGCGAAGCAGGCCATGATCAAGGCCGGTGTGCCCTGCGTGCCCGGTTCCGACGGCGAACTGTCGGACGATGCCGCGGCCAACAAGCGCATCGCGCGCGCCATCGGCTATCCGGTGATCATCAAGGCCGCGGGCGGCGGTGGCGGGCGCGGCATGCGCGTGGTCCACACCGAGGCGGCGCTGATCAACGCGATCCAGATGACCAAGGCGGAAGCCGGCGCGGCGTTCAACAACCCGGCCGTGTACATGGAGAAGTTCCTCCAGAACCCGCGCCACATCGAGATCCAGGTGCTGGCCGACAAGCACAAGAACGCGGTCTATCTCGGCGAGCGCGACTGCTCGATGCAGCGCCGCCACCAGAAGGTGATCGAGGAATCGCCCGCCCCGGGCATTCCGCGCAAGCTGATCGAGAAGATCGGCGAGCGCTGCGCGATGGCCTGCAAGAAGATCGGCTACCGCGGCGCAGGCACCTTCGAGTTCCTCTACGAGAACGGCGAGTTCTACTTCATCGAGATGAACACGCGGGTGCAGGTGGAGCATCCGGTGACCGAGTTCACCACGGGCATCGACATCGTGAAGACCCAGATCATGGTGGCGGCGGGCGAGAAGCTCCCGTTCACGCAGCGCCAGATCGAGATGCGCGGCCACGCGATCGAGTGCCGCATCAACGCCGAGGACCCGTACAAGTTCACGCCTTCGCCGGGCCGCATCACGATGTGGCACCCGCCGGGCGGCCCCGGCGTGCGCGTGGATTCGCATGCGTACACGAACTACTTCGTGCCGCCGAACTACGACTCGATGATCGGCAAGATCATCGTCTACGGCGACACGCGGGAGCAGGCCATGGCGCGCATGCGCACCGCGCTCAACGAGACGGTGATCGAAGGCATCCAGACCAACATGCCGCTGCACCGCGAACTGATGGTCGACGCCAACTTCATGAATGGCGGCACCAACATCCACTACCTGGAAGAGTGGCTGGGGGCGCATAAACGATGACCACCCCCGTTGCTTGCTCACTGCGTGTAGCCTCCTCCCCCCTCAAGGGGGCGACGCCAGTGGCCCGGCCAAGCCGGTTCCACGGCGTCCCGCGAACGGGCTTCGCTGCGCTCGCCCAAGAAGAGTTCTGAGGTCTGTCGTGTTTGAACTTCGCCTGCTTGTGCCGGAAGAGAGTGTCGAGATCGTCAGCGATGCGCTCGACGCGCTCGATGCGCTGAGCGTCTCGGTCGAGGATGCCGACGCGCAGACCGATGCCGAGCAGGCCCTGTTCGGCGAGCCCGGCATGCCGCCGCCCAAGGAGGGCTGGCAGCATTCGCGGGTGATCGCCCTGTTTGCCACCGAAGACGCGGCGCGGGAAGCGGCTACGGTGCTCGCCGCGCAGGACTTCTTCGCCGGCTGCAGCGTGGTCGGGGTGATCGACGTGCCCGAGCAGGACTGGGTGCGATTGACGCAGTCGCAGTTCGCGCCGGTCGAGATCACGCCCGAGTTCTGGATCGTTCCGACCTGGCATGAGCCGCCGGAACAGGCGCGGCAGGTCATCCGCCTCGACCCCGGCCTGGCCTTCGGAACGGGAACGCACCCGACCACGCGCATGTGCCTGCGCTGGACCGCTTCGCGCGGCGATCTCGCGGGCCTGCGCGTGCTCGACTACGGATGCGGCTCGGGCATCCTCGCGATCGGCGCGGCGAAGTTCGGCGCGCGCGACATCGACGCGGTCGACATCGACGAGGCCGCGGTCGAATCGACGCGCCTCAATGCCGACGCGAACGGCGTGCGCCTCCATGCCGGCTTGCCGGACGCTGCGAACGGCCGCTATGACATCGTGCTGGCGAACATCCTCGCGACGCCGCTCAAGGTGCTCGCGCCCTTGCTCTGCGGCTACGTGGCAGCGGGGGGCTCGCTGGTGCTGGCCGGCATCCTCGAGCGGCAGGCCGACGAGCTGAAGCAGGCCTACGCGCCCTATGCGTCGCTCGAAGTCTCGGACAGCGAGGACGGCTGGATCCTGATGACGGCGCGGCTGTAGCCGGTCGTGCCTCAGGCGGAGGCAACCCTACAATCTGCGCCTCATGAGTCTGGTCACCCGCTGCCCCGCGTGCGCCACCCCGTTCAAGGTGGTCAGGGACCAGCTTCGCATCTCCGACGGATGGGTGCGATGCGGGCGCTGCAGCCAGGTGTTCGATGCGACCGTGGATCTGCAGGACGCGGCTGAGTTCTCCGTGGAGCCCCCCGCTGCGCCGCCTTCGCCCGTGGCGGACGCGGTGGTCGAGGAGCATCCGCCCGAAGTCGATGTCCCGCATGAACCGGCGGCTGTCGCCGAACCGGCGCCTTCGGCCTTGCCTGAGGCGCATGCCGACGCTGCCGCATCCGCCGATGCGGAAACGGACTTCTTCGACGACCTGCACGACGAGCTGAGCGCCGACCCGGCGCCTCCATCGGCCGATCCGGTGCCGGCCCCCGAGGCAGCCCCTGACGAGGAGGATGCGCACGTCGACCCGCCCGTTCGCGGGGCGCTCCCCGATATGGCATGGCCTGATGCGGACATGCTGTCGCTGGGGGATGAAGGGCGCGCGGCGGTTCGTCCGCCGGTGCCGCCTCCGCTGTCCTTTCCCGACATCGATCTTTCGCTGTCCTCGCCGCTTGCTGCCACCGCGCCGGCGCCGCTGGCTGCGGCCGTGGCGACCTCGGCGACCGCCAGCGAGTCCGCATCCGAGGATGATGCGAGCCAGGTGCAACTGCACAAGGCGCTGCGCCGCGCGCGCGTCAAGTCGGCAAAGATCGCGAAGGCCAATATGGCGCGCGAGCGGAAGGCCGCGCAGGCCGACACCGCACCCGTGGTGCTGGCCGCCAGCGAGCTCGAACCCGCCACCCTGCCGATGGCCGCCGAGATGCCCCCATTCCTCGGGGCCGAGCCGGCGAATGGCTTCTGGCAGCGTCCCGCGGTGCGCCGCTCGATGGCGCTGCTCGCGGTCCTCGGGGTCGCGCTCCTGCTGGCGCAGATGGCCTATCAGGAGCGCGATCTGATCGTCGCCCGTCAGCCCTCGCTGCGTCCCGCGATGACGTCGATGTGCAGGGTGCTCGGCTGCGAGATCTCCGCGCTGCGCCAGATCAACGACATCAAGGTCGACGGCGCGTCGTTCGCGCGCGAAAAGAACGACGACGGCTATCGATTCAGCTTCACGCTGCGCAATACAGCGGACGTCCCGCTCGCGATGCCGGCGGTCGAGCTGTCGCTGCTCGATACGCAGGAGCGCGCGGTCGTCAGGCGGGTGCTCATGCCCGCGGAATTCGGCGCGCCGAACGTCCTGCCCGCGCGGTCGGAGCGATCGGCTTCGCTCTCGCTCAGGCTCACCGGTCCGGAGGCTGCGCGCATGCCGCCCGTGGCCGGCTTTCGCGTCGAGACGCTCTATCCCTGAGCGTCACGCGCTTCTTCATCCCATTCGACAACTCCATCAGACGGTTCATCCATGGCAGCAGTGATTTGCGGTTCGCTCGCGTTCGACACGATCATGACCTTCGAAGGCCGGTTCGCCGACCAGATCCTTCCGGACCAGTTGCACATCCTCAATGTGTCGTTCCTGGTGCCCGGCCTGCGGCGTGATTTCGGCGGCTGCGCGGGCAACATCGCCTACAGCCTGAACGCGCTCGGCGGCAACGCGCTGCCGATGGCCACCGTCGGAAGCGACGGCGGCTCCTACGTGGAGCGGCTGCGTTCGCTCGGCATCAGCACCGAGTTCGTCCGCCAGGTCGACGACACCTTCACCGCGCAGGCGATGATCATGAACGACCGCGACAACAACCAGATCACGGCGTTCCACCCGGGCGCGATGCAGCAGGCGCACATCACGCGCATCGCTGCGCGCGAGGACATCCGCATCGGCATCATCGCGCCCGATGGCCGCGACGCGATGCTGCAGCATGCCGAGCAGTTCGAGGCCGCGGGCATTCCGTTCGTGTTCGATCCGGGCCAGGGGCTGCCGATGTTCGACGGCAAGGAACTGGCGCATTTCGTCGATCTCGCGAGCTGGGTGGTGGTCAACGACTACGAAGGCAAGATGCTCTCGCAGCGCACCGGCTGGAGCCTAGCCGAGATCTCCAGGCGCGTGCGCGGGCTGGTGGTGACGCTCGCAGCGGAAGGCTGCGAAGTCTGGACAGGGGGCGAGCGCGAGCACATTGCGGCAGTGACGCCGACGGCCGTGGTCGAGCCGACCGGCTGCGGCGACGCATGGCGCGGCGCGCTGCTCTACGGGCTGGAAAAAGAATGGCCGCTCGCTCGCTGCGCGGCACTCGGCAATCAATTGGGCGCGCTCAAGATCGCCCAGCGCGGCCCGCAGAATTACAGCGTGGATCGCAAATCGCTCGGCCTCTGATTTCGCCCCGTACCCAACAAACAAAAAAGCCCGGTGCGTGAACACCGGGCTTTTTCTTTGACAGCGACTGATCGAATCAGGGCTTGCTGGCCGTGGGGAACGGCCAAGCTGCCTGGGGATTCAGTGTCGTCTGGGCTGCAGGCGCGGCAGCGGGGGCTACGGCAGGAGCCTTCGCGGGGGCCTTGGCCTTCTTGGCAGCAGGCTTCTTCGCTGCTTTCTTGGCGGCGGGCTTCTTGGCCGCAGCCTTTTTCGCAGGGGCCTTCTTGGCAGCGGCCTTCTTCGCCGGCGCCTTCTTGGCTGCTACCTTCTTGGCAGGGGCCTTCTTCGCCGGCGCCTTCTTGGCTGCTACCTTCTTGGCAGGGGCCTTCTTCGCCGGCGCCTTCTTGGCGACGACCTTCTTGGCCGCTACCTTCTTGGCGGGGGCCTTCTTGGCTGCAGCCTTTTTCGCCGGAGCCTTCTTCGCAGCGGCCTTCTTGGCCGGCGCTTTCTTTGCAGTTGCCATTTCTATTTCTCCTTGATCAAGTTGAAAAAATCAACCTCTTGAAGCACTCCGCGCATGCTTGTCAGCGCGAAGCGATCCATGGTGTTGGGGCCAGCCCCAGCGCCATGAACACCGACGCCCTACCGATGCCGCACTCTTCGGTGCAGTCTGTCGGCAAGGGCAAGTTCTGAACTCACGTTGTTCTTGTCGAAACTTTCAATCCCAGGAGAGCGCACCACCCGACTGATACTCGATCACACGGGTTTCGAAGAAATTACGCTCCTTCTTCAGATCAATCATTTCGCTCATCCACGGGAAGGGGTTTTCCTCGTTCGGGAAGAGCGTTTCGAGGCCGATCTGCTGCGCGCGCCGGTTGGCGATGTAGCGCAGATAGCCCTTGAACATGGATGCGTTCATGCCGAGCACGCCACGCGGCATGGTGTCTTCGGCATATCGGTATTCGAGCTCGACGGCCTTCAGGAAGAGGGCCTTGATCTCGGCCTTGAACTCGGCGGTCCAGAGGTGCGGGTTCTCGAGCTTGAGCTGGTTGATCAGGTCGATGCCGAAATTGCAGTGCATCGATTCGTCGCGCAGGATGTACTGGTACTGCTCGGCAGCGCCGGTCATCTTGTTCTGGCGGCCGAGCGCAAGGATCTGCGTGAAGCCGACATAGAAGAACAGGCCTTCCATCAGGCAGGCGAAGACGATCAGCGACTTGAGCAGCTTCTGGTCGTTCTCGGGCGTGCCGGTGTGGAAGTTCGGATCGCTGATGGCGTCGATGAACGGAATCAGGAACTGGTCCTTCTCGCGGATCGACGGGATCTCGTTGTAGGCGTTGAAGATCTCGCTCTCATCGAGGCCGAGCGATTCGACGATGTACTGGTAGGCGTGCGTGTGGATCGCCTCTTCGAACGCCTGGCGCAGCAGGAACTGGCGGCATTCGGGCGCCGTGATGTGGCGATAGGTGCCCAGCACGATGTTGTTGGCGGCCAGCGAATCGGCGGTCACGAAGAAGCCGAGGTTGCGCTTGACGATGCGGCGCTCGTCTTCGGAGAGGCCGTTCGGGTCCTTCCAGAGCGCGATGTCGCGCGTCATGTTCACTTCCTGCGGCATCCAGTGGTTGGCGCAGGTGGCGAGGTACTTTTCCCAGGCCCACTTGTACTTGAACGGCACCAGCTGGTTGACGTCGGTCTGGCCGTTGATGATGCGCTTGTCGGCCGCCTTGACGCGGCGTCCCTCCGCCACCGCGGGTGCGACGGAAGAAATTTGGGGAGCAATTTGCGAAGTCGGAAACTCCGACGAGCGGCCGACTTGCGCGCCGCTGTTCGATGGGTGCCGCAATCCTTGTTGAAGATTCGTTGGCAAGGAGGGCTTGACTTCTTCGTCCCAGGTCAACATAGAAAAATCCAATGCTCAAATTATGTGAGCAACGATGTGAGTTGCAAAGTGCTCCTACACATCGCGCTCCAATTATGTTGTCGTTATGTTGTTCGCATGCATCGCAATTTGTCGGGCAATGCCGCGAACGACGCCAACTTCATGCCGACATCACTGGCACGCTTCGCACGTCGGATCGTCGACGCCGCAGAACGCGATGTCGGTTGCGGGGATCGCATTCAATTGCGCTTGCGCTGCCAGAGCCGCTGCTTCGAGTGCGCTCATGCCGGACGACGAGGCATCGCTACCCGACGACACCGCGTTGAGGCGACCCGATTGAACCGTGGACTTCTCCGCATGCGTCGCGCTCTGCGTGCGCAGGTAGTAGGTGGTCTTCAGGCCGCGCAGCCATGCGAGCTTGTAGGTGTCGTCGAGCTTCTTGCCTGATGCGCCGGCCATGTAGATGTTCAGCGACTGCGCCTGGTCGATCCACTTCTGCCGACGCGCGGCGGCCTCGACCAGCCAGGTGGTCTCGATCTCGAACGCGGTGGCATAGAGCGCCTTGACGTCCTGCGGCACGCGGTCGATGGGGCGCAGCGAACCGTCGAAGTGCTTGAGGTCCATCACCATCACGTCGTCCCACAGGCCCAGGCGCTTGAGGTCGCGCACCAGGTAGTGGTTGATGACCGTGAACTCGCCGGAGAGGTTGGACTTGACCGAGAGGTTGCCGAAGCAGGGCTCGATCGAGGCATCCACGCCGATGATGTTGGAGATGGTCGCGGTCGGTGCGATGGCCACGCAGTTGGAATTGCGCATGCCGTCGGCCTTGATCTTCTGGCGCAGTTCGTTCCAGTCGAGCGTGGACGAACGGTCCACTTCGACGAAGCCGCCGCGTGCCTTCTCGAGCAGGTCGAGCGTGTCCAGCGGCAGCACGCCCTTGTCCCACAGCGAGCCCTTGTAGCTCGAATACTTGCCGCGCTCGCGCGCCAGCTCGGTCGAGGCCCAGTAGGCGTAGTAGCAGATCGCCTCCATCGACTCGTCGGCGAACTGCACCGCTTCCTGCGAGGCGTAGGGGATGCGCAGCTCGTACAGCGCGTCCTGGAAACCCATCAGGCCGAGGCCGACCGGGCGGTGGCGCAGGTTCGAATCGCGCGCCTTCTTGACCGCGTAGTAGTTGATGTCGATCACGTTGTCGAGCATGCGCATCGCGGTCGAGACGGTGCGCCCCAGCTTTTCCTGGTCGACCTTGCCGTCCTTCAGGTGCTGCAGCAGGTTGACCGAGCCGAGGTTGCAGACCGCGGTTTCGGTGTCGCTGGTGTTCAGCGTGATCTCGGTGCAGAGGTTGGACGAGTGCACCACGCCGGCGTGCTGCTGCGGCGAGCGGACGTTGCAGGCGTCCTTGAACGTGATCCACGGATGCCCGGTCTCGAACAGCATCGTGAGCATCTTGCGCCAGAGGTCGGTCGCCGGGAGGGTGCGGCTGGGCTTGAGGTCGCCGCGTGCGGCCTTCTCTTCATAGGCGACGTAGGCGGCTTCGAACTCGGCGCCGAACTTGTCGTGCAGGTCGGGCACGCTCGAGGGCGAGAACAGCGTCCAGTTGCCCTTTTCCATCACGCGGCGCATGAACAGGTCGGGAATCCAGTTCGCGGTGTTCATGTCGTGCGTGCGGCGGCGGTCGTCGCCGGTGTTCTTGCGCAGCTCGAGGAATTCCTCGATGTCGAGGTGCCAGCTTTCGAGGTACGTGCAGACCGCGCCCTTGCGCTTGCCGCCCTGGTTGACCGCGACCGCGGTGTCGTTCACCACCTTGAGGAAGGGCACGACGCCCTGCGATTCGCCGTTGGTGCCCTTGATGTGGCTGCCGAGGGCGCGCACGCGCGTCCAGTCGTTGCCCAGGCCGCCGGCGAACTTCGACAGCAGCGCGTTTTCCTTGATCGACTCGTAGATGCCGTCGAGGTCGTCCGGCACCGTGGTGAGGTAGCAGCTCGACAGCTGCGAGCGCAGCGTGCCGCTGTTGAACAGCGTCGGCGTGCTCGACATGAAGTCGAAGGACGACAGCACCTCGTAGAACTCGATGGCGCGGGCTTCGCGGTCGATCTCGTTCAGCGACAGGCCCATCGCGACGCGCATGAAGAAGGCCTGCGGCAGCTCGATGCGGGTCTTGCGCACATGCAGGAAGTAGCGGTCGTACAGGGTCTGCAGGCCCAGGTAGTCGAACTGGTGGTCGCGCTCGGGCTTGAGCGCGGCGCCGAGGCGGGCCAGGTCGAACTGCAGCAGCTTCTCGTCGAGCAGCTCGTTGTCGACGCCCTTCTTGATGAACTGCGGGAAGTAGTCGGCATAGGCCTGCGCGCGCTCGGCGGGCGGCACTTCGCGGCCGATGATTTCCTTGAAGATCGTGTGCAGCAGCAGGCGTGCGGTCGCGAAGGTGTAGTCGGGGTCCTTCTCGATCAGCGTGCGGGCGGCGAGGATCGACGCCTTGTAGACCTCGTCGAGCGGCACGCCGTCGTAGAGGTTGCGCATCGTCTCGGCGACGATCGGCTCGGCGCTGATGCTCTCGCCCAGGCCGGCGCAGGCGGATTCGATCAGGCCCTTGAGTTCGCCGAGGTCGAGCGCGACACGTTCGCCGCGGTCGAGCACATGCAGCGTCGGCGCCGCGGGCGCTTCCTGCTCGCCCTGCTTGGTGCGCTCCTGCGCGCGGCGCTCGCGGTAGAGCACGTAGGCGCGGGCGATCTCGTGGTGGCCGCCGCGCATCAGGCCGAGCTCGACCTGGTCCTGCACGTCCTCGATGTGGAAGGTGCCGCCGCCCGGGCGCGAGCGCATCAGCGCGCGCACCACGTTCTGCGTCAGCACGTCGACGGTTTCGCGCACGCTGGCCGAAGCGGCACCCTGGGTGCCGTGCACGGCCAGGAAGGCCTTCATCATGGCGACGGCGATCTTGTTCGGCTCGAAGGGCACCACGGCGCCGTTGCGGCGAATGATCTGGTAGTTGGCGAGTGCATTGCCGGTGGGCGAACCGGCAACGTCACGGTTTTGCGGCGTCGAGGGTACGGCGCGGGGGGTGGAAGGGGTGTTCAGGGCAGTTTGCATTCAATCCTCGTTTGGCAAATTCTTGTGGGACGGCGGAGCCGCTCTGGCCTTTGTTTCCGGCTGTAAACGTCTGGCAGGGGCACACTATATCTAGGGTCCATTGGGTCTACAACCCACTAGATATAGTGTTTTCCACAAACAACAACCACTGTGAAATTCGCTCGGCGGCGGGTGATGGGGCGGCGGGGCCGCTTCCCGGTTGGCTCAAGGTAGCGCGACCCCCGATCCATGGGCGTTTGCGGCGGATTTGGGCCTGGAAAGCGCATGGTTGCTGCGCCTGCGACTTGCCGGTCGCGGCTTTGTTGTGGCGCAGCATGGGCGCATCGCCCGCTGCGGCGCGATTGAAAAAATCTTCAGGGATCCGGCGTGGCGGCTGGGAACATCGCCCGGTCCCAGCCCAGTTGCTCGCGCAGGAGGCGCCAGTCGAAACCCGGTCCGGGATCCTGCTTGCGGCCCGGTGCGATGTGCTCGTGGCCCGCGACGAAGGCCGTCGGGTAGGCCTGCGCGATGGCGGCGCACAGGCTCGCGAGGGTTTCGTACTGCGCGCTTTCGAAGGTCTCGCCTTCGAGCCCTTCGAGCTCGATGCCGATCGAGTCGTCATTGCAGTTCGAGCGTCCGCGCCATGACGAGGCGCCCGCATGCCAGGCCCGGTCGTCGCAGCTCACGAACTGCCAGAGCTCGCCGTTGCGCCGCACATAGAAATGCGCCGAGACCTCGAGGCCGCGGATCTTGTCGAAGTAGGGATGCGCATCCCAGTCGAGGCGGTTCGTGAAGAGCTGCTGCACCTCGTCGCCGCCATACTGGCCCGGCGGCAGGCTGATCGAATGCACGACGATCAGGTCGACCTGCGCACCCGCGGGCCTCGGACCGAAGTTGGGCGAGGGCAGGGGCCGCGCGAAGCGATACCAGCCGGACTGCCAGAGGCCGCGTGCCGGATCACTCATCGCCGCCGGGACCGTTGGCGTCGTCGCCGTTGGGCGTCGTGATGCCCAGGCGCGCGATGCGGTAGCGGATCTGGCGCAGGCTCAGGCCCAGCCGCGCGGCGGCGGCGGTGCGGTTGAAGCCGGTTTCCTGCAGCGCGCGCACGAGGATCTGTCGTTCCTGCTCGTCGAGGTAGCTCTGCAGGTCCGGCGGCACCGTGGCCGGCGCTCGAACCGATGCGGCCGGTGTGGCCGGCGCGGCCGCGGGTGCCGGCGGGAGCACTGCCGCCGGCTCGAGCGGCGCGGGCTCGAGCGGCGCGGGCGCGCTGGTCGTCCCCATCAGATCGACGCAGAGCACGTCACCCTCGCTCAGGGCCACCGCGCGGTGCAGCAGGTTCTCGAGTTCCCGCACGTTGCCATTGAGGGGATGCGCGGCCAACTGCTGAAGCACCTCGGCCGAAAGGGTGGGTGCCGGCATGCCGGCGTCGCGCGCGATGCGGCCGAGCAGCGCATGGCAGAGCGACGGCAGATCCTCGCGGCGGTCGCGCAGCGCGGGTACCGCGATCTCGATCACGTTGAGGCGATAGAAGAGATCCTGCCGGAAGCGGCCGGCCTGGACCTCCGCGTGGAGGTCCTTGTGGGTGGCGCTCACGATGCGCACGTCCACCGCGTCTTCCTGCGTCGAGCCGATGGGCCGCACGCTGCGTTCCTGGATCGCCCGCAGCAGCTTCGACTGCATCGCCAGCGGCAGGTCGCCGATCTCGTCGAGGAAGAGCGTGCCGCCGCGCGCCGCCTGGAAGTAGCCGTCGCGGTCCTGCGCGGAGCCGGTGTAGGAGCCTTTGCGCGCGCCGAAGAACTCGGCTTCGAGCAGGTTCTCGGGGATCGCGCCGCAGTTCACCGCCACGAAAGGCCCGTCGCTGCGCTGGCTGCAGGCATGCACCGCTCGCGCCACCAGTTCCTTGCCGGTGCCGGACTCGCCGCGCACCAGCACCGGCGCCATGCCGCGCGCGACCTTGGCGATGCGCGCCTTCACGAGCCGCATCGGTTCGGACTCGCCGACCAGGCGATCGAGCGCCGCTGCGCCACTGGCGCCGATCGCGCCGATGGCGGGCGTCGTCCTGCCGGCTTCCTCGGCGGCCTCGGCAGTCCCTGCGGGGCGCGGCGGTTTCGCGGGCGCCGCGGTCTGCGGCGGTGCCTGCACGGCCGATGCCACCACCGAGCGGAACTGCTTCAGGTCGACCGGCTTGGTGAGGTAGTCGAAGGCGCCGGCCTTGAGCGCCTCGACCGCGTTCTCGGCCGAGCCGTAAGCGGTCATGACCACGCAGCGCTCGCTGCGCTGGTCCTGCTGGATGCGCTGGAGGATCTGCATGCCGAGGCCGTCGGGCAGCCGCATGTCGGTGATCACCGCGTCGAAGCGCCCGGCATCGAGGTGCTCACATGCCTCCGAGACGCTGCCCGCCGCTTCGACGCGATAGCCCTCGCGCAGCAGCGTCAGCTCGTAGAGCGTGCGCAGGTCGGGCTCGTCGTCGACGACCAGGATCTGCGCGGGGCGCGCTGCGGACGGGTTGGGAATGCTCACGGCCCTATTGTGTCAGCCGGCTTTCGGCCGGGGCAAATGCGACGAAGAACTCGTTGCCCTCGGGGCCGCCCGGCGACAGGGCACGTCGCTCGTAGCCGATCATGGCGCCGTGGCGCTCGCACAGCTCGCGGCAGAGGAAAAGACCGAGGCCGCTCGAGCGGCTCTCCGACGAGAAGAAGGGTTCGAACAGGTGGCGCTGCACCGCCGGTTCGAGCGGTGCGCCGTCGCTCCAGACCTGCAGGCTCGCGCGGCCCGCGGGGCTCAGGCGCGTGCTGACCTGGATCGAGCCCTCGCGATCGCCCGCATAGCGCGCCGCATTGTCCAGCAGGTTCACGAGGATGCGGCGCAGGTGCTCGACGTCGAAGCGCACGTCGCAGCCCGGCGCGTCGAGCGAGAGCAGCACGCCCTGCTGGTGCGAGTGCAGCACCCACTCTTCCGCCAGCGTGCGCACCGTCGGATCGAGGCTCACCTGCTCGGCCAGCGGCAGCACGCGCTGCTGCCGGGCGCGCGCCACGTCGAGCACGTCGTCGACGATGCGCGAAAGGCGCTGCGCGTTCTGCTGGACCATCGTGGTGAGCTGGCGGTGCGCCGGATCGACGAGGTCTTCGCCGAGCAGCGCGCTGGCCTGCGTGATCGCGGCCAGCGGGTTGCGGATCTCATGGGCCACCGCGGCGGACATCCGCCCCATGGCGGCCAGCTTCTCGGTGCGGATGCGCGCTTCGAGTTCGCGCAGGTCCTGCAGGAACATCACGCAGAGGCTTTCGATGCGCGCATCCCGGGACTGCGTGAGGCGCGTGCGCACGCGGACCTCGCGCGGCGTGCCTTGCGACTGCGCGATCGGGATCTCGCGCGCCTCTGACGATCGCCGCGCGAAGGTCTGCCGTGCGAGCGCGGCCAGCGGAACCCAAGCCGGGTAGGCGCTCAATGCGAAGGGCAGCGGAATCCGGGCCAGGCCCTGGCCGAGGATCTCGTTCGCGGCAGGGTTGGCGGCATGCACCTGCCCCTCGGCATCGACCACCAGCACGCCTTCGCTGAGCGTCTCGATCACCAGGTCGTTGAGCAGCGCGTGCATCTGCGCGGCGCTGCGGCTGCGTTGCGCCATCGCTTCCTCGCGCGTGAGCCGCCGGGCCAGCTCATGGGCCAGCAGTGCCACCACGAAGAGACCGGTCCCGGAGAGCGCCGCCTGGACGATGCGCGGCGAGGTGTCCGCGGGCTGCTCCAGCCAGTACCAGCCGGCGTGGCCGAGCAGCAGCAGCGTGGCGGCCGCGGTCGTGCCGAGCCCGACCGCGCTGGTGCCGAGCACCGCGCCCATCAGCACGGGCAGCGCGAACAGCGGCGTGTAGTTGATGCCGCCCACCTGCATCACCTGCAGCGCGGTGTAGGTGACGAGGTCGATGCCGATGGTGTAGAGCCAGGCGCCGCCGAGGCTGCGCATCGGCTTGAAGGGGGCGTAGCGCGCAGCGAGCAGGACCGCCGCCACGTAGGCCGACGACAGCGCTATCGCCGGCAAGTTCGTCGACTGGCCGAGCGCCAGCGCGATGCCCTGCAACAGCAGCAGCACCGCCGCGACGAAGCAGCGCGCCGCCATGAAGCCGCGCCAGAGCCGCAACTGGGCCGGGCTCTGGGTGCTGATGAATTTCTCGAGCGAACTCCAGTCCGTCGCCGGGTCGCCACGTGACCAGAGGGATGAGGTCATCCCTGCTCTTCGGCCGCCTTGCGGTGGGCCGCGCTGCAATAGATGCGGCCGGCGTTGCCGCGCACCGCGTCCGTCGCCGGAAGGTGCAGTCCGCAGTGGTCGCAGCGCACCATCTCCGTCGGCGCCCCCACGGCGGGACGGGGCGGCTGCGGCGGCGGCGGGCGCGAGCGCAGCTCCTCCTGCCGGCCTTTGCGCCAGAGCCAGATGGCAATGATGACGACGGCGAGGACCAGGAGGTATTTCATGCAGGCGCGCGCGACAGGACGACCTCGAGGACGAAGCGCGATCCGACATAGGCGAGCAGCAACATGGCCGATCCCGCGTACAGGACGCGCCGCGCGGTGCGGCCGCGCCAGCCGAAGCGCGCGCGGCCGATCAGCAGCACGGCGAAGGTGATCCACGCGAGGATCGAGAACACGGTCTTGTGATCCCACTTCCACGAGCGGACGGCGGCGCCGTAGAGCGTTTCGCTGAAGAAGATGCCCGCCAGCAGCGTGGCCGACAGCAGCACGAAGCCCGCGGCGACGAAGCGGAAGGTCAATCGCTCCATCGTGAGCAGCGGCACGCCGCTTTGCGATTCGGCCGCGAGGCGGATCTGCCGTTCGGCGCGCGTCATGAGCCAGGCGTGGATCACGGCGGCGCCGAACAGGCCGTACGAGGCGATGCCGAGCGCCAGGTGCAGCGGCAGCCACGGCGAAGCCGAAACATGCAGCGGCGTTCCCGGAAAGAGCACCGCGAGCAGAACGGCCGCCGCGCCCAGGGCGGCCAGCGCGCGGCGCACCTTGAGTTGCGGGTACAGGCGGCTTTCGAGGCCGTAGACCGTGAGCACCAGCCAGGCGGTCACCGAAATCGCCGGCGCCCAGCTGAAACGCGGGACGCTGCCGCTCAGGCCCTCGGCGAGCGTGCAGCCGTGCAGCAGCCACGCCAGCGCCAGCATCCATTGCGTGGAAGTCCGACTGAGCCGGGAAGACGCTGCGGCGGTAATGCCATAGGCGGCGGCGGTGGCGATGCCCAGTGCCACGCCGAGTGGGGAGGGGATCGCTAAAATCATTGATCGAGTTTAGCTCGCCCCCCAGCCCCGCCCACTTCGTGTGGCTCCGACACCCCCTGCCGGGGGGCGACACCGGCGGCCCGGCCAGGCCGGTTCCGCGGTGTTCCCCGGCTTTGAAAACCAGGTCCTCTCATGGCGACAGCTCTCGCTGAAAAGTTCTCCCGCCTCGTCAAGCACGTCAGCGGGCAGGCCCGCATCACTGAAGGCAACGTGCAGGACATGCTGCGCGAAGTGCGCATGGCGCTGCTCGAAGCCGATGTGGCGTTGCCGGTCGTGCGCGACTTCGTCGCCCGCGTCAAGGAAAAGGCGCTCGGCCAGGAAGTGCTCGGCTCGCTGAAGCCCGGGCAGGCGCTGGTCGGCATCGTCAACCGCGAACTCGCCGCGACCATGGGCGAGGGCGTGGCCGACATCAACCTCGCCGCGCAGCCGCCGGCGGTGATCCTGATGGCCGGCCTGCAGGGCGCGGGCAAGACCACCACCACCGCCAAACTGGCCAAGCACCTGATCGAGAAGCGCAAGAAGAAGGTGCTCACGGTGTCGGGCGACGTCTACCGCCCCGCCGCGATCGAACAGCTCAAGACCGTGACCCGGCAGGCCGGCGCCGAGTGGTTCCCGAGCACGCCCGACCAGAAGCCGCTCGACATCGCACGCGCCGCGCTCGACCATGCGCGCCGCCATTTCTTCGATGTGCTGCTGGTCGACACCGCAGGCCGCCTCGCGATCGACGAAGTGCTGATGCAGGAGATCAAGGAACTGCACGCGGCGCTGAACCCGGTCGAAACGCTGTTCGTGGTCGATGCGATGCAGGGCCAGGACGCGATCAACACCGCCAAGGCCTTCAAGGACGCACTGCCGCTGACCGGCATCATCCTGACCAAGACCGACGGCGACTCGCGCGGCGGCGCGGCGCTGTCGGTGCGGCAGGTGACCGGCGTGCCGATCAAGTTCGCGGGCGTCAGCGAGAAGATCGACGGCCTCGAAGTCTTCGATGCCGAGCGCCACGCGGGCCGCATCCTCGGCATGGGCGACATCGTCGCGCTGGTCGAGCAGGTCACGGCCGGCGTCGATGTGGCGGCGGCGCAGAAGCTCGCGGCCAAGGTGAAGAGCGGCGCGGGCTTCGATCTCAACGACTTCCTTTCGCAGCTTCAGCAGATGAAGCAGATGGGCGGCCTGTCGAGCATCATGGAGAAGCTGCCGACGCAGCTCGCCGCCAAGGCCACCGAGGCCGACATGACCCGCGCCGAGCGCGACATCCGCCGCAAGGAAGGGATCATCAACAGCATGACCCCGCTGGAACGCCGCAAGCCCGAGCTGCTCAAGGCCACGCGCAAGCGCCGCATCGCCGCCGGCGCGGGCGTGCAGGTTCAGGAAGTCAACCGCCTGCTCAACGAGTTCGAGCAGATGCAGGGCATGATGAAGAAGATGAAGGGCGGCGGCCTCATGAAGATGATGAAGCGCATGGGCGGCATGAAGGGCCTGCCGGGCATGGGCGGCGGCGGCGGACTGCCGCGCTTCTGACGTTCTGACGGCGCGGCTTCAGAGCCGCGCCGCCGGCACCTGGTAGTGGCGGTCGTCGAACAGGTCGATGCCGCACTGCAGCCTGTCCACCCAGTCGAAGAACTCCGCGATGGCCGGCCCGGCGATCGGTGCGCCGTGCTGCGGCACCAGCATCGCGATGTCCAGCTTGCGCGCCATGTGCGACCACAGGCGCAGGACCTTGTTGGACACCATGTAGCGGCGATGGAAGCCTTCCATGCGCGGGATGTGCGGGGGCAGGCTGAGGACCGGCTCGCGCGCTTCCCGTCCTGAAACCAGCGAGACGCCCAGATCGCCGGTGAAAAGGATCCGGCTGACCGGATCGTAGAAATGGAAGTTGCCCTCGGCGTGCAGGAAATGCGCGGGCAGCAGCCACAGCTCGTTGGCGCCGAGCGGCAGCCGGCCGCCGGCATCGGGCACCCCGAGGATGCGCCCGTCGGTCTTGCCGAGCTTGGTGAAGTGGGGTGCGAAGCGCTCCCAGATCCGGGAGATCACGAGCCTGGCCGGCGTGGACGTGAGCCACCGATCGAGCGAAGCGATGATGTCCGGGTCCGCATGCGACGCCACCAGATAAGACAGCCGCTGTGGACTGAAGTGACGGGACATGGCCAGGAACAGCTCGTTGAAGCCCTGGTTGCCGCCCGGGTCGAGGACGGCGCCGGTTCCGCTGTCCACGATGAGGAACTGATTCGCCTGGACCGACTGCTCGCCCCGGACCAGGTCGGTGAACATCAGGCAGACATGCTGGGCATCGCGGTACAACTCGACAGGTTCAAACATCAATCGCCGATTTCTTGACAAAGGGCACGAGAGTAGGGGGTTCCGGGCGCCGTCTGTCTGATGCACATCAAGGTAAGGTAACCAGCCGTTGTTGCGACCATGAAAAAAGCCCGCGATTGCGGGCTTTTCGGTGGCGGGTCGAGCGGCTCAGGCAGTGGTCGGCCGCGCCAGCCGCACCGCATGCATCCACGCACGCCGCAGCACGGCCGGCGAGCGCGATTCCTCGGGAATCAGCAGGAAGCCGCGATCGCGCAGCGAGTTGCCGAGGGCGATCTGGCTGGTCAGCACCGTGAGCGGGATCGCCAGCAGCAGGGGCAGGCCCACCGGCATCAGCCAGGTCAGCGCGCTGGCGTCGATCAGCGCGACGCCGACCGCGAGCGCGGCGATCACCAGCGTCATCGGCGCCAGTTGCTGGACCGCGACTCGCCACGGCACGGAGGCAGCTTCCCGCGGAGGCGACTTCCAGTCGAGCTTGATGCCCGTCAGCGCCACGACCACGAACAGCGAATGGGCCAGCATGCGGACCGGGGCCTGGACGATCGCCAGGGCGCTTTCGAGCGCAGCGCTCTTGATCAGGCCGCCGACGCCGCCGAACTGGCGCTGTTCATTGCGCAGCACCACGGCCACCACGCCCAGCACGCGCGGCAGGAACAGCAGGCACAGCGTCCAGACCCAGAGGCCGGCGAGCTCCATCGGCATGGCGAGCCAGTGCTCCACCACGCTCGAGCCGCTGAGCCACAGCGCGGTGCCCAGCGTGAGGAAGGCGAGCCACAGCGGCGCCGACGCGTAAGCCATCGTGCCTGTCATGAACATCGCGCGGTGGACCGGATGCAGGCCGGGTTCCGCCATCAGGCGCGCGTTCTGCAGGTTGCCCTGGCACCAGCGGCGGTCGCGCTGGAGTTCGGCCAGCAGGTCCGGCGGCTGCTGTTCGTAGCTGCCGACCAGGTCGGCCACCAGCCACACGTGGTAGCCGGCGCGGCGCATCAGCGCGGCTTCGACGAAGTCGTGCGACATGATGCCGCCCGACATGCCGCCCGTGCCGCGGATCGGCGCGAGCGCGCAATGTTCCATGAAGGGCTCGACGCGGATGATCGCGTTGTGGCCCCAGTAGTGCGATTCGCCGAGCTGCCAGAACTGCATGCCGAGCGTGAACAGGCGGCCGGTCATGCGCGAGGCGAACTGCTGGGCGCGGGCATGCAGCGTGACGTGGCCGATGGCCTGCGTCGCGGTCTGGATGATGCCGGCGCTGGGGTTGGCTTCCATCAGCTTGACCATCGAGGTCAGGCAGTCGCCGCTCATCACGCTGTCGGCGTCGAGCACGACCATGTAGCGGTAGTCCTTGCCCCAGCGGCGGCAGAAGTCGGCCACGTTGCCGGCCTTGCGGTGCGTGCGGCGCTTGCGCAGGCGGTAGTAGACCTCGACCTGCGGCTGGTTCGGGTTGTTCGCGTGGTTCTGGGCCAGCGCGGCGCGCAGGTCTTCCCAGGCGGCGCGCTCGGCGGCGGCGATCTCGGGCGTGTAGCTGTCGGAGAGCACGAACACGTCGAACTGCTTCGCGTGGCCCGTCGCGGCCACCGATTCGCAGGTTGCGCGCAAGCCGGCGAACACGGTCGCCACATCCTCGTTGCAGATCGGCATGATGATCGCCGTCCGCGCATCCGGGTTCATCGGGTGGTGCGCCACCTGCTTGGCCGAGAGCGCGTGCTTGTCACCGAACACCGAGACATAGAAGCCCATGAGGGCGGTCACGAAGCCGGTCACGACCCAGCCGGAGAGCACGCCGTAGAGCGCGATCTGGCTGTATTCGAGCCACAGGTTGTCGTAGTCGGGCTGCACGCGGGCGAACAGCGTCGAGGCGATGGCGGTGCTCATCACGGCCAGCGCGAGGAAGGCGAAACGGCGCTGGGCCGCGGCGCGCTGCCACGGTTGCTCGGGCGTGCGCTTCGCCTTGCTCTGCGCGGCGGCCGCCTTGGCGGCATGGCCGATGCCGAGCTTGACCAGGAGTGCGGTGCCGATGCTGTTCCAGAAGCCGCGCCACGGGCGGGGCGTCATGGAGCCACGGTTGATCGGAGGCGCCGTCACCGAGTTGGGATGGCGCTCTTCGCGAAGAAGGCCGCGGCGCGAGAAATCCGCGTCCGAAAGTACCTTCAGTTGGGAGAATTCGTTGGGCTTCATCCGCGACTCACCACCGTTGCTTGTCGACGGAGGGCGTGTCGCCGATTGCCGGATAACGCTTGAAAACGCAGTCCGGCGCGATACCGCTGGAGGCCTCGAGGGCTGCCAGCGAATGTCCCGCTGCGCGGGGGCGCGAGAGGGAAAACTGCTTTTGACGCAGGCCGTCGCGCTGCGGACGCAGTGCGAATGTGGGGCTGGAATGAGCTGTCATGCCGGTACAGGGGCAAACCCTGTGCCAGCTCGGAAATCCTCTTTCAAATCAAAGAGTTAGGGTGATTTTGAGGTGCCGGATCCGGCGCAAGGGCGTTGCAAGCCCTCAAAACCCCGCTTTTTGTCGCCAAAGCCCGACAGGTGCAGGAGTCTGACCGGAAAATCCCAGATAAATCAATGACTTAGGGGTGTCGCTGGTCAGCGACCCGACTCGCCGGGCTGCGACACGCCCTCGGCCTTGAAGTGGCCGGGGGTCAGCTCGTGCTTTTGCAGCAGCCGGTAGAACTCCGTGCGGTTCCGGTCCGCGAGGCGGGCGGCGTCGGCCACGTTGCCGTCGGTCAGCTTGAGCAGGCCGACCAGGTATTCGCGCTCGAAACGCTGCTTGGCTTCGGCGTAGGTGAGCACCTCCACACTCGGGACCCGAAGCGCACGCTGCACCAGTGCGAGCGGGATCAGCGGCGAGCTCGACAGCGCGCACACCTGTTCGACCACATTGAAGAGCTGCCGCACGTTGCCGGGCCACGAAGCCGTGGTCAGCGCCTTGAGCGCTTCGGGCGCGAAGCCGGAAAGGCGCTTGCCGTACTTGGTCGACAGGCGCTGCAGGAAGTGGTTGGCCAGAAGCGGAATGTCCTCGCGCCGCGCGGACAGCGGCGGAAGGCTGAGCGTCACGACGTTGAGACGGTAGTACAGATCCTCGCGGAACTGCCCCGCTTCCATCGCGGCGTCGAGGTCGCGGTGCGTGGCGGAGATGATCCGCACGTCCACCGCGATCGACTGGCTCGACCCCACCGGCCGCACCGCGCGCTCCTGCAGCACGCGCAGCAGCTTGACCTGCAAGGCCGGCGGCATGTCGCCGATCTCGTCGAGCAGCAGCGTGCCGCCGTCGGCCTGCTGGAACAGGCCCTTGTGGTTCGCCACCGCGTCGGTGAACGCGCCCTTCACATGGCCGAACAGCTCGGATTCGAGCAGCGCCTCCGGAATGGCGCCGCAGTTCACGGCCACGAAGGGCTTCCCGGCCCGGGCGCTAGCGCGGTGGATGGCGCGCGCCAGCAGTTCCTTGCCCGCGCCGCTGTCGCCGCGCAGCAGCACGCTGGCGTCGGACTTCGCGACCATGCGCGCCTCGGCGAGCAGCTCGGCCATGCGGTTGCTGCGGCTCACGATCTCGGCGCGCCAGCTCTCGTCGCCGCCCTTGCCGGAGGCTTCGGTCGGCGCGGCGAGCGCGAGCGCCTGCGCGATCTTGTCGAGCAGCTCGCGGCCTTCGTAGGGCTTGGTCAGATACGAGAAGACGCCGCGCGAGGTGGCTTCCACCGCATCCGGGATGGTGCCGTGCGCGGTCAGCAGGATCACGGGCAGGGTCGGGTGCCGCTTGCGGATTTCGTCGAACAGCGCGAGCCCGTCGCGGCCGGGCAACCGGACGTCGCTCAGCACGAGCTGGGGGTGCTCGATCTCCAGTTGGGTGAGCGCGGACTCGGCCGATGTGACGGCCGTGACCTGGTAGCCCGCGGCGGTCAGGCGCATCGACAGGAGCCGGAGCATGTCCGGGTCGTCGTCGACGACCAGGAGGCGAGCGCCGCGCGATCCCTCGCCGATCCCTGTGGCGGAGAGTGGCGGGGCGGAATGCGGAGCCGAGCTGTTCACGGTGCGGGTTTCGGATGATTCGCCGGCGCGGCCGGCTGCGGGCTGTTGGGACGCGCGAAGCTGCGTTCGATGGCTCGCAGCGCTTCGATCCGGTCGTTGAGCTGATCGATGCGCCGTTGCGCATCGCGCAACTGCTGGGCCTGCTTGTCTCGATCCTCCTCGACCCGCCGTTGTTCCGCAATGCGCGCCGCCAGCGTGCGCGCGAGCGGTTGCAGCGGCTGGGCTTCCGCCGACGGGTTCGTGGCCACCTTCTGCAGCAGGCTCTGCGCGCGCGCGAGGTCGGCCGGGTTGCGCGTCTGCGCGAGCACCAGCGAGGTCTGCATCTGCGTCGTCGGCGTGTCGGCGAGTTCGCCGAGGCGGTTGAGCTCGTTGCCGAGCTCGGGCGGGCCGAGCGGCCGGATCCTGTCGGCATAGGCCAGCATGGCGCCGAGCGGGCCCTGCGTGAGCTGCGAGAAGATGCCGCCGGGCTGGGTGGCCGGGGCGATCGGTTCCGCCTCCACGGGCGTGATCGGCGGCGGCGGGGGCGGCAGCACCGGAACGACGGCAGGCTCCGGCGGCGGCTTGCGCGGCGGCGCCCCGCAGCCGGCCAGCAGCACCGGCATGACGAAGGTCATGACGATGGCGGACCTGCGGAAGATCGAAGAAGGCATGGATCGCAAAGGGAGTCGTGGGCGGCGGGCTTCAGGCGGTACGCGGCAGCTCGATGCGGAAGCGCGCGCCCGGCCCATCCGGCAGCAGCGAGATGCGGCCGCCATGGGCTGCAATGTACTCCTGCACGATCGACAGGCCGATACCCGTGCCCTTCACCGAATGCTGGGGCTGCCGCTCGCCGCGGTAGAAAGGTTCGAAGATGCGGTCGCGGTCGCCCTCGGCGATGCCCGGGCCCGCGTCGCTGATCTCGATGGCCGCCGTGTCGGCCGTGCCCGTGACGGTCATGGTGATGTTGCCGCCGCGGGCCGAAAAGCGGATCGCGTTCGAGAGCAGGTTGGCGATCGCGGTGCCGAGCTTCACGCGATCGACCACCACCGAGATCGGTTCGCCCTCGGCGCGCACCGTGAGCCCCTGGGCCTGCCATTGCAGGCGCTGGGATTCGATCTGCTCCTCGATCAGCGGCAACAGCGCGGTGCGCTCGCGGCGCAGTTCGCGCGCTTCGAAGGCGGCGGCATTGAAGCGCAGCAGGGCCTCGATCTGCCCCTGCAGCGCGATGGTGTTCTGCTGCAGGATCTGCGCCACTTCGCGCTGCGCGGGGTTCAGTGCGCCGGTCACGCCGTCTTCCAGCAGGGAAACGCCTTCGCGCAGCGCGGCGAGCGGGGTCTTGAGTTCATGCGACACGTGTCGCAGGAAACGTGCCTTGTCGGCGTCGAGTTCGGTGAGCCGCAGGCGCAGCCATTCGAGCTGCTGCGAAACACGGCGCACGTCCGAGGGGCCATGGATGTCGATCGGCTCGTCGAGACGGTTTTCGCCCAGGCCGACGATCGCGCGCTGCAGCCGCTTGAAGGGCCGCGCGAGCCACACGCCGAAAGCCAGCGCGAGCGAGACCGCCAGCGCGCTCGCCGCCACCACCAGCCGCATCAGCCGGGTGCGCGCGGTCTCGATGCGCTCGGCCAAGGCCTTGTTCTGCGTCTCGATGAGGAACTGCGCCTGCTGGGCGATGTTGGTGTTGAGCGCGTCGAGGTCGCGGAACTGCATCGCCATCGAGCTTTCGCGCGCCAGCGCCGTCTCTGGTGCGCCGCTCATCAGGCCCTGGATCACCTCCAGCTGCTCGCGCCACTTTTCGGGGCCGTCGGCGCCCAGGCCGTTGGCGGTGAGGCGGTCCAGCACCTGCCTGGCATCGCGGGTGGCGTCGTCGAAGCGGCGGCGCAGCACCGCGTCGTTGAGCACCAGCGACTGGCGCCCCGCGCGCTCCATGGCGGCGGTCCGCTCGGCCAGCGACTGCGCGGAACCCGAGAGCGTGAGCGCGCGCGCCGCCGCGTCGCGGCTCTCTGTCATGAGCAGGTCGTACTGGAACACGGCGCGCAGCGCCACACCCACGAGCAGGGCGGTGATGAGGAGGAACGCGAAAAGCAGCAGTTGCTGGAACGAGCCGCGCGCGGACATCCTGGTTTTCACTGCGCCTCGGGCCAGGAATCCCGCGGAACCGGCTTTGCCGGGCCGCTGGGATTGCCCCCGGTGAGGGGGGTGGAGGCTACACGAAGTGAGCAAGCCTGGGGGTGAGCGTCAAGTTCGCCGCGCAAGGTGTAGGCGAGCGACTTCGTGATGCGAAGGTCGATCATCTGGCCGACCAGCCGCGCGTCGCCCTCGAAGTTGACGACGCGGTTGCACTCGGTGCGGCCCATCAGCTCGCGCGCGTTCTTGCGCGATGCGCCTTCGACCAGCACGCGCTGCACGGTGCCGACGCGGGCCGCGCCGAAGCGCTTGACGTTGCCGTCGATCACCGCCTGGAGCTGCTGCAGCCGCGCGAGCTTGACCGAATGCGGCGTGTCGTCGTGCAGCGCGGCGGCGGGCGTGCCGGGGCGGGGGCTGAAGATGAAGCTGAAGCTGGCGTCGAATTCGAGGTCGTCGATGAGCTTCATCATCTTGGCGAAGTCCTCGTCGGTCTCGCCGGGGAAGCCGACGATGAAGTCGCTGCTGAGCGCGAGCTGGGGGCGGATGGCGCGCAGCTTGCGCACCGTGCTCTTGTATTCCATCGCGGTGTAGCCGCGCTTCATCGCCATCAGGATGCGGTCGCTGCCGTGCTGCACCGGCAGGTGCAGGTGGCTCACCAGTTGCGGCACGCGGGCGTAGGTCTCGATCAGCCGCGCGGTGAATTCGTTGGGGTGGCTCGTCGTGTAGCGGATGCGCTCGATGCCGGGGATCTCGGCGACGTATTCGATCAGCGTGGCGAAATCGGCGATCTCGGCGGTGTCGCCCATGGTGCCGCGGTAGGCGTTCACGTTCTGGCCGAGCAGCGTGACTTCGCGCACGCCCTGGTCGGCGAGGCCCGCGATTTCGACCAGCACGTCATCCAGCGGCCGGTTCACTTCCTCGCCGCGCGTGTAGGGCACCACGCAGTAGCTGCAGTACTTGGAGCAGCCTTCCATGATCGACACGAAGGCAGTGGCGCCCTCGACGCGCGCGGGCGGCAGGTGGTCGAACTTCTCGATCTCCGGGAAGCTGATGTCCACCTGCGGGCGGCCTTCGCGCTCGCGCTGGCTCAGCATCTCGGGCAGGCGGTGCAGCGTCTGCGGGCCGAACACCACGTCCACGTAGGGCGCGCGGGCGATGATGGCGTCGCCCTCCTGGCTCGCGACGCAGCCGCCGACGCCGATCTTCACGCCCTTGGCCTTGAGATGCTTGATCCGGCCGAGGTCGGAGAACACCTTCTCCTGCGCCTTCTCGCGCACCGAGCAGGTGTTGAAGAGGATGAGGTCGGCCTCTTCCACGTTCGCGGTGGGCTCGTAGCCTTGGGCGGCGTGCAGCACGTCGGCCATCTTGTCCGAGTCGTACTCGTTCATCTGGCAGCCGAAGGTCTTGATGAAAACTTTGCGGGTCATGGGACTCTCCCGGGAAATGCGGGGTAATGGCTTCAGCGCAGCGCCTTCGCGGGACACTGCGGAACCGGCTCCGCCAGGCCGCTGGTGCCGCCCCCGGCAGGGGGTTGGCGGCTACACGAAGCGAGCAAGCCTGGGGGCGAGCTTGTCTACTGGCCGTACTTGGGCAGTTGGTCGAACGGGGTCTTGCCGTCGTCGCGGGGGCTGCTGTCGGAGGCCACGAAGGGCCAGAAGTTCAGCAGCGGCTTCTCGGCGGATGCTCGCTTGGTGGCGGCTTCCTCGGGCGTGAGGATCCAGACTTCGCGCACCAGTCCGGCCGCGTCGCGGGTGTAGTTCACCAGCAGGTTCTGGCCGGTGATGGAGGCGGGCATCACGAGCATCCGGTTGGCGCTCATGATGCGCGCGCCGGGCGACAGTTGCTCGGTATTGCCGTCGAGCTGGATCTGGGGATAGTTCACCACCATGAACTGCCCGCGCAGCGTGCCGGCGGGGAAGTTGCGGCCGCCGTTGGCGGCCTCGTTCTGGGTGTTGGGGATCTGCGCGGTCTGCGCCGCCGCGGGGGAGGAGAGGAGCGCGGCTGGCACGAGCAGGGCGCCCAGGGCGGCCCGCCGGGCGGAATCGAGGAGCTTCTTGCAGCGGTTCATGGGGTTCATCCAGAGGCTGGGGATGGGCGATTTTAGCGGCCGGCCCCCAGTCGCGAGGCCCGCTGAGTTGCTCTTGTACCCGCACGCTTTACTTATCTTTACGGAAGGCGGGGGCGCTTTGCGCCGCACGCTGCTCCAATAGCTGCCGCCGGAAAACTCCTGCTTGTCGCTTGCCTAGTGCGACTCCCATTCCGGCGCACAGCGCTTCGATCCATGATGGATGCCCCATGAAGAAAAATCTCGTACTCACCCTGACCGGGGTGCTGGTGGTGGCCGCCGCGGGCGGCTGGTGGTGGTCCGGCGCCCCATCGCGCCATGCTGCGGAGACCGCCTCTGCCACCCCGGGCGGCAAGGCGGCCAACGGTGCCGGTGGCGGCGCGCCGGCGCTCGTGACCCTTGCGGTCGCCAGGAAGCAAAGCGTGCCGGTCACGGTGCAGGTCAATGGCAGCGTGGTGTCGCTCAACAGCGTCGATCTGCGGCCGCAGGTGACCAACACGGTCCGGCAGGTGCACGTCAAGGAAGGCCAGTTCGTCAAGGCCGGCCAGTTGCTCTTCACGCTCGACGACCGGCCCGACCAGGCCAACCTCGCCAAGGCCAGGGCGCAGCAGCAGAAGGACGAGGCGGTGCTGGCCGACCTGGAGCGGCAGTACAAGCGCAACCTGGAACTCGTGGCGCAGAACTTCATCGCCAGGAGCGCGGTCGATGCCACCCTGGCGCAGCTCGACGCGCAACGTGCCGCGGTGGCCGCCGACCGTGCGGCAGTGCAAGCGGCCGACGTGGCGCTGGGCTATGCCACGCTGCGCGCCCCCATCGCCGGACGCATCGGCGCGGTCAACATCTACCCCGGCACGCTGGTCCAGCCGACGCTGTCGCTGGTCACGATCACGCAGCTCGACCCGATCGCGGTGAGCTTCCCGGTGCCTGAAGGCAAGCTGCAGGACCTGCTGGCCGCCGCCCGTTCGCACACGCCGGTCGAGGCGGTAATTCCCGGCCGCAAGGAGACGCTCAAGGGCCAGCTCAACTTCGTCGACAACACGGTCGATCCGCAGATCGGCACGGTGCGTGCGAAGGCGGTGTTCGACAACGCCGACCAGAGCCTCTGGCCCGGCCAGTTCGTCGAGACGCGCGTCACGGTGCGCACCATCGACGACGCGACCGTGGTGCCCGCCTCGGCGCTGATGATGCTGACCGAAGGGTCGTCGGTGTACGTGATCGACGCCGAGAAGAAGGCGGCGCGGCGCAAGGTGGACGCGGTCTACACCTTCGGCACGCAGGTCGTGGTGCGCGGCGTGCAGCCGGGCGAGCAGGTGGTCATCGAAGGCAAGCAGAACGTCCGTCCGGGCAGCAAGGTGCGCGTCGAGGCGAACGGCGGGCCGCAGCGCAGCGACGAGCAGGCGCCCGGACCGGGCAGCGCCGCATCGGTCGCGCCGACCAACGCCAGCCTGGTCGCGGAACGGGAGCGGACATGAACATCTCCGAGCTGTGCATCCGTCGTCCGGCGATGACGGTGCTGCTCTCTGCCGCGGTGGTGGTCATCGGCATCTTCGCGTACTTCCAGATCCCGGTCGCAGCGCTGCCGAGCTACAACACGCCGATCATCAACGTCAGTGCGCAACTGCCGGGCGCGAGTCCGGAGACGATGGCGTCGTCGGTCGCGCTGCCGCTCGAAAAGCAGTTCTCCACCATTCCCGGTCTGCAGACGATCAGCTCGGTCAACACGCAGGGCACGACCTCGGTCACGCTCGAGTTCGTGAGCTCGCGCGACATCGACGCCGCCGCGGTCGACGTGCAGGCGGCGCTGTTGCGGGCGCAGCGGCAATTGCCGCAGGAACTCACCCAGTTGCCGTCGTACCGCAAGGTGAACCCGGCGGATGCGCCGGTGCTGTTCATCGCCATGACCTCGGAGTCGATGACGCCGTCCGAGCTCAACGACTACGCCGAGAACTTCGTCTCGCCCACGCTCTCGACCATCGACGGCGTGGCGCAGGTGGTGGTCTACGGGCAGAAGCGCTTCGCGGTGCGTATCAAGGCCGATGCCGACCTGCTCAACGCGCGCAACATCACGCTCGACGAGCTCGCCAATGCGGTGCGGCTCGCGAACGCCAACACGCCGGTGGGCGTGCTCGACGGGCCGCGCCAGACGCTGACCATCCAGGCGAACGAGCAGATGCTCAAGGCGGCCGATTTCGCCAAGGTCATCGTCGGCCAGCGCAACGGCGCCCCGGTGCGGCTCGACGAGGTCGCGACCATCGAGGACAGCTTCGAGTCGGTCAAGACCGGCAGCGCCTACAACGGCAAGAACTCGATCTCGCTGGCGGTGCAGCGCCAGCCCAATGCGAACACGGTGCAGGTGGTCGACGCGGTGCGCGCGCTGATGCCGCGCTTCCGCGAAGAGCTGCCGCAGTCGATCGAGATCAGCGTGCTCAACGACCGCTCGCTCTCGATCCGCGAGGCGGTGCATGACGTGCAGCTCACGCTGCTGGGCACCATCCTGCTGGTGGTGCTGGTGATCTTCCTGTTCCTGCACCGGCTGGTTGCAACGCTGATCCCGGCGCTCACGATCCCGATCTCGCTGATCGGCGCGGTCGCGCTGCTCTACGCCTTCGGCTACAGCCTCGACAACGTGTCGCTGCTCGGCATCACGCTGGCGGTGGGCCTGGTGGTGGACGACGCCATCGTGGTGCTCGAGAACATCATGCGCTACGTCGAGAAGGGCATGGAGCCCTTCGCCGCGGCGCTGCGCGGCGCGCGCGAAGTGGGCTTCACCATCATCTCGATCTCGATCTCGCTGGTGGCGGTGTTCATTCCGATCTTCTTCATGCCGGGCGTGATCGGGCTCTTGTTCCATGAATTCGCGGTCGTCGTCGGCCTCGCGGTGATGGTCTCGGCGGTGGTCTCGCTCACGCTGGTGCCGATGCTCGCGAGCCGGCTGCTCAGGCACGTGCCGCGCAAGGGCGGCGTGCTGGACCACGAGGAAGAGCACCCCGAGCCCGGCACCGCGATCGGCCGGGCCTTCGAGCGCGGCTACCGCTGGGTGCATTCCGGCTACATGCGCACCCTCGACTGGACGCTGCGGCATCGCCCGGTGATGCTGCTCCTCGCCGCGTCGACCTTCGCGCTCACGGCGTGGATGTTCGTCACCATCCCCAAGGGCTTCTTCCCCGAGGAGGACATCGGCCAGATCCAGGTCACGACCGAGGCGGCCGAGGACATCTCCTTCCCGGCGATGAAGGCGCTGCAGGACCGTGTGGCCGAGGCCATCATGGCCGACCCGAACGTGGACTACGTCAACTCGTTCATCGGCGTCGGCGGCCCGACCGCGACGCAGAACTCGGGACGGCTGTTCGTCGTCCTCAGGCCGCGCAGCGAACGCCTGCGCATGCCGCAGGTGCTCGAATCGCTGCGCAAGCGCTTCCGCGAGATCCCGGGCATCGCGGTCTACATGCAGCCGATCCAGAACCTGCGGCTCGGCGGGCGGCAGAGCAAGGCGCGCTTCCAGTACACGCTGCAGAGCGTCAGCGCCGGCACCATGAACCTGTGGTCCGAGAAGCTGATGGAGCGCATGCGCGCCGACCCGGTCTTCCGCGACGTCACCAGCGACTCGCAGAACCGCGGCCTGCAGGCCACGCTGGAGATCGACCGCGACAAGGCCGGCGTGCTCGGCATCGCGGTGGGCGACCTGCGCACCGCGCTCTACAACGCCTACGGCGACCGTCAGATCGGCAGCATCTACGGCGCCAGCAACACCTACCAGGTGATCCTCTCGGCGGCCGACAGCGACCGGCAGTTCGAGGAAGACATGTCGCGCCTGTCGGTGCGCAACAAGGCGGGCCAGCTCGTGCCGCTGTCGGCCTTCTCGACGGTCAAGCGCACCGTGGGACCGACCTCGATCAACCACCAGGGCCAGCTGCAGGCGGTTACGGTGTCGTTCAACCTCGCGCCGGACGTGCCGCTGGGCGACGCCACCGCGAAGATCGACCGCTTCAAGGAAGAGCTCAAGATGCCGCCCGCGATCATCACAAGCTACGGCGGCGATGCGGCGGTGTTCCAGAGCTCGCAATCGAGCCAGGCGGTGCTGCTGGTGCTCGCGGTGCTGGTGATCTACGTGCTGCTGGGCGTGCTGTACGAGAGCTACATCCACCCGATCACCATCCTGGCCGGCCTGCCGTCGGCGACGGTCGGCGCGCTGCTTTCGCTCAAGCTCTTCGGCTTCGACCTGACGCTGATCGCGACCATCGGCATCCTGCTCCTGATCGGCATCGTCAAGAAGAACGCGATCATGATGATCGACTTCGCGCTCGAGGCCCAGCGCACCCAGGGCATGAAGCCGGTGGAAGCGATCCGCGAGGCGTGCCGGCTGCGTTTCCGCCCGATCATGATGACCACGCTGGCCGCGATGATGGGCGCCTTGCCGCTGGCGCTCGGCCTCGGCGCCGGCGCCGAGCTGCGCCAGCCGCTGGGCGTCGCGGTGGTGGGCGGGCTGATCTTCTCGCAGGTGATCACGCTCTACATCACGCCCGCGATCTACCTGGCGCTCGACCGCTACAGCGGCAGCGGGCCGCTGCAGGATCTGCCCGGCGAACCCATCCAGCCGCCGCACGCCGCCGGCGCTCACGGCTGAACCGGGGCGCGACGCGGTCGCCTTCAGGCGACCGCGTCGCGTGCCAGCGCGAGCTTGCCGGGGAGCGTTCCGGACGGCCCGCTCGATGCGCTGGCGGCCGGGGCATTCAGGCTCGGCGGCGTCTCGCGACGCGCCACGCGCAGCACCCAGTCCGACGCGATCGCCATGAAGGTCTCCTGCGAGGCGAGCGACGTCAGGCTGTGATCCAGCGAAGGGTCGAACATGTATTCGATCTGCTCGACGAAGGGCTCGTTGGCGAACGGGCCCAGGTGGTCCCGGTTCCTGTCGACGACGTGCATCGTGCCGCTGTAGAGCAGCAGCATCGCCACGTTGCGCGCCACCGCCTGCGTCATCGAGCGGTGGAAGATCGCGGCCGTGACCTCGGGCGGATCGGGCTCGAAGATATCCGGCGCGATCGCCGCGGCCGCCTTGGCGGAGACCAGGCGGTGCACCCAGCGCGTGGTCTTGCCGATCATCGCGGCGTTGGACAACGCGGCGAGCGCCCGGCGGAAGTTGCGCTCCAGGAGCGAGCGGCGTCCGAGGAACGAATAGCCGTCGAACATCAGCACGCCGACCACGCGCGAATCGGCGACCGCCAGCGACAGGCCGTTGGAAGAACCCGAGCACAGCCCGATCACCACGAAGCGGCGCACGCCGAGCATGGCGCCCATGAGGTTCATCGCGTCCTGCATGTCCTGCACCGCCTGTGCGCGGTAGTGCTCTCCGCTGCTGGCAGCGCGGCTGTCGCCGAGGCCGGCGAGATCGATGCGGATGGTGCTGATGCCGTGCGAAGCGAGGCGCCGCGCCAGCTTCACGTTGATGCGGCGCGGGCCGATCCGGTGGGTGGCGCCCATGTTGAGCAGCAGGCAGGCGACCGGTTCCAGCGAGCCGTCGCTCGGCGTCGTGACGATGCCGACGAGCGAGCCGTCGGGGCCGAACTGGACGGGAGTTTCCTTGGAATCAGTCATGCGCTTCTGCCATGAGACGTTGCAGCGCTTCGGTCGGGACCATGGCGTTGTTGGGTTGCGGATCGGAGGTCCAGATCAGCGGATGCTGGAACGACGAGATCGTGACAGGCATGCGGCGCTCGGCTTCCGCGCGCGCCCATTGCTGCGCGGCCCGGTCCTCGGGGTCCGCCAGCACGGTGGTCTGGTGCAGGGCGGTGAGCTGCAGCGCCTTCGGCGCCAGCGAACGCAGTTGCTGCCGCAGCACCGGCGAGACCGCGAAGCCGAGCAGTTCGTTGGTGAAGGCGTCGCCGTCCTTCAGGCTGCGCCGCCACGCCGGATCGGGCACGCAGAAGGAGCGTTCGAGCGCATCGACGTGGCTTTCGCGCAGGGTGTCGAGATAGCGCGCGCCGTCGACGATCGGGTCCCACAGGATGAGGCGGGCCGGGTCGCAATGGCCGCTCTTGGCCGCGAGCACCGCCACCGACGCCCCCAGCCGGGCGCCGAGCCACAGGATGCGGCGCGGGCCGACCCGCCGGCGCAGCTCCTCGTGCGCGGTGCACACATCGCGCCGCCAGCCTTCGAGCTCGCCGTCGAGGTCGTCGCCGGGCGAATCGCCGGTGCCGTGGTAGTCGAAGCGCAGCACTGCGACGCCGCTCCTCGCGAGCCGATCGGAAAGCACGCGGAACAGCCGGTGCGCGCGGATCGCCTCCTGACCCACCGGCATGCAGACCAGCAGCGCGAGCTTGCCCTCGCGCTCGGGTGCATGGAACAGCCCGAAGAGCTGCCGGGACGGTGGACCGAAGAGCATGGGGGTCATGCGCAAAACTCGCTTTCGTGGGTCGGGCGGCTCGCCCTCGTGCCGGCGCGGAGCCGCCGGGCGATGGCACAGACTACACCTTCGCCACCGTCGAAGGTCGAGACCGACAGGTCGGCAGTATCGCCGCACACCGGAATGCGGACCTCGCGGTCACGCTCGTCCACGCCGGCTTCGAAGCTGCGCGTGTCGACCCCGAGGCCGAGTCCGATCGCCTTCAGGCAGGCTTCCTTGCGCGTCCAGCAGGCGAGGAAGGCGCGCTCGCGCCGTGCGGGAGGCAGGGCCGCGAGCGCCCGCTGCTCCGCCTCGGTGAAGTAGGAGGCGGCCATCGCGTCCGCGTCCGGCATCGAACGCAGGACCTCGACGTCGACGCCGATCTCGGCACCGGCCGTGCCGATCGCGATCAGCGCGACCGACTTGCTGTGGCTCAGGTTGAACTGCAGGCCCGCGGGACGGATCAGCGACGGCTTGCCCGCCTCGCCTTGCACGAATTCGAGCTCGGAGGCGGCAATGCCCGTGTGCGACGAAAGAAGCTGCCGCAGCGCGACGTGTGCCGCGACGAAGCGCTCGCGATCGCGGGCAAACACGAATCGCCCTGCGCGTTCCCGCTCGGCCTGCGACAGGCAGCCGGTGTCCGCCGGCGGCGTGTCGAGATCGACCCGCCATAGGAGGGCGGGCCCTGGCCGGGGGATGGGCGTGATCGACAAGTGCCCTTCCTTCAGCCTTTGCGGCCCCAGCCGGAGAACACGCGCCCCAGCAGTCCGCGCTTGGGCTCCTTGCCGGCGGCCAGTTCCGCCGGATCGATGGCGGTGCCCGCCGCGGCGGACGACAGCTGCGCCAGCGTCTCGAAGACATAGCGGCGCGGATCGACGCGGAAGCCCATCACCGACTCGGCCTGCTGGATCACCCGCATCGCCAGCAGCGAATCGCCGCCGAGGTCGAAGAAGGTCTCGTCCGGGCGCATGTCGTTGACGTCGATGCTGAGCGCGCTGGCCCAGATCTGCGCCAGGCGTGCCTGCTCGGGCTGCAGCAGTGGGCGCGCCGATTGCGGCGGCGCGGTCACCGGTTCGGACGCCGTTGCAGGCGCCGCTGCCAGGGCGGCCGGCGCCGATGCATCGGAGGAGGCCGACAGCCGCTGCAGGTAGGCCGCGCTTTCGGAGCCCTCCGGCGACAGGATGGTTTCGAGCGTCGCATCGGGCTGCTCGACCACGCGCTGCAGCAGCTCGATATAGCGCTCCTTGAAGGCGGCGCCGGTTTCGGGGCTGTAGATGTCGGCGTTGTAGACCACGGCGCCTTCGAGGATGGCGGACTTGTCCATCAGCCAGAGGCCGAGGTCGTCGGTCGCGCCGTGCTGCACCAGATGCACCTGCCGGTCGGCGAGGCCGCCCACGTCCTTCGCGCGCTCGCGCGCATCCTGGAACGAGAACAGCGCCTGGTAGAGACCCACGCCCTGCGCGCGCTCGGCGAACTCGGGCTCGCGCGCGAGGCGCTCGAAGGGGATCAGCTGGTGATCCATCACCGAGATGAGTTCCTGCTTGATGTAGCGCATGAACTCGCCGAAGCGCTGCGCGCCGTCGATCTGGAACGACAGCGGCAGCAGGTTGTTGAAGAAGCCCATCACCGGCTCGAGTTCCGGCGCCTCGCGCCCGCGCACCGGCGTCGCGATGACGATCGACGGCGTGTCGATGACCTTGCTCATCATCATCACGTAGACGCCGAGCGTCAGCATGTTGAGCGTCATCTCGTGGCGCTGGCCGAGCTGGCGCAGCTGCTCGGTGAGCTCGGGGTCGACGCTGACCCAGTGCGAGCCGCCGTGGCCGCTCATGCCCGCGCGGCGCGGCATGTCGGTGCGGGGCGCCCTGGCGGGCGGCGCCTTCGCGAAGCGCTCCTTCCAGTAGCGAAGCTGGACCAGCGCGGCCGGCGATTCGAGCCAGCGTGCGTACCAGTCGGCATAGTCGCCATGCGTCACGGCCAAGGGCGGCAGGCCGTGCGGCTCGCCGCGCACCAGCGCGCCGTAGATCGTCGACAGCTCCTGCTGCAGGATGTCGAAGGACCAGCCGTCCCAGATCAGGTGGTGCGGCACGAAGACGAACACGTGGTCGTCGGCCGCGAGCCGGAACAGCGTCGCGTGGAACAGTGGCGCCTCGTGGATCGGGATCGGGCGGTCCGCGAGTTCGCGCATCTTCTCGTCCAGCGCGGTGGCGCGCTCGCCTTCGGGCAGCGCGCTGAGGTCGACCACCGGCAGTTCGTAGGGCACGCTCGCGGCGATGAGCGCGGCCGGTTCGCCGCTCGCGGGGTCGATGCCGAAGGCGGTGCGCAGGGTCGGCTGCCGTTCGATGATGGTGCGCAGCGTGGCCTTGAACTTGTCGAGGTCCATCGGCCCGCCGAGCCGGTGCGCGGAAGGCGCGTTGTACGTCGAGCGGCCCGGGTACATCTCCTCGAGGAAGCGGACGCGCTCCTGCATCGGCGTCACCGGCGCGACGCGGCGGCCGGGCAGGGCCTTGACCGCTTCGCCGCGCGGCGCGCCGCTCCGGCTCAGCATGTCGATCGCCGACGCGAGCTTCTCCGCAGTGGGCGCTTCGAACAGCACGCGCAGCGGCACCGTGAGGTCGAACTCGCGGCTGAGCAGCGTCGCGAGCCGCGCCGCCAGCAGCGAATGGCCGCCGAGCGCGAAGAAGTCGTCGTGGATGCCGAGCCCCGGCAGGTTCAGCACGCGCTCCATGTGTTGGAGCACCGCCCTCTCGCGCTCGCTGCGCGGTGCGACGCGCTCGGCAGCGGCTTCGCGCACGGCCGTGGGCTTCGGCAGCGCCTTGCGGTCGACCTTCCCGTTCGGCAGGAAGGGGATCGCGTCCAGCGTCACGACGTGCTGCGGCAGCATGTACTGCGGCAGCCGATCGCGCAGGCGCCGGTCCAGTTCGTGCAGGTCGATGCTCGCGTTGGGCGACGGGCTCACGTAGGCGACGAGGCGCACGTCGCCCGGCTGGTCCTCGCGCGTGATCACCACGCTGTTGCCGACACCCGGCGCCTCGTTGCAGGCGGCTTCGATTTCGCCGAGCTCGATGCGATAGCCGCGCACCTTGACCTGGAAGTCGAAGCGGCCCATGTGTTCGAGCAGGCCGTCGTTGCCCCAGCGGCCGCGGTCGCCGGTGCGGTACAGGCGCGCACCGGCGGCGCCCCACGGATCGGCGACGAAGCGCTCGGCGGTGAGCTCGGGGCGGTCGAGGTAGCCCAGCGTCACGCCGTCGCCGCCGATCACGATCTCGCCCGGCACGCCGATCGGGCAGCGCTGGCCGTTGCTGTCGAGCACCCACACGCTGGTGTTGGCGATCGGCTTGCCGATCGAGACGCCGCGCTGGGCGACCCGCGCGGGCTCCACGCGCCAGAGGGTGGACCAGATGGTCGTCTCGGTCGGGCCGTACATGTTCCAGAGTTCGCGCGAGCGCTGCAGCAGCGACTGCGCGAGATCCGAAGGCAGCCCTTCGCCGCCGACCAGCGCCTTGAAGTCCGGCGAGCCCTGCCATTGCGCATCGAGCAGCAGCCGCCAGCCGCCGGGCGTGGCCTGCATCATCGTCGCGCCGCTCTGCTCGATCAGGGCACGCAGCGCATTGCCGTCCATCGTGGTGTCGCGCGGCACCAGGATCACTTCCGCGCCGACCGCGAGCGGCAGCATGAGCTCGAGCACCGCGATGTCGAAGGACAGCGTGGTCACGGCCGCCAGGCGGTCGTCGGCGCTGATGCCGGGCGCCTCGCGCATGCTCTGCAGGAAGTTCGCGACCGCGCCGTGCGGCACGCACACGCCCTTGGGCTTGCCGGTGGAGCCGGAGGTGTAGATCACGTAGGCCGCATCGCCGGCCTGTGCATCCTGCGCGCAAGGCGCGAGCGCGGTGGCGGGCTTGTCCTGCCAGTCGCTGTCGCGATCGAGCACGAGCACCCGCTGGGCCGCATCGGCGCACCAGTTCGCGGGCACCGCGGCGACGCTGGAGGCGGTGAGCAGCAGGCCGAGCTGCGCGTCCTCGGCGTAGTAGTCGAGGCGCGCCTGCGGGAAGGCCGGATCGAGCGGCACGTAGGCGGCGCCGGACTTCAGCACCGCCAGCAACGCGACCATCATGTCGGCGCCGCGGTCCAGGCACAGGCCGACGCGCTGGCCGCGGCCCATGCCGCGCTCGCGCAGCGCATGCGCGAGGCGGTTCGATTGTTCGTCGAGTTCCAGATAGCTCAGGCTGCGCGCGCCGTCGCGCAGCGCGGCGCGGTCGGGCGTCTTCGCGGCCTGGAGGGCGAAGCCGGCATGCATCAGCGGCTGGCCCGTGAGCACCGTCGCCCCCGGCTGAAGGGCGGTGATGGCCTTCGCTTCGGATTCATCGAGCACCTCGAGCTTGCCGACGGCCTGCGCCGAATCCGAGGCGACCGAGTGCAGCAGGCATTCGTACATCCCGAGCCAGCGCTTGACCGTGGCGTCGTCGTACAGGTCGGCGTTGTATTGCGCCTCGATCTGCATGCCCTTCGCGACCGGCGCGATGTTGATGAACAGCTCGAAGTTCTCGTAGCGGCGCGGGATCGAACTCTGCTGGGATTCGATCCCGGGGAAATTGCTCGTGACCAGCGCACCGCTGTCGAGATTGAACAGCACGTTCACCAGCGGCAGCCGGCTCGGATCGCGCGGCACCGGCAGCTTGCGCAGCAGCGCGCCGTAGGTCAGCGTCTGGTGCTCGAAGGCATCGAGCAGCGTCGCGCCCGACACCTTGGCGAAGGCGTCGAAGGACATCTGCGGCTCGACCGCGACGCGGATCGGCAGCGTGTTGACGCAGTGGCCCACCAGCGAAGGCATGTCGCTCGGCATCTGGCCGGCGGCGGCGATGCCGATCACGAGATCGTCCTGCGCGGTCAGCCGGTGCAGCGTGGCCGCGAAGGCGCTGAACATGGTTGCGAACAGGCTGGTGCCCGAAGCAGCGCCGACCTTGCGCAGCGAATCGATCAGGTCCTGGCCCAGCACATGGTCGACACGGCGCGAGGCGAAGGTGCGCACGGCGGGGCGTGGCCGGTCGAGCGGAAGCTCGAGCACCGGCAGGCTGCCGCCCGAGAAGCGCGAGAGCCAGTAGTCGATATGGCCCTGCATCTCGGGGCTTGCGGCCTCCTGCGTTTCCCAGGCCGCGTAGTCCGAGTACTGCGAGGGTGCTTCGAGCGCGGGGCCGGCGCCGATCTGCTCGGCATAGAGCAGGCCGAGGTCCTGGCTGATCACGCCCCACGACCAGCCGTCGCAGATCGCGTGATGCGCGGTCATCACCAGCACATGCTCGAGCTCGGAGAGCTTGTACAGCGCGGCCCGGAAGAGCGGGCCTTTCTCGAGATAGAAGGGGTCCAGCACCGCCGCGAGGCTCTCGTCCTCGAGCCGGCGCTGCTGCGCCGCGGGGTCGAGCTGGCGCAGGTCGTGTTCCGCCAGGTTGGCCGGCACGGCCTCGCCGATCAGCATCTGCGTGCCGTCCGGCGAGATGGTCGCGCGCAGCGATTCGTGCCGCGCCACCAGGCGGTCGAGCGCAGCGGCGAGCGCGCCTGCATCCAGCGCGCCCTTGAGCCGCATCCGCAGCGACTCGTTGTAGGCCAGCGAGGCTTCGGGACTCAGCCGATCGCCCAGCCAGACCTCTCGCTGCGCCTCCGTCGTCGGGACGATCCGCTCGATGAGGCCCGACGCGAAGGGATCGAAGTCGTCGGCGGGCGCGTTGTGGGCGGTGGTGAGGACGGCGGCGGTCATGCTTGGAACTTCGTGAATTTGCCTTGGGCGTTCGGATCGGGCACGAACCAGGCGGGCTGCCCATCCTTGTCGCGGCCGAGCCGGGCGTTGGGGACGGGCGGGTGCGATGCATCGAAGCCGGGCTGCACCACCGCGCGGCGCGGCAGCAGTTCGGCTTCCTGCATCTCGGCGATCGACTCCTTGAACGCGGACTTGATCGTCGCGATGTCCTCCTGCGAATGCGCGGTCGTCATGAAGCAGGGGAAGTTGTCGAGGATGTGCACGCCGCGGCTGCGCATCATCGCGAACAGCAGATCCTGCAGCGGATGGTCCTCGAGCCAGGTCACGCGCCACAGCGATGCGAAGTAGCGGATCTCCAGCGGAGCGCCGACCTCGCGGCAGAACGCGGTCAGCTCGTCGGCCATCGCCGCGGTGTGCAGGTTGAGCTGCGTCTGCAGCTTGTTGTTGTCCGCCTTGAGGTACTCCAGCGCGGCCTTCGAGGCGGCGAGCGCCAGCGGATGACGCACGAAGGTGCCGGCGAAGTAGGTCACGCCCACCGTGGGCACCGAGTCGTCGCCGTATTGCCACGCGCCGCCGTCCAGCGCGTCCATGTAGGCGCGCTTGCCGGCGATCACGCCGACCGGGAAACCGCCGCCGAGCACCTTGCCGTAGGTGGCGAGATCCGCGCGGACGCCGAAGATCGCCTGCGCGCCGCCGAGGTCGCTGCGGAAGCCCGTGATGACCTCGTCGAAGATCAGGCAGGTCTCCGACTTCTCGGTGATCGCGCGCACCTCGCGCAGGAACTCGCGCGGCTGGAAGTCGGGGCGGCGGCTCTGCACCGGCTCGACCAGCACCGCGGCCAGCTCGTCCGCGTTGGCGCGGATGAATTCCAGCGCCTCGGGCGTGCCGTAGTCGAGCACGCGCACTTCGCCGAACATGGTCTGCAGCACGCCCGGTGCAGCGGACATGCCCTTGGCATTGCGGCCCGCGCGCACCAGCACTTCGTCGAAGGTGCCGTGGTAGGAGCCGGTGAACAGCACCACGGTGTTGCGGCCGGTCACGGTGCGCGCGATGCGCAGCGCGGCCATCACGGCTTCGGAGCCGGTGTTGCACAGGGCCGCGCGGTCGAAGCCGGTGAGCTCGCACAGCAGCTTCGTCACCTCGGCGGCGAGCGGGTGCTGCGGGCCGATCTCGTAGCCGATGTCGAGCTGCTTGTGCACCGCCTCGTTGATGAAGTCGGGCGTCCAGCCGAAGAGGTTCATGCCGAAGCCGTTGAGCGTGTCGACGTACTCGTTGCCGTCGATGTCCCACACGCGCGAGCCCTTGGAGCGCTCGACGACGATCTGGTAGGTGATCTCCTTGGTCGCCGGGCGGAAGCCGTTGACCACGCGCGGGTCGGCCATGTGCGGACGGTTCTGCGAGGTGAATTCCTTGCTCTTCTTCGTGCGCTCCGTGTAGCGGCGCATGAAGGCGGCCAGGCGCGCCTTCTGGCGCTCGGTCGGCTCCTTGGCCTGCGTGTGGATGCGGGCGATGGCGCCGAAGGCCTTCTTGACGTCGTACTTGACCTCGGCGGGTGCCTCCGCATCGGTCGCCGCTGCGGCCTGCGCCGGCTGCGCGGCTGGTGGTGAATTGGACGCCGTGGCCGCGGCGGTGGCCGTGGGCGTGGGTTGCTCCACCACCGGTGCCGGCAGCACGGGGCTGGCCGGCATCGATGGTGCCGCCGACAGCAATGCGAGTTGCTGCTGCATCAATTGCATCTGTTGCGCGATGAGTTGCTGCACGAGGCTGCCGGTGCCGGCGGCCAGGGGCTGCATCACGGGCATCGCAGGCACGACCTGCTGCACGGGCGTGATCACCGGCGCGGCCTGGGGAGCCACGGTCGGCGCAACGGCGGCCACCGGTGCTGCCGGTGCTGCCGGTGCCGCGGGCTGCGCGGGCGCGGTGTCGGGCGGCAGAGTGGCGTCGAGGAACTCGGCGAGCGCGTCGAAGCTGCGATAGCTCTCCATCAGCTGCCGGAAGGTCAGATTGACCTTGAAGCTCTTCTTGACCTGCAGTGCGGCCTGCGTGAGCGTGAGCGAATCGAGCCCGATCTCCACGAAGGGGGCCGCGCCGTCGACGCCGCCCATGTCGACGCCGGACAGGTTCTCGAACAGCTCGCGCAGGCGCGTGACCAGGGATGCGCGGCGCGCGGGCGGTGCGGAAATGGCGGCGACAGTCATTGTCAACTCCGGAGGCGAATTGGAAAGAAGAGGGGCGGAGGGAGCGGCGGCGGCGATCACTGGCGCGGCCGTCGCGGCGGGGGCTGCGGGTGCCGCGGCGATGTCGATCCAGAAGCGCTTGCGCTCGAAGGGATAGGTCGGCAGAAGCACGCGGTGCTTGCGCGCGCGCGTGTCCAGGGCATTCAGGTCGAGCTCGACGCCGTGCGCCCAGAGGCGGCCGGCGGCAAGACGCCACGCGGCGCTCTCGCCCTGCGGCTGGTCGAGCAGCAGCGAGACGGCGGGCGCGGGCGTCGCCTTGGTCGCATGCTGGCGCACCAGCGTCGCCAGCGTGTTGCGCGGGCCGATCTCGATGAAGAGCGGATGCGCGAGCTGCGCCAGCACCTCGCGCACGGCGGGCGAGAAGCGCACGGTTTCGCGCAGGTGGCGTGCCCAGTAGTGCGGGTCGGTCGCCTCTTCGTCGGTAAGCAGGCGGCCGGTGAGCGTGGAGTAGATCGGAAGCCGGGGCGGCGAGAGCCTGGTCTCGCGCACCAGGGCTTCGAACGGTGCGACGGCCGGCTCCATCATCGCCGAGTGGAAGGCGTGCGAGGTCTGGAGCGCCTTGGCGACGATGCCCTTGGCTTCGAGCGCGGCGCGCAGCTGCTCGATCGCATCGCTCGGGCCGGCGGCCACGCAGACGGCCGGGCCGTTGTCGGCGGCCAGCGAGATGCCTTCGGGCAAGAGCGGCAGCAGGTCGGCGGCGGGCGTGCGCACCGAGAGCATCGTGCCCGCGGGCAGCGCCTGCATCAGCGCGCCGCGCCGTGCCACCAGGCGCGCGGCGTCCTCGAGGTGCATCACGCCGGCCAGCACCGCGGCGGCGAATTCGCCCACGCTGTGGCCGACCATCGCGGCGGGCTGGACCTTGAGCGCCATGAGCTGGCGTGCCAGCGAATATTCGAGCGCGAAGGTCGCGGGCTGCGTGACCGAGGTGGGCGCGAGCGCCGCAGCGTCGTCCGAGAACATGCGTTCGCGCAGGTCGAAGCCGAGCACGCCCTCGAAGGCGCGCAGGCATTCGTCGAAAGCGGCGCGGAAGACCGCGTCGTTCTCATACAGCGTGCGGCCCATGCCGGCGTATTGCGCACCCTGGCCGGGGAAGGCGAACACCGGCTGCGGCACCCAGGCGCTCTGCGAGGCGCCGGCGCGTGCGGGCGAATCGCTGCTCTGCAGCGCGGCGACGGCTTCGTCGACCGAGCCCGCCACCACAGAGGTGCGGTGCGCGAACGCCTTGCGGCCCACGCGCAGCGTGTGCGCGACATCGGCCAGCGGCACATCGCGATGCGTGTCGAGGTGGTCGGCCAGGCGCGTGGCGGCGGCGGCCAGCGCGGCGGGCGAGCGGGCCGAGAGCGTCAGCAGTTGCGGTCCGGTGGCCGGATCGGAGGGCGCGCGCAGCGGCGCTTCCTCGATCACCACGTGTGCATTGGTGCCGCCGACGCCGAAGCTGCTGACGCCCGCGCGGCGCGGCACCGCTTCGCGCGGCCACGGCAGGAGCCGGCTGTTGACGTAGAACGGCGTCGCGTCGAAGTCGATCGCGGGATTCGGCGACTCATAGTGCAGCGTGGCCGGGATCGCCTCGGTGTGCAGCGAGAGCGCGGCCTTGATGAGCCCCGCCGCGCCGGCGGCCGTGACCATGTGGCCGACGTTGCTCTTGAGCGATCCGATCGCGCAGAAGCCCCTGTCGGCGGTGTGCGGCGCGAAGGCGCGCGCCAGGCCTTCGACCTCGATCGGATCGCCCATCGGCGTCGCGGTGCCATGGGTTTCGATGTACGAGATGCTGCGCGCCTCGACGCCGGACGACGCGAGCGCGGCTTCGATCACCGCGGCCTGGCCGTCCACGCTGGGCGCGGTGAAGCTGGCCTTGGCGCCGCCGTCGTTGTTGACCGCCGCGCCGCGCAGCACCGCATAGATGGTGTCGCCGTCGGCGATCGCATCGGAGAGCCGCTTGAGCAGCACCACCGTGGCGCCGTCGCTGAATACGGTGCCCTTGGCCTTGGCGTCGAAGCTGCGCGTGTGGCCGTCGGGCGAGAGCATCGAGCCCTCGTTGTAGAGATAGCCGTTGCGCGGCGGGCAGTTCACCGACGCGCCGCCCGCGAGCGCCATGCGGCACTGGCCGGTGCGCAGCGCATGGAAGGCCTGCGCCACCGCGACCAGCGAGGTCGAGCATGCGGTGTGCACGCTGACGGCGGGGCCGGTGAGGCTGAGCTTGTTCGCGACGCGGGTGGTGATGTAGTCCTTCTCGTTGGCCAGCATCACCTGGAACTCGCCGAGCATCTCGACCAGGTCCGGGCGCGTCGACACGTGCCGCTGGAAGTAGGTCGGGTTGTACATGCCGCCGTAGACGCCGACCGGGCCCGGCGCCTGGTCGGGCACGTAGCCGCCGCGTTCCAGGCATTCCCAGCAGATCTCGAGGAACACGCGGTGCTGCGGGTCCATCAGCTCGGCTTCCTTCGGGTTGATGCCGAAGAAGGCGGCGTCGAACTGCTCGATGTCGTCGATGATGCCGCGCGCGCGCACGTAGAGCGGGTCCGCGCGCAGCGCGGCGCTCACGCCGGCATCGAGCGTCGCGTCGTCGAAGAAGCTGATCGATTCGCGGCCGGCGAGCAGGTTGTCCCAGAACTGCTCGACATCCGCCGCGCCCGGGAAGCGACCGGCCATCGCGACCAGCGCGACCGGTTCCAGCTCGGCGCCGATGCGCGCTGCGGGCCGGACGGCTTCGCGCTTCGGCACCACCGGTCCATCGGCCTGCAGGCTCGCGGCGAGTGCAGCGGGCGTGGGCTGGCGGAAGAAGAGGTTGGTCGAAAGACGGCGTTCGCTTGCGCGCTGCAGCTCCTTCATCACCTTCAGGACCAGGAGCGAATCGCCGCCGAGGTCGAAGAAGTTGTCGTTGCGGCCGACCTGGTCGATGCCGAGAGCGCGCGCGAAGGCCGCGCACACCATGCGTTCGGCGTCGCTGCGCGCTTCCTCGAAGGCCTGCGCCAGATCGGGCCGCTGGCGCGGCGGTTCGGGCAGCGCGCGGCGGTCGAGCTTGCCGTTGGTGGTCACCGGCAGTTGCGCGAGCCACACCTGCGCCGAAGGCAGCATCGCCTCGGGCAGATGGTCGGCCAGGTGATGGCGCAGCGTCGTCCACGGCACTTCGGCGCCGCGCGCGACGAGATAGGCGACGAGGCTCAACCGGCCCGAGGCATCCTTGCGCGCGATCACGGCGCAGGACTTGACGCCCGGATGCGTGAGCAGCGCCGCTTCGACTTCGCCGGTCTCGATGCGGTGGCCGCGGATCTTGACCTGGCCGTCCACGCGGCCGATGTATTCGATGCTGCCGTCCTGCAGCCAGCGCACCTGGTCGCCGGTGCGATAGAGGCGGTCGCCGGGGCCGCCGTACGGATCGGCGACAAAGCGCTCGGCGGTGAGGTCGGGGCGCTGCAGGTAGCCGCGCGCGAGGCCGCGTCCGCCGATGCAGAGCTCGCCCACGAGGCCCGCGGGCAGCATCGCCATCGTCGGGCTCAGCACGCGCAGCGTGGTGTCGTTGATCGGGCGGCCGATCGGCACCGAACGCGCATCGGCCGGCAGCTCGCGCGGAATGCGGTGCGTGGCCGAGAACGTGGTGCACTCGGTCGGGCCGTAGCCGTTGATCAGCGTGGTGTCGGGCAGCGCGGCCATCGCACGGCGGACATGCGACACCGACAGCGCCTCGCCGCCCGCGAGCAACTGGGTGAGGCCCTTGAGCTGCAGCGGATCGTCGTCGATCACCGCATTGAAAAGCGCGGCGGTGAGCCAGGCGGTGCGCACCGAATGGCGTTCGATGGTGCGCGCCAGCCCGGCGCCGGTCGGCACCTGTTCATCGTGGACCACGCAGATGCCGCCATTGAGCAGCGGCCCCCAGATCTCGAGCGTCGAGGCATCGAAGCCCAGCGGCGCCGCATGCAGCATCGCCTCGCCGGCCGGCAGGTCCACGTAGTGAGCGTCGACCACCAGACGCAGGATCGAGCGGTGGCAGATCTCGATGCCCTTGGGCGTGCCGGTCGAGCCCGAGGTGTACATCACGTAGGCGACCGACTCGCCGTCGGCTTCGGCGTGCGCGAAAGGCGGGAGCGCCGATTCGTCGGCAGCGCGCCCGTCGTCGATCGAGAGCACCGGTCGCTCGCTGGGAACGAGCTGCCGGTGCGCGGCCTGGGTGACGACGAGACCGACGTCGGCATGTGACAGCATGAACGCGATGCGCTCGGCGGGGAAATCGGGCTGCACCGGCACATAGGCCGCGCCCGCTTTCAGGATGCCGAGCAGGGTGATGACGGCGGCGCTCGAGCGATCGAGCATCACGCCCACCGCCTGGCCGGCGCGAACGCCGCGCGATTGCAGACGGCGCGCCATGACTTCGGCGCGGCGTGCCACTTCGTCGTAGGAGAGGGCGCCGTCTTCGCCCACCAGCGCGATGGCTGCGCCGCGCGCGGCGACCTGGCGCTCGAACATCGCATGGACGGTCAGCGCCTGGTCGTAGGGCGTGGGCGGGACGTTCCATGCGTCCGACTGGCGCTGGCGGTCGTCGGCGGTCAGTGTGCGGATGTCGCGCAGGGCGGCGCCCTGGCGGTCCAGGAGATCCGACGCGGTGTCGGCGATGGCGATCAAGAGCGTTGCCGCGACATCGGCATCGAGCAGGGCCGCGGGGCCGCGCAGGCTCAGCTCCGAGGTTTCGGCCGAGAAGCCGAGGCCAAACGCGTCGTCGGCTGCGTTCGGGGTGCTGCGCCGGACCCGATCGGTTTCCGCGAGCCAGTCGCTCGCGCTTCCATTCAGCGGGATCGCGGTGCCCAGCCACCGTGCCTGCAGCAGCGCCCAGGCGGCCGCGAACAGGGTGTCGGGAAGAAGCGCCGATCCGGACGCCTTGCGTCCCCACCTCGCCGCCAGCTCCGCCGGCACCTGGAGCTCATGGGTGACCGGCCCGGAGGCCGATGCGCCGCCCGTACGGGCCACGAAGAGATCCACCAGCGAAAGCGTCGCAGCCTCAAGGGGGGAACGGGATGCAGGTGGTTGTTCCATGGACTGATGACTCCGCTGTCGAGTGGGTGTGAAGCTTCTGGTAACCCCTGGTCTGTTTCAGGATCGGCGCGTGGTTTGGCAACACATGTATCCGTTATGAACAGTAATCACAAAGCGTTCACATTTCTCACCAGACCGATATTGCCCTCTCAAGATCCTTTGTGCCACCCGCCGAAAGCCATGCTGAGCAGCCTATGCCTTTTTGGGGGGCTGAAACATTCGAAGCAAATCGTTGCTTTTGTCACGTTGACAAAAGTTGCACACGGTCACGATTGTGCCCAGGTTTATCAGAAATGAGTAAGAAACACTGACATCAATCGTCTGAATCGACGAAAAATGCATAGGAAAGTACTGTTTTTGCGACTCAGCCGTCGCGGGCGCTCAGACGGTGGTTTCGTCGAGCACGTCGTCGCTGAGATGGCGGGTGTCCGCCCATCCGACGAGCGTGAAGCCCTGGGGGGTCCAGAGCAGGCGGTTGATCGCCGCGTTGCCGAGTTCCCAGGTGCGCGGCGCCTGCAGGCCCTGGCCGGTGGCCGCGCGGTAGAGCACGTCCATCACGCCGCCGTGCGCGACCATCACCACCAGTTCGCTGGGATGGCGCGCCGCGATCCGGGCCGCCGTGCTGGTGACGCGTTCACGGAAAGTGAGCAGTGACTCTCCGCCTTCCGGCGTGAATTCGGGATCGCGCGTGCGCCAGAGCCGCGCCTGGTCGGGCAGCGCGGCGTCGATGTCGGCGAAGGTCCGGCCCTCGAAGTGGCCGAAGGCGCGTTCGCGCAGGCCGGCGTCGGTGGTCACTTCGAGCTGGCGCAGATCCGCGATTTCCCTGGCCGTCTGCCACGCGCGGGCGAGGTCGCTGGCGTAGATCGCGGCGATGGGCTCGTCCAGCAGTGCTTGCGCGACGCGCCGGGCCTGCCAGAAGCCGGTGTCGTTGAGTTCGATGTCGAGCTGTCCCTGGATGCGGGTGTCGACGTTCCAGGCGGTTTCGCCGTGGCGGACTGCAATGACGCGGGTGGACTCCATCGACGGAATTCTAGGGGGAACCCCTAGGCAGGCGCTGTCGGAGGGCGGCTCAGTTCCGGGCCGTCGGAATTTCCAGATTCACCCGCCGCTCGCCCTTGGGCGGATTCGGGAAGCCCTGAAGCGCCGCCTGGAACATCACCGGGAGGACGGCGCCGCTGTCGTTGTAGGGACCGTCGTTGCGCGCCCGCGTCTCGTAGACCACGTGGTTCGAGGGCAGCTCGCGCAGCACGATGCTCACTTCCCGCGTGTACCAGGGGTTGTACGGCGGCGGTCCCCACCAGCCCGGTCCCCACCAGCCGCGGCCATAGCCCCAGGCGCCGCGGTAGGGGCCCCACGGTCCCGGGCCTCCCCAAGGACCGGGACCCCACCAGGGGCTGCCGTACCACGGGTCCACCCACGGCGACGCCTCGGCCGTCACGCGTGCGCCGATCTGGGCGGTGTAGTGCGGCGCGGCATCGTCGCGGCGCAGGCCGACGCCTTCGAGCGCCGGGCCGGCCATCGCTTCGAGCTGGAGCTGTGCCGCCTCGTCGTATTGCTGGGAGGGCAGGCGCTCGAAGCGGTAGGTCGCATCGGCCGGCACGCTGCCGATCTCGGAGAAGGTCCGTACGTCGCTGTCGACCACCCATCGCGTCGCGCAGCCCGTGAGGCTCACGGTGAAGGCGAGGGCGGCCAGCAGCGATTTCATTCGGATCAGATCTGCAGGATGCGAAGCGGTGACGGGGCCGCCGGGAACTCGGGCGCGTCGAAGGCCTTGTCGCCATCGTCGTCGGCCACGCCCGTCGCCTTCAGACCCTTGAAGTCATACAGCGTTCCGTCCTGCAGATGCGAGGGCACCACGTTCTGCAGCGCGTTGAACATGTTCTCGATGCGGCCCGGGTACTTGCGCTCCCATTCGCGCAGCATCTCGCCGACCTGCTTGCGCTGCAGGTTCTCCTGGCTGCCGCAGAGCGTGCACGGGATGATCGGGAACTGCCGGTGCTGCGCCCAGCGCACCAGGTCCTTTTCAGGCACGTAGGCCAGCGGGCGGATCACCACGTGCCTGCCGTCGTCGCTCACCAGCTTGGGCGGCATCGACTTGAGCTTGCCGCCGAAGAACATGTTGAGGAAGAAGGTCTGCAGCATGTCGTCGCGGTGATGGCCCAGCGCCACCTTGGTCGCGCCGAGTTCGTCCGCCACGCGGTAGAGGATGCCGCGGCGCAGCCGGCTGCACAGGCCGCAGGTGGTCTTGCCCTCGGGGATCACGCGCTTGACGATCGAGTAGGTGTCCTGCTCCTCGATGTGGAACGGGACACCCAGCGACGTCAGGTAGCTCGGCAGCACCTCTTGCGGAAAGCCCGGCTGCTTCTGGTCGAGATTGACCGCGACGATGTCGAAGTGGATCGGCGCGCGGGCGCGCAGCTTGAGCAGGATGTCGAGCAGCCCGTAGCTGTCCTTGCCGCCCGAGACGCAGACCATGACCTTGTCGCCCGCTTCGATCATGTTGTAGTCGAAGATCGCGCGGCCCACTTCGCGGCACAGGCGCTTTTCGAGCTTGTGCGTCTCGCGTTCGATCTTCAGGCTGTTGGTGGACGAGGGCGGCTCGTCGATCCATACGGCACTCATGTCTTACTTGCTCCTGAATACTTCGACCCCGACCGCATCGCAGTCCGGGTACACGTCGGGTTTGGCGGTCGAGACGCGCGCGGCGTGCACCTTCGGGTGCGTCAGCACCTGCGTCAGGATGTCGTCGCACAGCGTTTCCTGCAAGTGGATGTGGCCCTTGCTCAGGCGCGCGGCGACGGTGCGGCGGATGAAGTCGTAGTCCACCACCTCGTCGAGCTCGTCCGCCTTGGGCGTCGACAGGTCCAGCGGCACGTAGAGGTCGACGTTGATGATCACGCGCTGCTCGGCGCGCTTCTCGAATTCGTGCACGCCGATGTTGATCCACACCTCGTAGTCGCGCAGGAACACGCGCCGGCAGGTGGTGAGCAGGGGGTCGATCGTGGCGTGGGTCATGGCGGGGGGGCTTTCAGCAGTTCATCGACGACGAACATGATGTCGCGCGGCAGCGGCACGAGGTGCTGGCCGTTGTCGACAGAGAGGGTGGTGCCGGTCACGCTCGGCGTGTCGGCTAGGAAGACGCAGGCGCGGGCCACATCGGCGGGGTCGATGGGGCGGCGCATCAGGTTGGCATGCGAAGCCTTCTCGAAGTTGGCCCGGGTCTGCGGCCCGCTCGGATAGAGGATGCCCGGCGCGACGCCGCAGACGCGCACCGCGGGCGCGAGCGCCTGGGCCTGCAGCGCCACGGCGCGCTCCAGCGCCAGCTTGGACACCGTGTAGGAGAAATAGTCGGGGTTCAGGTTGAAGACCTTCTGGTCCAGCACGTGGATCGCCGAGCGGTCGATGCCGTCGCCTGCCTCGGCGCTCCCGGCCAGAAGCCGCGCGAAAGACAGCGGCGCGATCAGGTTCACGCCGAGCTGTCGCAAGGCGGCGTCGGCGTCGAAATCCAGCGCCGTGTCGGGCGCGAAGGCCGAGGCGTTGTTGACGATGCAGGCGAGCGGGCCATCGCCGGCGATCTGCCCGACCAGGGCGCGCCGGCTCTCCTCGCTGCCGATGTCGGCCTCGATCGGCGTGGCGTCGTGGCCTTCATCGAGAAGCCGGGCGCACAATGCCAGCGCCTCGGCGCGCGATGCGCGGTACTGGCACCACACCCGCCAGCCCGCGCGCGCGAAAGCCTCGCAGACCGCGGCGCCGAGCCTCTGGCCGCCGCCGGTCACGAGCACGCTGTGGCGTGGGGACGTTGGAGCCATCCTGATAGATTTCCTGTATGAACCTGGAGCAAGGCGCGCAACGCGCCAACCCTTTGACCCGGATTATCGATGCCGCGCTGCAACGCGACGGCGGCTGGCTGCCTTTCGACCGCTTCATGGCACTGGCTTTGTACGCACCGGGACTGGGCTACTACGCCAACGCGAGCCGCAAGTTCGGCCGCATGCCGTCGTCGGGCAGCGACTTCGTGACCGCGCCTGAACTGACGCCGCTGTTCGGCCGCGCACTCGCGGTGCAGGTGGCCGAGGCGCTGGAAAAGACCGGCACCGGCGAGGTCTGGGAATTCGGCGCCGGCTCCGGCGCGCTGGCGCTGCAACTGCTCGATGCGCTCGGCGAGCGTGTGGTGCGCTACCGCATCGTCGACCTCTCCGGCACCTTGCGGGAGCGCCAGCAGCAGACCCTGGCAAGGCATGCGGCCAAGGTCGAATGGCTGTCCGAGCTGCCCGAATCCATGAACGGCGTCGTCGTCGGCAACGAAGTGCTCGATGCGATGCCGGTGCAACTGCTCGCGCGCTCGGGCGGCCGGTGGTTCGAGCGCGGCGTGGTCGCGCACGGCGACGGCTTCGCGTGGAGCGACCGCCCGACCGAGTTGCGCCCGCCGGTCGAGATCGAAGGCGAGCACGACTACCTCACCGAAATCCATCCGCAGGCGGAGGCCTTCATCGCCACGCTGGCCGACCGCCTCGGGCGCGGCGCCGCCTTCTTCTTCGACTACGGCTTTCCGGAATCGGAGTACTACCACCCGCAGCGCCACATGGGCACCGTGATGTGCCACCGCGGCCACCAGGCCGATGGCGATCCGCTCTCGGACGTGGGCGAGAAGGACATCACCGCCCACGTCAATTTCACCGGCATCGCGCTCGCGGGCCAGAACGCGGGGCTCGAAGTGCTCGGCTACTGCAACCAGGCGAGGTTCCTGCTGAACGCCGGCATCCTGCCGATGATGGAGGAGGCCTCGCTCGCCGAGCGCAGCATGGCCGCGCGGCTCGTCCACGAGCACGAGATGGGCGAACTCTTCAAGGTCGTCGGCTTCGCGGCTGGCGAGGCGTGGGACGCGATCGGTTTCACGCAGGGCGACCGCAGCCACACGCTGTGAAGCGAATTGCCATTTCGCATCTCTTTATTTCGCTTCCTTCGGAATTGCTGCAGACAGGATTTGCGCGGCAGATTGATTGTCCGAGAATTGAAGGGCCAGTCGCGGCTTGCCGTTTACGAAGATCGACAAATAATCGCCCGCGACCCTGTCTACGAAGAGGCGGCCGCCAGCCTTCGAGTCGAACCAGCCGGAACGAAAACCGGGCAATCCGACTCCATTCACCCGCATGCCCACAAGATCGGATGGCGACCCCGGAACCACCGTGCTGATGCTGCTGATGTTGGTCAACGGAATTGACGTGGAGTAAAAAGTCGATTTGACGATCACCTCGTCGTCACGGATGGCTACGCTGCGGTTTTTCATCGAGCCGCCAATGACAGCAAGAGTAAGCACTCCGATGGCAAAGATCCACCAGAAGCCCGCTCGATTTGCCGTGCCGGCTTCGCGCGCAAGAACCGCGCCGACAACTATCGGGCCAATTGCCACTATTGCAAACAAGATCGCGAAAGATTTGAGGCCTATCGTTTGAAGTTGCATATTGCGTCGTCTTTTTGTCGAGGGCTGCCGCCCACAAGCATCCGCTTGCCGAGCAATTCCCGTTGAACGGTAATGGGCAGATCAAGTCATGACAATGGTCGGCACGGGATAATCAAATGAGATAGGTGAAAACACCGGTGCAATCGGTCTCGTTGGCTTTATTTCTTTGACATATGAAGTAGAGTGTCATCACTCTTGAGATCTTCCAAGGTGGTTCGAATGACAGCAGCCCTCTCCCCCGAAGCCACCACGCGCGATGCACCGCCGCAGCCCTTCGACATCCGCCCCTTCGACGCCCCCGTGGGCGCCGAGGTCGTCGGGCTCGACATCTCGAAGCCCATCAACGACGCCGACTTCGCGCGCATCCACCGCGCCCATCTCGACCACCATGTGCTCGTCTTCCGCGACCAGCAGGTCTCGCCCGCGGACCACATCGCGTTCAGCCGCCGCTTCGGTCCGCTCGAAATCCATGTGCTGCACCAGTTCCATCTCGAGGGCTATCCGGAGATCCTGATCGTTTCCAACATCAAGGAGAACGGCGAGCCCATCGGCCTCGGAGATGCGGGAGCCTACTGGCATTCGGACATCTCGTACAAGGAAAAGCCCAGCCTCGGCTCCCTGCTGCACGCGCAGGAGCTGCCGGGCGAGGGCGGCGACACGCTCTTCGCCGACCAGCATCTCGCTTGGGAGGCGCTCAGCCCCGAGATGCAGGCGCGCATCCTGCCGCTGAGGGCCGAGCACAGCTACCTCGCCAAATACGAAGAGCTGCGCGCCAAGAATCCGTGGCGCCCCAAGCTGTCGCAGGCGCAGATCGACGAGGTCGCGCCGGCCGTGCAGCCCGTGGTGCGCACGCATCCGGAGACCGGCCGCAAGGCGCTGTTCGTCAGCGAGCACTTCACGACCCGGATCGTCGGGCTGCCCAAGGAGGAAAGCGACGCGCTGCTGGCCGAACTCTTCGCGCACAGCGTCAGGCCCGAGTTCGTCTACCGGCACCACTGGGCGCCGCACGATCTGGTCTTCTGGGACAACCGGTCGTTGATGCACCTCGCCGCCGGCACACCCGACAGCGAGCGGCGCAAGCTCTATCGCACCACGGTCGAAGGCGACGTGCCCTTCTGAGCTTGCGGGTCCTGCGGCTCAGGTCTAATCGGGCTTCCTTCTGCCGAAAAAGCCCCATGAGTTCCACCTTCACGCCCGAAGACGATCTGCGCGTCGCCCACGCACTGGCGGATGCGGCGGCCGCGCATTCGATGCGCCTCTTTCGCACGCCGCTCGACATCATCGCCAAGGCCGACGAGAGCCCGGTCACCCGGGCCGATCGCGAGGCCGAGCAGGCCATGCGCGACATCCTCGGCGCGCAGCGGCCGGCGGATGGCATCTTCGGCGAGGAGCATGGCCTCACGCGCCTCGAAGCCGAGCGCGTCTGGGTGCTCGACCCGATCGACGGCACCCGCAGCTTCATCACCGGCTCGCCGCTCTGGGGCACGCTGATCGCGCTGGTGCGTGGCGGCCGCGTCGAGCTGGGCATGGTCGACATGCCGGTGCTCGGCGAGCGCTGGATCGGGCAGCCCGGCATCGGCGCCGAGCGCAACGGGCAGGCGGTGCGCGTGCGCGACTGCACCGCAATCGCCGACGCCCGCATCGTCACCACCTCGCCCGACATCTTCAACGCCGCCGACTGGCAGGCCTTCGACCGCCTGAGCCGCAAGTGCGCGATGCGGCGCTTCGGCGGCGACTGCTACGGCTACGCGCAACTCGCGGGCGGCACCATCGATCTGGTCGTCGAGACCGGCCTGCAACCCTACGACTACCTCGGCCCCACCGGCCTCATCGAGGCCGCCGGCGGCATCGTCACCGACTGGGAAGGGCGCCCGCTCGGCCTGCAATCCGACGGCCGCGTGGTCGCCGCCGCGACGCGCGAACTCCACCGACAGGCGCTCTCGCTTCTCGCGCCCTAAACTGCAACCATGATTCGCTGGCTGATCGTCGTCGTCCTTGCGCTGGTGCTGATGAGCGGGCTCACCGAGTGGCTCAAGCGCTTCGGCTTCGGGCGGCTGCCCGGCGATTTCGAGTTCCGTGCGTTCGGGCGCGAGTGGCGGCTGCCGATCGCGAGCACGGTGGTCCTCAGCATGATCGCGGCCCTGGTCGCACGATGGATTTGAATCGATGAGCGCAGCGCAGGGCCGCCCCAAGCAAGCTCGCGCCCCCTCGGGGGGCAGCGAGGACACGAAGTGCCGAGCGTGGGGGCGCGCATGAGCGCAGCGCAGGGCCGCCCCAAGCAAGCTCGGCCTTGCAGGCCGCGCCGCTGCGAGACGCAGCGTCTCTTCATGCCGTCCAAGTCTGCCCGTGCAGACTTGGAGCCGCGGCATTCAGCCCCCTCGGGGGGCAGCGAGGACACGAAGTGCCGAGCGTGGGGGCACTCGTGAAAGCCTGCGTCGACCTCGGCGGAACCAAGGTGGCGGTGAGCCTCGCCGCCAACAGCACCTCCCCGCTCATCGGCCGCCGCAGCGAGCCGACCGCCAAGACCGGCGACAACGATGCGGTCGCGGTGCAGATCATTCGCCTCATCGACCAGATCTGCGCCGAGCAGGGCATCGATGCCGGCAGCATCGACCGCGTCGGCGTCTCTTCCGCCGGGCCGTTCGAACTGCATGACGGGATGGTCGAACTGGCCACGCCCAACATCTGCGGCGGCATCGCCGGCCCCGCGCGCGGATTGCCCAATCAATGGATGACCGCGCTGCTCGAAGCGCCCCTCTGCAAGCGCTTCGCGCAGGTGCGCGTCGAGAACGATGCGGTCGCCGCGCTCGAAGCCGAGCGCCGCTGGGGTGCGCTGAAGGGCTTCGACCATTGCGCCTACGTCACCTGGAGCACCGGCGTCGGCGTCGGCCTTTGCGTCGAGGGGCTCGTGCTTCGCGGCAAGAACGGCAACGCCGGCCACGCGGGCCACAGCTTCGTCTCGGACGACGACAACAACGCGCTGTGCGGCTGCGGCAACCACGGCGACGTTGAAGCGCTCGCGGCCGGCAACGGCATTGCGCGGCGCTTCGGCGAGCCCGCGGCCGATCTCTTCGCGCGCGCTGCGCGCGGCGAGCCGCCGGCGCTCGCCACCACCGACGGGCTGTGCCGCGTGATGGGGCGCATGCTCTACAACCTCATCGCCACGCTCGACCTGCAGCGCATCAGCCTCGGCGGCAGCGTGTTCTGGAACAACCGCGACTTCCTGCTGCCGCGTCTGCAGGCGCAGATCGACGGCAAGCTCGAAGCGCTGACCCGCGGCGCGCTGCTGGTGCCGGCCGGCCTGGGCGACAAGGTGGGGGACTACGGCGCGCTGGCGCTGGTGGATTGAATTTAGGGGAGCCCGATTCATGGAAACGCAGGAACTGCACCGAGGACGCCTGATCGACCACATCCAACTCGTGGTGCGCGATCTCGCCGCGAGCCGATCGTTCTACGAGGCGGCTTTCGAAGCGCTGAAGATTCCGCTCGGGGGCACCGGCAAGGGCTATTTCTGGACCGACGAGCTCGTCGTCTCCACGGCCGACAGTGAGGAGTCGCAAGGCAAGCTGACCGGGCGGCATCACCTGGCTTTCCAGGCGCAGGACCGGGCGATGGTCGACGCCTTCTACAAGGCCGTGCTCGCGAACGGCGGCACCGACAACGGCGTGCCCGGCGAGCGGCCCTACCACCCGGGCTACTACGCGTGCTTCGTGCTGGACCCCGACGGCAACAACATCGAGGCGGTGTTCCACGGCGAGGCTCAGCGCAGCGCGACGTCGGTCAAGATCACGTTCTGAGGTGGGCGACTACGGCGCGCTGGCGCTGGTGGATTGACCCCACCCGAGCCTGCCCGGTTGCCGCGCCGGGATCAGCAGTTGTGCAGATGCCCGCCATGCAGCGCGACGTGCCGCACGTAGTTGCGCCACGCTTCCTGCGCGGCACGGGCGCTGGCCTTCGCGGTCTCGATGGCCTGGTCGGGCGCTACGGCGCCGTCCTCCTTCAGAAACACCCTGAACGCCTCGTCGGCCTCACGCTTCGCGCGCCGGGCCAACGCGTCCGCCCTCGTCGCCTCTGCCCTGAGCCGGGCGGCGTCGTCATTGAACGTTTCCATAAAACCCCCTAGATGCACGGATGTACGAATTAGGTACTCATCTGGTGCGGCCCAGTGTAGGACTGTTGCCAAATGTGAGAAGTCCCCTGAAGGTGTAGGCGAGACGAAATACTGCATGCGCATACAGCACGCGGCAGCGACTTCAGGTGCCGGAAGCCGGTTGCATCCACGCAGGCACATCGCGCTGCCCGTGCAGCACGCGCCAGACGTCGATGCAGTTCGATTGTTCGAAGTAGAAAACCAGGTGTGGAAAGCGAGTCAACGGCCAGAAGCGCAGCCCGGGCAATTCGAGCTCATGGGCGTAGCGCGCCGAGCCGGTGCCCGGGTGCCGGCCGATGTGGAGGTAGGCGCTTTCGAGCGCGTCGATGAAGCCGAGGGCGGCGCCTTCCGCGCCTTCTTGCAGGTAATGCGCGATGGCGTCGTCAACGTCCCGGTTTGCCTGTTCACGCGGGACGACTCTTTTCGCCTTCACCTTTTGCCGGCGGCTCTGTCCGCCTTCTTGCCGGCGTTGCGCACCCTCTCGCGCAGACCATCGAAATAGGCCTGGTCGGCCTCGGCGGCGGGCGCCGAGCGGCCGCCATGGAAAAGCAGGTTGCGCAACTGGAGTCGCTGCTGGTCCTTGCGGATCAGCTCGCGCACGTATTCGCTGCTCGTGCCATAGCCGCGTTCGGCCACCTGCTCGTCGACGAACGCCTTCATGGCGTCCGGCAGGGATACGTTCATGGTGCTCATGAGCCAAGCCTATGTTGCTTGGCAAAATTTGGCAAGGATCACGCCGCCTTGCGCTGCATCGCCACACATTCGCTCGCGATCTCGCCGAGCCGGCGCAGGCCGCCTTCGATCGTCTCGGTGATCGGCCATCCGCAGTTCAGGCGCAGGTAGTGATCGAAGCGCGACGAGTTCGAGAACAGCGTGCCCGGCGCGACGAAGATCCTGTCGCGCAGGGCGAGGTCGAAGACGGTCATCGACGACAGGCGGTCCGGCAGTTCCACCCACAGCTGCAATCCGCCCGGCGGGTAGGTCAGCCGCGTGCCGGACGGAAAGTGCGCCGCGATCGCATCGGCGGCCTGTTCGCGCTGCTGGCGAAGGCGTTCGCGCAGGCGGCGCAGGTGGCGGTCGAAGGCGCCGGTGTTCATGTATTCGCCGGCGGCCCATTGCGACAACTCCTCGTTGCTGCGCGTCTGGGTGTACTTGAGCATTTCCACGCGGCTGTGCCAGCGGCCGGCCGAGATCCAGCCGAGGCGCAGGCCGGGCGCGAGGATCTTGTGCAGCGAGGCGCAATGGATCACGTTGCCGCTGCGGTCCCATGACTTGATGGCGCGCGGCGGCGTGTCCATGTCGAGCAGTTCGCTGTAGGTGTCGTCCTCGATGAGCGCGACCCCGTGGCGCTCGCACAGCGCGACCAGATGCTCCTTGTGGGCATCGGGCATCACGCTGCCGAGCGGGTTCTGCAGGTGCGGCACGGTGACGACCGCCTTGATGTTGTCGTAGGCATCGAGCGCCATCTCCAGCGCCTCGATCGACAGGCCGGTCTGCGGGCTGGTCGGGATCTCCAGCGCGCGCATGCCCAGGCTTTCGAGCACCTGCAGCAGGCCGTAGAAGGTCGGCGATTCGACCGCGACGGTGTCGCCGGGCTGGGCGACCGCGCGCAGCGCGAGGTTGAGCGCCTCGATGCAGCCGTTGGTGGTCAGCACTTCGTCGGGCGAGAGCGTCATGCCCACCCGCAGGCCGCGGCGCGCGGCGGCTTCGCGCAAGGGGTTGAGGCTGCGCGAGGGCGCGGCGGTGGTGAGGAGCAGGGGCTTCTGGCGCAAAAGCCGCATCATGATCGTGCGCAGCGCCTCGCCGGGGTAGAGCTCGGGCGAGCCGCGCGCGGTGGAGAAATCGATGCGCACCTCGCCCTGCCGGCGGCGCGCGACGAAGTCGGAGACCTTCGCGTGGATGCCGACGTATTGCGCCGGATCGGGCGCGACGTGGGTCGCGGGTTCTTCCATGGCCGCGATCGCGAGGCGGCGCGGGCGCTTCACGAAGTAGCCCGAGCGGTCGCGCGCCTCGACCCAGCCTTCGCTTTCCATCGCGCGGCACAACTGCAGCGCGGTGGAAAGGCTGATGTCGTGCATCCGCATCAGGCTGCGCAGCGACGGCAGCCGGTCGCCGGGCTTGAGCGCGCCGGCGCCGATGGCGTCGATGTAATGCGCGGCGAGTTTGCGGTAGAGGGGTGGCGAGTCCATGGGTCGATGCTCCCTCGTCGCGCGTCCTGAAAACAGATGCAGATTCGAGGCCAGGGGACCATAACAGATGGCCGCGGGCGCATCTGTTTCGCTTCGTATGCCGCGTCGCTGTGCCTGTTTTTCGAGCGGCCGGATTCCTACGATGAAGCCATCCCCAACCGACCCGACGAGGTGCCTTCATGACGAGCGAAACTTCCGAAATCACCTGCCTTCAGCCGGGCCAGGCGCTGCGCGTGGCCGTGGACGAGGGCTTTGCAGTGCGCGTGCTGGAGGGCAGCGTCCAGGTGGTGTCTCCGCCCGCATGGTTCGGCGAGAACGTGTTCAACGTGAAGTCCACGGTGCAGGCGGAAGAGGTGCACGTGGTGGAGCGCGGCGGCTGGATCGAGATCGTGGCGCTGTCCGCCGCGCGGGTGCAGGGGCTGCCGCGTCCGGCGCCGGTGAGCTATGTGAACGGCACGCGCGTCGGGCGGCTGGTCCAGCTCCTCACGGGCGCCCTGGCGTGGCGCAGCTGACGAACGAAGTGAACTGCGTCACTTCGGGGTTGCGAACTCGTCACTCGTGCCCGGGAGGCCGTCTGCCTACATTGCAGTGAATCGGCGCGCATCCGTCGCGCCGCACTCACGGAAGGGCCGACACCATGAACCCGCGTGACCTCTTCTTCGCGATCTCCATGCTGCTGCTGATGATCGGCATGATCCGCACGGGCATGGCCTTCGCCGATGACCGGGTCGACCCGAGCCGCTCCGAGATCGAGGTGAGCCTGATCGGCAAGGGCGTGCTGTCGAAGAACCTCGCGAGCGGCACGCTGTCACACGGGGAGTTGCGCCGCGACGGTAGCGTCGCGGCCAGCCGATCGTGCTGGAGCGTGCGGCCGGCTCATTGAGTACCTTCGCGCAGCAGCGCTTCGGTATTCGCCTTCGGAGCGGCCGGGCGGCTCATTGGACTACCCTCGCGCAGCAGCGCTTCGGGATTCGCCTTCGGAGCGGCCGGGCGGCTCATTGGACTACCCTCGCGCAGCAGCGCTTCGGGATTCGCCTACGGGCGGCCGGGCGGCTCATGCCGGCAGCGCGCGGTGCGCGAATTCCGCGCGCAGCATCCTGGCCGCCGCGACCATCGCGCGCAGTTTGCCGATGGCCGAATCGCGCGGCAGATACTTCATGCCGCAGTCGGGTGCGAGGATCACGTTCTCCGGCTCGATGTAGGGCAGCGCGCGGCGGATGCGGCCCGCGATCGTCTCGGGCGATTCGACCGCCGGGTCCGACAGGTCGATGCAGCCCACCATCACGCGCTTGCCTTCGAGCTCCCTGAGCACCGCGCAGTCGAGCTTCGATTGCGCGGTCTCGATCGACACCTGCTTGCAGCTGCACTGCGCGAGTTCGGGCAGGAAGGAATAGCCGCTCGGCCGCTCGTGGATGATCGCCGCGTAGCCGAAGCAGATGTGCACGGCGGTGGTGCCGGTGATGCCTTCCAGCGCGCGGTTGAGCGCGGCGAGCCCGTACTGCCGGGCCTTCTCGGGCCGCGCCTGCATGTAGGGCTCGTCGATCTGCACCACGTCCGCGCCGGCCGCGAAGAGATCGCGGATTTCGGCGTTGACCGCGGCGGCGTAATCCATCGCGGCTTCTTCCTCGCTCGCGTAGAAGTCGTTCTGCGCCTGCTGGAGCATGGTGAAGGGGCCCGGCACGGTGATCTTGACCTGCCGGTCGGTGTGCGCGCGCAGGAACTTCAGGTCGTCCACCTCCACCGCGTGTCGCCGCACGATCCTGCCGACGATGCGCGGCACCGGATTCGGGTGGCCCGATCGGTCCAGCGCGGTGCCCGGGTTGTCGAGGTCCACGCCGTCCAGCGCGGTCGCGAAGCGGTTCGAATAGCTCTCGCGGCGGATCTCGCCGTCGCTCACGATGTCCAGGCCCGCTTCTTCCTGCGCACGGATCGCCATGAGGGTGGCGTCGTTCTGCGCCTCTTCGAGGAACTCGGGCGCAATGCGCCAGAGCTCGCGCGCCCGCACGCGCGGCGGAAAGCGGCCCGCGAGTTTCGCGCGGTCGATCAGCCATTCAGGCTGCGGAAAGCTGCCGACGATGGTGGTGGGGAAGAGCATGGTTTCCTCCGGGCTTGGGTTCAGACGCCGAGGTAGGCGCGCTGGATCTCGGGCTGCGCCAGCAGATCCCGTGGCACCCCTTCCGCGACGACGCGCCCCTCTTCGAGCACATAGGCGCGATGCGAGACATCGAGCGCCATGGTCACGTTCTGCTCCACCAGCAGCACCGAGATGCCGCTGGCGTTGATGCGCCGGATCGCGGCGAACATGTCGTGCACGATCAGCGGCGACAGCCCGAGCGAGGGCTCGTCGAGCAGCAGCAGGCTCGGCCGCGCCATCAGCGCACGGGCGATCGCGACCATCTGCTGCTGCCCGCCCGAGAGTTCGCCGGCCGGGCTCGCGAGCTTCTCGCGGATCACCGGGAAGAGCGCGATGACCTCGTCGAGCGTCTCGCGCCGCTTCGCCTTGGCGCGCGGCAGGTAGCTGCCGAGTTCGAGGTTCTCCAGCACGCTCATGCCGGTGAAGAGCCGCCGCCCTTCGGGCACCAGCGCGATGCCGGCCTCGCAGAAGCGGTGCGGCGGCAGGCGGGTGATGTCCTGGCCGCCCAGGCGGATGCTGCCGCCGCGCACGCGCAGGATGCCCGCGATGGTGTTGATCAAGGTGGTCTTGCCTGCGCCGTTGGGGCCGACCACGCACAGCAGTTCGCCGGGCCGCACGTCGAGCGACACGCCCCACAACGCCGGCGCGGCGCCGTAGGCCACCTGGAGATCGCGGACCTCAAGCATGGGCTTTCCCCAGGTAGGCGGTCATGACTTCGGGTCGGCGCATCACGTCGGCCGCCGCGCCTTCGGCGAGCAGCACGCCGTGGTTGAAGACCACGATGCGATCGGTCAGCGCCATCACCGCGCGCATCACGTGCTCGACGAAGACGATGGTCGAGCCCTGGTCGCGAATGCGCCGGATCAGCGCCACCGCGTCGTCGATCTCGCTCGGCGTGAGGCCGCACAGCACCTCGTCGAGCAGCACCAGCCGCGGCCGCGAGGCGAGCGCGCGTGCGAGTTCGAGGAACTTGCGCTGGTGCAGGTTGAGGTCGTCGGGCCGCGCGTCGGCCTTGTCCTGCAGCCCGGTGAATTCGAGCCAGGTCATCGCCTGCCGGCGCGCGCTGTCCGGGTCGCGGATCGCGCCGCCGAACATCGTCGCGATCGCCACGTTCTGCAGCACGCTCAGGTGCGCGAAGGGGCGCGGGATCTGGTAGGTGCGCGCGATGCCGCTGCCGGCGATGCGGTGCGCGGGCAGGCCGTCGAGCGAGCGTCCTTCGAACGCGATCGTGCCGCCGCTGGGCACGTAGTGGCCGCTGACCACGTTGATGAAGGTCGACTTGCCCGAGCCGTTCGGCCCGAGCAGGCCGAGGATCTCGCCTTGCCGCACGTCGACGTCGACACCGGCCAGCGCGCGCACGCCCTTGAAGGACTTGGTGAGGCCGCGCACCCGCAGCAGCGGCTCGCCCTGCGTCACGATGCCCGGCGCGGTTCGCGCCGGCAACTCGGGCGGCTGGATCGCACTCGGCGTGGCGACCGGCGCCGTCGGTGGCGCGGGCCGGCGATGACGCCGGAAGCGCTCCAGGATGCCCTCCGGCATGAACAGGATCGCCGCGATCAGGATCACGCCGATCACCGCCTTGCCCGCCACCGCGTGGTCGGCCGCGGTGAAGCTGTAGAGCAGCCCGGTGATCGCGAACGCGCCGATGGCCGGTCCGGCCCAGTGGCGCGTGCCGCCGAGCACGCTCATCAGCACCACCGTGAGCGGCACCGCGATCGTGAAGACTTCGCCCGCGGTCACGTACGAGAGGAACAGCGCGTGGATGCCGCCCGCCACGCCGGCCAGCGCGCACGAGATCGCGAGCGCGCAGAGCTTGTAGCGGTAGGTGGGCACGCCCATCACTTCGGCGGCGTCCTCGTCGTCGTGGATCGCGAACAGGCCGGCGCCGAACTTCGACACCTGGATGCCCCAGGCGATCAGCAGCGTGACCACCGCCGCCGAGAGCGCGAGCAGGTAGAAGGTCGACGACTGCGTGGGTCCGATCTTCGGCACCGGCACGCCGTAGAGCGGCACGCCCGAGCCGCCGTCCAGCGGCGTATTGACCACGATGGTGCCGATCACGAGCGTGATCGCGAGCGTCAGCAGCGCGAACAGCTCGCCGCGCACGCCCTTGACGCGGAACACGATCGCACCGAGCGCGACGCCGATCAGCGCGGCCGTCAGCGCGGCCACCGGCAGCGTCCACAGGAAGGGCCAGTCGTAGCGCGCCATCAGGTTCGCGCTGGTGTAGATGCCGGTGCCGAAGAACGCGCCGTGGCCGAAGGAGAAGTAGCCCGAGTAGCCCGACAGGATGTTCCACGAGGTCGCGAGCACCACCCAGTGCAGCGCGAGGTAGAGCAGCGAGTCGTAGAAGGCCGGCAGGCCCAGTTGCGGCACGAAGGCCAGCGCCACGCCGGCCGCGAGGATCGCGAGCGGCGTGCGCTTCATGAACCGGCCTGCCGCGCGCGGCGGGGCGGGCGCAGTGGCCAGGGTCTGTGTGAGCGTGCTCATGTTCTGGGTCGCAGCAGCAGGATGAAGATCAGCAAGGTGAAGGACACGATCGGTGCCCAGGACGGCGCGGTCACCGCCATCGTCACGGCCTCGCTGACGCCGATCAGCGTGCCCGCGACGAGCGGCCCGAGCGCACTGCCGAGCCCGCCGAGCATCACCGCCGCGAACACCACGCCGACCCAGGCGTACATCTGCGAGGGCGCGAGCGTGAAGCTCAACGCCAGGCAGACGCCGGCCACGCTCGCGAGCGCGGAGCAGGTGCCGGCCAGCAAGAGGCCGAGCGCCTTCTCGTTGACGCCGAAGGCCGCCGCGACCGGCGCATCCTGCGCGGCTGCGCGCATCGCCTTGCCCAGGTCGGTGAAGCGCAGCGCGCCCCAGACCGCGAAGGCGATGCCGATCGCGAGCAGCAGCGTGATGAGCTCCGGCACCGGCACGAACAGCTCGCCGACCTTGAACTTCTGCTGCGCGTAGCTCGATTCGAGCTTGCGGAAGTCGGCGGTCCAGATCGACTGGATGATGCTTTCGACGATGCCCATGAGCCCGAAGGTCAGCAAGAGCGAGTTGAACGGCGTCACCGCGAAGCGCGCCATCACCCAGTGCAGGGCGGCTCCGAGCACGAAGAAGAGCGGCACGATCACGGCCAGCGTCAGCAGCGGGTCCATGCCCATCGTCGCGAGCTGCAAGCAGAGGTAGGCGGCGAGGAAGGCGAACGCGAAGTGCGCGAGGTTGATGAGCCGCAAGAGGCCCCAGCTCAGGCTGAGGCCGAGCCCCATCAGCCCGTACAGCGCACCGACGAAGATGCCCGACAGGACCGACTGGGACAAGAGCGAAAGGCTCGGCAGCGTGAAGCCCGACATGTCAGGGTGCCAGCAATTTCGCGCCGCCGGAGGTCACTTCCTTCGGCCAGACCACCACCCACTTGCCATCCTGGATCTGCTTGATGCGCATCAGGTCGTCGCCGAAGTTGCCGACGCCGTCGAAGCGCAGCTTGCCCTGGATGGTGTCGACCTTGTGCGTCTTCAGGTAGTTGGCAATGGCCTTGTCGTCGAGGCTCTTGGTACCCGCGATGCCGGCTTCGAGGATCTGCCACGCGGTGTACGAGGCCGCGGCCTGCGTTTCGACCGAGGTGTCGGTGAAGCCGGCCTTGGCCGCGCGCTCGCGGTAGAGCTTCACGAACTCGGCGGCGCCGTAGTTGCTGGTGAAGGGCGGCTGGTCCTCGAAGATCGTGGCCGACAGCGCGTTCTTCGCCTCCGGCGCAGCCAGCAGGGGACCGGGCGAGGGGTAGAGGTAGAAGTGCTGCGGCGGCACATAGTCGATCTTCTTCATCGCATCGAGCAGCAGGTTGCCGTCGAGGCCGATCGCGCCGACCCAGACGAAGTCGGGCTTCGCATCCTTGATGCGGTTGGCGATGGGGCCGAAGTCGCGGTTGCCGAAGTCCCATTCGAGGAACAGCACCTCGGTGAGGCCGCGCTTCTTGAGCACCTCGCGTGCGCCCGCGCTCATGAACTGGATCGACGGGAACTTGCTGGTCACCACCGCCACCGTCTTCGGCGGCTTGGGCGATGCGGCGAGCGCATCGAAGAGCGTGTTGGGCACGGTGTTCGCCGGGTCGGAGCCGATCGACCAGGCCGGGAACTGCATGTCGTACTTGGCCAGCGACGGAATGCCCAGCGTGTGATGCACCAGCACCTTGTTGTAGCGCTGCGCCACCCCCATCGCCGAGAGAATCGCGCCGGTGGCGTAGGGGCCCATGAGCAGATCGACCTTGTCGGCGGTGACCAGCTGCTCGTAGAGCGTGCGCGCGAAATCGGGCTTGGACTGGTCGTCCTTCACCACCCATTCCACCGGCCGGCCGAGCAGGCCGCCGCGCTTGTTGACCTGCTCGATGTAGATGTCGCCCACCAGCTTGTGGATCTGCGCCGTGGCCGAGAGCGGCCCGGTGAGCGCCAGCGTGCTGCCGATGCGGATCGGCTGCCCGGCGGGCGTCTGCGCCATCGAGATGCCGGCTGCCGCGAGCGCGATCGCGGCCACTGCGCTGCGCCGCCCGATGCCATTGGATGTCTTCATGGTTCCTGTCTCCTATTGGTTTCTTCTGTCGGAATCAGTCGACCTGTGCGCCGGAGCGCTTGACCAGCCCGGCCCACTTGGCGAGCTCGGACTTGTTGAAGGGCAGCAATTCGTCGGCGCGCAGCTTGCGCGCTTCGATGCCCTGGTCGCGCAGGCGCGCCATCACCTCGGGTTGGGCCAGCGCGGCGCCGGCCGCGGTGCGCAGTTGCGCGAGCGTGGCCGCTGGTGTCGCGGCGGGGGCATACAGCATGAACCACGCGACCAGATCGAAATCGGCGACGCCCTGCTCCATCAGCGTAGGCACGTCGCTCGCGGCGGCGCTGCGCACCGCGCCGCTTGCGCCGAGCGCGCGCAGCTTGCCGGCCTTGATCTGCGGCAGCACCGCGGCCGGGTGATAGAACATGAAGTCCACCTGCGAGGCCATCACGCTCGTGAGCGCGACCGCGCCCTCCTTGTAGGGCACGTGGATCATCTTGCCGCCGAGCCGCTGCGCGAGCAGCTCGCCCGCGAGGTGGCCCGAGGTGCCGTTGCCGGCCGAGGCGAAGCTGATGCCGGCCGGCTTCGCGGCGGCCCGTGCCAGGTCATTCAGCGACTTGATCGGCGAATCGGCCGCAACGACCAGCAGCGTCGGCGTGTAGCCGATGAAGGCGATGGGCGCGAAGTCGCGCACCGGGTCGTAGGGCAGCCGGGTGAAGAGCGCCGCGTTGATCGCATGCGTGCCGACCGTGCCCATGACCAGCGTGCGGCCGTCGGGCGCGGCCTTGGCGACGAGGTCGGTGCCGGTCGATCCGCCCGCGCCGGCGCGGTTGTCGACGATCACCGGCTGCTGCAGGTTCTTGCCGAGGGCTTCGGCAACGACGCGGCCGACGGTGTCGGTCGTGGTGCCGGCGCCGAAGGGCACGACCATGCGGATCGGCGGGCGGTCCTGTGCGTGCGCGATGCCGGCGACCAGTGCAGCGCCGATCAGTGCGCCGATGAGCCGGCGTCGTGTGTCGTGCAGCCTCATGCCGCGTCTCCTTGCCGGCTGGCCTTCGCTCGCGCCTGCAATGCGGCGCGGATCTCTTCGTTGTGTTCACCGAGCACCGGCGGCGGCCGCACCGCAAGCGAGCGCTGGCCGTCGAAGCTCACCGGCGAACGCACCGTGCGGAACAGCCCCATCACCGGATGCTCGGCCGAGGTCATGAGCTGCAGGTGCCTGGCCTGCGGGTCTTCGAGCGCCTCGCTGGTGTCGTACATCGGCGCGTGGGGCACGTCCTCGCGCTGCAGGCGGCGGCACCACTCGTCGCGTGGCCGGGTGCGAAAGCGCTCGCCGAGCAGCTCGATCAGCGTTTCCTGGTTCGCGATGCGGGCCTCGCGCGTGGCGAAGCGCGGGTCCTCGAAGATGCCCTGCTGCTCGATCGCGGTCGCGAGCCCGCGCCAGAACTTCTCGGGCGAGGACATGTGCAGCGCGATCCACTTGCCGTCCGCGCAGCGCAGCACGTACGACTGCGAGACGCTGGGCCGGCTGTAGGGACCCATCACCTCGTCGGCCTGGAAGTAGTGCGTGAAGGCATCGAGGTTGAAGTGCGCCATCGCCTCCAGCATCGAGACTTCGACCATGCGGCCCTGGCCCGTGCGGCTGCGCTCGAAGAGGGCGCCGAGCACGCCGTAGGCGGCATAGAAGCCGGTCAGCGAATCGGCGATCGCGGGGCCGACCACGCGCGGGTTCTCGGGGTTGATCAAGAGGTTGAGGAAGCCGCTCGCCGCCTGCGCGACGGTGTCGTAGGCCGGCCGGTCCGCGGCCGGGCCGGTGGCGCCGAAGCCGCTGATCGAGCAGTAGACGAGCTTCGGGTTGAGCTTGCGCAGCCGCTCCGCCCCCACGCCCAGCTTCTCGGCCACGCCGGGGCGGAAGTTCTGGATGTACACGTCGGCATCGGCGATCAGCGCATCGAGCACTTCGCGGTCCTCGGCGCTGCGGGTATCGAGCGTGATGCTGCGCTTGTTGCGGTTGTAGGTCTGGAAGTGCGGGCTGTAGAGGCCGTCCTTGAAGGCGCGGAACGGGTCGCCGGTCTTGGGCTGCTCCACCTTGATCACGTCGGCGCCGAGATCGCCGAGCAGCATGCCGGCCGCGGGCCCCGTGATGAAAGTGCCTTGCTCGATGACCTTGAGGCCTTGCAGGACAGGGATCATTCGTGCGTCCCGAAGTGGGCGGGCAGTTCGCCGTCGTACTGCATCTCGCGCGTGGCCTGGTAGGACAGCGCGAAGCCGATGGGCTGTTGGATCTCCTCGTACAGATGCGCGATCAGCCCCGCGGTGCGCGCCAGGATCGGCACGCCCCGGAGCGCTTCCACCGGAAAGCCCGCGCCGAGCAGCACCGCCGGGATCGCGCCCGAGACGTTGAGCTTGAGCGGCTTGCCGAGCACGTCGGGCATCACCGCCTCGGCCGCGCCGGCGATCTCGACGAAGCGTTGATCGGTCCCTGCCGACTTCGAGACGGCGAAGAGCGCATCGACCCGCGCATCGCGTTCCTTGTGCAGCGGGTGGCCGTAGCCCGGGATCGAGCGTCCCGCCGCGCGCCATGCCTTCATCACTTCGAGCGCCGCGGCGGGGAGCGGCCTGCCGTCGCTCGCCAGGGCGTCGATCTCGCGGTACATGCGGCCCGCGGTCTCCGAGGCGCCCAGGATCACCGACCCGCACCCGAGGATGCCGGCCGCGACCGCGCCCTGCAGCGCATCGGGCGCAGCCGCGAAGGTCATGCGCGCGGCCTGCACGCTCGGCACCAGCCCGTGGTCCGCGATCGCCACCAGCGTGGCGTTCAGCACCTCGGACTGGGCCGGCGTGGGGCGCTGGCCGGTCAGGAGGAAGAAGAAATGGTCGACGAAGGAGATCTTGCCGATCAGGTCCTTCGACAGGTCCTGCCCGCGGATGACGATGGTGTGCGCGTCCGACGTGCTGATGGCCGTGCGCGGCACGGTCGCTTTGCCGATCTTCATGTGATGTCCTCTTCAGGCCGTTGCGGGTGCGAGCCGCACGTCGAAGCTCGCCGAGTGGTAGGGCACGCGCATCTCGCGGCCGTCCACCGCCTTGCCCGGCGGATGGGTCTCGAAATCCACCACCAGGCTGTCGCGCTTGCCGAAGACCGCGTCGGCGTCGATGTAGGGGCTGCCGCCGACGAAGACCTGCGTCGTCAGCGTCACGTAGCCCGGCGCCGACACCTGCATGTGCAGATGGCCGGGGCGGTAGATGCTGCGGTCGGTGGCGCGCATCATGTCGCCGACCGGGCCGTCGTCCGGGATCGGGTAGTAGTTCGGCCGGATCGACCAGAACCAGTAGCGGCCCTGGGCGTCGGTGCGCAAGCGCCCGCGCGCCTGCATCGACGGCTCGCTGCTGAGCTGCACGTCGTACTTGCCGTGCCCGTCGCCCGACCAGACGTCGAGCAGTGCGCCCGCGAGCGGCTGGCCGTCGCAGTCGGTCACGCGGCCCATGTAGAAGGTCGGCTCGCCCTTCGCGCCGTTCGCGATGTCGCTGCCCAGCGGCACGTCGGGCGCGCCGGGCCAGTAGAACGGGCCTTCGACCGTGGCCTCGGTCGCCTCGGTCGCGCCCTTGGCCCTGCTGGCGCGGGCCTGCGCGAGCGCGACCACCATCATCGACAGGCCCAGCGTGTCCGACAGCAGGATGAACTCGGGCCGCTTGTCGGTCGAGATCTGGCCCGTGGCATTGAGGAAGTTCAGCCCCGCGAGCCATTCCTCCGGCTTGAGATCGACTTCGCGTGCGAAGGCATGCAGGTGCCTGACCAGCGCCGTCATCAGCTCGCGCAGGCGCGGGTCGGGGGTCTTGGCAAAGGCATCGAGCACGTCGCGCGTGATGCCGTCCTGGTTGTATTCCGACATGGTGCTTGTCTCCTGTCCCGGCGTCATCGAGCGCCGATGGCGTGGACGATAGGGCGGTGGCCCGCACCCGACAAATGATGAATTTCCATCGATATCATCGATGGCATCGATCATTCCTGGGGGTTTCCATGGAGATGAGGCATTTGCGCTATTTCGTCGCGCTCGCCGACTGCCTGAGCTTCACGCGGGCGGCGGAGCGGGTGCACGTGACCCAGTCGACCCTCTCGCACCAGATCCGCCAGCTCGAGGAAGAACTGGGCCAGCCGCTCTTCGAACGCATCGGCAAGAAGGTGGTGACCACCGAGGCCGGCGAGCTGCTGCGCGGCTTTGCCTCGCGCGCGCTGCGCGAGGTCGACCAGGGCGTGGCGCTGCTCAAGCCCGATGCGGGCAACCTCACGGGGCAGGTGCGCATCGGCGCCACGCACACCTTCAACATGGGGCTCATTCCGGAATGCGTGGCGCTCTTCCTGGCCCGGCATCCGACGGTGCGCATCAGCGTGGAGGAGCTCTCGGCCGAGGTGATCTGCTCGCGCCTGCGCGCGGGCGAGCTCGACCTGGGCATCGCCTACCGGCCCGAGGATCCGACCGACCTGTGGTTCGAGCCGCTCTACAACGAGGAGATGGTGCTCGTCGTCTCCGACACCCATCCGCTCGCGGGCCGCAAGCGCATCCGCATGGTGGAGCTGCACCGGCAGGACCTCGTGCTGCTGGGCAAGTCGTTCTCCACCCGCACGATGATCGACGAATGCTTCAGCGCCTGCGGCGCCGAGCCGATGGTGGTCGCGGAGATGTCGACCGTCGCGCCGATGCTCGGGCTGGTCGCGCGCACGCAGATCGGCGCCATCGTCGCGATCAACGCGGTGCCTGAAGGCATGTCGGGGCTCACCGTGATCCCGCTCGAAAGCCCCACGCCCACGCGGACGCCGGGCATCCTCTGGCGGCTCGGCGAGACCAAGCCGGTGTTCATCCAGTCCTTCGCGGTGATCCTGCGCAAGACGGCGCTGGGGAACAGCCTGCGGCGCGAGAAGGTGGGGGTGAGGGTGAACGAGAAGCGGGCGGGGCGGCGGGTGGGCGAGCGCGCGCGCTGAGCACGCCGCGGCGGCCTATCGAACCCGCTCGGCAGCGCGCAGCGCATTCAGAAAGCCGTTGCGCCACCAGTGCACGTCCTGCTCGCGGATGCGCGCGAGCAGCTTCTGGTGGCGCTCGCGCCTCTCCTCCAGCGGCATCTGCAGCGCCTGCTGCATGATCTCCGCGGTACCGTGCGTGTCGTAGGGGTTCACGAGCAGCGCTTCCTTCAGCTGCTCGGCCGCGCCCGCGAAGCGCGAGAGCACGAGCACGCCCGGGTCCGCCGGGTCCTGCGCGGCGATGTATTCCTTGGCCACGAGGTTCATGCCGTCGCGCAGCGGCGTCACGAGCCCGACGGCCGCCGCGCGGCACAGGCCAGGCACGCGCTTGCGCGCGACCATGCGGTGGATGTAGCGCACCGGCATCCAGTCGAGCTCGCCGTAGTCGCCGTTGATCGCGCCGCACAGCGACTCGAGCTCGCGGCGGATGTCGGCATAGGCATCGACGGTCTCGCGCGTGGGCGAGGCGATCTGGATCAAGGTCGCGCTGCGGCGGTTCTCGGGGTAGTGCGCGAGCAGCTCGCGGAACGAGCGCACCCGTTGCGGGATGCCCTTGGAGTAGTCGAGCCGGTCGATGCCCAGCAGCAATCGCCGCGTCGAATACTCGCGCTTCATGGTTTCGTACATGTCGCGCGATTCCTTCGCGTGCGTGAGGGCGGCGAATTCGTCGACGTCGATGCCGATCGGGAACGCATCTGAGCTGACCGTCTGGCCGAAGGCGCGGTAGCGATGGTCGCCGAGGTCCTCGCCGCGGGCCTCGTGGTGCACGTAGTCCTCGAAGTGCTGCACGTCCTGTCGGGACTGGAAGCCGATCAGGTCGTACGCGAACAGCGAGCGCATCAGCCACTCGTGCTGAGGCACCGCCGCCAGGATGATCTGCGGCGGCATCGGGATGTGGAGGAAGAAGCCGATGCGCTGCCGGCAGCCCATCGCGCGCAGCTCGGCCGCGAGCGGGATCAGGTGGTAGTCGTGCACCCAGATCAGGTCGTCGTCCCTCAGCAGCGGCAGCAGCTTGCGCGCGAAGAGCTGGTTGACGCGGCGGTAGCCGGTGATGAAGGCGGCCTCGAAATGCGCGAGGTCGAGCCGTCCATGGAAGACCGGCCAGAGCACGTCGTTGCTGTAGCCGAGGTAGTAGCTGTCATGGTCCTCGCGACCGAGGTCGATGGTCGCGAGCGTGACCTTGCCGGCCTGCTGCCGGTGCAGCTCGCCTTCGCCGGTCGGGCCGTCCTCGACGATCGCGCCGCTCCAGCCGAACCACAGGCCACCGCTCTGCTGAAGGCTCTCTCCAAGCGCCACGGCCAGTCCGCCCGCTGCGGGCTTGCGGGGGTCGGCCACGCGATTGGAGATCACCACCAAACGACTCATGAGCGAGCCCCCACGCTCGGCACTGGCGTGTCCTCGCTGCCCCCCGAGGGGGCTTTCGCAACTTGGGGCGGCCCGGCGTTGCTCATATGCACGAATCCCAGGGCGCAGAGAGTCGAACAGCCGCGTTGATGATCCCCACCATCGAATAGGTCTGCGGGAAGTTGCCCCACATCTCGCCGGTGACCGGGTGCGTGTCTTCCGACAGCAGGCCGAGCGAATTGCGCGCGGCGAGCATGGTCTCGAAGATCTGCCGCGCCTCGGCTTTCCGGCCGATCTTCGCGAGCGCGTCGATGCGCCAGAAGGTGCAGATGTTGAACGCGGTCTCGGGCTTGCCGAAGTCGTCGGCCGCTTCGTAGCGGCGCATGTACGGACCGTCGCAGAGCGACTTCTCCATGGCGTCGACGGTGGAGATGAAGCGCGGATCGCGCGCGTCGATCAGCCCGACTTCGACCATGAGCAGGATGCTCGCGTCGAGCTCATGGCCGCCGAAGCTCTCGGCGAAGGCCTGCCGCTCCTCGCACCAGGACTTCGCAAGGATCTCCTCGCGCATGCGCGACGAATGGCCGTGCCAGTAGGCCGCGCGCTCCGGCAGGCCGAGCGCGCGCGCGATTTTCGCGAGCCGGTCGCAGGCGGCCCAGCTCATCAGCGCCGAGCTGGTGTGCACGCGGGCGCGGGTGCGCAGCTCCCACATGCCGGCGTCGGGCGTGCCGTAGACGCGGATCGCCTGCTCGCCGATGGCTTCGAGGTACGGAAACTCCGCCAGGCCCGCGCGGCTCAGCAGCCGGTGGTCGTGGAAGGCCTGGGCCGCGCCGAGCACGATGTTGCCGTACACGTCGTGCTGGAAGTGCTCCTGCGCCTGGTTGCCCACGCGCACCGGCCCCATGCCGCGGTAGCCCGGAAGGCCGTCGACGAAGGACTCCGGCAGCTCGCGCTCCAGGCCGATGCCGTAGAGCGGCTGGATGTGCTCGCCGCGCGAGCCGATCACCACGTTGGAGAGCCAGCGCAGGTAGTCCTCCATCGTGCCCACTTCCGAGAGGCTGTTGAGTGCGCGCACCACGAAGAAGGCGTCGCGCAGCCAGCAGTAGCGGTAGTCCCAGTTGCGCTGGCTGTCGGGCGCCTCGGGAATGCTGGTGGTCATCGCGGCGACGATCGCGCCGGTGTCCTCGTAGAGCGAGAGCTTGAGCGTGATCGCGGCGCGGATCACCGCCTCCTGGTACTCGAGGGGGATCGCGAGCCGCTTGCTCCAGGTGCGCCAGTAGGCGATGGTCTCCTGCTCGAAGTGGCGCGCGGTGTCGGCGATGCCGTCGCTCAGGGTCTCGTCCGCGCCGAGCACGAAGTTGTGTTCGCGCGAAAGCACGAAGGGCTGGTGCGAGAGGATGTGCGAGACCGGCGCATCGGTGCTGAGCCGGAGCGCGAACTCGGGCCCGACATAGCGGATGTGATTGCTTCCGCGCGTGATGGTCGGCGCCGCGGCGCCCCACTGGAAGCGCGGCGCGAGCCTGACGCGGATGCGGGGTGCGCCGACGACCGGCTTGACGCGCCGCACCATGGTGAGCGGCCGGAAGTAGCGCGAGCGGCTGTGGAAGCGCGGCGCGAAGTCGGTGATCTCGATGCACTGGCCGGCGCTGTCGACGAGCTGCGTGCGCAGCACCGCGGTGTTCGGCTCGTACCACTGCCTGGAGGATGCGAAGTCCTCGAGCTCGATGCTCCAGGCGCCGGCCTCATCCTCGTCGGGATGCAGCAGCGCGTTGAAGACCGGGTCGCCGTCGAAGCGAGGCAGGCAGGACCACACGACGCGGGCGCGCGAATCGATGAGCGCGCTGTACGCGCAGTTGCCGATCACGCCGACTTCGAGCGAGGGTGCGGCCGGCGGTGCGAAGCCGGTGCGTACGCCGGGGCGGGCCAGGGCTTCGTCATAGGCCGGCGCCGTGTCGCTCGCGCCGGCAGCGCCGGCGATCGAGGGGCCCGCGCGGCCCTCGATGGTTTCGTTGTCTTTCTGAAAGGTTGTCATGCCGGCCTCCTCGGGCTTGTCGTTGCAGGCGCCGCGAGCAGGTCGCGCGTGGCGACGAGCCATTCGAAGACCGCGCGCGGCGAATCGAGCCGGTGCAGCGCCAGGCTGGGGCCGGCGCCGACCTTGATGCCGACCCCGCCGCGCGGCTGCACGATCGCGAAGCCGCTTTCGTCGGTGGTGTCGTCGCCCGCGAACACCGGCACGCGGCCCGCGAAAGGCGGCTCCTTCAGGAAGGCATCGATGGCGATGCCCTTGTTGATGCCGGCGGGCTTGACTTCGAAGACGAACTTGCCGTGCATGAGTTCGAGCTGGGGCTGGCCTTCGATCACGCGCTGCATGGCGTCGCGGCACACCGCCTCGAGCTGCGGCGCGAGCCGGTAGTGCAGCGCGATGGCGGCATGCTTGCGCTCGACCAAGAGGCCTTCGTGCACGCGTGCGAGTTCATTGGCGGTGTGGAGCACGAACAGCAGATCGGGCGGGCGCTGCTCCAGCATCTCGCCACCGGCATCGCGGCGCTGCACGCCATGTTCGCCCGCGGCCGGGAGCCGCAGGGGCGCGAGAAAGCGGTCGATGACGTCGATCTGTCGGCCCGAGACCACCGCCAGCGCACCGCCGAGCAGCTCGGCGAGGTCGCCCAGGAGCGGGACCATGGCGGCCGGCACCTGCACGGCCTCGGGCGTCTCGGCGAGATCGACCAGCGTGCCGTCGAAGTCGAGGAAGAGCGCCGCGTCGCGGGTGAGTCGGGGGGGCTGCTGCATGGAGGAAAAACCATAGCAGACTCGCGCCGCAGGCCGCGTCGGCCAAAGCCGTCAATTCAACTTCGCAAGGAGGGTTGAAGCGCCGCGTCCACGGCGGCCACGCGCGCACGCGAGATCGCCTCGCCGATCTTCGGGCCCGACGCGCCGGCATCGAGCGCCGCGCGGGCGATCGGCTCGGTCGCCACCGATTGCGCGGCGCCCAGCGCGGCAAGGAGGCGCTGGCGTGGCGCGTAAGGCCGGTCTTCGAGGCCGAGCCGGCCGCGCGCATCGCATTCGCAGGCCTGCAGGACCTCGTCGAAGCGCTGGGGCTTGCGCAAGGCGTCGCAGCGCTCCAGCAGGCGCACCACCGCAGCCGCGTCGAGCTCGCCGCTGCGATGGATGTGGCCGTGCTCGCGCGCCACCACATCGGCCAGCTCGCGGATCTCGACCGGCACGCGCAAGCGGTCACACACATCGCGCAGCAATTTCGCGCTGCGCTGTTCGTGGCCGTGGTGGCGCGGCAGCATGTCGGCAGGCGTGGTGCCCTTGCCGAGGTCGTGCACCAGGCAGGCGAAGCGCACGGCCAGCGATGTCTTCAGGTGCGCGGCCATGTCGAGCACCATCATCAGGTGCACGCCGGTGTCGATCTCGGGGTGATGCAGCGCGGGCTGCGGGACGCCCCAGAGCCGTTCCACCTCGGGCAGCAATACCGCGAGCGCGCCGCATTCGCGCAGCAATTCGAACATGCGCGAAGGCTTGGCTTCCATGAGCCCGCGCGAGAGTTCCTGCCAGACGCGCTCGGGCACCAGCGCATCGACCTCGCCGGCCTCGACCATCTCACGCATGAGCCCCAGGGTCTCGGGCGCGACCTTGAAGTCGTCGAAGCGCGCGGCGAAGCGCGCCACGCGCAGGATGCGCACCGGGTCTTCGCGGAAGGCGTCGGTCACGTGGCGCAGGCGCTTCTCGCGCAGGTCGCGCTGGCCGTGGAAGGGATCGACGAGATCGGCGGGATCGACGTCGAGGCGGTCGGAGGCGCCGATCCGGTCCTCGGGCAAGGCGATCGCGTTGATGGTGAGGTCGCGGCGCGCGAGGTCCTGTTCGAGCGTCACGTCGGGCGCCGCATGCACGACGAAGCCGCGATAGCCCGGTGCGCTCTTGCGCTCGGTGCGTGCGAGTGCGTATTCCTCGCGCGTCTCGGGATGCAGGAAGACCGGAAAGTCGCGGCCGACCGGCAGGTAGCCGCGCGCGATCATCTGCTCGGGCGTCGCGCCCACCACGACCCAGTCGTGATCGCTGCCGGGCCGGCCCAGCAGCGCATCGCGGATCGCGCCGCCGACGAGATAGGTTTGCATCGGGCGAGTGTAGGGCGGCGATGCGCCCGCGCGCCCGGCTGGGTCAGCGCTGCAGGCGGTAGGGCTCGTCGATGAGGACGAACTCCTTTTCGGCCAGCGCCTCGTCGATCCATGCCTTCACTCCCGGCAGCGCCAGGACGCGGTCGACGTACGCCGAGATCGGCGCCGGCACCGGCAGGCCGAAGGTCCGGATGCGCGTGCACACCGGCGCGTAGTAGGCATCGGCGATGCTGAATTCGCCGAACAGCATCGGCCCGCCGTACGCTTCGAGCAGGCCGCCCCAGAGGCGGACGATGCGCTCGAGATCGGCGCGCACGCCGGCTTGGTCGCGCAGGATGATCTGCCCCTGCTGGCGCAGGTCGGCCTCGATGTTCATCGTGCAGTGATTCCGCAGCGATCCGAATCCGGCGTGCATTTCGGCGCATGCGCTGCGCGCCTGCGCGCGGCGGGCGCGGTCGGCGGGCCAGAGCTTCTTGTCGGGATGGGTCTCGGCGAGGTATTCGCAGATCGCGAGCGTGTCGTAGACCACGATGTCGCCGTCCTTCAGCACGGGCACGGTGCCGGTCGGGTTGAGCGGGAGGATCGTGCGCTTGAACTTCGAACCGGCGTCCATGGAATCGAAGCGCACCATCACTTCCTCGAAGGCGATGCCGGCCTGCTTCATGAGCACCCACGGCCGCATGGACCAGGACGAGTAGTTCTTGTTGCCGATGTAGAGCTGGGTCATCGCGTTTCTCCGATGGGGTGCTGCAAAGCTTTTCATGCTAGCCGCGGGCAACCCGGCGATTGATGCGGAACGCGCCGGGAATTGATGCTCAGCGCGCGGTCCGGTCGCCTTCGCGGGACACCGGATGCGGCGCCAGCGCCGGCGGCAGGGGCGCCGCGCTGCCGTGCCAGCGTCGTACGGCGCGCTGGAAGAACATGCTGTTGGGGATCTTCAGCGTCGTGCCTTGCTGCGCGTCGCCGGTCTCTTCCAGCGTGGTGAAGACGAGGTTGATGTCCAGCACGCGGCCCTTGAGGCCGGGCTTCTCGCCGTTTTCGAGCACTTCGACCGTGTCGCCGGGCCAGAACATGCGCGTGGTGAAGATCAGGAGCGCGCAGAACATGTTCGACAGCACGCTCCAGGCGGCGAAGAAGGCCACGGCGCCGACGGTGGCGAAGCCGGTGAAGGCGGTCCAGAGCACGGTGCCCGAGGCGCCCAGCCGTTCGAGCGCCCACAGGACGGCGCCGCCGTAGATCAGGAAGCCGGCCGTGCGGCGGGTGACCGTGGCCACGTTGTAGGGCAACGCGTAGCTCCTGGCCACGCGCTCGATCATGCGGCGCACGAAGCGGTACAGCAGCCATGCGCCCAGCAGGATGAGCGCCACTTCCGCCATCGGGACGATGATCTCGAGCCATTCGATCGCCCAGTTCGGCAACTGGGCGCGCAGGCTCTGCAGGGTCCGGTTCAGGGCAGGTCCTTGTTCGACTCGGGCTCCGCGGCGTCGCGCGGGCCGACGCGGCCGAGCTTGTCCTTGATCGATTGCGGCCGACCGGTGATCAGGGCGGCGTAGTTGGTGGTGTTCGCGAGCACCTTCTTCACGTAGTCGCGCGTCTCGTTGAAGGGCACGTTCTCGGCCCAGATGGCCGCTTCCATGATCGGCCCGTTGCGCCAGCTGCGCGGCCGGCCCGGGCCGGCGTTGTAGGCGGCGGCGGCAAGCGCCATCGAGCCGTCGAAGTCGTCGAGTGCGAGCTTCAGGTAGTTGGTGCCGATGGTGATGTTGGTGTCGCGGTCGGTGATCTGGCCCGGCGTGAAGTCCGAAAGGCCGATCTTCTTCGCGGTCCAGCGCGCGGTGGCCGGCATGACCTGCATCAGGCCCGAGGCGCCGACGCCCGAGCGCGCGTCCATGACGAAGCGGCTTTCCTGCCGGATCAGGCCGTAGACGTAGGCGGGATCGAGGCCGATCTCCTGGCTCTTGCGCACCACCATCTCGCGGAAGGGCATCGGGAAGCGCTGCTCGGCGTCGATCGATCCCTTGGTGCGCTCGCTGGTGTTGATGCAGCGGTCCCACACTTCGCGCTGGCAGGCGAAGTCGGCGGCGGCGAGCAGCTCGCGGTCGCCCATGCCGCCGCGGTCGTGCAGGTTGGTGGCGTAGTTCCACTCGCGCGTGCCTTCGGGACGCAGGCCGATCGAGATCGCATAGAGCGCGCGATTGAGCGCCGGGTTGTCGCGCGCGGCCTTCTTTTCTTCGGCCGTGAGCGGCTCGGGGCGCGTGGGCACGGCGGCGCGCTGGCCCAGTTCTTCCAGCGCCAGCAGCTCGTAGAAGCCGCGCGTGCCGGCGATGCTTTCGTACAGGGCGCGGGCCTGCGCGCGGCGTTCGTCGCCACCGTAGCTGGCCAGCGCTCGGGCCTTCCAGTAGACCCAGGTCGGGTCCTGCTGCTGCGTGTCGCTCATCGCGCCGATCGCGCCCTGCACGATCTTCCAGTCGCCGGTGCGCAGCGCGGCGCGCGCCTTCCACGCGAGCATCTCGTCGGAGAGGTCGCTGTTCTTCGTGACGTTGGCGAAATAGCTGTTGGCCGTGGGCGAGAGCTTGGTCGCCGCCTGCCGGCCGATGGTGCCCCAGAGCCAGTTGCGCTCCTCGGCGGAGAGCATCGGCCCCCACTTGCCGTCGAGCTGCGATGCGGCCATTTCGGGGTCGGCGATCGCCAGCTTGATCAGCGCGAGCACCATGATCTCGCGGCGCGACTTGGCCGCGACCACCGCGCGGCTCGCGAGGAACTTGCCGACGTTGGCGTTCATGTCGTCGAACAGCGGGACCGCATCGGGCGCCACGATCAGCACGGCGGCGCGCGCGGCCTGCGGGCGATTGGCCTCGATCGCGAGGCGCGCCTTCTTCCAGGCGTCATTGGCCGACATCTGGCCCGCGCTGACCATGCGATCGGCGGCGGTGAGGCAGCCGTCGTCGAGATCGCGCTGGCCGAACCAGTTGCGGCGCACCTCGTCCACCTGGCCCTGCGTCGCGGTGCCCGACTGCAGCGTCTCGATCAGCACCGCGTAGCAGCGAACCTGCGCATCGTCATTCATGCGGAAGGCAGGGTGCAGGCTGGTGAAGCCGTTCCAGTCGCGGCGCTGGCCGGCCAGCAGCAGCCAGTCGTTGCGCAGGCGGTCTTCCTGGTAGGTGCCGGCGTATTGCGCGAGAAAGGCCTGGACTTCCTCCTGGCTCGCCTCCGAGAGGCGCGCCTTGAGTTCCCAGTAGGCGGCCCAGGGTTCGAGCATGTGGCCGCGAGCCTGCGGCAAGAGGGCCGAGAGCCGCGCCTTGTCGCCGCGCTGCGCGGCCTGTTTCATTTGCAGGAGAACGTCGTCGTTCGCGTTTTGAACCTGCGCCGACGGGCTTGCGGCGGCGGCCGCGAAAAGAGAAAAAACCAGGCTGGAAAGGGCCACGCGGGGCCGGCGGCGTACCGATGCCAAAATGCTCGCGAATTGCATCGGGGGATTATGGACAAGTCAAACGGTGCCGACACATCGGCAACTGCCAACTTTCTCAAAACTCAGCTGCGTAATGCACTGGTGGAACAGCGTCTTGCGATGCCGGACCGGCTCGCGCGCGCCGACCTGCTCCAGCGCGTGATGCGCATCTGGCTCGTCGGACGGCCGGACACCGTGATCGGCGCCTACTGGCCGATCAAGGGCGAGTTCGATCCGCTGCCGGCGCTGCACCGCTGGAAGGAGGACGGCGAACTGCTCGATGAGCCGCAGCGTCGCCGCATCGGCCTGCCGGTGGTCGACCGGGTGCACAAGACGCTGACCTTCCATGCGTGGTATCCGGGCTGCCCGATGGAGAACGACGCCTACGACATCCCGAAGCCGAAGGACACCGAGCTGATCGTGCCGACCTTGCTGTTCGTGCCTTGCCTGGGCTACAGCGCCGGCGGGTATCGCCTGGGTTACGGCGGCGGCTTTTACGACCGCACGCTGGCGGCCTTGGAGCCGAAGCCGTTCACGGTCGGGCTCGGGTTCACCAACGGGTTCCTCGAAGACTTCGAGCCGGAGGCGCACGACGTACCCCTTGACGCCATCCTCAACGACAACGGCGTCGTCTGGCCGATAGGTTAGCTCGCCCCCCAGCCTCGCCCACTTCGTGTGGCTCTGACACCCCCCTACCGGGGGGCAACACCAGCGGCCCGGCGGAGCCGGTTCCGCGGTGTTTCGCGAACGGGCCACGCTGCGCGGGCCTCGGGTCAATCCAGTTGGTCTAGGGTGTCCGGGTCTGGGACTTCGCCGATCGTCTCGCGCGTGATCGCGGCCTGGCCCTGCAGCCATTCGCAGAAGGCCTGGATCTCGGGCCGCGGCGCGCTGCGCGGGCCGATGATGAGCCAGTAGGCCATCGGTGAATCCATGCGGTGGTGCGGCAGCACCTCGACCAGGTCGCCGTTGGCGAGGCTTTCGGCGATCAGCGAACTGCGGGCGAGCACCAGCCCCTGGCCGGTGAGCGCGGCCTGCACCATCTGGTAGGCGTAGTTGAAGTAGAGCCAGCGCCGCGGCTGCGCCCGCGCCATGTGGTTGACCTCGAACCAGCGGCGCCAGGTCAGCCATTCGAGGTGGGTGCGGTGCGCATCACCCGCCTCGATCAGCGTGAAGCGGGCGATGTCCGCCGGGCCCTTGATCGGCGGGTTGGTCTTGATCAGCCAGGGGCTCGCCACGGGCGTGATCGTCTCCCCGAAGAGGCGCACCGAGCCCGCGGGCATGTTCTCGCCCGGGCCGTAGCGCAGCGCGAGGTCGACGTCGGCGACATCCATGTCGAGCGCGAGGTCGCTCGCGTCGATGCGGATGTCGATCTCGGGGTTGTCGCGCTGGAAGGCTTCGAGCCGCGGAATCAGCCACATCGAAGCAAAGGACGCGAAGGTGGTCAGCGAGACGCTCTTGCGTCCCGCGTTCTGCCGGATCTGGCGCACCGCGCCGTCGATGCGCGGCAACGACTGTTGTACCGCCAGCAGCAGCTGCGCGCCGGCGCTGGTGAGCTCCACCGCCCGCGTGTGGCGCAGGAACAGGCCCACGCCCACCTCGTCTTCCAGTGACTGGATCTGCCGGCTGACGGCGGACTGGGTGAGCGCCATCTCCTCGGCGGCGGCGCGGAAGTTCAGGTGGCGGGCGACGGCCTCGAAGGCGCGCAGGTGCCCGGCGGAGATCGGCCGGGAACGCAGATGGGTCTGGGAATGCAGCATCGGGGGTGCTTCGGCGGGGGCGTTGATTGATGCGGAATCGGAATCAGTAGGCTAGCGCGTTTTCATTGGACTGCCAACGGCGGCGAGCCGATCATTCATTCCCGAAGCGCGCCATTCGCGTGCTCACCACCCAGGAGATCCACATGTCCGCCATCGCCACGACCCACACGCTTCCGTCCGTTGCATCGGCCCGTCCGGCCGCCGTGCCGCCGGCCGTGCGCCGCGGTTCATGGCAGCTCGAGGCCGGGCATGCGATGAGCCTGAAAGCCTCCAGCGCGAGCGTGCTGCGCATCCGGCAGGGCCGGGTGTGGGTGACCCGCGATGCCACTGCCCACCGGGGCAGCGAAGACCTGGTGCTTGCGCCCGGCGAATCGCTGACCGTGCCGGCGGGCGAGCGCATCGTGATGGAACCGTGGGACAGCCACGGCGCCACCTACAGCTGGGACGCCGTCCAGTCCACCGCCCGCGCCGCCTGAGCGCGCCCGGCCATCGGCCGGAGATCTCGAAGCGGGAGCGCAGCGCGATGACGCATTCGCGCTGCGCTTTTTCGTCCTTACCCTCATAAAGAGCACGCGCACCCCCGCGTGGCGGCGCTGCGCGTCGCGGCACCGCGCCCTCACCCCCGCATGGAATGAACGTTGCGTGTGCGCACGCCTGGACGACGCGCGCGCTTCAGTCAACCCTGCCTTCGGCAGATACTGCGAGAGTCATAGCACCGTGGCGTTTCGCACAGTTGGCCGAATGGTAGTAGTTAAGGTTTAATTTTGATGTGTATCATCGTGCAACTAATGTCTCTGAGGCTCGTCTCGCATGGACTCCTCGGTGCTCTCAGGCTCGGAGGGTCTTTCGTCAATGTCGTCGAACGCAGGTGAACCTCACCTTGTCATCAGGCCGCAGCGTCGTGCGGCCTTCTTCCCCTGGCGGGATGTGCTGGAATACCGCGACCTCCTGCGCATCCTCGCGCTGCGCGACGTGCGGCTGCGCTACCGGCAGACCGCGGTCGGCGTGCTCTGGGTGGTGCTGCAGCCGCTCATCGGCGCCGGGCTGTTCGCCTTCGTCTTCGGGGCGGTGGCCAAGCTGCCGACCGGCGATGCGCGCATCCCGTACTTCGTCTTCGGCTTCGCCGGCCTCCTGATCTGGAACACCTTCATCCAGATCTTCCAGAAGGCCGGTGATTCGCTGGTCGGCAATTCGGGGCTGGTCAGCAAGATCTATTTCCCGCGCATCGTGCTGCCCTTGTCGACCGTGCGCGGCGTGCTGCTGGACTTCGCCGTCGGCGCGGCCGTGATGGTGGTGCTGCTGGCGATCTACCGGATTCCGCCGACTTTTGCGCTTCTCTTCCTGCCGGTCTCGATGCTGATGGCGATCCTGCTGGCCCTGGGGCTGGGTTTCTGGACCGCGGCGCTCAACGTGAGCTACCGCGACGTGCGCTACGTCATTCCGGTGTTCAGCCAGTTCCTGCTGTGGGCGAGCCCGGTGGCCTATGCCGCGTCGAGCATCCCCGCATCGGCGCAATGGCTCGCCGCCATCAACCCGATGGTCGGCATCCTCGAATCCTTCCGGTGGGCCGTGCTCGGCACGCCGATGATGAACTGGAGCTCGGTCGTCTGGAGCGCCGTGGTCTCCGTGGTGCTGTTCCTGGTGGGCGCCATGATGTTCCAACGCGCGGAGCGGAGATTTGCCGATGTCATCTGATCTGGCCCTGTCCGTGCGCGGCCTCAGCAAGGAATACCGCATCGCCCACATGGCCCAGCACAGCCGGGTCACCGAGGCCGCCTTCGCGGCGCTCAAGAGCGTCTTCAACCGCCAGGAGTACGAGACCTTCAAGGCGCTCGACGGCGTGTCCTTCGACGTGAAGAAGGGCGACGTGGTCGGCGTGGTCGGCCGCAACGGCGCGGGCAAGAGCACGCTGCTCAAGGTGCTGAGCCGCATCACCGAGCCGACGGCGGGCGAAGTGCGCCTGTACGGCAAGGTGGGTTCGCTGCTGGAGGTGGGGACGGGCTTCCACCCCGAGCTCACCGGGCGCGAGAACATCTACCTCAACGGCTCGATCCTCGGCATGCGCGAGCGCGACATCGACCGCCAGTTCGACGCCATCGTCGACTTCGCCGAGGTCGAGCGCTTCCTGGACACGCCGGTCAAGCGCTATTCGAGCGGCATGTACGTGCGCCTCGCCTTCGCGGTGGCCGCGCACCTGAACCCCGAGATCCTGATCGTCGACGAGGTGCTGGCGGTCGGCGACACGCAGTTCCAGCAGAAGTGCCTCGGCAAGATGAAGGACGTCAGCAGCCAGGAAGGCAAGACGGTGCTCTTCGTGAGCCACAACATCGCCGCGGTGAAGGCGCTGTGCAACAAGGGCCTGCTGCTGCAGAGCGGCAAGCTGCTGCGCCAGGGCTCGGTCGACGAGGTGCTGGCCGAGTACGCGACCCGCGCGCCGGTGGCGGTGCAGGCGCGGCATGGCAAGTCGTCCAAGCTGCAGCTGGCGGACCTGCAGATCAACGGTGCGCAGACAGCCGTGGGCGACGTCGATTTCCTGAAGCCGGTGGAGATCGAGCTCGAGCTCGAGGCGCAGGAGCCGACGCCGCTGTGCATCCCGTTCTTCCGCTGGCACGACGCCAACGGCATCATCCTTTCCGAAGTCTGGGGGCCCGAGGAATCGGTGGACTTCCAGCGCTATGAGGGGCGCTTCTCGTTCCGCCTCGCGCTGGAGCGCATGAGCCTGATGCCGGGCCGCTACTTCGTCGATTTCTTCCTGCACGACGTGGCGGGCAAGGAAGTGTTCTCGGCGCCGGAGTGCGTGCAGCTCGAAGTGCATCCCGTCGCGCTGCCCGGTGCGCCGCGCGCCTATGAAGGCCGCCACGGCGTGCTCAGGCTCGCCAGCCGCCTGTCTGCCCACAGCATCGTTTCGCAACAGGCGTGAGCCATGGGGCCCTCGACGCTGGAAGCCCTCACGGCCTCGTACAACTCCGCCGCGACGCTGTCGGAAACCCTGGCCTCGGCCTGGGAGGACAACCGCGTTCCGGTGCTGCTGGTGGACGACGGGTCCAGCGACGGCTCTGCCGACTACGCCGAGCGCTGTGAAGGCGTGCGCGTCATCCGCCAGCGCAATGCCGGCCCTTCGGTGGCGCGCAACCGCGCGATCCTCGAGAGCCGGGCGGACTTCGTGCTGTTCCTCGACAGCGACGATCTGCTCTTGCCGGGCTACCGCACGGCCTTCGAGTCGGCGCTGGCCGCGAACCCGGACGCCGATGTCTTCGTCTGCGGCATGCAGGTGGTCGACGACGAAGGCCGTCCGGTCGACCGCCATGCCGCCCCCAGCCTGCAACCCACGGCCTTCCTGAGCGTCCTCGGCGGCGAATCGGTTCCGACCAACGGCATCATCGTGCGGCGCGAGGTGTTCGCGAAGAGCGGCCTGTTCCGGCCCGGGCTGCATCACGCGGAAGACCTCGACCTCTGGCTGCGCATCGCGGCCGCGACCGACAAGTGGGTCCGCATGGATCACTCGCTCGCGGTGTACCGCCTGCGCGGCGGCTCGCTGAGCAAGAACGGGCAGGCGATGTGGCGCGGCATCCGGCAGGTGGTCGGCACGGCGGCCCGGTTGCCGGTCGGCTCGTCGAAGCTGCGTCGCGTCACGGCGCGGCATGCATTGCAGGGCGGCGCGCGCTACGTCTACAACATGGCCTTCGCGCCGATGCTGCGCCAGCGTGCGCGCGCGTCGATCGCCGAGGCGCTGCGCGAAGTGGCGCGGCTGCCGGTGCGCTTCTGGCCGCTGGTGCTGCGCGACGGTTTCTGCAGCCTGCGCCGAAGGCAAGGCTCGCACTGATGCCCGAGTTCAGCGTCATCATCCCGTGCTACAGGCAGGCGCATCTGCTGCCGAAGGCGATCGAATCGGCGCTGGCGCAGGCGCGCGACGTGGACCTCGAAGTGATCGTGGTCGACGACGGTTCGCCCGACAACGCCTCCGAAGTGGCGAGCCGCTACGAAGGCGTGATCGTGATCCGGCAACCCAACGCCGGCCTGTGCGCGGCGCGCAATCGCGGCATCCTGCGGTCCAGCGGCCGCTACCTGCTCTTCCTCGACTCGGACGACTACCTGCGCCCCGGCATGCTCGCCGCAGCGGCGCGGGCCTTCGCGCAGTCCCCCGATCTCGACGTGGTGCACGGGCTTGCGGACGTGGTCGACGAGGGCGGCGAAAAGGTCATCGGCGAATTCGGCGGACAGGAGCTCGCCGGCGATGCGCTGCACACGCTGCTGAGAAAGAACATCGGCCCGCCGAACACCTTCGTCGTGCGCCGCGAGATGCTCTCGCAGGTCGGCCTCTTCGACGTCGGGCTGCGCTCCTGCGAGGACTGGGACCTCTGGCTGCGCATCGCCGCGCGCGGCGGCAAGTTCGCTCTGGCGCGCGACATGCGCAGCGTCTACCGCATGGTGCCCGGCAGCATGAGCAAGAACGTGGAAACCATGTGGCGCACCGGGCGCGCGGTCATCGGCCGCAATGCCTGCGCGCATGCCAACTGCCGCGCGTGCGCCGAGGCACGGCGTGCCGGCATGGCCGGCTTCTCGCTGTCGATGCGGCCGCTGCTGCGGGACCTGATCCGCTCGCCCGGCGGCAAGTCGCGCGCGGCCGGCATCCTGCTTCGCAACCCCAGCCTCGTGGGCTGGCAACTACGACGAGTTCTTCGGATCGACAGATGAATAGCGACAGCGCAACAGACAAGAAGGCAGAGCCTCCGCTCAAGGTGCTCATCATCGGCTGCGGCGCGGTGGTGGAGGAATACCAGGGTCCGGCGGCGCGCGAGGCAGAACGGCAAGGGTGGCTGCAAGTCGTCGGCCTCGTCGACCGCAGCGAGGAGCGGCTGGCGCGCTGCCAGCACCTCTTCCCCTCGGCCAAGTGCTACACCGATCTCGAGCGCGCGTGCGAAGCCGACATCGCGCTGATCGCCACCCCGGCGCGCAGCCATGCGGAGCTCGCGCTGTCGCTGCTCGGACGCGGCTACAACCTGCTGGTCGAAAAGCCGATCTGCGCCACCGCCGCCGAGGCGCGCACCATGCGCAGCGAGGCGGATCGCCTCGGGCGCATGCTCGCAGTGGGCCATTTCCGGCGCTTCTTCCCGGCCATCGAGACCGTCCGCACCCTGATCGCCTCCGGCGTGTTCGGGCCGGTGCGCCGCATCGTCGCCGACGAGGGCGGGATGTTCCGCTGGCCGGCGGCGTCGGCGGGCTTCTTCACGCGGCAGGAAGGCGGCGGCGGCGTCACGCTGGACATCGGCATCCACATGCTCGAAATCCTGGTCTCGTGGCTCGGCATCCCCGAGGTCGTGGACTACGCGGACGACGCCATGGGCGGCGTGGAGATCAACAGTGCGGCGAAGCTGCGCTGGCCGGGCGGGACCGAGGCCGACATCCGCCTCGGCTGGGACGTGGAACTGGCCAACCGCTATCGCGTCGAGTTCGAGCGCGCGACCGTGACCTGGCGCACCGGGCAGGCGACCGACCTCGTGATCGAGATCGACGGCGTGCCCGTCCCGCAACTGGCGGCGAGCCGCATGCAGTACGGCAGCAGCGCCGAGTATTCGACACCGGCGCACGGCTACCTCGGCGCCTTCACCGAGCAATGGAAGGACGTGGTGGACGCGGTGCGCGAAGACCGCAAGCCCCGCGTCAGCGGCGCCACGGCCATGGCCGCGCTGTCGCTCGTCGAGACCATGTACGCCCGCAAGCGACTGATGGACATGCCCTATTTCGATCCGGAAGAATCCGCCCGCGCGCGCCAACTGTCGGAGGCCGCGTGACCATGCAAGTCGCAGTGCTCGGAGGTTCCGGATTCGTCGGCACCCGGCTGATGGAGAAGTGGCTGCTCGGCGGCACGCACGATGTGCGCGCGATCGTGCGCAGCCCCTCCAGCCTCGCCCGCATGGCGCGCTTCGCGCTGCCGTCGTGGAAAGAGGCGGACATCTTCGACGCGGCCTCGCTGGCCGATGCCGTCCGCGGCTGCGATGCGATGGTGCATGCCATCGTCGGCGATGCCGCGCAGATCGTCGCCGCCGCGCAGGCCGCGGTCCAGGCGTGCAAGACCGCGGGCGTGCGCCGCCTCGTGTATCTCAGCAGCGCCTCGGTGCACGGGCAGAACCCGCCGGCCGGCACCCACGATGCCACGCCGCTCAAGGACGACCAACCCAACGACTACAACAACGCCAAGGTGCGCGCCGAGCGCGTGCTGCGCGAAGCCTCGGGCGTGGAGGTCTGCATCCTGCGGCCCGGCATCGTCTACGGACCGCGCTGCCAGTGGTTCGCCGGACTGCCGCGCGCGCTGCATTCGAAGCAGGCCTTCCTGGTCGAGGGCGGCCATGGCTTGTGCAACCACATCTACGTCGACAACCTGATCCATGCGATCGAACTGGGCCTCAGGCACGCGCGCGCGACCGAGGGCGCCTTCTACGTCGCCGACAGCAGCTGCATGACCTGGCGCGAGTTCTACCAGCCGCTGGTGCAGGCGCTGGGCTTCGACATGTCCGACTTCCGCGAGGTGCCGGCTGCGGGCGTTCCGGCGCGCTCGCTGCGCGAGCGCGTGGCGTGGGCCAAGCAGGTGCCGGCCTCGCGGATGATCCTTCCGATGTTCAGCCGGCGCCTCAAGGATGCGGTCAAGGCCGGCCTGGAGCGCTACACGGCGGCGCCGCTCGCGAGCGGCTTCGTGCTGCCGCAGCCGCCTTCTCCTTCGGCCGACTACGAGATCAGCCAGTTGCACACCTGCGCGACGCGATTGCCGATGGACCGTGCGGTCGAGGTGCTCGGCTATGCGCCGCCGCTCGCTGCCGCCGAAGGGCTGGACCGCAGCGCGCGCTGGCTCGCGGGCCTGTGGGTCACCGCGCCCGCCGCGAAGAAGTGAGGCCGCGGGCGCGGCTGCTTCAGGCCGAGCGGTAGATGCGGCCGATCGCCGCCGCGATCTTCAGCTCGAGCCGGCGCCGCGCGAGGTCGCGGTCCTCCCACACCTTGATCGGCGCGTTCGCGAACTGGTAGTAGGCCTTGGCCGCGAGTCGCGGCGGTTGCCCGCGCAGCGCCTGCCGGATGTGCTTGCCGTGCCACGGCTTGACCGAGCCGATGGCGTGCGAGAGGTAGTAGCCGCCCGGCGCGAAATCCATCGCCTCGGGGCCGGCGGTGTTGAGCGGGGCTTCGTGGACCGTCAAGGCGAAATTGAGCGCATCCTGGTCCGTCGAATGGAAGAGGTCGGCCCCGCCGCCGATCTTGAGCTTCTCGGCGCCGGCGTTGTGGGCGAGCACGAGATCGCACAGCTGCCGCCACAGGTCGAGGAAATCCATGTGCGCACGCGGGATCGCGATGAAGCCGGCGTTGTAGTAGCGCTCGAGCGCGCGCTTGGGCACCACGCCGTGCGGCTCGAAGAAGCGGTTCCACTGCAGCCGCTTCGGATGCCGCGCCGGGAAGCAGCAGTTGACGTCCTCGATCAGCGAGATGCCGTCCTCGGTGAACCAGCCGCAGAACGAGGCCCAGTCGCACTTCATCACGATGTCGGGGTCGATGTACGCCATCACTGCCGCTTCAGGCGCGTGCTTTTCGAGCAGGTCGCGGATGAAGGTGGGCTTGTAGTAGGTGAAATGCACCGGCGTATCGAGGAACATCATGCGCAGCGTGAGCCCAGGGGCGACCTCGAAGCGGCCGGAGCCCGCGTCGTACCCGGCCGCGCCGGTGATCCACGCCGGCAGCTCGCCGCGATAGCCGACCCACAGATCGCCTTGATAGCCCGCCGCGATGAGCGAATTGGCCAGCGCGGCGACACCGTAGTGGTAGTTCTTTTCGAAGAGCGTGCAGAGGCTGATGTTCATTCGGAAGTCGGTCGATCGGCGCGCTGGGGCGGACGCGCCCAAGTGTAAACAAATGTTGTACTTTGCGGCCGGATATTGCCTGTGCCATTCGTCATAGTTCGGCCGCTCAGAGTGCCGAAGCCAAGTCGCGCAGATCGTCCTCGTAGCCTTGCAGGCGCTGCCGGGCCTTGCTGCGCTGCGCGGGCGTCGTCTGGTTGTGCAGCTCGGCGATGTTGCGGCAGCTCTCTTCCTGCAGCGCCAGCCGGCGCTCGCGCGCCGCTCCGGTCGGCTCCGCCACGCGACGCACGAAGGCACGCACCGCGGCCTGCGCTTCGGCAGGGGCGTTCTTCTCGGCCTGCAGGCGCCGAAGCAGCGCCAGGATCTCCTGCTGGCGGGTCTTGCGGTTGGCGTCGATCTCGCGCGGATCGAAGCTGGACTGCGCGACCTGCCGGCGCAGCAGATCGCGCTGCGCCGGATCGAGCTGGCCGTAGAAGTCCTCGCTGCGGTCCAGCAACTGCTCGTAGCGCTTCTCTCGCAGGTCCTTCGGGCTCAGCGCGACCCACTCCTTGCCGTAGTCGGCATTGACCCGCGCGTACTTGCGCTCGAGATGGGCGAGCTGCGCATCGGTGAGGGTCAAGGCCACGTCCGCACCCGCGGACACCGCGCGCTCCGCCAGCGCGAGCAGCCGGGCCTGGATCGACTCGACCAGCTCGCAGGCCTGCGCCGGCGTGACCTCATCGCCCGCCAGCGTGTGCGTCTGCCGCAGCAGGTCGATGAGCTTCGGCAGCTCGTTCTGCCGGTGCCATTCCAGCACTTGCGTGAGCCCGTCGCGCACGCGCGGCGTCTGGGTGCCGTCGAAGTCCATGTAGCTGTCGAGCCACCAGTAGCTCACTTCCGGCAGGTTGTTGTAGGCGAGCTTGATCGCGCTGCAGGCCGCAAGGCCGCCGGCAATGAAACCCGCGATGACCAGCACCCCGATAATTCGCGCCAGCCTTGCGCAACGCATCCGGAAAAGTGGCATGAATCAGACCTCGCAGCAGAATCAGGAACCCATCGACGTCGTCATCATGGCGGCCGGCAAAGGCACGCGCATGAAAAGCAGCATGCCCAAAGTGTTGCATCGATTGGGCGGCCGTGCGCTGGTGGCGCATGTGATCGACACCGCGACGCGCATCGGCGCGCGCAACGTCGTCGTCGTGACCGGCCACGGCGCATCGGAGGTCGAGGCCGCGCTCGAAGGCGCGATGGCGGGCGCGACGCCGAAGTTCGCGCGGCAGGTGCCGCAGCTCGGCACCGGCCATGCGATGCAGCAGGCGGCGCCGCAGCTGCCGGACGACGGCACGGTGGTGGTGCTTTCGGGCGACGTGCCGCTGATCGGCGAGGCCACGCTGCGCGCCCTGGTCGCCCAGAGCGCCGGACGCCGGCTCGCGCTGCTCACCATCCGCACCGCCAACCCCAAGGGCTACGGCCGGATCATTCGAGCCGACGGACATGACGAAGGCGAGGTGCTCGCGATCGTCGAGGAGAAGGACGCGACCCACGCCCAGCGCGCCATCGACGAGATCTACACCGGCGTGATGGCGGTGCCGAGCCGGCTGCTCAAGGCGTGGCTCACGCGCCTGGACAACAAGAACGCGCAGGGCGAGTACTACCTGACCGACGTCGTGGGCTTCGCTTCGGTCGACGGCGTGCCGATCGTCGCGCACCGCACGGACGATGCGATCGAGGTGCTGGGCGTCAATTCGCCCTCGCAGCTGGCCGCGCTCGAACGCGCCTTCCAGCTGCGCCAGGCCGAGGCGCTGATGGCGCAGGGCGTGCGGCTGGCCGACCCGGCGCGCTTCGACCTGCGCGGCACGCTGGCCTGCGAGGCGGACGTGGAGATCGACGTCAACTGCCTCTTCGAGGGCGCGGTGTCGCTCGGCGCGGGCGTCCGCGTGGGCGCGAACTGCGTCATCGCCAACGCGCGCATCGAGACCGGCGCGGTGATCCATCCCTTCACCCACATCGACGGCGAGAAGGCCGGCGTGACGGTGGGCGCGGGCGCGCTCGTCGGGCCGTTCGCGCGGCTGCGTCCGGGCGCGCGGCTCGGGCCCGAGGTGCACATCGGCAACTTCGTCGAGGTCAAGAACTCCACCCTCGCGGCCGGCGCGAAGGCGAACCATCTGGCCTACCTCGGCGATGCGACGGTGGGCGAGCGTGTCAACTACGGCGCCGGCAGCATCACCGCGAACTACGACGGCGCCAACAAGCACCGCACGATCATCGGCGACGACGTGCACGTGGGCAGCAACTGCGTGCTGGTGGCGCCCATCAGCATCGGCGCGGGCGGCACCATCGGCGGCGGCTCGACGGTGACCAAGAGCACCGAGCCGGGGGCGCTGACGATCTCGCGCGCGCGCCAGACGAGCTTCCCCAATTGGCAAAGGCCAAAGAAGGCGCCGAAGAACTGAACGCTGTCAGTCGATCCCGGGCAGCGGCACGCGCGGCGAGAACTTCGCGCGCTTGATGCTGAAGAAGGCCTTCACGTTGCGCACGTTGGCGTCGTTCGTGAAAAGCCGTTGCGCCAGCGCGTGGTAGCCCGGCATGTCGCGCACGGTCACGACCAGCACGAAATCCGGTCCCGGCGACACGCGGTAGCACTGCTGCACCGCGTCCTCGGCCGCCGCGCGCTGCTCGAAGGCGTCGAGCGCCGAGGCGTCCTGCCGGTCCAGCGAGACCTCCACGATCGCGGTCAGCAGCGGCCCGACGCGCCCGGCGTCGAGGATCGCGACCTCGCTTTCGATCCAGCCCGACTCGCGCAGCCGGCGCACCCGGCGCAGGCAGGTCGGCGGGGAAATGTTGAAACGCTCCGCAAGCGCCTGGTTGCTCTGGAAGGCATCGCGCTGCAGCGCGTCCAGAAGACGCAGGTCGGTTTCATCGAGGTTAATTTCTTTCACAAATGTGATTATCGTGAAATAAAAAGGCGTACCGACTTGACAATGAAATCAAGCGTCACCAAGTGGCGAAACGCGATCGATTAATTTCTCTCTGCTGCCCATACGATTCGCCAACTTCCAATCCAGGAGCATCTCTCATGTGTGGCATCGTCGGCGCCGTTTCTGGCCGCAACATCGTTCCCGTTCTCGTGCAGGGCCTGCAGCGCCTCGAATACCGCGGCTATGACTCGTGCGGCGTCGCCGTGCATGCCGGCGGCCTGCAGCGCGCGCGCACCACCTCGCGCGTGGCCGACCTGGTCGCGCAGGTGCAGGGCGAACACATCGAAGGGCTCACCGGCATCGCCCACACGCGCTGGGCCACGCACGGCGCGCCCGCGGTCCACAACGCGCACCCGCACTTCAGCCACGGACCCGGCGCCGATGCCGAAAGGGCGCGGCCCGGCCGCATCGCGCTGGTCCACAACGGCATCATCGAAAACCACGAGACGCTGCGCGAAGCGCTGCAGGCCAAGGGCTATGCCTTCGTGAGCCAGACCGACACCGAAGTCATCGCGCACCTGATCGACAGCCACTACGACGGCGACCTCTTCGACGCCGTGAAGGCGAGCGTCAGGCAGTTGCAGGGCGCCTATGCGATCGCCGCGATCTGCCGCGACGAGCCGCATCGCGTGGTCGGGGCGCGCGCCGGATCGCCGCTGATCCTCGGCGTCGGCAAGGAACAGGGCGAGAACTTCCTCGCCAGCGACGCGATGGCGCTGGCCGGCGTGACGGACCAGATCGTCTATCTCGAAGAAGGCGACGTGGTCGACATCCAGCCCGGCAAGTACTGGATCGTCGATCGCGCGCACAAGCCGGCGACGCGGCCGGTGCGCACCGTGCAGGCGCACAGCGGCGCGGCCGAACTCGGCCCCTACCGCCACTACATGCAGAAGGAAATCTTCGAGCAGCCGCGCGCGATCGCGGACACGCTCGAAGGCGTGGAAGGCATCGTGCCGGAACTGTTCGACGGCATCGGGAGCGACGGCTCGCCCGGTGCCGCCGCATGGCGCGTGTTCAAGGACATCGACAAGGTGCTGATCCTCGCCTGCGGCACCAGCTACTACAGCGGCTGCACCGCCAAGTACTGGCTCGAAGGCATCGCGAAGATCCCGACGCAGGTCGAGATCGCGAGCGAGTACCGCTATCGCGAATCGGTGCCCGATCCCAAGACCCTGGTCGTGACCATCAGCCAGTCGGGCGAGACCGCCGACACGCTGGCCGCGCTCAAGCATGCGCGTTCGCTGGGCATGGAGCACACGCTCACCATCTGCAACGTCGCTACCAGCGCGATGGTGCGCGAGTGCAAGCTGGCCTACATCACGCGCGCGGGCGCGGAGATCGGCGTGGCATCGACCAAGGCCTTCACCACGCAGCTCGCGGGGCTCTTCCTGCTCACGCTCGCGCTGGCGCAATCACGGGGCCGGCTGTCGGACGAGGACGAAGCGCGCTTGCTCAAGGAGATGCGCCACCTGCCGGTGGCGCTGCAATCGGTGCTCGCGCTGGAGCCGCAGATCATCAGCTGGGCCGAGGACTTCGCGCGCAAGGAGAACGCGCTCTTCCTCGGCCGCGGCCTGCACTTCCCGATCGCGCTCGAAGGCGCGCTCAAGCTCAAGGAAGTGACCTACATCCACGCCGAGGCCTATGCGGCCGGCGAGCTCAAGCACGGCCCGCTCGCGCTCGTGACCAGCGAGATGCCGGTGGTCGCGGTCGCACCCAACGACGCGCTGCTCGAAAAGCTCAAGAGCAACCTGCAGGAAGTGCGCGCGCGCGGCGGCGTGCTCTATGTGCTGGCCGATGGCGACACGCGCATCGAGAGCTCCGAAGGCGTGCACGTGATCCGCATGCCCGAGCATTACGGCGCGCTGTCGCCGCTCTTGCACGTGGTGCCGCTGCAATTGCTGGCCTACCACACCGCCTGCGCGCGCGGCACCGACGTGGACAAGCCGCGGAACCTGGCGAAGAGCGTCACGGTCGAGTGAGCTTACTCGCGGATGTTCGCGCGCCTTCAGATTACTAAAGTTGTGGGAATTTTCCCAAGGGAAAGGGGTTCCGAGATCCCAAAATTGAATTGCGGGAACTTTCGACTAAAAAACTAGAAGTTGGTTGGCTTTTTCGGCACACCTTCGGATTCTGGCGGCGACGGCGCGCGTCAAATTCAGCAATGGTTCCCGCTATCGGCCGTGTCCAGCAACTCTTCGCCTTGCGCTGACGACTGATCGCGTCTTCGAGGATCTTGCGGTCGACTCTGCCTGAAATCTAGCGCCGCTTCGAGAACGACAGGTGCCCGTCCAGTTCCCTCAGGCCGCCATCGTCTTGCTCGGCAGGTACGCCGGCGAAATTGTTCACGGGTTCGTCAGGGCCGCTGTCCTGTTCGAACCAAAGCAATGAGAATGTCTCTTCGTAACTGGGATAGTGCTTGGCCAACTCGATGAGGTCGTATCCTTTGGGCCAATCCTGAAACCACACATCCTGCGGAACCGCATCGTCTTCGCCGGACCATTCTTCATCCCGAACAAGGCGTTGCGCAACTGACCCTTGAGGGATCGGTGATTTCGGCACGATCCATGCCCTGAGATCGCGCAACGCCTTGGATCTGGATGCGTGGCGTATCACCCGCGCGTTCATGGTAACGAAAGCACACGGATAGTCGCTAACTGCAGCCAAGCGAGAGGCGCAAGCGGCGAACGAGACCACGTATTGACCTCGAAGGCGCTCGACGAGCTGAAAGGAGGGTGGCTCCTGATCTGCATCGCGTTTGAACGCATCTAGCGGCATCAGCAACTCAGCCGCGAAGATGTCGCATGCGATCTCGTTTTCATCCCGCTTCGCGTACGACCAAGACGGCGTATCGCGGTGGTCGGATTTGAGTTCAAGAACGATATGCGCTACCTCGTGGCAGATGGAGAATCGCTGCCGCTCGAGCCGCTCGCGCTCGTTCACGATGATGACCGACGAACCGTCTCGCTTCGTGAGTGTGTAGCCTGATTCGCCTGGCTCCAGTTCCTCTTTGCGAAGCTTTGCCTGGACCTTCTTGGTATACACGGAGAGATCCTGGGCGATGAGCGACAGGTCCAGGCCTGCCATGAAGCGACGCGCGTGCATGCGGATCTCTGCTTCATCCAACATGGCTACTCTTCGTCCACGTCCTCGAAGGCTCTACGAACTCTGGCTTCGATAGTCGCCATGTCCGGCCGCGCGCCCCCACGGTGCCGCATGCTCGCTCCCATCTCGAACATCTCGGCTCCCAAATCGCTCTGGAGCACGTGCTCGACCCAATCAGGGTTGACTTCGTTCGCTGTCATGTACTGAGCCATTTCCACCTCGCGGGGGGGAGCCTTCAGAACCCTCAAAAGACGAGCGAGAACCTCCGCAGACGGCGACTGCTTTGCGCCTGTCTCCAGCCGATAGATGTATGCGTGGTCAACGTCCGCGAGCTGACCGAGCTCGCGCGTTGACAGGTCTCGGGTCTCCCGCAGCTTTCGCAGGAGCAACCCCAAGCCGGACTGCGCCATGAAATATCCCTTCGAAGAATTCGAACGCGTGTATGATGTTGTCTGTGCAGACAACAGAAGCCAAATTCCCCCGGCAAACCGGCTACAAGGCCTGCTGTGGCGTCGTTGTCTTGATAGACAGCCATCATGCCACGAGGGACCTGCGTGCGCAAGGTCTCTTCGCCTTGCGGCCTTGTATCCCCGCCCCGTCACAAGCTCGGGGTTGGGCAGTTGCTAGCCGCGGTTGCTTTCTACTCGCTCAAAGGAGTTGCCATGCATCGTGACCCCCTCCCGCAGCCCATCAAGCGGAGCCTGTCCGCGGCCGCATCTCCGCATTTCTTTTTCCTGGCGGACGCGATCGCCGTGGCCAACGAGCCAACCCCCAGCCAGCTGGAAGCACTCGAGCGTTCGTACATGGCGACTGGGCAGTTCGTCATGGATTCTCCCGAGTTCAAGGGTCTGGTCTTGCAGGTGCACGCCCAAGGCTCGCGCGCCATCGGAACTCTTGTGCGACCGCGCCGCGAGCGGCCTGAGGGCTTTGACGTCGACATCGTGATCCGCCTGCAGCGTGACGCATTGGTGCGCTTCGGCAACAGCCCAGTTCGGCTAATCAACGAGCTGCACAAGGTGATTGAACGCTACGCCAATGCGCATGGACTAGCTCTGACCCGCTGGGAGCGCTGCGTCACGCTTGAATATGCCGACGGCATGTGTGTGGACCTGACGCCGATCGTTGAGGACGAGAGGTTCAGCATCCCCCATGGCGGGACGCACGCTCGCGTCCCCGACCGCGAACTTCAACTATTCGATCCGACGAATCCGATGGGGCTCGTGCGCACGTTCGATGACGCCGCAAGGGTGCGCGCGAATTTCACCAGGCAACTGATCGTGAAGTCGAGCGCGATGGATTCTGCGGCGGAACTAGTGCAACTGCCCAACGCAGATCAGGTCCAGAGCAGGCTACTGAGCAGGTTGGTGCAGTTGCTCAAGCTCCATCGCAATGTGAAGTTCGGGTCGGCGTTGAACCTGGACCTCTCGCCGCGGTCCGTGTTTGTGACGAGTCTGGCCGCCAGCGCATATGTGATGCGTGCACCCATCGCACACGAGAGTCCCCTCGACTTGCTCTTGGACATCGTCGCAACCATGCCGCTGCTCTTCCGTCGCTGCTCTCTGCCGAGTGGCGGCGAACACTGGGACCTTCCGAACCCTACCGCGCCCGGTGACAACCTCGCCAGCGGCATGAACGCGCCCGGACGCCAAGCTGCATTTCTGCAGTGGCACGCTTCGCTGGTTTCGGACCTTGAGCGTGTGATCGCTTGCATCGAGCGGCGTGCTGGTCAAGATGTGCTGCAGACTCTGGTCGAGCAGAGTTTCGGCAAGCGCGCCGCTCAAGCACTGCAGGCCGCAACGGCCCCGAAGGCAGCGCCGCCCAACCTGCCGGTTACGAGCTTGACGAGCAACATCGGCACTGGTCGGATCGTCTCGGTCGGAACCGCGATCCCCAGCGTGACCGTTGCGGCGCCAACCCGTGCGCATCGATTCTTCGGCGATCAATGACGCGTCGAGATCCGCCGATGCAAATTCCGACTGTCGCTCAGCGCGCGATGGAAATGCGGCAGTTGCAACTTCCAGGATCGCGAGTTAGCTTTCACGGCCGTGAGGCTCACATGGTGGCCAACATCGCGCCGGGGCCGTTTGGCCGGCTCTACACCTGCCTCTTCAAGGTGCGTCCGGGCGCAACCAGCCCCGAGGTCATTGTTCTGCACCCCAATCTGAGCATGTTGGCTGGTGGCGCAAAAATCCCGCACGTTTACAGACACGATGGACCCGGCACGCTTCTGTGCCTGTGGTGGCCAAAGGCGCGCGAATGGCTGCCGCAGATGTCGCTCGCCAACACGTTCGTGCCTTGGACGGCCGAGTGGCTCTACTACTTCGAGCAATGGCTTGCCAGCGGTATCTGGTCGGGCGGTGGGGAGCACCCTGACCCCCGGCCTAAGCGGTGGCAAGGTCCATCCCGGCAACTATCATGATTGGAACCACCGTGAGCCCTGTAGTCACCGAAGCACTGCTCAAGGAAGCCCGGCGCATAGAAGAGGATGCAATCCACTCGGCCAAGCGACAGTTCAACGCTTGCGATTTTTGGGGGCGGCTGCACTACTGGCTCGGCGTCCCGGCAACCCTCCTTGCTGCAGGTGCGAGCACAGCAATTGCCAAGAGCGCGCCGGAACTGGCGCAGGTTCTGGGACTTTTGGCGACGCTGTTCGTCACGCTGCTGACGTTCCTGAAACCGAACGATCGTGCCGTGCAGCACCGAGGGGTTGGGAACCAATACCTGGCGTTGCGCAGCGACGCGCGCATGTTCTGCGAGATCGACTCAGTCGAAAACAAGGACGATACGAAGAAAGTCGAGGCATTACGCCGCCTTGCGCAGCGACGCACGGAGCTGAACGAAATCGCACCTCCAACCTCGAGACGAGCTTTCGAAAAGGCGCGCGAAGGAATCTCTCAAGGAGAAGCTCGGTATCGTGTTGACGAGGTCGAGAAGTGATCGACTGATTCCAGCGATCCGATCAGCCGGCGGATATGCTTGGCAGAAGGGTCCTGCTGCTTCGGCGTGGTGTCGATCACGTGCCTTTCCACTTTCCAGGCGCGCCTCGGCATGGTGTTTGGATTTGGCTCTCCGAAGGGTGCCGGCAAGTGATCTACGCGCTGGCTAAGCTCGCCAAGCCCGAAAAGCGTATGCCGCCTGAGGAGCCCTCACTTACTCGGCCTTCAAGACAGGTTAGGATGGTCCGGCTGCCGGTGTGCTGAGCTCCGCCGCCAGGGCGGTCCTGGAGACAAGCTTCTTGACCAAGGCCGCGAGCCGAGGGGAGTTCGGATCGTTAGAGATCGCGCGGCAGGCGTCAACGAAGTGCTGCGTCGCGGTGCCGAAGTGAACGTCGTAGGTTGCGCGCTGAAGCCGCATCTCGATCATCCGCCGCATGAATCGACGCAGCTTGTCGATTTCCATGCCTCGTATCGCGGCCTCGAAATCCGCAGCAGTGGCCCGCTTCATGGCAACCTCCTGCAGCGTACCCCACCCATTGTCATTGATGATGTCCATGCACGCGTCGACTACCGTCGCGTTCGCTTGGACGCGCGCTTTGGCGGCGTCGAAAGCCGCCTTGATGTCCGGATGGATCGGGTTGTTGAACGGGTTGTCGTCTTCGACATCGTGGTGATCCCCAGCGGCGAAAGCAGCTATCCAGGCGCTGACGATGGCCTGGCCAAGAGCCTGCCCGTCGGTGATCTCGGACAGCGCGTCGAAGAGTTGGGTCACGACATAGGGATCGAGCAATCCGGCGCTGGCAGGAAACTGGCCGGCCTTTACCAGCAAATCGGCGTCGCTCATCCGATGGTCCCAGAACGCCGCATTCAGGAAGTCCCGCGCCGCCTGCCTGACTTGCAGCGCCTCCGTTTCGGCGACGTATCGGTCGATGATGACCTGCACCTGCTCCGCGTCGAACAGCCCCGATTCCAAGAATTCGACAAGCACCTTCTCGAACTCGTCACAGCCGTGGATGCCTAGCTCTTGCATAAGCAAGCGCCAGCGGTCCTCGCGCTTCTCTTGCTCGGTCGGCTCGGCATTCTTGTCCCGGCCGAAATGCATCCAGTCCGGGTTTGCCACGTTCAGGGCGAATTGGAAGTCGGGCCCGTCTGTGATGCCGCGATAGTGGATCGCAGAAAACAGGACGATCGATGGCACCACTCGCGATTGGATCGCCTGGTCCAAGTCTCTGCCGGCTAGGATCTGGTTGGCCAATCCCGCCTTCACCCCAACGCGCTGGACGTATTCCTTGAGCCAACTCAGAGCGGCATACCCGCACTTCCGAGAGGTGACCGACTTCGTGGCTGATCACGTCGCGTGCTCCTCGCGCAGCCGAGGACCCCTCACGATCCCTCCGCTGCATCTATGGGGTCCGCCGGGCGTGGGCAAGACGCGCTTTGCGAGCGACCTGGCCAAGGCCCTGGAGGCGCCCATCCGGCGCCAGTCGATGGAGAACGCCCAGACCACGTCGCTTTTGCTCGGCACGGAGCGACATTGGAGCAACGCGGCGCCAGGCATCGTCTTTGAGGAGATTGTTCTCGGGGACTTCGCCAACCCCGTATTTCTGATCGATGAAATCGACAAGGCCCCGCGCGGTGGCCAGTATGACCCTGTTGCGCCACTACATTCGCTGCTGGAGCCCCTAACTGCCACGAAGGTCCGTGACGCATCATTGGATATGGAGTTCGATGCGAGTCTGGCCATCTACATCGCGACCTCGAACGACCCTCACAAGGTGCCGTCCACCCTGCTATCGCGATTCAGGCAATTCGAGATTCGATCGCCCCGAGGAGAGGATGCTCTGCAGGTCGCAAGAGTTGTCGTGTCTACGGCGATTGAGCAGAGAGCAGTACCAGGATTCGCAGTGCCTGATCGTGCACTGGCGCACAAGTTGGCCCACCTGACCGCTCGAGAAATTTCGCAAGCTGTGCACGATGCCGTGGCGCGAGCGGCCGGCGCGGGACGCTCGAAACTGGTCGAAAGCGATTTCCCGGCTGAAGTTCTCGGAGTCGATCGGCGACCGCTCCTCCATTAGTAGAAGCGAGCGCCGCACGGCCCGAGGATTCCGACGTGCGGTGAACTGGGCTAGGCTAGGGAAAAACCGTTCAAGGGCCGCCAGTCCCCGGTGGGCCGAAGAGATAGACAATGGAGGCAGCCCAGAAGTGGCGCATTGTCCAACTGGGCGCGACCCCCGCCTGCTTGTAGAGCTGGCCGGGGGTCACGGGCACACCTTGCTGCGCTTTTTCCCTCATTAGCCATGAAAGAACGCGAAGACGATAGTGAGTGGTCGACTCATACAGTCTCCCTTGACCCTGCGGATTTCGACTGATCAGATTGAGGATCCTGCTCTGGATCACGCCAACCGAGGCCGCGGCACGTTCAAGGGTGAACTTTATGGGGCGGCCGGGTTTCGCGAACCAGGCCGCCATTGCCTTCATGATCGAATCTCGGAGTGCTGCATCGCGTGCAACGGTGATTTGTCTGCGTTGACCTGAGCTCCGACGACCAGAAACCGCGGCCAGCATCCACTCGCGATCTCGATAGTATGCCCTGGCGTATGCTTGCCGACGTTGATGCTCTGAAGAGCCAGTAAGGATGGCTTCGCGATCCTCGCTTACTGCAGGTATCTTCAGCTCACGTCGGCGAGGCGCCAGTCGCCTCTCAAGCCAAACACGATCGTTCAAGACAAGAAACCAAAAGAGGTACCTCGATTTCACTTTCAATCGATACCAACAAACGCGTTCACCGGCCCGACTCATTGCGAGCACAATTTTTCGCGCCTGAGAGACACTTTCGATCTTGTAGGGTGCCTTTTCGCAGGCATTACTGTCTGTCTCGAAGTGACTGATTGCCTGCTGCACGCTATCGTGCGTGAAACCGAGAGCCACCAGGCAAGCGCAGAGAGTCGGCATGGTCTCCTGGTGTAAGAACACTCGGCTAGGTACCGGATCGGCTGTACTGCGGCGCCAATCCTTGAGGAAGGGCCCAAACTTCTTGAGTACCACTTCCTCCACAGTCGTTTTTCGCTCACGGCAGATCCGCCTGATCAGAGCGACTACCTCCCCGGCGGGCCTCGGATCGTACGTGGAGTAAAGGCAGTCGTGCTCGAACACCGCAAGCCTGTAGATGGGTGACATGCGAATTAGCGGCAGATTAGTGTGACGGGTCAGCTCGTAATCACAGCTCTCGCAACGCGTCGGCACTCGCACAAAGTCGGCCCTTGGCACTAGGACTCTATTGCAACCGGGGCATCGGTGAATCAGCCTCACCCCGTGCATGTGACATACCAGAGATCCAGGAAGTTGATGACTTCGGCGAACGATTGGGACACCCGCTGGGCTGCTATGGTCCTGTAGAAGGCAGATAGGACAGATCCTGAGCTCCAACCGCGGATGAGACACGGACAAGATGGTCTCCAAGCTAGCGGGAAGTTGGGAGAGGGCTCCGACCTGCGTCCTGGGAACCTGACGCTGTGTATAGAAGCAAGCCCAATAAGGCTTTGTGCTCAGGTGGCGAATCATGTCCCTGAATCCGTGAGCGCGAGAGTGAAGGTGGCTCACCCTGAGGGTGGGGGTCGATTCGAGGGGGTTTGATCAGGGGCATGACCGATGTGGCGCGTTTAATGCTGCTGTTGCAAGACACAGCACCCGAGTCAACCTCCAATGCGCCCCTTCATCGTCAAGCAACTCGACTACGACCTCACGCCCGTGGCGGGGTTGGCCCTGGTGGGACACCACCTGAAGCGACTCGCCCCGGTGTTCAGGCACATCGACACCGCGCTGCGCGTCGTCGGCGGCGTGGCCAACAGCGACATCCTGCGCAGCTACGTCGGGCTGCTGGTGCAGGGCAAGAGCGATTTCGATGCGATCGAGAACTTCCGCGGTGATGCGTTCTTCAAGCAGGCACTGGGCATCAAACTGCTGCCTTCGAGCCCGACGCTGCGCCAGCGCATGGATGCCCGCGCGGGCGACCTGTTTGACTTCATGCCGCCGCTGATCGAGACACTGCTGGCTGGCGCGCGCCCGGACTACGGCGTGCTGCCTTGCGGCTGGGTGGCGCTGGATGTCGATACGTTCGCCATGGACAACGGCGGCACCGCCAAGGACGGCGTGGGGCGCACCTATGCCGGGGTCGATGGCTACTGTCCGCTGGCGGCCTATCTGGGCTCGCACGGGTTCTGCCTGGAGTTGGCGCTGCGCCCGGGCGTGCAGCACTCGGCGTCGGAGACACAATTCAACTTCGAGCGCGTGATCCCGATGGCGCAGCGCCTGAGTGCGGCGGGCCCGAAGGCGCCGATCCTGGCGCGCCTGGATTCTGGCTTCGACTCGGCGGCGCTGATGCGCGTCATCGAGTCCTATAACCATGCCGGCCAGCCGCAGGTGGACTGGCTGATCAAATGGAATCCGCGCACCACCCACGTGGTGGCGCTGGCCGAGCGACTCGATGCCGACGCAGCCACGCTCTGGGAGCATCCGCGCGCGGGCAAGCGCGTGACAGTGTGGGAGGAATCGCTGTCCATCGAAGGCATCGAGCGGCCGCTGCGCCGCGTGCTGCGCCTGACCGAGCGCACCATCGATGCGAAGGGGCAGCTGTTGATCGAACCCAAGTTCACGCTGGACGGCTGGAGCACGAGCCTGGAGGCCAGACAGTTCGATGCGAAGACCGTCATCGCCCTGTACGCCGACCACGGCACGCACGAGCAGTTCCATTCCGAGTTCAAGACCGACCTCGACCTGGAGCGGCTGCCCTCGGGCAAGTTCGATACCAACTACCTGGTGTGCGAACTCGCGGCGCTGGCCATGAACATCCTGCGCCTGATGGGCCAGGCCGGGCTGCACGGGCCGAATGCGCCAGTGCGTCACGCGGCCAAGCGCCGGCGCATCAAGACGGTGATGCAGGAGCTCATCTACCGCGCCGGTCGTCTCATCGAGCATGGCCGGCGCGTCATCCTCGGCCTGGGGGCCAACGATCGCGCGGCCAGCGCCTTCGAGCGATTGCACTGGCAACTTGCCGGCACCGGCGGCTGAAGGCAGTCCAGGCGCCAGCACAACATCCAGTACCTCGCCGGCGGCCCCACGTCGCGCAGCGCGCACAAGCGTGCAACGGCGCACGGAAATCGCCCCTGTGCGCACGGTTGCAGAGCATCTCTGGGCGTTCAGTACGGAACGAAGAGGCTGCAATTGAGCCATGCGGTCACTGGACATCCGCTGCGCACCCATTAAGGGCGAATTGGCAGGGCAATTGAACCGGATCGGCATACAGGGGTCACGGATTCAGGATGTCGTCAAGACTGATCTCCAGTTTCTCCGCTAGAGCGATCCATGTCGGGCTCAAATTGACGATGTCCATGATCTGGCCGTGACAAAGGTTCCTCGAGAACCCGAGCCATCTCAAAAACGCATACTTGGAGGACACCCCGTTCTCTCCCGCCAAGCGAGAAAAGTAGTTGCCCGCGAGTTCGTCTGCATCCCACTCGACCATCGACGGGAAGGGGAGCATGCGTCTATCCTTTTCTTTCGCGTTCGACCTCGCCGTCCGCGGGAGCTTGGCGCAGCCCGGCCAGTTTGAGCGCCTTCCACTGCGCGAAGAACCCGTCGGAACCGACCAAACTTGCGGCCGCTTGCGCATAGCGCTGCTTCTGGAACGACCCGACGCTTTCAGAACAGGTCCGCAGTGCTTCCCTGGTCTTCGGAAGGCGATAGAGATGCGCTCGTATCGAGGTCTGAGCTCCTGTCCCCCGAAGCAATGCCGAGGCGGATACCCTTTTCCTCGGCGATCGCCCGCGCTGATCGTCGCTCAGTGCGGCAATTCGACGGGCGTAGTTCTCGTCGCGTTTGTCCCAATCAATCCTGGCCTGCCGCAACTTTCGACCGACCGGCAGGGCGGCGCGCCCACGATTCGCCGTCAACCAGTCACGGTCGTGACGGTAGAGCCACGCATAGGCGGCGCCGTCCAGGACACGACGTTGCCTGAAAGAAGAGGCCCGCAGGCCCGTGCTGACCCACCTTTTGCGATAGGCGACCACTTCCTCATCGGACACTTTCATGGGATGCGAAGCCAGACCAGCTGTCTCGGATCGGATCCGATACACCGAACTCAATGAAACGTGTGCTTCTTGCGCCACTTGTGCAGGTGGGACCCCCGTGGCAAGCCGCTTCCGGACGATGGCTAGGCGATCGGGTGTCAGTGTCTTGCGCCGTTCCGAAATAGGAAGACCGAGCGCGCGTCTACGCTTGACCACTGTCGTCACGGAAATGCCGAGTTCAATCGCCGCCACCCGACAACTGACGTCGCAGTTGGCAACGTCGACGGGTGGCACTGGATCGAGGATCTCCTCAGTCCTCGGCGAGATGTTGCTGAGGTCGGGGCCTTGGGCCTCCTTCGCCGCAGCTGCATATGCAGCAAACGAATCGAAGAGGAGGTTAATGAGGACGATGTGCGTCAAAGGATGGCATAGCCTTTCGCGATCGCGAAGCAGCCCGTAAAGCCATCCCAGGACAGATCCCGTGCGTTGGGAGATTCGCTCCCCAACCGACCACCCGCGAAATCCGTCGTTTGATTCCAGGATGAGCGAGGAAAGTTCCGCCCACCGAACCCTCCCGGAAGTGCTGCAAAGGCCCAGCTCCCGCAGCCTGGCCCTATAAGTGGCGACGCATAGGTCGCCAGTCAGTGAGCGGTCCTCTGACCAGAGCGCATCGCCCGAGGTCACGGAAAACCGAGTGAGCGAGCTGAGGGACGAACGCGTGACGATGGCGAGAGTGCCCGCGAGTGGCGGAAGACGCAAAGCGCTTCGCTCGCTGTCCTTGCTCTGCATGAAGTGCTCGATGAGGGGCATCCGGTGGATCGGGCAGACCACGACGCCCGGCAGCATGTGGGACCGGTGCCAGTAGAGCACGCCATTGATGTCCCATGACAGCCGGTCGCATTCGATGCATGAACGAAACATCGCGCTGGCGGAGAAGCGGTGAGCGACCAAGCCGAGCCAGGTCTTCAATGAGCTTCCGGGGCCGCAAGACGCGCGCCGAACAAGCTCCTTCCAACGTTCCGCGGGCATGAAGGACCGGTGGTAGGGATACTGAGTCGTCTTCTCGATCACCTCGTCGACCGTTGGATACGGGCTGACCTCAGGCCAGCGGTCGAGCATCGAGTCGAGCCTTGAGGGGAGGTCGGCACTGGAGACAGCTTTCATGTCCCCAAAGACCTCATGCAAAAAACGCCGGCTCGAGCCCGCGCAGCAGTTGTGGGCGTTCACACGTCCGAGATGGCTGTAGAGCGTCTCGTCCTTCTGGTGCAGAGGCGTGAAGGGGAGGGGGCCTCTTGGAGCCATGGCAGCCGACGGACTAGAAGGAAGGTTTGACCGAAGGAAGGCCCCTGGCTTTCCGCTGGGGCGTCTTGGAGGTCGCTGGCCCTTTGGTGGCACTTTCCGGTGTTGCCTTTCTTTTCCCTCTGGTCGGAATGCCGGCCTTGTGTTCCCCTCGCGCCGGGGCGTCTGGCCGCTCCTGTTGCTCGTTGTCCTTCTCTTCCAGTTCTTCGAACTCGGGCTCGCCTGCAGCACTCTCCGTGGTCTCACGCGCCCACCCAAGTTGGTCGAGCAATTCCATCAAGCCGCTCTTGGGAACCAGATCGTCGAACTTCTGAAGATCAGTTGCCTTTCCTGAAAGCAGTGCTTTGATGGCAGGCTTGAGAAGGATCATGTCCGTTTCGAAGACCCTCTCGAACGACGATACGTCCAGTGTCTCCCGTTCGCCGATCTCTTGCCTCTGTGCCAAAGCAAAGCTCAGCAAGGTGAACGCCGGGTTGCCGCCACTGCAGGCATGCCACGCATCGAGAATGTCTTCTGTCAGAGGACCGGGATGCTTGACGTTTTGGTAGCGCCACACGGCCGTAGCGAGCGCAATCCATTGCGGATCGTGTCGGGTCATGACAGGAAACCTGCTCATCCCTCCTGTGGTCAGCTTCCGGATATTACGCACGCTCCTTGCCATTACGGGCTCCAACGCGGGCGTCGCCGACAGAAGCAGGGATACGCCTGCGATTTCGAGCAGGTAACTGAAGAGGTCCAAGACCATCTCGGCCTGTTTTCCCCTAACGGCTCTTAGATTCTGAACGTCATCGATGAAGATCAAGCCGAGACCCACGGCCTTGACCACTTTACGGATCAGCAAGGTCATCAGCGGAATCGTTCGCAGAGCCTTGGCTTCCCTGGCGTAGTGCGTGTTTCCCAGAACCATGTCGATCGTTTCGAAAAATTGGATGCAAAAGCCCATCAGTGATCCGTTGTTCAAGACTGACATGGGGATCACCGGGATCTGCCTGCGCCGGAACGGCTGACCCTTGTACTCCGTATGTTCGATCACACAGCAGTAAGGTGCCAGCACCCCGCCGCCAAGCGTTGTCTTACCGCTCCCGCTGACGGCCATGATCAGTTGGCCGAGCGCACTCGATTTGAAAGCAATCGATCGGAATGCCTCCTCGTCATTCAGATCCTTCATCGTGGCGATCATGGTGTCCCGCCGTTGCGTTTCCACCTTGCATGGATTGCGGCTGACGTACGCCTCTCGGATATTGAGGGTCGTGTTGCTGGCAGGTTTTCTGTATTCCGCAAACGGATAGATGATCGATCCAATGCGAGCCAGTTCGGCGATCCGAACAAGCTCGCCTTTGGCTCTGTCCTTCGCAGTGAAGATCGGAGGGAAGTATTCAATGCGGTCCAGGATGTCGTTCTTGGTCTCCTCCATTTGTGGAAGAGCCTCGATGTAAGGGTTGCCGTCGTACCTCTTCACTCCGGTCGGCCTGTACACGGCTGGGATGGAACGGAATTCGATCATGATGACCTCCGTTGGCTCGTCCGGTTGATGATCTTGAGGCGCTCTTGCTTTTCAAGATCCTTCCAGTTCGGGGCGCGGGATTTTGAAGGCGCGGGGCGATCGGGCAGGTCGGTCTTTCGGCCGGTCAATGCTTCCTTCAGTTTGCGGGTCTGGCTGCCCCGCCGCGCCCGGACCTCATCACGACTCGCATGGCGAGCCGGCTGCCTAGCCGGTGCCGGTCTCTTCGCGTTCGTCGAGGCACGCTCTCTCTTGTGGTCGTTCTTCGCCTTGGCCCATAGGAGCGCACCGTGCTTTTCAAGGGCCGCTTCTTCCTCCATCATGGCCCCCCGGGTCTGCTGTCTGTCCGAGTCGATCATCCGCCATAAGGACCACTCACCTGTGGATGTCACGACATGCAGTTCTTCACGGAACGTCTTGTCGAACCTGATCTCCACGCCCTTGGGCTTCGTCGTCGACTCATTTGCCAGTGCGAGTGCCGCCGCATCAACCGGCTCATAGGTCCGCTTCGCGAATCTCACTCTGCTATCAGCAATCGACCCCTTCCCGATAGAAAGCAGCATACGCCTCAGATCCTTCTCCTTAAGGGATGACACGCGTGATCCGGTCATGTGCTCGCACCCCCAGAGATACGCCTGGAGCGGTGTCGGAGGGACACCCGCCCGAATCAATCGGAGATTCCCTTTGAGAGCGCTGTGAGGCCTGTTGTTGTGTTCGTCTACGGCTTTGAGAACGGCCCTGTACACATCCTGGAGAGAGCTGGCGGCAACCCTTCGCGCGCTCTGTGCAACTCGCCTGCTCACCGGATCCATGGGGCGTTCAGCATAAACACCGGGCAACCTTTGCCGGGCCATGTTCCGCTTGAGCTCCCGGATGCTTCGCTCTATCAGTCTGGCGTTCGGGGTCAGGGGCGGCATCGTAAGGGACTCCATGCGCAACTGCCTTACCGATGCGTTGAGGTTGGCGATGGATACAAGCTCGCTTCCTCTGTCATGCGCGAGTGCAGAAGGTATGCGTCCGACAGCCCATCGGCCTTCGTCAACTTCGATTGCCAAGCAACGAAATCGTGCAACGCGCGGAGTGAACGCCAGAAGGAGCACGTACTTGAGTTCCTCCCACGACGGTGCGCCCAAGGTGACATACACGCTCACGATGAACCGACTCCACCGATCGATCATCAAGTAGATCCACGGCCTGTACAGCAGTACGGGCTCGCCGGATGCGTCTTTGCCCACGACGTCAATCCTTCCGCCGGTCGCGTCAACCTCATAGATCTCGCCGGGACCGCTCGCGCGCACTGACGTGCCGGGGTCGTTTCCAGCAAGGGCGGGAATGTTGTCCAGTACCTCCTGCTCGTAGTCGGCGTGGGCTTTGGTGTACATGGCAAACTGGCGTTCCGTGACCGGCAACACGCATCGCTCGTTGATCCAGTCCTCAAAGATTTCAGGATGCCGCTTCTTGAACTCGCGCTTCATGTACTGGTCATGCACGTCTTCAAGGTCGGACTTGCGTTTGGCGGCCCTCTTGGCCGCACGAATCATGTCGCCGACATCGTCATCTCCCACGACGAATGTGTTTTTTCCAAGCGTCGACGCCAACACGGGTTGGCGGGCTCTTCTTCGACGGGGATTGGATGGGTCGGCTCCGGTTGTCGTGCCTGTCCCGGGCTCCGGGCCGGGAACCATGGGCGTCAACCCTTCCAGGATTCGCCCAAAGTAGTAGAAGCGAAGAAGGGTCCGATAGATGGTCGTGAAGCTCATTGCGAGCTCGTCGGCCCGGTTCTTGATCTCCGACTTAAAGCGCGCCCGCGAGAGGTTGCTCTCGACATCAAATTTTTTCACGAGCGGCGCGATCCACTCAAAAAGGACGTCGATGGTCCGCTCAGGTTTCTTCCGCTTCTTGTCCAGCAGCTCCTCTTCGGCGGGTACTGGATGCGTCCTGTAGAACTCATCGGGGAGCTCAACCTTGCAAAGCTCTGCTTTGCGAGCCTTGAGGTCACCTTCAACGCTGAGTCGGCTCATTCGACGAGGCTTTAGGGCGGACCGCGCCCCGGCGGGCGTCGAGTACGCCATCACATACACGCTGGATTTGAAGACGTGTGTAATGCGAAGAGGCCACCCTGTGTGTCGGCCCTTGTAGCGAATCAGCAATCCGACGGCGAGGGTTGTTGTGCCGGCGGGCGTTAAACCGTCCGCCTTCATGGCAAGAGGATCACTGAGTGATCCAGGCTGATGGGTCGCCGCAGGTCGAGCCGGATCAGGTCGGACCATGCGCAGTACCTGAAGAGGCTGAGCCCATCCCGTTGCCGGGCTCTGGATGCGGCCTTTTGCACGAGTTCCTCGAGGGGTGCACCCATCTCAAATGAGCGTTGGAACGCGTCTGCGAAGCGTCTGGCTGTCGCCTCGTTCGGCTCATAGCGATCCACAAACCACTGCCGGATGAATCGCAGACTGCTGAGGAGTTCTGGCGTGAAGTCTCTCGTGTCTACCCATGCCCAGTCGAGCCCGACCTCCAGGCACCACTGATACTCGATGTTGAGGCGCCCAACCACCTTCGGTTTGAGCAGCTCCTTCGGAGGTTTGATGCTTCGTGCGTGAGGAACGATCTTCTTGCCGACGCGCTTGCTGAGGACGAAATCGATGGTGAAGGGACTTGGATTTCGTCCCCGATAAATGTGCTTCACGCCGAACCGCGCACAGAGGCGCATCGTGCTCTGGATGTCCAGAATTGCGTGTTGTTCCTGAATGTCAGCGTTTTCGCGGTTGCGTTCCTCCATGAGAAAGTAGGTAGCTTCTTGGGACGACAAAAAGTGAAAAGGACGGTTGATCCTGATACCTTCAAAGTTCGAACAAGTGCCACGAGATCCGAAGTCGGATGTCTTGATCCATGACTGATAGGCAGCTCCTTCCCCCAAGCCGATTCCTCTCCGGATAGCGGCTTGCAGATACGGGGGATACAGAGAAGGATCGTGGGGCCAGTCCATGACCGTCGGCTGTCAGCGCCCGTCTCCGAGTAAAGTGGAGTTTGCTAGACCAGAGGCGACCAAAGGATTCGCGTCCCGGTAGAAACCGGTGTTCAGCTGGTCTCTGTCGATCCGATCCAGCTGCACCAACGTGCTGTGGGGAGAGGCGAGTCAGCTCAGTGCCCTGCAGCGACACGTACAGCGCTCTTGCGAATCGCTTTCGCGAGGTACCGCATCGCCGCGGCGTGTCCATGGTCCTAGCTTAGTCTTCGGATTTCAAGTTTCAAGAACGCAGTGCCGCGAGGGTGCGCCGGATGGGGGGATCGAGGACCACGGCTCCAGCTGGCGTCATACACGAAGCCGTGGGAAGGTGCAGTGGTACTCGCCTCGAAGAGCGCCTCGACGACCGACAGATGGGCCTGAGCGACCGATCAACCGCGAGGTCACCCGTGACGATCGCGACGTTGCCTCCTACGCCATTCGTGGATATTCCTATCGCAAGTTGAGGTTGGATGGGAACCGCTCTTCAATCCAAGCCTGGTCATCGAAGGTCGCTCCGACCAGAGAACGCTCAAGTTCGCACGGATATTCGCCATGGCGCTGGGTGCGCAGCGCGCGAGTTCGGAAAGTAGCCGCTGGATCGCGCTCAGCGACATCTGCACATCGGACCGCGAGAGCGGACGGCACACGCCGGTCGTGGTGTGCGGCGCGAGGTTTCTTCCTCCCGCTCCGCGAACTCTAGGCGTACTGCCATGATGACAAGGGGTGCCGACTTGTCTTACTGCTACAGTAAGGGTGGACGTAAAGGAGATATCGGATCGTGGCAGTGAACGAGGGTGCACGAGCAATAGGGAAGCGAGCTGTTTCTAAACAGATCTCCGAGGCGGGGCGCGAGCTGTTCGAGCGGTTCGGGTTCGAAGCGACGTCTGTGGACGAGATCGCTTTGTTGGCCGGAATTTCCCCGCGCACCTTTTACCGTTATTTCAGCTCTAAGGAGGAGCTCGTCTTGAGCTGGCTCGACGATCTCGGCCCCGTCGTACGACGACGTCTAATCGAACGCCCAGCTTCCGAACCGATGCTTGAAGCGCTGCGCCGCTGCCTCGACCCGTTCTCGTCATTGACAGGTCAGCAAAAGCGGGAATTTGACTTGGTGGCGCGCCTGTCCCAGGAATCTCCGAGCTTGCACTCTGGGATTCTGCAGCACTGGGAGTACTGGGAGCACGATCTGTCACTCGCTATCGGCATCCGGATGAACGTCGACACCACGCAAGATGATCGTCCGAGCTTCTATGCGGCCTTCACGATGGCCGGACTTCGTGCCGCTTGGCGACGCCGGGCCCTCATTCCTAGGACTAAGCTGGCTACCCACCTTGATCGCTACTTTCTCCTGCGGTCGGGCCCAATTCCTGCGCAGTAAGTCGCCATTCGCCGCGCAGGAAGGGCCTTTCCTTAAGCGAAGTGCCCGCAAAGCGGCCCCAGCCGCGCTTCACCGGGTGGTCGATTCGAAATAGTTCGGCTTGTGCTCGGGGCCAGGGTGACACCGCGTTTGGCTCGCTGCTGGATGGCTGAATGACCAAAGTGGCATTTGCAAGCCGCGTCGGACTTGACACGTGGTAGCCCGTGTTGCTGGCATTGCCCCACTCTTTATACGCAGGTTCACGCCCGTGTCGAACAGTTCCTGGCCTTCTGGGTAGTCGATCAGATAAAGCGGGTCTGGTCTGCACGCCAGCGATCTCGCCAGCCGGGAAGAAGCCGCTCGGCCCGTTAAGCCGGCCGCAGCGGGTAGAGTTTGACCATGGGGTTGTCAACCGTGTTGAGGGTCGACGGCGGTGGGGCGCCGGTTGAGAGGAGGGTCGGGGATGGTCGTGACATCAAGCCCTTTCCCGAGAGCGGTCGGGACTACGTCGGCGTACTGTCTGCTGCCACTTCGTCCAGGGCAGGAATCAGCCACTCCCTGAATCCCAAGGGGTCGTCGGTTGGGGCAAAGTGGCTTTGACCGATCATGGTGCGGTACTTCACGCCAGGGATCATTTCGGCGATCTTCTGGCCGCCGGCATCCGGAGCGCCTTGGCTGAGGTCATATTCACCGTTAAGAATCGTCAATGGAGTTTTGGTGGTGTCGATGAGGTGGCCGTTCTTGCGGAGGTCGTGACCGTGCATGAAGTACTCGTTATCGGCTGCGTAGACGCCTGGGAAGTTCGCCTTATAGATCCAATACAGCTCGCGGCGGAACGGCTCCGGTCCGAACAGTGAGGTGGCCCCGAAGTTCATCGTTCCGAACAGTTCGGCGGGTACGCGGGGATCGCGGAACATGTCATTGTCGAATTTGTCGAAGTTGTCCATGTGGTACAGCCCGTTAATGCCGACGGCGCCGCGGATTTTTTCGGGGTGGTCGGCGCAGAGATCAGAAGCAAGCTGGCCGCCGACCGAGCAGCCGACGAAGATAGGTCGGTCGAGCGAAATCGCATCGATGAACCCCACAATCCAGCCCTCTAGTATTTCCTTAGTAAAGACCATTTTTCCCTCCCACCAGCGCGCCGTCGTAGGGGGAATCGACTTGCCGTGGTACGGCAAATCAAGGGCGACGAGGGTATATCGCCGCTGGAGTTCCGGATCGGCAAGCAGGTGCCGCCACTGACGGGCGTCGGCTCCCGCAGTGTGCAGAAGAAGGACCGGGATGGGGCCGCTTCCTGCAGTCTCGTAGTACACCCGATACTCCGTCCCGTCCACGGAGTAGCGCACATAGCGGCCGACGGGGTCGTCGGAATCGATGAAAGGGTCAGTGATACCGGGAATCTCAAGGGAGCGCCCGTTCGCCGTCTCGCGCACGATATGGAAGAGACGCATCCACGCGCCCACGTATGGAGCGACGTCTTTGATCCAATCGCCCTTGAGGTTAAAGAAGAACTTCTCGTAGCCTCGCTCGGGCTTGGACATTAACGCGTTATCCCAGAACTCGGCGGATTCGGCGAGCGTCACAGTTGCGTCGCCTTCCCCGTTGCCGAGCGCGATGAGACTGCCGCCCTCGATGATTAGATCGATCATTTGCTGGCCCAGCCCAATGCGGACGGTGCCATCAAAGCCGCGGAGCTTCCACAGAAGTTCGGGGTCTGTGGATGCGCGGGAAAACAGCGCTCCTTGGTCAAGTCTCATCTATTGAAGCCTTCCATTCGATATGCGGGCCACCTGCAACACCATGTCACGGCCACATCTGTCAATGTATGCCATCTTGACAGGGTACGTCAAATTCTATGAAGATGACATGAGCAAAACCCACTTATTCAATGACAAGCACGACTCAACAAAAAGAGGAGTTGAAGATGACCGATCTACGGACCGGCGTGGTGACCGACGCTCAGCTTCTGGCCCTCCAAAAGGGCCGCAGCGCTGCCGTGGAGTGGTTGCGCTCGCATGTTGGTGCTGACGGTAAGCCCGTCGGTGCCGAGTCGACGAATCGCTGGTGGCGGCTCCCCTGGGCTCTGAGTATTGCGGGCGACTCAGTCACCGCCGCGTCAGTGCTTGCCTGGGCCGAGCACAATGCCTTCGACGAGCAGTACGACCTCCGACCGGGGCCGATGGAGTTCGCCCCGGGCGCGAGTCCCATCTATGAGCTCTCCGCGTTGGCGATTGCCGCTTGGAGGCTTGGTCGCTACGACCTGGCGAATTGCCTGCTCGACCGGTGCGCGACCTTCCAGAGCCAGGTGACGGGCGGGGTCTACGACCGTCGAAAGCGCGTGAACACGGAGCAGGATGTTCTCAAAACTGCGCAGCTCGGACTTGCCGCGATCGTCGCGAACCGGCGCGATATCGCCGATCCTATCTATGGCTGGTTCGTTCGACTGTGGGCTGCCCAGCCTGAGTTGCCCAAGGTGCTTTACCCGGTAATGGATGACAACGGAGAGCTGACCAAGCCGTCGGGTGACGACTTCCCCTCACAGTTCAAATACAAGGTCGACCTCTCCGCTCCGCTGCAGCCGTATTACAACCCCGCGATCGCTGCTGCGTTTCTCTACGACTACGGTTCGCTGACCAGGGAAAGCGCAGCGATCGCGTTAGCTCGTCAGTACCTGCAACTGAACATCGATGGCACTGAGGCCCAGTACAACGATCGGCGGTCGGTACAGATCTGCAAGTTCGCGTGGGGGGTCGCGAATGGGATCCTTGTCGACCGGGCATCCGATCTCACCATCCACGCGATCCGGATGGGCGAATGGTTCCTCGAACGCCAGAATGCGGACGGGTCGTGGACACCGGCATCGTTCGGGAGGGCGGTCGAACCGACCGAGACCGACAAGCTCTGGAAGACGGGTGAGCACGTCATGGAGCTCACGATGATCTTGTGCGCCCTCCAGCACAAGATTAACCAGCGGGGCAACGAACCCATCAACTGATAAAACAAAGGAGCAAAGCTATGTCAATCGAGATCAAGACTCCCCGGGTCGAACGCCACTTCGACCACCACAGCCGGGAGTTCGCGTCGAACTATTCAAATGAGCTGAACGAGATGGCCGCCGATTTCCCGGTGGCCTATACGCCAGCTTGGAACGGGTTCTGGATGCTTGCGGGCTTCGAGGAGGTCAATGCGGCAGCAGACAACTGGCCCGTTTTTTCCTCGGCGCATGACGGGATCGAAGGTGACCCTTTCGTATCGCGTGACCTCGCGAACCTTCCGGAGCCGTTGCCGTTCCAACGGCGCGGCGTGAGTATCCCCTTTAGCAAGCTTGGAACCGGTGTTCGCTTCGTACCGAGCGAGTGCGATCCGCCGATGCACACAGACATCCGCAGGCTCGAGGTGCCATTCTTTACCCCTAAAGCGGTGCGTGGCCACGATGAAGAGGTCCGGCGTCTTGTTACAGAAGCTCTGGATTCTGTGATCGAGACTGGTTCAGTGGAACTCATCATGGAGTTTGCTCTTCAGATCACGACAAAGGTAACGATTGGAATCATCGGGTTCGACAAGGCGGACTGGCTTGATTTCGCACTCGCGGTTCACGAGATGGGTGCGCGACCGGGTTCGCAGGAAGCCGGGCGCCGCGTCGTCGAGACGCGCAAAAAGCTCGCAGCTCTGGTGGCCGAGCGCGCGAAGGAACCGAAGAACGATGTCGCTAGTGCTCTTCTCGCAGGTTCGATCCAAGGCACTCCGGTGAGCGAGGCGGAGGCCGCAACGATTCTGAACGGACTCACCTTCGCCGCGACGGACACAACCACGTCCACGCTAGCGCATATGATGATCTACCTCAGCGTGAACCCGACCCACAGGCAGCGGCTGATCGATGACCCGACGCTAATTCCGAATGCGATTGAAGAGATACTCCGCTACAACAGCCCGTTCTTCGGTACGTCGCGTACGGTCATGAATGACATCGAACTCGGGGGGCAGAAACTTAAAGCGGGTGATGCGGTCATGTTGGGCTTCGCGCCGGGTAATCGCGATCCGCGCAAGTTTGAAGAACCCGAGACGATCAAGTTCGACCGAGCAAATGCCAAAGACCACCTCGCCTTCGGCGCTGGCCCGCACCGATGCCTCGGTGCTCCGTTGGCGCGGCTCGAGTTGCGCATCATGATCGAAGAGATCCTCAAGCGCATTCCGGACTTCCACATCGCCACGGACGACATCGTTCCGTACGCTGACAAGTCCTTCAACGGCTTTGAGAGCGTTCGGACGACGTTCACCCCGGGTAAACGCGTCTCCACCTCCTGACCTCTGAACGGGCCTTCCACGCATTGCGCGGGAGGCTTCTTCGATGTTGTCGGCGCGGGCTCTCGCGCGTCGCGCGCCTGCTACCCGCGGTGCTTTAACCTCTTGGGGAGACGCAATCGAATCGGGTCAAGTTCCGTCCCTTCGGAATACGTGCCCATGAGGATGTTGGAGCCGGCCTGGGAGAGGGTGGCTTGAATGGGCCCGGCGCTGCTTCCCGGCGTCAGCCGCGCGATGACGACAAATGCGCTTTCGTCCTGCGGGTGCTTCACGGCGACGCCCACCGTTGTCTGGTCGAAGACGAGCATGGGCTGGGCGAGACGGAGACGTAGCAACCCGCCATGTCCTGTAAACCCGACCTCGCCCCCAAACCGAAGCACGAGGGAGGACTCCACCCTCTTTCGCCCAACATAGGGAAAAAAGAACGAGTCGCCGGTGGCTTCCGCGGGTTCGATTACTTCAACCGAGCCGCGCATCCGAGCCAGGTAGTCACGGAAGCTCGCCTTGAAGCCCCATTCGAGGCCGACCGCATCTTCAGCGATCATGAGCCATCAACAAGGCAAAGTCGCCTCGCACCCTATCCGCTTTCATACAGTGCGCGAATGCATAGGCTTCGCGCTCCCGGACGGGCGTCGATTTCCAACCATCCGCAATCGCGGCTGCGGCATCCAGAGCGCGCACACTCGAGCGTGACATCGGCATCCGCCGCGTAGACCTGCTCCGTAGCCGGCTCATCTCACAGAGCGCTGCGGACGCGGACACCGCGCGCCCGTCGATACAAAGTTCGCTTAGGAGTGCGAGCAAATCTGGTTTGCAGAGCATGCCGTTTTTCATCCGGTCACGGGGAGTCGGTCGTCTGAGGAGATCAGAGGGTTTTGAGTGGGAGACCCATCAAGAAAGTCTTGGACGGTGGCGGTCGGGTGTACGGTAAATGAGGCTCGGTGCCGATCGGAGAGATCCGGCCCTGGTGGCCTGCGGAGCGTAGCGCAGCCACCGCCTCTCCCCCTGATTGCCCAGCCCGACGACCGCGACGTTCACTGTGCTGGTCACCGTTGGCTTGCCGGCACAGTCAAGGTCAGACCCTCCAGAGAAGGAGTCACCACGATCTGACATGACAGCCGACTGCAGTCGGTACGGTCTTCGGAGGTAGCGTCCAGCATCTCGTCTTCGAACGCTCCGATTGGACCGAGCAGGTCGAACCACTCCTTAACTACAAAGACATGGCACGAAGCACACGAAAGGTCCCCACCACATTCTCCGATGATGCCTCGGACCCCAGAGGCTATCGCGGCTTTCATTACCGACGTTCCGTCAACGGCATCAACCTTCACTTTGTTGCCATCTGGCTGTATGAATATCCTGAATCCGTGAGCGCGAGAGTGAAGGTGGCTCACCCTGAGGGTGGGGGTCGATTCGGGGGGGTTGATCAGGGGCATGACCGATGTGGCGCGTTTAATGCTGCTGTTGCAAGACACAGCACCCGAGTCAACCTCCAATGCGCCCCTTCATCGTCAAGCAACTCGACTACGACCTCACGCCCGTGGCGGGGTTGGCCCTGGTGGGACACCACCTGAAGCGACTCGCCCCGGTGTTCAGGCACATCGACACCGCGCTGCGCGTCGTCGGCGGCGTGGCCAACAGCGACATCCTGCGCAGCTACGTCGGGCTGCTGGTGCAGGGCAAGAGCGATTTCGATGCGATCGAGAACTTCCGCGGTGATGCGTTCTTCAAGCAGGCACTGGGCATCAAACTGCTGCCTTCGAGCCCGACGCTGCGCCAGCGCATGGATGCCCGCGCGGGCGACCTGTTTGACTTCATGCCGCCGCTGATCGAGACACTGCTGGCTGGCGCGCGCCCGGACTACGGCGTGCTGCCTTGCGGCTGGGTGGCGCTGGATGTCGATACGTTCGCCATGGACAACGGCGGCACCGCCAAGGACGGCGTGGGGCGCACCTATGCCGGGGTCGATGGCTACTGTCCGCTGGCGGCCTATCTGGGCTCGCACGGGTTCTGCCTGGAGTTGGCGCTGCGCCCGGGCGTGCAGCACTCGGCGTCGGAGACACAATTCAACTTCGAGCGCGTGATCCCGATGGCGCAGCGCCTGAGTGCGGCGGGCCCGAAGGCGCCGATCCTGGCGCGCCTGGATTCTGGCTTCGACTCGGCGGCGCTGATGCGCGTCATCGAGTCCTATAACCATGCCGGCCAGCCGCAGGTGGACTGGCTGATCAAATGGAATCCGCGCACCACCCACGTGGTGGCGCTGGCCGAGCGACTCGATGCCGACGCAGCCACGCTCTGGGAGCATCCGCGCGCGGGCAAGCGCGTGACAGTGTGGGAGGAATCGCTGTCCATCGAAGGCATCGAGCGGCCGCTGCGCCGCGTGCTGCGCCTGACCGAGCGCACCATCGATGCGAAGGGTCAGCTGTTGATCGAACCCAAGCTCACGCTGGACGGCTGGAGCACGAGCCTGGAGGCCAGACAGTTCGATGCGAAGGCCGTCATCGCGCTGTACGCCGACCACGGCACGCACGAGCAGTTCCATTCCGAGTTCAAGACCGACCTCGACCTGGAGCGGCTGCCCTCGGGCAAGTTCGATACCAACTACCTGGTGTGCGAACTCGCGGCGCTGGCCATGAACATCCTGCGCCTGATGGGCCAGGCCGGGCTGCACGGGCCGAATGCGCCAGTGCGTCACGCGGCCAAGCGCCGGCGCATCAAGACGGTGATGCAGGAGCTCATCTACCGCGCCGGTCGTCTCATCGAGCATGGCCGGCGCGTCATCCTCGGCCTGGGGGCCAACGATCGCGCGGCCAGCGCCTTCGAGCGATTGCACTGGCAACTTGCCGGCACCGGCGGCTGAAGGCAGTCCAGGCGCCAGCACAACATCCAGTACCTCGCCGGCGGCCCCACGTCGCGCAGCGCGCACAAGCGTGCAACGGCGCACGGAAATCGCCCCTGTGCGCACGGTTGCAGAGCATCTCTGGGCGTTCAGTACGGAACGAAGAGGCTGCAATTGAGCCATGCGGTCACTGGACATCCGCTGCGCACCCATTAAGGGCGAATTGGCAGGGCAATTGAACCGGATCGGCATACAGGGGTCACGGATTCAGGAATATGACAGAGGTCATGGGATGCGCCTCGACAAGGCCGAAATATGGGATGTTGCAGTCATGGCTGACATTAGTACGTCATTGCTAAATAAGGATCACGGATCACTCAGATCATGGTTATCCAATTTTTGTTGGAAACGTGTCACCTGACCATACCGAGACCCCCAACCCGCAGGAGTGTCGTTGGCCACAGTCGACAATCCTCGCGCTCAACTGGATCGTGACTCGGTGCTCTCTCGCAACTCAGCTTCAATAGAAGTGGGCTCTGGTCGTAATAAGTGAGGCGAGAACTACCTAGACTCGCGCCTGAGTCCTAGCCCTGCTTCGTCGACGTGGATAGTGTTACGCGCAGCTGGGCGCGAAGCAAGTCTGACACCGGAGAGCAAAAGTAATACTGCCACGACGCCGGCGAGAAGGGCAACGAGGAGGGGGACATCGTACGAACCTGTGATGTCGAAACCCAGTCCCCATAGCGGCGCCGCCAGCGAGGCACCAAGGTAGTACACCATCATGAGAATTCCATAGATATTCTGGAAGCGTTCCGGGCTAACGCTGCTACTAACGAACAGGGGAAGTAGCACCAGGTGGCTGGTCAGGGCCATCGCTGCAAACGGGAGAACGATTAAAAATCCGCTTACCTTAGTGACAAATGTCAGGGCACCGAATCCAAAGACATAGCAAACGATCATCATTCCGGCTGCAGCGGTCAATCCAAACTTGTCAAAAATGACACCGCCAAGAGGCTTCAACACCATTTGAAAGACGGCGTAATACGACACCAGGAGGCCGGCGGTCGAAAAGTCGAGACCTTTAGATATCACGATCGGTGTAATTACTTGAGTAAGGCCAGCCTCAACGGAAAGTAGCCCAGCTCCAAGGACAATCAGGGCGACGGGGGTCAGGTGGCGCCGGACACGGGGTGCGACCTTGCTGGCGGCCTCAGCAGCCACCTTAGGAGGATCCTTAATGAGCGCAATCGCCGGGATGGTCATGCAGAGAAAGACGATACATGCAACAGCCCGCACCGCACCCTCCCAGCCGACGACTTTGACGATTGCCGGCATAGCGAGTCCCCAAACGATCGAGCCTGCTGCGCCTCCGGCCATCACCAGCCCAAACACTAGCCCGCGCCGGGAATGCTGGTGCCAGCTGTTGACGAGGAAGGTCACGGGCACAACGGTGGCGAAGGACCACAGAAGGCTCCAGAGTACCGTGAAGAGGTAGAACTGCCAGAGTTCAGTGGTGAACGAAAGCGCAACAATCCAGATAAACGACCAGATGGAGGCCACAAATACCGGCAACCGGATCCCGAAGCGCCTGACGACCCGCCCGATCAGCGGCATCATCAGCGCACCTACGATGCCAAGAATGGTGTACTGCAACAGATAGGCAGACACCGGCACATGGAAGCGGGCTGTTCCCGACGGAATCAACAGCCCGATGCTGGTCAATGTGCCGGCAAAAGCGAACATCATCAAGGCCGCACCAATGGTGGACCTGAGGCGTTTCGCGCATGCGATCCGTTCAAGGGGAGAAAGATCGTGCGTAGATGTCATGGCGTGTCTCCGTCTCTTCTTCTTTGGTCAAGTTGAAAGTGCTTCAGTATCCGGACGACGGTGTCTGGGTAAGCGAGGCGTGGCTGCGGTAGCGTCGGGCAGGAGTTTTCGCCGACACAGCTCAATCTAATCTGAACCTCAACAATCTGTCAACGGGTGTCGTCATGACAGTCACTGTCACGAAGGTTTTTGGGCATTTTCTCGCCGCGAGGCATTGTGTCGGTGGTGACGTCATGCAGATCAAAACTAGACAAATGGTCGCCTCGCAGTGCGTCAGGAGAGGCAGGGCAGGAGTGATGAAGAGGTCTAGATTCGCCGAGGAGCAGATCACCTACGCGCTGCGGCTGGCCGACAGCGGCACACCTGTGGTGGATATGTGCCGGCAGATCGGCATCTGGGAGGGGACGTTCTATACGCCGGACGAAGAAGTATGCGGACCTCAGCATGCGCGAACTGTGCAAGGGCGCGTCGTTGCCGACCAGACGCTGGGCAAGCAGTGCCTGCAGGGAGCCGTACGAAAGGAGCTATCAGCGTTGCCAAGCGGCGCGTGCTGGCAGCCCTAGATGCAGTAGCGCTTCAAGGTGAGCTCGCAGCGCTTCGTGCAACTGACGTCGCTGCAGCGCCCGCCGTGGGACGACAAGAGCAAAGCACGGGACCGGAGCGCCGTGCGCGAGCGCATCCGCGATATCGCAATGAGCAGACCCTGAACGGTAACTGCGTTAGTTCGCCTGTGTGAACGACAAAGATGGCGCAAGCGTGAGATTGTCTGGTCCGACGTGAGTATTCGTCGATTGCGCGCTCACGGCTGCTGCGGAGAATGCCTTGAGCCATGACGCTCAAACAATCTCAATTTCAGACACTCACGGATCAACTTGCCGACAAGGCGCTGCTGCGACAGCTCAATCTGATCGACGGCGAGTGGCGCGGTGCAGCCTCCGGCGATCTGCTCCCGGTGATCAACCCTGCAAACGGCGGGGAATTGGCACGGGTGCCCGCGTCCGGTGCCGAAGATGCCACTGCGGCCGTCGAAGCGGCGCACCGGGCTCTGCCGGCCTGGTCTGCCCTCACCACGAAGGAGCGCGCCGCCATCCTGCGCCGCTGGTACGAGCTGATCCTTGCGCACCGCGAGGATCTCGGGATTATCCTGGCCAGCGAGCAGGGAAAGCCGCTGGCCGAGGCGATCGGCGAAGTGGTCTATGGCGCGGGCTTCGTCGAGTGGTTCGCAGAAGAGGGCAAGCGCGTGTACGGTGACGTCATCCCGCCCCACGTTCGCGACCGGCGCCTGGTCGTCGTGAAGCAGGCCGTAGGCGTCGCCGCGCTGGTCACGCCCTGGAACTTCCCCAGCGCCATGATTACTCGCAAGGCCGGACCCGCTCTGGCCGCGGGCTGCTCGGTGGTGCTCAAGCCCGCCGAGGACACACCGCTGTCGGCCTTGGCCCTGGGTGAGTTGGCGCTGCGGGCGGGCGTACCGGCCGGCGTATTCAACATCGTGACGACGGCCAAGCCAGCCCCGGTGGGCGAGGTCTTCACGACCCACCCGGCAGTGCGCAAGTTGTCCTTCACTGGCTCCACGCGCGTGGGCAAGCTGCTCATGTCGCAGTGCGCCGGAACAGTCAAGAAGGTATCTTTGGAACTGGGCGGGAACGCGGCCTTTATCGTGTTTGACGATGCCGACTTGGATGCCGCACTGGCTGGACTGATTGCGGTGAAGTTCCGAAACACAGGTCAGACCTGCGTCAGCGCCAACCGCATTTTCGTGCAGGCCGGTGTGTATGACCGCTTCTGCAGGATGCTGAGCCAGGCGGTCGCCGGCATGAAGACCGGCGATCCGCTCGCGCCAGGCATTCAGCAAGGCCCGCTCATCAATGGCGCGGCCCTGGAAAAGGTCCAAGCACTGGTGGATGACGCCATTGCTCGCGGTGCCCAAGTCGAAACTGGCGGCACCACGCATGAACTTGGCGGACTTTTCTTCCAACCCACGGTGCTTTCCCGCATCACGGGCGAGATGCGCATGTGCCATGAAGAGATATTCGGGCCTGTGGCACCGCTTCAGCGCTTCGAGCATGAATCCGAGGTTGTCGCCCAGGCCAATGACACGCCATACGGCCTGGCTGGCTACTTCTACAGCCGGGATGTTGGGCGCGCATGGCGCGTTGCCGAGGCGCTAGAGGTCGGCATGGTGGGCGTGAACGAAGGCGGCATGTCTACCGAACTCGCGCCGTTCGGAGGTGTGAAGGAGTCCGGTATCGGCCGTGAGGGCTCGAAGTACGGCATCGAAGAGTACATCGAGACGAAGTACATCTGTTTCGGCGGTATTGCCTGATGCTGATCGGGTGCCTTGGAGCGTTGGCGCAGACCAGGTGAATCGCTCGGCGGCGTCAGGTGGAACGCCGGTGCGGAACCAAGCGGGTGGGGCGGTCCACGTGGATGTCACTCGCGCCATTCACGAAGCCGTGGAGCATTTCCTGCGGCGGATTTCTTTCCTTGCGCCTGCGCGTTCCAGAGCCCGAATTTCGCGGGTCGGCTCGGCAGTATTGTTGCGCCTGTGTTGTTGGTCATCCGCGGCGCGTCTAGCGCTGATCTGACGCCGCACGCCATGAAGTTGGGTGTTCAACGACATGCTCGTCTGTCGCCTTTACTGGTCTCGGACTGGCCTATTCCGTTCGGTTATGCGGACCCTCAAGCCTTTCTATTGGACTGCGGCGGGGTCCTGATCGACGATTCCATTGCACGCCATCCGGCGTTCAACTTGAGAGGAATCGAATGTCAGATTGGTCGCTTCGCGACAGGACCTGCGTCGTCGGCGTTGGAACGACGGCCTATGGATCCTTCCCCGATTCGGATGCTTATGGGCTGGGCGCGGACGCGCTTCAGCGCGCCGCCGAGGACGCCGGCCTGAGGCCGGAACAGATCGACGGGCTGATCGTCAGCCGCATCCCGTCGTTCGAGCGCTTCGCCGAAGTCGCGGGGCTCAACCCGCGCTTCACCATGCAGACGCCCGTGCATGGCCGTTTCGCCTCGATTTCCCTCGAGCTGGCGGCCAACGCGCTTGCCTGCGGCGAAGCCAACTATGTCGCTCTTGTGTATGGCAATAACGGGCGCTCGCAGCGAATGAACTATGGCGGGGGCGACAACACTTGGTCGCCCTGGGGCATGACATCGCCCGGTGCGCTTCACGCGATGATGTGGCGGCACCATATGCATCGATACGGCTCACGTTCCGAAGATCTGGCGCATGTGGCGGTGGCGTTCCGCAAGCACGCCATGCTCAACCCCGACGCGGTGATGCGGGAGCCGCTGACGGTGGAGCAGCACCAGGCGGGGCGGTTCATTGCGGACCCGCTGCGACTGAACGACTACTGCCTGATCAACGATGGCGGCGTGGCGTGGATCATGACCACAGCCGAGCGGGCACGCGACCTGCGAAAGAAACCGGTGTATGTGAGTGGTTTTGCGCGCCGCGACACCTACGACAACAGCTCCACCTTCCATCCGGACTTGTGGCATCCGGCGTTGCAGGAGGTTTCCCGCGAGGTCCATGCGCGCTCGGGGATTACGCGCGAGGACCTGAGCGGCCTGATGATCTACGACAACTTCACACCAACCGTGCTGTTCTCGCTGGAGGGCATGGGCTTCTGCGAGCGCGGCGAGGGCGGCGCATTCGTGCGTGACGGCATGCTCGAACTCGGGCGAGGCCGTTGGCCCACCAACACCAGCGGGGGCCACCTGTCGGAGTCGTACATGCAAGGCTGGGCGCTGATTGCCGAGGCCGTGCGCCAGCTACGCGGCACCGCTGGCGAACGACAAATCGTGGACTGCAAGGCCCTCCAGTACATCTGCGCGACCAACTGCGCAACTTCCATCATCTTCAGGAACTGAGTCCATGAGCGAGACGCTGACCCCCTACCGCAAGCCGCTTCCCGTCATCGACGTATGGAGCAAGCCCTTCTGGAATGCCTGCCGTGAGCATCGCCTGCTCATGCAGCGCGATAAAGCGACCGGCGAGTTCTGGTTTCCGCCTTCGCCCGTGGCGCCGCGCACGCTCTCCAAGGAATGGGAATGGGCTGAGCTCTCCGGTTTTGGCACCGTCGCGTCGTGGGTCGTCTTCCATCAGAAATACTACGCGGGCTTCGCGGACGAGCTGCCGTACAACGTGGCAATGGTCGAGCTGGATGAAGGCCCGTTGATCTTCACCAACCTAGTGGGTATTGCGAACGATGACATCCGCATTGGCCAGCGTGTCCGTGTGGCATTCCGTGATGCCAACGAGCAGGTTTCGATTCCGGTCTTCGAGCCGGCGGGCGAGGATGCTCGATGAGCGCACTGCAAGAACCCGTTCTACTGGAAGACCGTGGCGACTACGGGCTGATCCGGCTGAACCGGCCGGCCCAACGCAATGCCATGAACGGGGCGGCGCGCAAAGGACTGCTGCAATGCCTCGAACGAGCCCGCGGCGCACACAAGGTCCTGGTTATCGCGGGACAGGACGGCAGCTTCTGCAGCGGCGTAGACCTGAAGGAGGTCGCATCAGCCAGCCAGCGCGAACGCGAGCTGGCGCCCCGCGAATGGGTGGACGTATTGCTGGCAATCCGCCGCCATCCGGCTGTCTTCATCGCTGCCGTTGGTGGTTACGCGCTGGGCGGCGGCGTGTCGTTGATCAATGTGTGCGACCTCGCGATTGCCGCAGACGAAGCGCTGATCGGCATGCCCGAACTCGGCTTCGGGATGTACCCCGCGATGGCGGGCCCCTCGACGCAGATGGTGCTGCCCGCGAAACATGCGGCCTGGATGGTGTTGACCGCTGACCGCATCGACGGTCGCACGGCCGTCCAGTGGGGACTGGTGAACCAGAGTGTGCCGCTGGCCGAACTCGAGAGCGCCACCGATGCGCTGGCGAAGCGGATTGCCCGGCACGACGCCGTCGCGCTGTCCGAGAGCAAGCGTGCGCTCGAGATGGTCCCGAGGCGCATCGCCGAGTTGGAGCCGGCCTTCGACTACGCGATGGGCCTCAATGTGGGGATCAGGGCGCGCACGACGGCGCAGGCGGAAGGCATCGCAGCCTTCAAGGAAAAAGCATGACGCGGCCGCTTCAAGGCCGCGTCGTGCTCGAGGCCGTCTCTGCACGGAGCAGTTGGGGTGTGCGGCTGGCGGTGGCTTTCGCGGGACGAATCGCTGCCGACCTTGGGGCACGGGTCATTTGCCTGCAGCCTGCCGGCGAGTCCGCGCTGCCCGACTCGAGCGCCGCGGTTGAAGAGGCTTCTGCGCTCCATGCGTTTCTCGGCGCCGGCAAGAACATCGTGACGGGCGTAGCCGGCGACGCCGCCACAGCGCTGGCGCGTGAACTGGCGGGCAGCGCGAATGCCTTGCTGGGGGATGGCTGGCTGCGCGATGCCGCGGCCGATGCGCTCGGCCGGGGTCTGATTGCAGATGCTCCGCGGGCAATCGTTCAGATGAGCATGTTGCCCCTCCAGCATGCCCACGATCGGCCGGCCAGCGAATTTACCGTCGAGGCGGAGAGCGGCTTGCTGGACTTGGTCGGCGACGATGGGCGCGAGCCCGTGCGGCTTGCCGGTCACCAGGTTGCATACTCGGCCGGGCTTGCCGCATACACCGGCATGGTGGCGGCCTTCTGCCGCCGGGGGCCGGTACCCGCACCCGTCCGGGTGAGCCTGTTGGAGACAGCCTTGTGGCTGAACTGGAAGAACCTGGCGACGGTTTCAATTGGCGAGATGCCCGCCACGCGGTCGGGCCAAGCTATGAGCTGGCCGGTCGTGCGATGCGCAGACGGCTGGGTGGCCGTGGTCTACCAACCGCACGAGTGGGAGACGCTGCGCGACATGCTAGGTGATCCGCGCCTGCAGGAACCTCGGTTCAGCACGCCCGCAGGTCGCGCCGCCCACGCGGCCGAACTCTCGGCGCTGTTCGAAGCTTCGCTGACCAACTCGACACGCGCCGAGGTGAATGCGCTCGCCGTGCGGCACCGGCTGCCCCTGGGCGTTGTGCAAAGCGCCGGCGAGCTGGCGGAGGATCCGCACTACAAGGCGCGTGGGTTTGTGCATTCCGTCGCTTCGGATGCGGGCAACGTGTCCATGCCACGTCTTCCGGTCCTCTGGGGAGGAGAGCTGTTCGCGCCCGGTCGGATTCCGGCGCGTAACGTGCAGGAAGAGGAGGCGTGGGCATGAACGGTCCTCTCGCGGGATGCAGGGTGCTGGATCTGGGCATCATTACCGCCGGCGCGGCGACCTCGGCCATGCTGGCTGACCTCGGCGCCCAGGTGATCAAGGTGGAATCGCCGGGTTATCACGATCCGTTCCGGCGCTGGAGCGGGCCGGGGGGCGCCGGCGATTCGCCGTTCTTCCGCTTCACCAATCGCAACAAGCAGGGAATCGGCATCGACATCAAACGGCCTGAGGGCAGGGCGGTGTTCATGCGTCTGGTGGCTCGGTCTGACGTGGTCGTGGAGAACTTCCGGCGTGGCGTGCTGGCCAAGCTCGGCATCGACTACCCGCAGCTACGCGAGGTGCGCCCCTCCATCATCCTGGCCTCGCTGTCCAGCCATGGTGAATTCGGCCCGGACGCCGAGCGGGTGTCGTTCGGCACCACGCTCGAAGCGATGTCCGGCCTTGCCGCGGAAACGGGCTATGACGGCGGGACCCCTACTGTGAGTGGTCGCGACTTGAACTATCCCGACCAAGTCGTCGCGATCTTTGCCGCGGGCATGGTGGCCACAGCCTGGCCTGCAGCCCAGGGCGGCCAGGGAGTACACCTGGACCTTTCACAGCGCGAGTTGACCAGCTTCCTGCTCGGCGAGCGGTTCGTGCAGGGGGCTTCGGGCCAGCCCCGGGGCAATGTGGATCCGCTCTATGCGCTGCAGGATTGCTATGCGGCCCGGGACCATGCATGGATTGCCGTCAGTGTGGAGCAAAGACAACTTTCGTCGCTGGCTGCATTGGTCGCTGATTCAGCCGTAGGCCTGATGCAGGATCGCTTGGCGCGGTGGATCGCAACCCGCACGGCCGAGGAGGCCGTAGAGGCATTGGCTGCACTGGGTATCGCTGCTGCGCCCGTTGGCGACGGGCGCGCAGTCGCTCAGAGACGGGGCATCGCCTGGCGGGAGGCCATCGGGATGCTGCCGGATGGCTCGCTGGCCAAGGGTTTCCCTTTCCAGTTCGAGGAGGAGCCGATGAGGTTAATGCAGCCAGCGCCGTCGATAGGGCAGGACACCGCGCAGGTCTTGCAGGAGGTCGGCGGTTACACGCCGCAGGAGATCGCGGCCTTGCGCAAGGATGGCGTGATCGAATGCGCGGACGCCTGACCCTCTTCGCGTCAGTCTTCGCCGAGCCAGGTGGCCCCCACCCAACGGCCCTCCCGGATCAGGGCCCGGGTGAGCTTATTCAGCTCGTTGGCCACGGCGCGAACCGCCAGGGAGTTGCGGCGCATCATCGACACGGCGATGCCGGTGCGGCGCTGGAGCTCCTCGCCGGCGATCGGCGTGAACCGCACCTGCCCGCCGGCCATCTCCGGGGCCACGATACTGATGGGCAGGACTGCATAGCCGAGGTTCAGTCGCACCAGCTCCTTCTGCACTCGCGTGTCGTTGGTCTCGGCGACGACATTGAGCTTGACGCCCTGGGCCTCGCTGGCGTGGTCGAGGATCAGGCGCAGCCCCCGGTAGAAGGTCGGCAGGATCAGGGGCAGGCTTACCAGGCGCTGCAACCCGATCGGCTCGCATCCATGGTCTTCCAAAGCCGGGCCGCCTACCAGGCACAGCTGCTCCGCGAACAGCGGCTGCATGTCCAACTGGCTCGACTGCTTGTAGTCGGTCAACATGGCCAAGCCGACATCACCCGACTCCAGCCACTCGCGCAAGCGGTCCGAATACCCCGTGAAGATTCGCAGCAGCAGATCCGGGTGGCTGGCCCGAAGCGCGGCTACCAGCGGAGCGGCGACGAGCTCGCTGTGGCTCGTCAGAAGGCCCAGTTCCACCGGGCCACGCACCGCGCCCGGGTTGGCGGCCAGGATGTCTGTGCGTGCGCCATCGATTTCGCGCAGCGCGCGCCGCGCCCGGTCGATCAGGCGCGCACCTGCATCTGTGAGGTCCATGCCGCGTGCGGTGCGTTCAAACAGCGTAGTGCCCAGTTCTTCCTCGAGCATGCGCAGCTGGCGCGACAGCGCGGGCTGCACCAAGTGCAAGGTTTCAGAGGCACGGGTGATGCTGCCGGTATCGGCGATGGCCAGAAATGCGCGCAGCTGCTTGATGTCCACCTCGGGTCTCCTCGTCGCGTAACTCCGCCGCGCTCGTCATTGGATTCTAAGCAACGGAGTGTCGAGCTAGGAGCCTGCGCAACTTGCGGCGCCACCCGGGAACATTGAATATTGATCAGGAGACAAAGATGATGATGAATCGACGCACAGCTCTCGTTATGTTGGGTGGCTCGGTGCTGGCGCATGTCGCGCGGGCACAGTCCTACCCCAGCCGTCCGATCAAGCTCGTGATACCCACGTCCGCGGGCGGCATCGCGGACTACGTTGGTCGCAGTGCCGGCGAGATCATGGCCCGAAGCTTGGGCCAGCCGTTGGTGATGGAGAACCGTCCCGGAGGCGCCTCGACGCTCGCTGCCAATGTGGTCGCGCACGCGCCGCCAGATGGCTACACGATGCTCATGAGCACTGAGTTCAACATGGCGACCGCGGCCCTGCTGCGCAAGGACCTCAGCTACGACCCGCGCAAAGACCTCGCACCCGTCGGTGTGCTGGCCCGATTCCCACTTGGCCTCATCGTGAACGCCAAATTGCCGGTGCGTACCGTGCGTGAGCTGGTGAGCTACCTGCGAGCCCACCCCGGCGCCGTGAACTACGCGTCTGCCGGCGCCGGCACGGGCTATCACCTGGCTGCCGAAATGTTCATGGCCCAGAACGATGTGCAGATGGTGCACATACCGTACCCCGGCGGCGCGCCGATGACAACTTCGCTCGTGCGCCGCGACACGGAAGTGGCGTTTGCCGCGCTCAATACCTATCTGCCTCACGTTCGGTCCGGTGAACTCCGGGTCCTGGCAATCGCCAACGACAAGCGAATTGCTGCGGTGCCCGATGTCCCCACGTTTGCCGAAGCAGGGTTCCCTGCGTTCGATGCAGACATGCACGTCGGGCTCGCAGTACCCAGTGGCGTTGCGCCCGATGTCATCCAGAAACTGCACGCCGCGTTGGCGAAGGTGTGGGCGGACGATGCCTTGCGCGCGCGGATGGCGATCTCCGGAGTAGAGATCGCGTCGCAACACACCCCGCAAGACTATGCGGAACAACTCGCTCGCGAGGGTCGTCGCTGGCAGGCGCTGATTGCCAAGAACAAGCTGCGCATGGAGTGAGGGAGGTCATGATGGAACAGTTTGCAACCGCATATGCCTACTACAGGGGCGGCACCAGCAAGGCCGCTATCGTGAAGCGTTCGGACCTGCCACCGATGCGAAGCGCTTCGGACTTGGACGCTTGGGTGCTGGCTGTGATGGGGTCCCCCGATCGCCGTCAGATCGACGGCCTCGGCGGCGCCGATCCGCTGACCAGCAAGTTCGCAATCGTAGGCCCCGCCACGAGGCCCGATGCGGACGTGGATTACACCTTCCTGCAGGTTGTTCCCGAGCGAGCCACCGTCATCCAGGACATCAACTGCGGCAACATCTCTGCGGCCATAGGCCCGTTCTCCATAGATGAAGGACTGGTGGCGCCCCGCGCGCCCATCACTTCGGTGCGCATCCACGCCACCAACTTGGGCCAGATCATTCACGCCGAAGTGGAAGTGGGTGAGGACGGCAAGGCCCGCGTGCTAGGGTCCCAGCGCATCGATGGCGTGCCCGGCACCGGTGCGCCCGTGCGGTTGGATTTCAGGGAGCTGGCGGGAGGTGCGACGGGGCGTTTGCTTCCGACCGGGCGCATACGCGATCGGCTGGTCGTAGATGGCAGGAAGCTCGAGGTCTCCATCGTTGATCTCGCAAACCTGGTCTGCTATGTGCGGGCCGAGGACCTTGGCGTGGCGGGGACCGAAGACCCGCTGGCGATGCAGGCGAACCGCGAACTGATGCAGTTGTGCGAGCGCATACGGCTGGAAGCTGCTCTGCTCTCCGGCATCGCGAAGGACATGGAGTCGGCCATCCGCAATCCGCCTTCCACGCCTTGGCTGGCGATCGTCAGCGCGCCGCGGTCCTGGCACGACCATGCGACGGGCGAACGGCACGAGGCCCATGAGTGTGACATCGGCGCACGTCTCTACGCGCGGGGCGGTAACGTGCACAAGGCATATCCGGGTACAGGAAGCGCCTGCCTAGGCGTTGCTTCCATGCTGGAGGGAAGCGTGGCGCATGAGCTTGTCAGCACGGATGTGCACGCCACGGGCACGATCCGGATCGGGCACCCATGTGGCGTGCTCGATGTCGCCGCTGCCATCGAAAACCAGGCTGGCGTCAATCCCGTCGTACGTTGTGCGGCGTTCGTGCGAACTGCCCGCCGGATCGCAGATGGGCGGGTCTACACCGCTGTGGACCGTCTGCCATGGCTCTCGGAATCGGCTGCGCGCTGAGCCGGCGCGCGCCATACCGAACCTGTATCTGAGACCTCGCATCTTTCTATTGGACGCTGTCGCCTGAGGGCGGCAGCATCCCTGTCATTCAACGATTGAATCGGCAGGAGACAGATCCATGAATTTCCAGCACATCGCCAAGCGCGCAGGACGGCCTGCATGACCGCCGTGACCTTTGTTCAGGCCACCGGCGAGCGCCAGACCGTGCAAGGCCTCGAGAATGAATCCGTGATGCAGGTTGCGCGTCGCCACGGCGTTCCCGGCATCGTCGCTGACTGTGGCGGCGAGCTCTCGTGCGCCACGTGCCACGTGATGGTAGATGAGCAATGGCTTGCGGCATTGCCCGCCCGCTCCGCCGTCGAGGAAGAGATGCTCGACTGCACGGCAGAGATGCCAACGGTGTGCAGCCGCCTCGCGTGCCAAGTGCGTCTCACGCCGGCCCTCGAAGGTCTCGTCGTCCACGTGCCGCGTTCGCAGAAATGAGTACCGCTGAAGCCCGCGAGTACGGCGCTATCGTGATCATCGGCGCGGGCCAGGCCGGCGCCGAGGTCGCGATGGAACTGCGCGCCTGTGGCTACACCGGGTCCGTCACGCTGGTGAACGATGAGGCGGGCGTGCCCTATGCACGGCCGCCGCTCTCGAAGGCCTACCTTCTGGGCGGGGCAACCGAAGCCGACTTGGCCTTCCGGCCGGCCAACATGTATGCCGAGCAGCGCATCGAACTTCTGTCGGGCTCGGTTGAATCTATTGGCCGAGAGAGCAGGCGCGTCCGCCTGCATCATGGGCTCGAGCTTCCCTACGACGCCGTCATCCTCGCGACCGGTGGCCAGCCACGGCGCCTTGTCGGTAACGACATCGAGTGTGCACTGAACGTCCACTACCTCAAGACACTGCCGCACGCCACTGCGCTCAAGGAGAGCCTGCGCACGAGCTCGAAGCTGGTGATCGTGGGCGGCGGTTACATCGGGCTCGAAGCCGCAGCGGCCGCCCGCCAGCTCGGGTTGCAAGTGACCGTGCTCGAAGCGCAGCCGCGGTTGCTGGCGCGGGTCACATCGGAGCCGGTTTCGGACTTCTATCGGCGCCTGCACGAATCGCGCGGCGTCGATGTCCGGCTGGCGGTGCAGATTTCCTCATTCGAGTTCGCAGCGGACGGGCGCGTGACGGCGGTCGTCCTCGCGGGCGGAGAGCGTGTTGCGTGCGACGCCCTGCTGGTGGGAATCGGCCAGCAGCCACGAACGGAACTGGCGGAAGCGGCCGGGCTCGAGGTGGCCGAGGGTGTTCTCGTGGATGCGGCCTGCCGCTCCAGCGACCCCTGCATCCTCGCCATCGGAGATTGCGCACGGCAGCACTGCGGACCGGATCGGGCGCTGCGCCGTATCGAGTCGGTGGACAACGCCTTGCAGCAGGCGCGCATCGCCGCGGCCGCGCTCACCGGAAGGCCGCTTCCTGTTCGCGCGGCCCCATGGTTCTGGTCGAACCAGTACGACGCGCGGCTGCAAAGCGTGGGCATCTACACGCCCGATTGCGAGCGCGTGGTGCGCGGAGACCCGCAGGCCGACAGCCGCTTCAGCGTCTGGTACCTGAAGGCAGGCGTCCCGGTTGCAGCCGACGTCGTGTCCAGTCCGCGGGACTTTGCTGCTGCGCGCAAGCTCGTCGGCAGCGAAGCGAGCGTTGCGGCCTCGATGCTGGCCGACATCTCAGTGCCGCTGAACTACCTGGCGAGCGGAGCCAATGGGGCGTGCGCCGCGTGGCAAAACCCCTCCACCCCTTCACCCATTCAAGTACCTGTATGAGCAACCTTTCCCATGTTTCTACTCGATTCGACGCCAGCTCGGATCGCGACTACCGGATGCTGATCGATGGCGAATGGGTCACTGCGCAAAGCGGTGAAACGTTCCGCTGCGTCGATCCCTACGAGGACCGCGAATGGGGCCGCATTCCCTCAGCGGGGGCGGAGGACGTGGACCGTGCCGTGAGAGCTGCACGCCGTGCATTCGACAGTGGCGGCTGGCCTCAGACGCCACCGGCGCAACGCGCCGCGTTGCTGCGTCGATTGGGAGATCTCATCGAGCAGCACGCTGACGAACTCGCGAGGATCCAGATTCAGGAGAACGGCAAGCTAATCGGTGAGATGAGCCGTGGCACGTTCATGCTCGGCGCGCACGCACGCTACGTCGCCGGCTTGGTGGAGAACCTGCACGGCGAGACCATCGAAACCGGCTTCCCGAACATGAGCACGAGCACCGTGCGCGAGCCGCTCGGCGTCGTGGCGGCCGTCACGCCGTGGAACACGCCGCTCGGGCTGCTCGCCTGGAAGCTGTTCCCGGCACTGGGCGCCGGTTGCACGCTTGTGATCAAACCGTCGGAAGTGACGCCGACCTCCACGCTGCGCCTGGCGGAGCTCTGCATGCAAGCTGGCTTTCCGCCGGGGGTAGTGAACGTGCTTACCGGCTATGGCCAGACCGCGGGCGCTCCGCTCGTAGCTCATCCGGGTGTGGACAAGATCGCTTTCACCGGGTCCACGCAGGGCGGCCGCGCCATGCTGAAGTCCGCTGCTGACCGCATCGGTCGCGTGACGCTCGAGCTCGGTGGGAAGTCGCCCAACATCGTCTTCAAGGACGCGGACATCGACAACGCCGTGCATGGCGCGATGGCCGGCATCTTTGCGGCCACCGGCCAGACCTGCATGGGTGGCTCGCGGCTGCTGGTCGAGGACAGCATCTATGACGAATTCACGCGCCGGCTAGCTGCCGCAGCGGAGACCCTGCGTCTCGGCGATCCGCTGGATCCGACGACGGAGGTTGGCCCGCTGGCGTGTCGTGCGCAACTGGGCAAAGTACTGGAGTACATCGACATCGGCAAGTCGGAAGGCGCGCGCCTCCTGGCCGGTGGCTATCGCGACCATGCGTCGGCCACCCGCGCGGGATTCTTTGTGCGGCCCACGGTATTTGCCGACGTGGACAACCGGTCGCGTCTGGCCCAGGAGGAGATCTTCGGCCCGGTCGTGGCCGCGATCCGCTTCACTGATGAAGCTGAGGCCGTCGCGCTCGCTAACGACGTCGACTTCGGCCTTGCGGCAGCGGTATGGACGCGCGACTCCGCCCTGGCCCAACGCATGGCGCGCCGGCTGCGCGCCGGAACGGTGTGGGTCAATACCTACCGCATGGTTCACCACACGATGCCGTTCGGCGGGTTCAAGCAGAGCGGTCTGGGCCGTGAACTCGGCCCGCACGCGCTTGACGAATACACCGAAACCAAGTCGATCTGGATCGACTTGGGCAACCGGCAAACCTTCGGCCGCCGTTGAGCGGCCGCGAATCGCGACAAAGGAGACCAGCATGAGCGCCGCAGCCGCCGTACAGATTCCCAACCTGGCCAACCAGGAAACCTTCGTGGCCGGCGTGCCTCACGAAGCCTTCGATGCCATTCGTGCCATGTCGGGCCTCTATTGGCAACCGGTTGAGCGCGGCACGCTCAACGGCGGCTTCTGGGCCGTGACGCGGGCCAAGGACATCGCTGCGGTGGAAAGTGATCCCGCGACGTTCACGTCCAACCATGGCCCCTACTTTCCACTTCCGGGGAAGAACCCCGAGAACATCCTCTGGAATGACCCTCCCAAGCACGGGGAACTCCGCCGGGGGGTGGCGAAGACTTTCGGCCCCCGGGTGGTCGCGAATTTCGACGGCTGGGTGCGGCCGATCGTGATCGAGGCGTTGGATGCCTACGTCGCCAAGGGCGGTGGCGATTTTGTGCCGGAGGTGGCGGCGTTGATCCCATCGCGCGTGATGGCGCGGGTGATTGGCGTGCCTCGCAACGAGGAATTGCGGGTCGTAAAGTGGACGTTCGACATCTTCGCCGCCATGCAGGTGCCGGACGGCGGCAAGACCTTCTGGGCGGTGAATAACCCAATCCGCGACTACATGTGGGAACTGCGAGCCGCGAAGCTGAGGGAGCCTGTCGATGACATGGCCACCGCGCTTGCGCAGGCGCAGGAACGTGGCGAATTGAGTGAGGCAGAGTACCGTTCCTTCACCAGCGTGCTGCTACTGGCCGGCTTCGAGACGACTCACACGGCCATGGCCCAAGCGATGCGCATGATCGTGGAAGACGAGGCGATCGCCCGGATGACCGACGAAGCAGTTGCCAACGGCACGCTCGACGCTCTCGTGGACGAGTTCCTACGCTACATCACGCCGGCCATGAACATGGCGCGCGTCGCTACGCGGGATCTGGAGTTCGCCGGCACGAAGATCCGCGAAGGGGACGTAATGCAGCTGTACTTTGTCTCGGCCAATCGTGACCCCGAGATCTTCGAGGAGCCGCATCGCTTCAATCCGTCACGCTCGCGGAAGAACCACATGGCCTTCGGCGGCGGTTGCCATGCATGCCTGGGCGCGCCTCTCGCCAAGCTGGAGCTGCGCATCCTGTTCGAGGAGATGCATCGCCGCGGTATCCGCCTGCGGCCGGACGGCGAGCCGCGCCGTGGCCGCAATACGATGATCAACCAACTGCTGTCGCTGCCGCTGGCGGTTGCCTGAGCCATGAAGACGCTGGACAACGCGGTCGTCGTCGTCACCGGAGGGGCTGCCGGCATCGGTCGCGCACTTGCGATCGAAGCAGCGGCCCGCGGAGCGGCCGTTCTCATTGGCGACGTGCAGGACGCCCAGCCCACGGTGGATGCAATCACCATCAGCGGCGGCCGGGCCGAGTGGCGGCGTTGCGACATGACGCAGTACTCGGACGTTGCCAACCTTGCGGCGTATGTCGTGAAGCGATTCGGCGGCGTCAACGTACTGTGCAACAACGCCGGTCGGGGTGTTCCAGGCGCATTGCATGCGACCGATCCCGCTATGGCCCGCCAGGTGCTCGACCTCAACGTGTTGGGACTCTTCCATGGCATCCATGCCTTTACATCGCAACTGCAGGCGGCCGCCAGTGCCGGCCGCCCAGCGTTCATCCTGAACACCGGGTCCGAGCACTCGCTGGGAGTGCCGCCTCATGTCGGACCGATGAGTGTGTATACGGCCAGCAAGTTCGCGGCCCTGGGGCTGACAGAAACAGCGGCGCGGGATCTCGCTCCACTCGGCATCAAGGTGTCGTTGCTGACTCCAGGGTGGGTGCGCACCGAGCGCGTCGCGGCCTTAATCGGTTCGTCCGTCGAGGCTGCCGCGCGGATCGAGCCCTATGCGCAGGATTCCGCGGAGGTCGCTGCCAAAGCGTTCGACGGCCTCGCAGCCGGGCATCTGATCATCGCGACGAATCCCGCAAGTCGGGAGTTCGCGATGGCTCACGCCCGTCAGTTGATGGCGGAGGTCCAGCGTCTTCCTCTGCTCGCAGGCCACCCTGAACACGAGAACACAGCGACGGAAACTAAGGGCCGCTGCCCCTTCATGCACGGCAATCCCTGATCTTGAACGGACAAGCAAATGAACAAGACCTGGCTCATTACCGGAACCAGCGGCGGCTTCGGGCGCGCGCTGGCGGAACAGCTCCTCGCCCGGGGTGACCGGGTGGCTGCCACCACGCGCAAGCTCAGCGCGCTCGGTGAGCTTGCAGTGCGATTCGGCGATCGCCTCTGGCGCAGCGAACTCGACATTACTGACAACGCGGCGATCGGATTCGTTGTCGACAAAGCCTTCGCCGACCTTGGCCGCATCGACGTGGTCGTGAGCAACGCGGGCTACGGGCTCTTTGGCGCGGCCGAGGAGGTGAGCGACGAGCAGCTGCTCCGCCAGCTCGACGTGAACCTGCTGGGCTCGATGCGGTTGGTGCGGGCGGTGTTGCCGCACCTGCGGGCGCAAGGCGGTGGGCGCATCTTGCAGGTATCCAGCGTGGGAGGGCAGGTGGCCTATCCCAGTCTGAGCGTGTACCACGCGAGCAAGTGGGGCATCGAAGGCTTCATCGAAGCGCTCATTCCCGAGGTCGCGGCCTTCGGCATCCAGGCTACGCTGGTGGAGCCGGGCGGCGCGCGCACGGATTGGGCGGGATCGAGCGCCGAGCGCGCGCAACCGCTGCCCGCCTATGAAGAGTCGACCGTGGGCGCGATGCGGCGTCGCATGGCCGCCGCCGGGTTGCAGGCCTTCCGCGGAGACCCGCAGAAGATTGCGAAGGCCATGATCGCCTGTGCCGACCAACCACAGGCGCCGCGCCGCCTAGCCCTGGGCAGCGATGCCTACGAAGCCCTGCATTCGGCCTTGTTCGCGCGCCTGACTGCGCTCGAGGAGCAGAAGGCGATCGCGCTGTCCACCGACGTAGACGTCTAGGCGAGCGCGAACATTCCCAATTAACGAGGAGACAAAATGATCATGTTCAGATTCGCGGCGTGGGCCGCGGTCTTGGCGCTGGCCGCCTATACGACGACTTTCGCGCAGAAAAAGTACGACGCCGGCGCGTCGGACACAGAGATCAGGATTGGCAACACCGCTCCATATTCCGGGGCGCTCTCCAATGCAAGCTCCGGTCCGAAGGCGATGAAGGCGTACTTCGTCCAGGCCACGGTGCAGGTGATTCGCCAAACAGGCGACGACCTGACGCATGAGAACATCATGAAGCACGCGGCTAACCTTGATGTCACCCTGCCCATGTTGCTGCCGGGCATCAACGTGAAGACAAGCGCCGATGACTACTTTCCGCTCGAACGCATGAAGATGATGCGCTTCACCGGCACCTACTGGGAGCTGTTTGGGAAGGTCTACGGACGTTGATCGGCTGCAATGGCAATGAACCGCAGCGTACATGTGGCCGGCGTGGGCCTGGCCCCTTTCATTGTCCCGCAGCCGGACACCAATGCCGCTTTGCTGGGCGCACACGCCGCTAGCGCGGCGCTGGCCGACGCATCACTGAACGGCAGCCTGGTGCAACGCGCATTGGTGGCCTCCGCAAACCAGGGCGCGGATTGGCCTTTCGCCGCGACCTGTGCTGCGGAGATGGCCGGTATTCCTGCATTCCGTGTGAGCCCAGATGACATCGGCGGTGCCCAGGCGTTATGTCGGGCTCGCGAAGCAGTCGCGAAGGGGTCATTGGAGTGCGCGCTCGTCCTGGGCGTGCAGGCGGGCGGCGCCTGTTCCAAGCCAAGCGGCGCCCACGTCGAAGCCCCGGCCTGCTCCCCATGCACTGAAATGAGGCTGATTGGAGCGCGCAAGGAAACGTTCGCGCGCATCGCGGGGAAGGCCCGGTTGCATGCCGCGCGGAATCCGCTAGCGCCCGAGCGGCGTGGCATGGAACTGTCAGAGATCCCGAGGTCGGACGCATTCGAGGAGCTGCTTGTGCGTTTGACATGCAGTGTGCCCCGCGCGGGCGCTGCGGCCGCGGTCTTGTGCAGCGCGGACTTCGCGCGCCGGCATCGGCTCGACAAGCGTGTGTCCATTGCCGCTCAGGGCGTCGAACGAATGGTCGGTGGCGACGATGTGCCGCGGGCCAGCGAGTGCGCAGCGCGGAAGGCGTATGCGGAGGCTGGCGTCGGGCCGGAGCATCTCGACTTGGTCGAATTGCATGACGACTGCGCTGCGAGCGAACTGCTCGCCTATGAGTCGTTGCACCTTGTGCCGAAGGGCAGCGCAGAACAATTCGTGCTCGACGGCGAGAACACTTACGGGGGGCTCGTGGTCACCAATCCATCTGGGGGATTGCTGGGCCTTGGCAACGCCGGGGCGGCGAACGCGCTGGCGCAGTGCACTGAGTTGGTGTGGCAGCTTCGTGGCGCGGCTCGCCTGCGGCAGGTGGACGGCGCCCGCACGGCGTTGCAGCACTCCGTGGATCACAAGAGCGGCACTTGCGTCGTGACGCTGTATCGGGCCGAAGAGAGGTGAGTGCAATGCTTAGTTGTCAGGAAATCTCATGCAGCTTGAGCGTTCTTGTCTCGCGTGTTCGTGCTGGCGGACCTACATTGCGCAGCGTTCGCTCTGCACGTTCTCACAACGGTTAACAGGATTGACCATGCACCGCATCACGACACATGCCGCCTTTCCGACCCTGCGTGGTCGCAGGCTGTTTCTCGCCCTTGCATCAGCTTGCACGCTGCTGGCCTCCGTGCCGACGCGTGCGGCCGATCACTTTCCCGCCCGCCCGATCACGCTCATCCTGCCGTTTCCGGCCGGCGGAGTTTCCGATGGACAGCTGCGTGCGCTCGCCGCTGCGGCCTCGAAGGACCTTGGCCAGCCTATCGTCGTTGTGAACCGGCCGGGCAATGGCGGCACGCTCGCGCCGGTCGCGATGGCTCGCAACTCGGCACCCGATGGCTACACGATCGCGTTGGCGGTGCGCACCCTGTTGCGCTTGCCGCACCTCACCAAGGTGAGCTACGACCCCTTGCACGACTTCACTTACATCATTGGCTTGAGCGGGTTCTCGTTCGGGATCGTCGTGCGCGACGATGCTCCCTGGAGGACCCTCAAGGACATGCTCGATGACGCCCACGCCCGGCCCGGCGCCATCGCCTACGGTGCGACCGGTCGTGGCAGCAGCGGCCATGTGGCCCTGGAGCGCCTCGCCCGGGCAGCCGGCGTGCGCCTGAATTTCGTGCCTTACAAGGGAACGGCGGAAGTGGCAAACGACCTGCTGGGTGGCCACCTTGCCGTGTATTCGGACGCCGGCTGGGGGGGGCTGCTCGAGTCGGGCAAAGTGCGCGTCCTGGCAACGATGGGCGAGACGCGGCCGAAGCGCTGGCCGCAGATTCCAACACTGAAGGAATTGGGCTACGACATCGTCGTTACCTCACCGATTGGCCTGATCGGCCCGCGGAATATGGATCCTGCGATCGTGGCGCGCCTGCACGACGCCTTCCATAAGGCGATGGGCGATCCTGCCTACCTTCGTCTGATGGAACAGAACGACCAGGTGCCCGAGTACTTGGGTAGTGAAGCCTATGCGCAATCCGCAGCGCGCGAGTTCGCTCGAGAGAAGGCCTTCGTGCAAGAACTGGGCATCACACTGGAATGACGACGATGTACCTCACCCAAGGACTGCATCGGGCCGTGCAGCAGTTTCCGGAAAAGCCCGCAACCATCTACGCGGGCAAGACGCACTCGTTTCGCGAGCTGGCTGAACGCGCCGGCCGGGTCGCGGGCATGCTCCAGGGCCTGGACGTGCGCGCCGGCGACCGTGTCGCGATCCTGGCGCACAACTCCGACAGCTATGTCGAATTGCTGCTGGGGATCTGGTGGGCCGGTGCGGTCGCGGCGCCCGTGAACACGCGCTGGAGCGTGACCGAAATAGCGTACTCGCTCACTGACTGCGGCTCGGCCGTTCTGGTAGTGGATGACGCCTTCCTGCCGCTCGTTGATGCGATCCGGGCTGCCGCGGCAGTCGTGCGCCAGGTCGTGCATGCCGGCAACGCATCTCATGCGGAAGGGCTTCTTTCTTACGAAGCGCTGCTGCAGTCCTGCGAACCGATCACCGATGTGCGGCGCGGCGGCAATGAACTGGCGGCCATCCTGTACACGGGCGGCACCACCGGCTTCCCGAAGGGCGTGATGCTTTCGCACGCGAATCTCTGGTGTGGTGCGCTCACGCGCTTGGCGGAAATGTTCAGCCCACGCGACAGCGTGGCCTTGCTGGTGACGCCGTTCTTTCACGTCTCCGGGCTATTTCGGTTTGTCATGCAGCTCGTGCTCGGCGCGAGCAATGTCATGGAGCCGCAGTTCCGCCCTGAAACCGTGATTGAGGCGATCGAGCGCCACGGCGTAACGGACATCGTGCTCGTGCCCAGCATGCTTCAGATGCTGCTGGACCATCCCGCGTTCCACGCCGGCCGGCTGCGCAGCCTGCAACGGCTCTCCTACGGTGCGTCGCCCATGCCTCCTGCGCTGCTAGATCGGGCCATGCACGCGCTCCCGCATGTTGGCTTCTGCAGTTCTTACGGCATGACCGAGACCTCCGGCGTGGTGAGTGTGCTGGGCCCCTTCACCGAGGCAGACCGCAAGGAGATGGGCGAGGCAGTGCGCTCCGTGGGGCGTGTCGGCCTCGGCGCCGAACTCCGCATCATCGACTCCGGTGGTCGCGACTTGCCACCGGGAGACGTCGGTGAAATCGTGCTGCGCGGCGTGGCCGTCATGCAAGGCTATTGGAACAAGCCCTCCGAAACCGCAGCCGCGCTACGCGACGGCTGGCTGTATACGGGCGACGCAGGATGGCGCGATGACGCCGGCCACATCTACGTGGTAGATCGGCTCAAGGACATGGTGATCACCGGCGGCGAGAACGTCTACTCCGCGGAGGTCGAGGCGGCGCTGATGGCGCACCCGGCCGTGTCCGCCTGCGCCGTGATCGGCGTGCCGAGCGCTTTGTGGGGCGAAGCCGTGCACGCCGTCGTCATCCTGCGGCCGGGCGCAACGTCGGATGGCGAGTCCCTGCGCGACCACTGCCGCACACGCCTCGCAGGCTACAAGTGCCCGAAAAGCTTCGCCTTTGTCGAAAGCCTGCCGCTCTCGGCGGCCGGCAAGGTCCTGAAGACTCGGTTGCGCGATGAGTACCTGTCCCGCGCAACCGTGTGATCCCCTTTTTTTGCATTTCCTCCAAGGAAGATCGATGAACTACCAAAACCGCCCCGTCCACGTCGTGGGCGTCGGCATGATTCAATTCACCAAGCCGGGCACCAGCGAACCCTACGACGTCATGGGCGCGCGGGCAGTGAAGCTTGCCCTCGATGACGCCCGGCTGGATTACCAGCTCGTGGAGCAAGCACATGTCGGCTACGTCTATGGCGACTCCACCGCCGGCCAGGCAGCCCTGTACCAGGTCGGGCTGAGCGGCATCCCGGTCTTCAACGTCAACAACAATTGCGCCACCGGCTCCAGCGCGCTGTTCCTGGCGCGTCAGGCGGTGGAGAGCGGCGCGGTGGAGTGCGCACTGGCGTTGGGCATGGACCAGATGGTTCCCGGCGCACTGAAGGGTGCTTTTGACGATCGCCCGTCGCCCATGCAGCGCTTTGCCGACACGATGGCCGCGCACCAGGGCTACGAGCCGCAGACCCCGCGCGCCGCCCAGTTCTTCGGCGGCGCAGGGCGCGACTACATGGCGCAGTACGGGACTCAGCCCGAGACGTTTGGGCGCATCTCCGTCAAGGCGCGCCAGCATGCGGCACGTAACCCGCTGGCCGTGTTCCGACAAGTGCTCTCGCTCGAAGAGGTGATGGCATCGCCCAAGGTGTTCGATCCGCTGACGCGCTACCAATGCTGCCCGCCAACTTGCGGCGCGGCAGCGGCCATCGTGTGTTCGGCTGATTTCGCGCGCAAGCATGGTCTGGACATGAGCGTGGTGATCGCAGCCCAAGCCATGACCACCGATACGCCGTCCAGTTTCGAAAGCAACGACATGCGGAAGCTGGTCGGGTATGACATGACAGCGCAAGCGGTGAAGTGGGTCTACGAGCGCAGTGGCGTCGGTCCCGAAGATGTGGATGTCGTCGAACTGCACGACTGCTTCACGGCCAACGAACTCATCTCGTACGAGGCGCTGGGCCTGACCGCACCCGGCACGGCGGAGAAGTTCGTGCTCGATGGCGACAACACCTACGGCGGCCGCTATGTCGTCAATCCCTCGGGCGGGCTGCTGTCCAAGGGCCACCCACTCGGCGCCACTGGCCTGGCGCAGTGCGCAGAGCTGGTGTGGCAGTTGAGGGGACAGGCCGATCAGCGCCAGGTCGAAGGCGCGCGCGTGGCGCTGCAGCACAACCTGGGGCTTGGCGGAGCCTGCGTCGTCACGCTCTACCAGCGCGCTTGAGGGCAGCAGCGTGATCGACAAGCGCTTCATCGGGCATGCTCTGGCACCATTCTCGGTGGCTGTAGAAGCTGGCCGCTTGCGGTTTTTTGCCAAGGCAACGAGCCAGCCGGACCCAATCTACACGGACGAGACGGCCGCTCGCGCCGTAGGGCACCGCGGCTTGCCCGTGCCGCCCACCTTCCTGTTCTGCCTCGAGATGGACGGGCCAAATCCGGCCGCCGTGCGCGAATTGTTGGGCCTCGACTATCGCTTCCTGCTGCACGGCGAGCAGGGCTTCCGGTATCACGCGATGGCCTATGCGGGCGATGTGCTCACTTTCGAGCCGCGCATCGAGAACATCTGGGACAAGAAGGGCGGCGCGCTCGAATTCGTCGCGCGTGTTACGCGCGTCAGCAACCAGGCGGGCACGCACGTCGCTGACTTGCGATTCGTGACCGTCGTGCGCCATCCAGTCGGAGCACACGCATGAAGGTATTCGAATCCTTGCAAGTGGGGGCTGAACTGCCCGCTTTCGAGCCGGAGCCAGTCTCACGCCTCGCGCTCGCGCTCTATTGCGGAGCGTCGGGGGACCATAACCCGATTCACGTAGACATCGACTACGCCCGATCAGCCGGCACGCAGGACGTCTTCGCGCATGGCATGCTTTCCATGGCCTGGCTTGGCCACGTGCTCACGCGCTGGGTACCCCAGCGTGCGATCCGCAGTCTGGAGGTGCGCTTCGCGGCGATCACGCGAATCGGCGAATGCATCCGCTGTAGCGGGCACGTTGTCGAGATCGTCGAGCAGGCGCCGGAGCGCTTGGCGCGCGTGGCGCTCACCAGTACCAACGAGCAGGGCGAGATCAAGCTCGAAGGCGAGGCGCTGGTTTCGCTGCAACAGGTGGAGGCGCCATGAGCGAACTGCGAAGCGTAATGCTCAACGTTAACGAAGGCGTTGCCGAGCTGACGCTCAACCAGCCCGAGCGCCGCAATGCGCTCGATCCCATCATGCGCGCACAGTTGGCGGAAGCCATCATTGCCATCCGGCGTGACCGCAACGTGCGGGCTGTGATCCTGGCCGGCTCGAAAGGGCACTTCTGTGCAGGTGGCGACCTGCGGGCGCTTGCTGGCGCGGGCCTGGATAACGAGGGCTGGCTGCAGCGGTTCCAGGATATGAACGATTGGGTGCGCGACCTGATCTCGCTCGACCGCCCGATAGTTGCGGCTGTGGACGGCATGGCGACTGGCGCAGGTCTGAGCCTCGCTCTCACGGCGGACCTCGTGCTCGCCACGCCGCGCGCGCGATTCAGCGCGTCGTTCTTGCGCGTCGGCCTCGTGCCTGACTGCGGCTGCCTCTACACGCTGCCTCGAGTGGTCGGCGTGCAGCGAGCCAAGGAACTGATGCTGTCAGCCCGGGAATTCGATGCCGAGGAGGCGCAGCGCCTCGGTATCGTGATGGAGATCGTCGCTGCCGACGCTCTGCTCGTGCGCGCCCGTGCAATCGCGTGCAGCCTCGTCCAGGCTTCACCGGCTGCCGTGAGCATGATCAAGCGCAACCTGGCGCCGCAAGGCGGCGAACTCGCTGCCCTGATGGACGCGGAGGCCCAGGCGCAGGCGCTGGCCATGGGCACCCCGGGTCATCGCACCGCTGTCAATCGCCTGCTGGAAAAACAGGCACCCCTTTTCAACTGGCCCGCCGCGACATGACCGCGGCAAGACCCAACTGGAGCAATCATATGGACAGCACACAGGAAGCGCCGGCGGGCGCCGACGGAATTCTGCAAGGCAAGGTGGCCGTGGTCACGGGCGCGGGCGGCGGCATCGGCCGTGACATTGCCTTGGCCATGGCGCGCGAAGGTGCGCGGGTGGTCGTGAACGACATTGGCGCGGCCCTCAATGGCGAAGGCCGCGACGCGGGGCCGGCCCAGGCCGTGGTGGACGAGATCAAGGCATTGGGCGGTCAGGCCGCCGCGAACACCGACAGCGTGGCCGATGCGGCGGGCGGACGGCGCATGGTGGAGTGCGCGCTGGATGCTTTCGGTCGCCTCGACATCGTCGTCAACAACGCAGGCATTCTGCGCGACGGCTTCTTCCACAAGATGGGTGATGACCAGTGGGACGCGGTCATCAAGGTGCACCTTTACGGCAGCTACCACGTGAGCCGCGCGGCCGCAAACCATTTCAAGGACCATGAGTCCGGCTGCTTCGTCCACATGACCTCGACCTCGGGGCTGATCGGCGAGATAGGTCAGGCGAACTATGCGGCCGCCAAGATGGGCATTGCCGCACTATCCAAGTCGATCGCATTGGACATGCGCAAGTTCAACGTGCGTTCCAATTGCATTGCGCCGTTCGCCTTCAGCCGAATGATCGCCTCGATGCCCACGGACACGCCGGAGCAGCAAGCACGCGTGGATCGCCTGAAGGAGATGACGCCGGCGAAGATCGCACCGCTGGCTGTGTGCCTCGCAAGCGATTTCGCAGCGGACACCACGGGCCAGATCTTCGCTGTGCGCAACAACGAAATCTTTCTCATGAGCCAGCCGCGGCCGGTGCGCTCGGTGCACCGAGGGGAGGGCTGGACCCCCCGCAGCGTGGCCGATCACGCATTGCCGGCGCTGCGGGCGCAGTACCACAGCCTGGACCGCTCGGGTGACGTGTTCCGCTGGGACCCTATCTGAGTGGTCGGACGCCTTGAACCGCAGAGCACCTCGTGAACCTTTGCTGCGCATAGATGGAGTGACGGTGCGCTTTGGCGGGATCGTCGCTCTCGATGGTGTTTCGTTCAATTTCCAGCGCGGGCAAATCTGGGGGTGATCGGCCCGAATGGCGCCGGGAAGAGCACCCTGTTCAATTGCCTGTCGGGTCTCTACCCCTGCCAGGCCGGGGCCATCGAATTCAATGGGCACTCGCTCGCGCGCAGTCCAGTCATCGCCGCGCAGCGCTTGGCATTGACCGCACTTTCCAGAATCTTGCGCTATTCGGGGCGGGCCTGCAGAGTCCTCCGCTGCCTAGAGGGCGAGGTCGCCATGCAAGTTTGGCCATTCCGAAGCAACCAGTCTCTGCAAGGAGGGGACATGATCAGGAAACTTCCGTCGTTGAATGCGGTGCGCGCTTTTGAAGCCGCGGCGAGGCATGTCAGCTTCACCGAGGCGGCCGAAGAACTCTGCGTCACACACGGTGCGATCAGCCGAGAGGTGGCGCTGCTCGAAGAATGGTTCGGCCGGCCTCTGTTCCGACGATCATCGTGGCAACTGACACTCACCGACGCGGGGCGAAGGTATCTGCCGGAGGTCACCGCCGCGCTGGATCGGCTTGCGTTGGCATCAATGTACGTCCTGGGGCAGCGGTCATCGACGAGCCTGCGCGTGAGCGCGCCCCCCGCCTTCACCATGCGCTGGCTGATTCCCAGAATGTCAGGGTTCCAGCGCCGCCGCCGGGACGTCGAGATCCGTCTCATGACGTCGTTGGAACGACCGAATCTCCAGGCCGACCTTTACGACGTTGCCATTCGGGGTGCACATGAAGCCATGGCGGCGGACTGTGGCGCGGCCCGGTTCATGTCGGAGCACATCCTTCCCGTATGCCACGTCGACTTACTCAAAGGAGGGGCTTTGCTCGAGCCGAAGGACATCGCGCGACATACGATCATCAACTACGCGACCGAATCTTATCCCTGGCACGAGTGGCTGCAATCAGCCGGAGTCTGCGAGGTGCGTCCGGCCAACTCGCTGAAGTTCGAGCAGATGTACTTCGCGTTGCAGGCGGCCTGCGAGGGGCTCGGCATCGTGCTCGTTCCGCTGTTCCTCGTCCTCGACGACATCATCTCCGGCAAGCTGTGCGCGCCCTTCGGCCCGCTGGGTATCAAGCGCCGCGACTACTACGCCAGCTTCGCCACAGAATCCGACGCCTACCCCCTCATCGCCACGTTCTGCGGATGGCTGGAGCAGGAAGGCTGTGATACCGAACGATCGATCGAGGAATGGGCCCGGTCCAGAGGGTGGAATCTGTAGGTGACTGGGCGCCTTCTAGCCCAGCCCTAGCATCTCGGCCCCTATCCCCGCGCAATACTGAGCCGGGTGCTAACCGTTCGCCTTCAAGGCTTTATCGTGGGACATAGGCGCGCTGCTGGTCGCGTGACTAAAGCTCACGCCACGTGACGAATCGTCCTTTGCCGCGATCGCCTTCGGTACCGATGATCGGCGGTGTACCGCGCCTGCGGTAACGGCAGTCGTATTGGTCATCTTTCCGCTGACGCCGATTTGCCCCTTCAACAAGAGCTACCGAAGGAGACTGGCATGAAAGCATTTCGAATACTTGCCGTAGCCGCTGCGATGACGATCTCCGTCGCTGCGTACGCGGACACGTGGCCAAGCCGCCCTATCAAGATCATCGCGCCTGCTCCACCGGGTGGTCCTTATGACTATGTGGCGCGGGCGCTGGCAGAAGGCTTGCAACGGGCATTGGGCCAGCCGTTCGTGGTTGAGAATCGTGCCGGGGCAGGGGGGGCCATCGGTATGGAGGCGGCATCGAAGTCTGCCCCCGACGGCTATACGCTAGTGGTGGGCTCCACGGGGCCAATGTCAGTGGCCCCGGGGATGTTCAAGAAGCTGCGCTACGACCCTGACAAGGACTTCGCCCCCGTGGCCAGGCTGGTGAAGATGCCTGGTTACCTCGTCGTGCATCCCAGTCTGGGCGTCGACAGTATGAAGGAATTCCTCACGAAGGTTCGCGCCGATCCAGGCAAGTACTCCTACGCGTCGACGGGAAACGGGTTCTCGCAGCACACCAACATGGAGCTGCTCAAGAGCATGGCAAACCTGTTTGTCGTGCCGATCACTTATCGCGGAAGCGGCCCAGCGATGACGGACCTCATCGGCGGCCAAGTTCAGATGATGATCGAGCTCGGTCCGGTCGTGATTCCGCACGTCAAGGCGGGGCGGTTGAAGGTACTGGCCGCGAGTACCGGGACGCGAACCGAAGCTATGCCGGAAGTGCCAACTCTGAACGAGAGCGGCGTCAAGGGCTTCGACGCCTATACCTGGTTCGCGCTGTATGCACCGGCCGGCACCCCATCGGACATTGTGCAAAAGCTGTACGCCGAAACGGCAAGGGTGCTGAGTCAGCCCGAACTGAAATCACGCTTGGCTTCGCAAGGAGCTGAAGTAGCGCTGACAACTCCGTCGGAGCTAGCCACGTTCCAGGCCGCCGAAACGAAGAAGTGGACGTCCGTGGTTCAGCGAGCCGGCATCCTTCCCGAATAGACATGCAGGGGCCACTCAAGGGAACGCGAGTCGTCGAGATCGCCGCGATCGGTCCAGCTCCGTTCTGCGCGATGTTGCTGGCCGACATGGGCGCGGACGTGATCCGCGTTGAGCGCAAGGGCGAGCGGCCGCGCGCAGGGTCCGGCGCGGCGGATGTCTTGCAGCGCGGGCGCAGATCGATCGCGCTGGACCTGAAGCGTCCAGGCGCCGCTTCGGTGGTTCTCAAACTCGTGGAGCAGTCTCACATGTTGGTAGAGGGCTTTCGGCCGGGCGTGATGGAGCGTATAGGCCTGGGGCCGGACACCTGCATGGCTCGCAATCCGGCTCTCGTATATGGGCGAGTGACAGGCTGGGGTCAGCAGGGGCCGTTGGCCCACCGGGCCGGCCACGACATCGACTTCATGGCCATCTCCGGCGCGCTGTATGGCATGGGCGATCCGGACCGACCGCCGATGCCGCCATTGAACCTGGTCGGAGACTTCGGTGGCGGCGGCATGCTCCTTGCCTTTGGCATGGCTTGCGCGCTGATCGAAGCGCAGCGCAGCGGTCGCGGGCAAGTGGTCGACGCGGCGATGAGCGATGGCTCCGCGCTCCTCATGAGCATGTTGTACGGGTACCTTGCCATGGGGCGCTGGAAAGCGGAGCGAGGTGCGAACTTCCTCGATGGCAGTTCGCCGTTTTATCGCTGCTACCGGTGCGCCGACGGCAAGTGGCTGGCGGTCGGGGCGGTCGAAGGAAACTTCTATCGTGAGCTGCTGCGCCGCTGCGGCTTGCCTGAAGCGCTGGTCGAGAGCCAGTGGGATGAACAGCGCTGGCCGGAGACCCGGCGGGTGTTCGAGGAGACCTTTCTCACGCGTACACGCGACGAATGGTGCGAGTTGTTGGGCTGTGCGGACACCTGCATCGCACCGGTACTGGACATGCGCGAGGCGCCGGCGTTCCCGCACAACGTGGCACGGGGCGCGTTCCTGGAAATCGACGGTATCACGCAGCCCGCCCCTGCGCCACGGATGAGCGGAACACCCGGCTATGCGGGCCGCATCGCCGCACCAGGTGAGCACACGATGTCCATCCTTGCAGACCTCGGGTTCAGCGGCGAGGAGATAGATGAATTTCGCGTCAACGGCGTCTGCTGAAATTTCGCGGCTGACATCTGAGCCAAGCGCTGGCGAGCCCCTCGTGAGCCAGCCTCGTGCCATGTGACAGATCCTCATTTGAGCAGCGGAATGGCCCGCGGACAAACTGCCTCTAGTACCCTGAGACACCAATGAGTGAACGATACGAATTGAACAAGAGAGTCCCATCCCGCGCGTCACCTTCGACAGCTCGCGAGACAACGGCGTGTCGGAAAGCACGGCCAGCGTCTTGTGTCCGATGCCCTGAGACGAGCGCTGCTTTCGGGGGGGCAGCAGCTGTGGTGTGATTCAACATAGCGGCCACTGCGCAGGTGCCGTCCTTGTAAGCCCAAAAAGTCGGATTGCTGCCAGGTCCGGCACACCCGCCAACCGTATCCTGAAACTCAATGCCGCAATCAATGCGCTGTTGCAGGACCAGTCCTTCCAGGCTGCTGTAGACGGGATTAGTTACGAGCTGCCTGAGCCAGTTCCACCGGACGTGTACTGGAACGGATCTGAACCGTGACCGTTCGATCTGGGCGAGGCAGATCGAACGTGTGAAGTTCAAGCCGAACTGAACCCCTCAACTCTTTGAGTGATCTATGTCCGAATCCCTACTTCTCATCGACAACCCGCGCCCCCTGGTCCGCAGGTTGACCCTCAACAGAGCCGACAAGCGCAATGCGCTCTCCAACGCTCTCCGAACTGAGTTGTTCGCGGCGCTCGAGGCGGCCGACCGGGACGATTCCGTGCGTGTGAGCATCATCCGCGGCGCCGGTACTTGCTTCTCTTCAGGTTATCAACTGGGTGGAGGAAACGACCAGGGCCAACCGTACTACACGCCAGACGGGCTCGGCCAGTGGCCGCGGCATGTCGTCGAAGGGGCGTTCCGGATCTGGGATCTCGCGAAGCCGGTGATCGCCCAGGTCCACGGATATTGCCTCGCAGGCGGCAGCGAGCTCGCAACTGCCTGCGATCTGGTCTACGTCGCGAGCGACGCACAGATCGGTTATCCGCCGGTGCGGAGCATGAGCCCGCCTGACATGCAGTTCCACCCATGGCTGATGGGGCTGCGCAACGCGATGGAGATGATGCTCACCGGAGACTCCATTAGCGGAGCGGAAGCCGTCGCGAAAGGCTTTGCAAATCGCGCTTTCGCTCCTGAGGAACTCGAGGAAAAGGTGCTCGATATGGCCGAGCGTGTCGCAAAGGTCCCCCCC